>CAZJCV010000104.1:0-5060 GCA_964544535.1 uncultured Lachnospiraceae bacterium | reverse complement strand
CTGTCCCTGTGTACTACTTGACATTTCAATGATATGTCTTTAGAATAATATAGTTGTCTCTTTTTTTTACAACTATTTTCTTTAATTTTGACTACTTTAAAGGAGGATTTATAATTGACTAATACCAAAGAAAATAAAATGGGCGTAATGCCTATTCCAAAGTTATTGTTTTCAATGTCTTTACCTATGATGTTTTCTATGATTGTACAATCTATATACAATATAGTTGATAGCATGTTTGTTGCACATATAAATGAATATGCCCTTACAGCCCTTAGCTTAGTATTCCCTTATCAAATGCTTATGATTGGAATATCTGTTGGTACTGGTGTGGGTGTTAATGCCTTATTATCAAGAAGTCTTGGTGAGAAAAACCAAAAAAATGCTGACTTGGCTGCTAAAAATGGCATCTTTCTTGCAGTAGTATTTTCTATTGTTTTTGCCATAATTAGCATTCTTTTTGGAAAGCAGTTTATACTTGCACAGACTTCTGATGCACAGATCATTGCATATTCTTTGGATTATTTGTATATTATATCCTTGTTCTCTTTTGGATCATTTATGCAAATGATATTCGAAAGACTTTTACAATCTACTGGAAAGACCGTACTTAGCATGATTACCCAAATAGTTGGTGCTGTAACTAATATTATACTTGATCCAATAATGATTTTCGGCTTATTGGGATTTCCAGCCCTTGGTGTAAAAGGTGCAGCTATAGCAACTATTATTGGACAATTACTAGCTGCTTTATTAGCCTTATATTTTAATATAAAGAAAAATGATGAAATTAATATATCTCTGAAAGATTTTAAACCTGATTTAAAGATAATTAAAAGAATCTATGCCGTTGGCATTCCATCAATTTTAATGCAAACAATTGGATCCTTTTTAACTTATTTTATAAACAAACTTTTGATTTCGTTTACTCCAACAGCAGTGTCTGTCTATGGTATATACTTTGCACTACAAAGCTTTGTATTTATGCCTGTGTTTGGCCTTAATAATGGTATGGTTCCAATTATTGCTTATAATTATGGTGCTAGAAACAAAAAACGTATCCTTGATACAATTAAATTAAGCATTATCACAGCTGTTATTGTCATGCTAATAGGGCTTGGGATTTTTCAAATCTTCCCTGCACAATTACTTGCCCTATTTAATGCCTCTGAAGAAATGTTAAGTATAGGAGTTCCTGCCCTTCGAATAATAAGTCTTAGCTTTATTTTTGCTGGTTTTTCTATTATTTGTGGCTCTGTATTCCAAGCCTTAGATAATGGCTTCCTATCACTAATCAACTCTATTACAAGACAGTTGGTATTCATACTTCCTTCAGCTTATATTTTAGGGCATTTCTTTGGACTTAATGCAGTATGGTTTTCAATTCCTCTTGCTGAAATAAGTTCGTTGATTTTAAGTATATTTTTCCTAAGATATGTTTTAAAGAAAAAAGTTTATAATTTATAAAGGAGCAGGCCAGAACACCGTTTCATTGTCCCTGTGTCCCGGCCTTGCGTCCCTTATTCTACTAATCTTTTCTCGCCAGTAATTTCTTGAATTGGTGCTATATCTTGAGACACTTCAACAACTCCTAGATATTCACCTTCTTCATCTCTTACGGCAAAATATCTTAGGTATGCATATCTACCGTCTTTTAGCTTAATCCAGAAATCTTCATGATCTTTTTTACCTGACTTAAAATCTTTTACTATTCCACCAACTACATTTACACTTGATGGCGGGTGACAATTGGATACATCGCGACCAATTATTGCTTTAGTTCGTGCAAAAATTCGCTCTTTACCTTGAGAAAAATACTTTACAGTATCATCTTTATCCACATAAGTTATGTCAAATGGCAAACTATTAAGCATTGCTGTTAATTCTTCCACTTTAAAATATCCAGAAGGCAAAGTTATAACACCTTTATCTTTAGCTTCCTTTTTGACTTCTCTCTTAACTTCCTTAGTTGGATTCCATTCCGGTATGTCATCAATTATAAAGCCAATTTCTCCACTTTCTTCTTTTATTACTATCCATTCATCTTGAGTTAGTTTTTCTACTAGCATAGGTAGCAATATACTTTCTTCCTTGAAAATCATTTCTCTTACTCGATGTAGAACGTCTTTTACTTTATCAGTAAAGTCTTGTTTGTCTTCTATCCCATTCTTAAGAATCTTTCTAATTTCTTTAATCGCCGCACGTATTTCATCATCTACACCCCACATAACTTGTGGCGGTGCAGTAGTTCCATACTTCTCTAAGTAAGGAAACATTAGGTTTTCTTTTTTAGAATAGTGAATATCAATTTCTGATAATTTCTTAAGCCCAGACTTCAACTTCTTGATATTCTTTTCATTGGATAAATCATCTAAATAAGGTTCTATTTTCTTTTCCATTATCTTTTCAAGTTTTCTATTTTCCTTTTTTAATACATATGTTGGATGACCTTTTATCTTAGATAGATCTTCATGAGCATGAATTTCTTCAATCGAGCCTTTAAAAACAGCTGCATGTACGTCACAAAGTCTTTGTACCTCACTGATTGGCATCCCTTCACCAATAAGAGCTTGTTCAACTTGTGCTATTTCTAAAGCAGAAACATCAGCAAATGTTTCGTCAAATTGTCCCTTTACATCTTCTATTGTTTTTCCGTCATGAAGCTGTGAAATTATATCTTTTATTACTTCTTTACGATGTTCTCTGTTATTAATACTTTCACCCATATTAATTACCTGCCTTTCTAAAACTTATAGTTTCTCTACAAATTCCTCACCATACTTAACTAACTTTTTTCTTTCATCTTCATCTGGAACCCAAAGTGAACGAACTCCATCATCTAACAAACTAAATCCTGCTGTTTCAAGTGATTCATTTAGCTGTTTAACAACTTCACCACTCCATCCATAACTGCCAAATGCTCCTGCTTTTTTCTTCTTAAACTTCATTCCTTTGATTAAGCCTAAGATTCCGGTAATTGAATGCAAGGGTCCATTATTAACAGTTGGTGAGCCTATAAGAACTGCCTTTGATTTAAAAACTTCTGTAATAACATCATTTTTATCAATTTTACTTGTATTTAAAAGCTTAATAACAACATCTTTATCGGCATTTTCAATTCCTTCTGCAATTGCCTCAGCCATTTGTCTTGTAGCATTCCACATAGTGTCATATAAGATTGTAATTTGATTTTCTTGATAATTATCTGCCCATTCTAAATACTTTTCAATTATCTGAGCCGGATTATCTCTCCAGATTACACCATGACTTGTACAAATTAAATCAACCGGTACATTAAGAGCCAAAACTTCTTTAATCTTTCTTATTACCATAGGACTAAATGGAGTCAATATATTTGCATAATATTTGATTGCTTCTTCATAAATCTCTTCTTCAAGATTAGCATCGTTAAAAAGACTTTCTGTTGCAAAATGCTGGCCAAAAGCATCATTACTAAATAAGATACTTTCACCTGTCATATAGGTAAACATAGAGTCTGGCCAGTGAAGCATTGGTGCTTCAATAAATGCTAGCTTATTATCATCTCCAATTTCTAAAGTATCTCCAGTTTTTACTGTTACAAAGTTCCAATCTTCATGAAAATGAGCTTTTAAGTGCTTAGCACCCTTTTCTGTACAATAAATAGGAGTGTCTGGTATTTCTCTCATAAGTTCTGGAAGTGCACCAGAATGATCTATTTCAGCATGGTTAGAAATTATATAATCAATTTCTTTTAGGTCAATTTCTTCTTTTAATCTAGCAACAAATTCCTTATCATATGGTTGCCAAACAGTATCAATTAAAACATTCTTTTTATCTCTTATTAAATAAGCATTATAAGAAGAACCCCTATTAGTTGAAAGCTCTGGCCCATGAAAGCTTTGTAATTCCCAGTCAACTTTACCAACCCATGTTACCTTGTCTGTAATTCTTTTACTCATAATTTTACCTCCGTAATCTCTTGTTTTATTGGAACACAAGCAATACAATTGTTTAGTGTTTCTACTTAAGCCTGTTAACTTAGTTATATTAAAACTATTTATCTCTTATGTTACAATATACACTTATATTAACCTTATTCACTTGATTTAAATCAAGAAATAAACATTTTTTAATAACATAGCGTTTCTTTGTCCTTGTTATAACATATTCTTTAAATAAGTTTAGTTAAATTATGGTATAATATTATTGCAAAACAAAATTATAAAAAATGATGTTTCGAATATTTCAAATATTTTCTTGTTGGCTTTGTTATTTATCTATTGATTATTTTATATTTAGTATGCTTTATGTTTTACTATTTTTATTTTATTTTTAGGTAAAAAGAAAGACGGCTACCCGAAGACAACCGTCTTATTATATAATTTTATTTCTCTGTTATGCTTAGTACATTTACTAGCTTCTCCTAATGTTTATTCTTTCTCATCATACACCTTTCTGTTAATCTTTTATTTCCATGTTTAATATCTTTTATATTCAGCTGCAGAATGCTCAATTCATAACTTGAATTGTACTTGCTATATGTTCTATAATATCCTTATATTTTTTATGATTTTTAGTCGGTGATATAAAGCTAACAGAGATAAAGTTGTTTCCTTCAATAATGACATAGGTTTCATGCCTTGCATTGTACCACTGTATCTAAAGGTTTTCTATCTTTTTCTGCTCCCTTGCTTTCCTGTAAATGCTTCAGTGTTTCTTGAATTTCAGCAGTACTCTTTGCAAACTTCTTGATAAACTTCTCACTCTGATACTCACCATTTCAAAGTTCCTTAAATACAACATCCTTTTCAAGTCCGATGGCAAGGTAGTCCTTTCCTGTATTGTTACAAGAGTTATTAGTATCAGTTTCCCTGGTTGAATTGACCGGTACAGCATTTGTGCAATATTTTTTTGAATATTTACATAACCTGCTTAGAACACTCCTTTATAGGCTTCAAATTACCATAGACATTACCTGTAATGGTAAAATACCTTTTGCCGGGAAAAATAAATAGAGCCCGACAAATAGTTTTTTAAGACTATCTGCCAGGCTCTATAGGTGAGTCATCTGCTCCCTT
>CAZJCV010000103.1:0-5130 GCA_964544535.1 uncultured Lachnospiraceae bacterium | reverse complement strand
CCTCAATAAAGCGGAGAAATATTCGCATGACAAATGTACCACATTGCAGGAATTTCTTGACGAAATGGATCGCACTTATGGTGAGGAAAACCCGTACGAGATAGATTTCGTCAGCATAAGAAAGGAGTGATAGTATTAAAAAGTATAACAGAGAGGCCACAATTAGTTGGCTGAAGTCGAATCAATCTCACGGTGCTTTTGAAGGGCACATTGAAAATAGTATGGATTTCGATTCGTTATCTGATGAAACTTTACAATGGTACTTTAATTTTTGGGTATCAGAATACACAGAAGATGAAAAAGAATAAATGCAAACAGGCCAGTTAGATTGATTTCTGACTGGCCTTTCTTTGTTCATAATTTGTGCAATGTGCTGAATTGACACCCCTATTATTTGTAGGAAACGTGCATAAAACTGCGATTATTCTTCTCTCGACCATGCGATAATGGATAGTAAGGAGGAGATAAAATGGCTAAAAGCAAAAAGAGAAGAACAAACAAAATGAGCACACAAGATTTGTTCAACATTAAAGATATTCGCAATGGCTATATAGAAACGAAAGATGGTAGGTACATAAAAATACTTGAATTTACACCTATTAACTTTCATTTGAGATCAGCCAGAGAAAAGAGGAATATCATTTACGGATTTGCATCATGGTTAAAGATAGCTCCTATTAAGATGCAATTCAAAGTTTACACAAAAGGAGCTGACGTAACTAAGCATATCAAAAAGATCGAAGAGATGATCGAGAAAGAAAGTGATGAAGCTTGCAAAATGTTGCAGGAAGATTATCTAAAACTTCTTATAAATACAGGTATGCAGCGTGGTTTGCAGCGTAAGTTTTTACTCATATTTGAGTATATCCCTATGAGGAGGGAAGACGATGAGCAATATATCCTTACCGAGGTTAATGCTACGGCAAAAACGATAGAAAACTATCTCAGGCTATGTGGCAACGATGTAGTCAAGCATGAAGACGAAAATGTATTCTTGCTAGAAACATTCTACGACATTGTTTGCAGAGACAGGGACAGGCTTTCATTGACGGATAAGATTTCATTGATAGCGGCTGATGCAGAGGCAAGAGGTGTAGATCCCAACCTAATGACAATAGCGGATATGATCGCTCCTAAAGAACTCGAAGTACACTCTAACTACTTAATCGCTGATGGCACATATTATTCGTTCATTTATGTACCTAGCAAAGGGTATAAAACATCTGTTATGGGTGGTTGGACGTCGCCATTCTTAAACTTAGGAGAAGGAATAGATTTAGATATATTCCTAGAGAAGAAAGATAAAAGGCAAATGAGGGATCGAGTTAGCAGGTCAATACGTATTAACAGGGTAAAAATCAAAAAAACAAGCACTGCGAATGAAGACCATGACAATCTAATGGGTGCATTACAAAGTGCGTATTTCATCAAAGATGGGCTAGCGAATGGTGAAGATTTTTATTATATGAACACACTCATCACTATTACGGCTAATTCCGAAGATGAGATGCACAGAAAAATAAGCCATGTTAAAGATATGCTCGTATCAAGAGATATGGAAGGCAATTTTTACAGGCTCAACTCACTCGCTTGTTTCCAGTCTGTCTTGCCATTGTGCAATATAGACAACAAGCTATTTGCACGCTCGAAAAGGAATACGCTCACTTACGGTGCCGCCAGTTCCTATCTGTTTACTGCCTTTGAAATGTCTGATGAAGACGGCATATTAATGGGTGTAAACAAACATAACGGATCGCTTTGTATGCTGGATTTATTCAATACAAAACTATATAAGAACGCTAACGTATCAATACTCGGTACATCAGGAGCAGGTAAAACTTACTTACTTAACTTAATGGCATCGAGGATGCGTATGCACGACATTCAAGTGTTCATTCTATCACCCCTCAAAGGGCATGAGTTCCTAAGGGTTTGCAGAGGCATAGGTGGTGAATTTATTAAAATATCAGCAGGATCGCCTAATTGCGTCAACGTGCTTGATATTAGAAAGGTAGACAAAAGCGGTGAAGCTGAGGTTGACGGAGAAGTATACGGTGCATCTGACAGTATATTGGCTAGAAAAATTCAGAAACTTGAGACTTTCTTCTCAATGGTTATTCCTGATATGAATTATGAGGAGAAGCAATTGATGGATGAAGCGCTTGTAACGACATATAGAGAGAAAGGCATCACTCATGATAACGACTCGCTTATAGATAAGGTAGAAAATGGCGTAGAAGTTTACAAGAAAATGCCAATACTTGGTGATTTACATGAGGTTTTAACTCGTTCAAACGATACAAAGCGACTTGCAACTATTCTCAACAGGTATGTAAATGGATCTGTTCAATCATTTAACGGACAAACAAATGTTGATTTGGATAACAAATATGTTGTGTTTGACGTATCAGAACTATCAAACGATCTGTTGCCTATCGGGATGTTTGTTGCATTAGATTACATCTGGGATAAAGCAAAAGAGGACAGAACCAAGCGAAAAGCTATCTTCATGGATGAGGTTTGGAAGCTAATAGGTTCGGGTGGTAATGCCCTGACGGCACAGTATGTACTTGAGATATTCAAGATAATCAGGGGTTATGGTGGAGCGGCAATAGCAGCAACACAGGACATTAACGACTTCCTATCGCTTGATGATGGAAAGTACGGCAAGGGCATTATAAACGCTTGCAAGACTAAGATAGTGTTGCAGTTAGAGTCGGACGAAGCAGAACGAGTAGAAGACATTTTAGACTTATCAGAGTATGAAACTATGGAAATATCTCGTTATGAACGAGGCGAAGGAATGATAATGGCTAATGGAAATAACATTCCTGTGGATGTAGTTTCGACTGATATGGAGTTTGAACTAATTACTACTGATAGAGCAGCATTAGAACAAATCATAGAAAGGAGACGGGGAAAGAATGGGTAAACTCATACCAACAGAAGCGCAAGAGCAATCGACATTAATAAAGTGGGCCAATTTGCAAGAAGGCAAATATCCAGAGTTAAGATGGTTACATCACATCCCTAATGGGGGTAGCAGGCATCCAATCGAGGCGGTAAACCTCAAGCGTCAAGGCGTGAAAGCAGGCGTTCCAGATTTGTTTTTACCATACGCTAATGGCGGATACCACGGTCTTTATATTGAAATGAAGAGCACGAATAAAAACGCTAGACTATCTAAAGAACAAAAAGAATGGCGGGATGGGTTAATAGAAAATGGGTATAAATTTCACTGTTGCAAGGGGTTCGAGGCGGCGAAAGAAGCCATTATAGACTATTTAGAAAGGGGTGAGTAAATTGATTGTCAATAACATAGCGGGGTTCGAGCTCACGAACAAAGACATAAACGACCTCAGGTTATTAGTCGAAACAGCAGGTGTGCTAGCCGAAAAGCAAGCAGTTATGCTCCTTGAAGGCAGGCACAAAACAAGCGAGCAGATAGAACACATCCTACGCTATCTAAAGAAAAATCGGTTAACTCACTATGATACAGACTCAAAATTCTATCGGTCAACACACTACACACTTACTAATGATGAGGATAAAGAAAGGGAAATTTTGTCGTATGTGTGGTTGTTGGTTTATTTTGGCAAAGACATAGATAATTATGTTTTTGGAGATAGGTATCCGAGTTGTTTTTTCTTCACTACAAAGAAAGAAAGTGAGAGTAAACTATACGATGTCTACTATTGCAAACAAGGTGATGAGAGTATATTACCAAGCGTTTTATTAAGATTGGCCGCCTCTTCACCAGTAGATAATGCCTTCATAATCATAGAAAATGAGTCGCAAATTGAGGTAATGTTAAAAACAAACATAGTCGAAAGTGATGATTTTGGATTGAAAGCGTTTGTCAAAATAGACCACGACACGGGCGAGATTACATTCTATGAGGTGGAGAGGGAAGGAGTGGATGAACAGTAATATGTTAAAGACATTACATAGATCCCTCGAACATAGAGAGAAGGATTTAGAGAATGTGCTAAAGCAAATACACAAAATCAAGCACATCCTCCTTAGTAACGAACTTGAAAAGGTAGTAGAAAAAAGATCTGAAATACAAAAATATATAGAGTTGACAGAGAAATCTTTGATTGATAATAGAGAGACATTAGCGTTATGTAAAGGAACAAATTACGGGAGGATGTATGAGCAAGTATATGATGATTTAGATACGTTTACCTTCAATAATCGAAAGTTATTATCGAGATTAGATAAAGCAATTCCGCAAGACGATCCTATTTATACTGACCAAGCAATATTGGATATATACAAGGTAGAGATAAAGGTTACAGATAATCAAGTAACAATTAGAACCCCTCATCTACTAACACACAGGCGTAAAAAATCAGCCTTATGTGAGCCAATTGTTAAAGCAATTTACCAAAAGGCAAGGCAAGAAGAATTCCCGAAGTTTGATAAGGCGGTCATAATCTCAAATATAATCAATCCTGAGAATGGTAAGTACTATGTTGACTGTGATAATATCGAGTACATTAAAATTATAAACGCATTAACACTATTCATCACAC
The DNA here is from genome assembly GCA_964544535.1 of uncultured Lachnospiraceae bacterium. Taxonomy (GTDB): domain Bacteria; phylum Bacillota; class Clostridia; order Lachnospirales; family Lachnospiraceae; genus JAAYRG01. The sequence continues at coordinate 592 of CAZJCV010000103.1, read as the reverse complement.
CTAATGATGATTCAGTTTCATGCTTCCACTTCGCAATGGGCGAAACAAGCAAGCCGTCAGACTATCTAAATGAGGGAACGGAAATCACGGTAATTAGCCAAAAAGACTTCCCAAGTTGGATAGATAATAGACTAAAAAATGTCAAATAACAGGTGCGACTTTTATTCTAAATATCAAATATAAACACGCACCTCATAAAACGGCTCAATGATGGGGGTTTGATAACGTTTTCAAGGGCAAAAACCTAGACGGTGGGTTCGGTAGGGTCAGCAATCAAGCACTCAAGCAAGCGTTATTGCACCCTCCAAGAACACCCCGTCTACACACAGCCAGCCAGAGCCCACATGGGAGGGCACACACACAGGTACGCCTATCCGCCAGCAAACCCCACCTAAGGCACACACACGGGCAAATCCGTCTACACGCATCCTGCTCCTGACAACACACTAACACCCCACCTACAACAAACAGCTCCACGTGCCGCTAGCGAAAGTGCACATGGGGAGAGCCACAGGAGAGCAAATAGAAAAGCACTCAGGCAAGACGAAAGCAAGGCTCTATTTGGTCACAACGCATGAATAATCTATGAACA
>CAZJCV010000102.1:0-5131 GCA_964544535.1 uncultured Lachnospiraceae bacterium | reverse complement strand
CAGACCGTCGTTTTATCTTTAACTCGGTCTCACATCATTGACAAATGTACAGTTTAATAAGTGGATAATTTAAAAACTCCAATTAGAAATAGTTATGGCATATTAAAAGCGTATCATTGTTTGAGTAATCATCAAATCGTTATAAATTCGCCCAGGCTGCGATAGCATAGTATTGCGCAGCAATATAATAGTGTCGACATAGCGCCCGTCAAAAATTTGTCCAGATATATTTTTGATTTGCCGCTTACGCTCAAAGCATAATAAAATGAAAAGAATACATTGCTGCGCAATGTCCCGCGACCTTCGCTTGCCTCGATTACGCTAAGTGGTTTTGCCCCATGAATCTCCCTTGATGTTGCTTTGCCTACAATCTGGTATTGCCCGGCAATATATTTTATTGCATTTTATATTTGTATAGCTTAAGCGCTTTGGCAAAGCCTTAACAGGCATTATGTCGGCAGTATAAGCCGCAAATAAGCTTTGTAAATAGCGGTAAAAACAAATATAAAGCTTTGCAAAATTTTTATGCGCGCAAAATAAGCTAAGATTTCATGGCGTTTAAATATTATTTCTTAAGTTAACCGCAAAGCGCTTTATTTAAATTTATGTTCCTTGTTTTCTGCATATATTTTCAAGTGGGCATCCGCAGCATCTTGCTTTTTTCCTGCAATGGTCTTTCCCATTCTGTACAATCAGCGCATGAAAGTTTTTGTACAGTCCGGCGTCACGCGGAAGCTCTTTTTTGCAAAAAAGCTTTATTTCCATATAAGTCCCGCCCGCTTCTATCGGAAAGCGTCTGAACAGCCTTACAGTATAGGCGTCCGCTACAAAGCTTGGGAAATCAAAGGCATAAAGCGATATAGCGTCCGCCGTTTCCTCGCCTATGCCTTTGATTTTAATAAGCTCCCGCCTTATTTCTGCCATTTGGCGGCTCTTTATAACGTTCACATCAGAACCGTATTCAGCGAACCATTCGCTCACGCGTTTAAGACATTTCGCCTTTTGAGTGTAAAAGCCCGCGGGCCTTATAATTTCCTGAAGCTTAGCGTCAGACATGCTTAATATCATCTCAGGCGACAAATTTCCTTTAAAGCTCTTTATGGCCTTTTCCACGTTTGTCCAGGCGGTGTTCTGCGTAAGCACAGCGCCCGCAATAACTTCAAACGGCGTATCGGCAGGCCACCAATGCAGGTTGCCATATTTAGAATAAAGATTTTTGTAAATAGCTTTTAGCATAAAATTATCAATACTTTTTAAAACCCTCCCGATAACCGGGAGGGTTTGCAAATTTAAGCGCGATTAGTATTCATAAAGCACGTTTACTCCGTTTTAAGATAAGCCGGACAAACATACTCTTGCCGCGCCTACTTGACAGCGCCTTCCACCATGCCGCGTATTATGTACTTCTGCGCGAAGAGGAACATCACAACTATAGGTATCATCGCAAGCAGAGCGGACGTCATAATAAGGTTCCACTGCTTTACGTAGGCGCCCGCAAACGCAGTAACAGCAAGCGGTATTGTCTGTATTACCCCGCTGCCGCCTAAAACAAGCAACGGCAGAAGGTAGTCGTTCCAGATCCATATGCCGTTCAAAATGGCAACGGTGGTTATAGTAGGCGTCAGGAGAGGCAGTATTATTTTAAAGAACACTCCCGGCTGCGAACACCCGTCTATAAACGCGCTTTCCTCAAGCGCCAGGGGCACGCCCTTTATAAAGCCATGGAATATGAATATGGACAGAGAGCACCCGAAGCCTAAGTAGGCAAAAACTATGCCTTGATAACTCGCGAGCATTTTAATTCCAATGGCGTCCCCTATCGCTTTAAGGAAATACACCAAAGGATACATAACAACCTGGAACGGTATTACCATCGCTGCAACAAAAAGCATAAATGTGAAGCTGCTGAAGCGCGAACGGTTGCGCACTAAAACCCATGCCGCCATAGACGAAAAAATTATTATAACAACAAGAGAAATCGAGGTAATTATTACGGAATCCAAAAAAGCGCCCAAAAAGTCTGTGGTTGGGTCGTTTATAACGGCACTTACGTTAGCCCCTAAGTTGGACCAATCCGTAGGCGGGGAAAGGGGATCCCTTGTTATATGATCAAAGGTTTTGGAAGCGTTAAATAAAACTATTATAAATGGCGACAGCACAATAATAACGAGTATTATAGCTAATATTTCAAGAGCAATGCGTTTCCCCTTGCTGTGCTGAGATTTTTGTCCCACAGCGTCCAAATGCAGAGCGTCTGCCATCAGGCTTCCACCTCCTTCTTCTTGCTAAAGTAGACCTGTATAAGTGAAAACACGACAAGCATAAGGAAGAAAACAACGCTCATGGCCTGGCCTTTTGCAAGTTCCTTAGAAGTAATAGCTTTATTGTATATTGTAAGCGCCAACAGCTGGCTGGATTTTACCACCTTGCCCATGTAGCGCATTGAAGGCCCTCCGTTTGTAAGCGCGACGTTAAGGTCGAAGCACTTAAATGAATTTGTAATAGTCAAGAACAAAGAAATTGTAAACGTGTTAGCTATTATTGGCATAAGTATCTTTGTTACGCGCTGATAATAGTTCGCGCCGTCCACAGTGGCAGCTTCCATAACTTCCTGTGAAGTGGATTGTATTCCCGCTACAAATATAAGCATAATATATCCTGCGTACTGCCACGTATTTACTATCGACATAGCTAATATTACAAGGTCTTTATTGGCTATCATGGATTTTGACATCCAGCCTGCGCCTAGCAGTTTGCCCATTGCGGTGAAAAAGTCGTTAAACATAAACTGCCACGTATAGCCTAACACTATGCCGCCTATAAGGTTTGGAACAAAAAAAGCAGCTCTGTAAAAGTTTTTGCCCTTAACTTTGCTTGTAACAAGCAGCGCGAGCAAAAAGGCGACTATGTTTACAAGCACAACGTTTATTGCTGTAAATAAAATGGTAATAAAAAATGAATAGCCGAACTCCACAGATTGAAACATATCTTTATAGTTGCTTAAACCGACATAAGTAATTACAGAGTTTATGCCATTCCAGTCCGTAAGAGAAAAATTAATGCCTTGCACAAATGGTATAAGCACCACCATAGTAAGCGCTATAAGGCATGGCGCAAGAAATACTGCGTCCCAGACTTTGCTTCTCTTCATTGTACTTCCCCTTTCAAAAAAGTAAAATGGGAAAAAGGCAGGCGCTTAACTTTGAAGCGCCTGCCTTTTAAATGAATTATTGTTTTTCCGAAACTGTTTGCGCGGCGCCCTTAATGTCTTCTATGAAATAGTTCATATTTTCATCGGTCGGGTCCTGAGCAAATATGTCAAATACGGGGGCTAAAATTTCCTGGCCGGTTCCGGGAGGCATTTTGCCAAAGAACACGCCATAGTTTCCGCCTGCCGCGTTAGCGCGCACAAGCGCTTTAGAGAAGCCGCCGCTTGGCTCTAAGGTTACATTAGAGAACGCTGGCACCATGCCGGCTTCATTTACCATGTAGTTAGCGCCTTCTTCGGAATATACCATGAAGTTAAGGAAATCTTTTGCAGCCTGTATTTTTTCAGGGCTGGCCTTTGCGTTAATTACATAGAAGCTCGGCGCAAACAGGTACAAGCCTGTATATTCCTGCTTATCGTTGAACGGATGTGAAATATAGTCGTACTCAAAGTCAATGTTCATCTTGGCAAGGCTTGGATCTATCCAGTTGCCCTGATGGATAAACACCGCTTTTTTGTTTACGAAAGCCGCGAGCTGGTCGTCGTATGTGCCGTTTGTTGTAACTTCCTTGTCGGAATACTGGAACAACAGCTGTACATATTTCGCGTAATCCGTAAGACGCTCCTCTTCAACTTCACCTTTGTTGAATTTATCCACAACAGAAGTGTCTTCAAAGTCCAGGCCTCCTCCCAAATAGATAGAGAAGTTATGATGGCCCGCTACCCACCATGTTCCGCCTGCGACGCTTGCGCCCATGGACACAACGGAGTCTATGCCAAGCTCATCCTTCATGCCGTCTATTTTTTCAAAGGCTTCTTTAATGGCAGAGAAAGTTGTAAGCGTGGCAGGGTCTATGTCTGCCTTTTCAAGCAGTTCTTTATTATAGCCCAGACCAAAGCCCTCTATGGACACTGGGAAGCCCACTACCTTGCCTTCTGGATCCTTGTAGGCAAGCGTAGTCTGCTCGTTCCATTTTTCTTCGGACAGATCCGAAAGATATTCTTTCCAGAGCTTGTAGTCGCCGTCGCCCTCTATTACGAATATGTCAGGCATGGCGTTCGCGGTAAGTTTGGCTGTAAGGTTGCCTGCATAGTCCGCGCCGCCGCCTAAGCTTTCAATAGTAACTGTAACGCCGTCCGTTTTGTCGGAATAAAGCTTGGCGAAGTTCTGAAGTGCTTCAGCTATTTCCACTTTGTTATGGAAAAGAGATATAGTAATGTCTTCCGCTGTGGAAGGCACTGCGATAAGTCCTATCGCCATTACAAGTGTAAGCAGAGTCGCTGTAAATTTGCGCATATGTTCCTCCTTAATTGTTTTTTGCGTTCTATACGCTGTTACGGTAATTATACCACCTGTTTTGTCATTTAGTCAAACCTTATCAAAAATATTCGAGGTTATTTATATAAAAACAAGCGAATAATTAACGCATATATTTACGCGGCGCATGCAAATTCCGCGCATTTATGGCTTATATACAATGTCTTTCTCGGGGTGTTTACGTATAGTAAATATATAAATATTCAGCACGTACATAATATAAATATTTTACTTGTTTCCTGAGTTGTTTGCATATAAAAAAATATTATACTCTGGTTTTTGATTTATGTGCAGGCTTTTAATAAGACGCTTAAAATCCATTTGAATATTATTAACGCTTTTTGATTGTAAAAGCTGCTTAAAAGTTAATTCTGCTTGTTAACAATTTTTATCTTCGCGCGCCTCTTAAATGTCTATCTGCCTTATAGGCGCGTTTTATCATACGAATTTTTTAAAAGCTTATTTAATTTATTATCAGATTTAATAATATCTGAAAACCCTGTTTTATTCATTAGTATATCTTATCGCATAGGCGACCATAAAGGTCTAAAATTCAGGGAAAAATATGCGCATTTTGTACATTTGTCAATGATGTGAGACCGAGT
>CAZJCV010000101.1:0-5161 GCA_964544535.1 uncultured Lachnospiraceae bacterium | reverse complement strand
AAAAGGACAATAGCTTCTACAATATTGTCCTTTTGATATTATATAGTAGTTTATTATTTATTATGTCTTCAATATAATCTAGAGCTTATTTATGATTGTTTGCTTCTATAGCATTAGAATCCACTTAGTTATCTGTCTTAACTTCATTCCATTTTTGTAGGTAAAATTCATCCATGTCAGAGCCTAGATATTTAAATGTAGTACAATTGTCTAATATACTTTCATCAGGAAATGCAATTTGACTATATTTAATGTCTTCATCTTCAATAAGTTCCCATGCAGCTTTATTAGGAGTTGAATAGGTAATATAATCAAAATTCATAAGTGCAGTATCAGGTCTACACATAAAATCAATCCACTTTTCAGCATTTTCTTTGTTTTGTGCATTCTTAGGAATTACCCAGCTATCAATCCAAACATTAGAACCTTCTTTTGGAACTACATATTCTAGGTCAGGATTTTCCCTTTGTGTATAAATCGCTTCTCCAGAATAAATGATACCAATGGGGTTTTCACCACCAATCATCTTATCACGAACTTGATCAACCACATATGCATCCACAGAAGAGTATTGTTCTTGCAGCAATAGTTTTGCTTCTTCTATTTCTGATTCATCTGTGGAATTAATACTATATCCTAGGTTAGCTAATGCAATTGCAAAAGTATCTCTTACACTATCAATCATTAAAACTTGTCCATCATAGCCATGTTCTGTCATGAAGTCTTTATCAAAAATTGCTTGCCAGCTATCAATTTCTATATCAATCATAGAGGTGTTATATAAAATACCAAGAGTTCCCCAACAATAAGGAACGCTATATTTGTTTTCAGGATCAAATTCCTGTGAACTTTCCCAGTGAATAGGATCAATGTTTTTTATGTTAGGAATATTATCAAAATTAATTTCTTGCAACAAATCCTCTTCAATCATTTTTTGAATCATATAATCTGAAGGTGCCACTACATCGTATTCTACAGCACCTGTCTGAATAACAGGAAACATATCCTCATTTGTAACAAATTCATTATATTCAACTCTAATTCCTGTTTCTTCCTCAAACATTTCAATTACTTCAGGATCAATATATTCACCCCAATTGTATACATTTACAACAGGTCCATCCTTGCTTTGGCAGGCAGCTAAAGTAAAAACCACTAAAATTGTGCTTATTATAAGTAAAATCTTTTTTTTCATAATAATTCTCCATTCGTTTTTGAAAACAAAATTAATTTTTTATATTTTGATAATTTATTCTGGCATAGTTATGCTTTTTTTCTATTTTTTTCATTGCAAAGGTTTATAAGTATTAACAAAATAAGAACGGTTACAAACATCAAAGTAGATAGTGAATACATTTCTGGTTTTATGCCTTTGCGAATTTCTGAATAAATTTTTGTTGATAGAGTATCTACAGAGATTCCTTTTGTAAAATGAGTAATTACAAAATCGTCTAACGACATTGTAAAACTAAGTAGAAATCCTGATAAAACCCCTGGAAATATTTCTGGTAATACAACTTTGAAAAAAGCATAATTAGGCTTTGCTCCTAAATCTAAAGCCGCTTCATAAGTATTTACATTAAATTGCTTTAATTTTGGCATTACACTTAATATTACATATGGAATATTAAATGTAATATGAGATATTAAAACTGTTTTAAAGCCTAAAGTAAAATTAATTGCAATAAATAAAAGCATTAATGATATGGCTGTTACAATATCAGCATTTAACATGGGTATATTTGTAATAGATATAATAGTTGTTCTAGTGAACAATTTCATTCTATTAATTGCAATAGAAGCAATAGTTCCAATTATAGTTGCTATTAATGCGGATAAAAATGCAATTATTAGTGTAGTATAAAGAGCATTCATAATATCTTTATTTTGAAATAGTCGTATATACCAATCCAAGGTAAAACCGCCCCATTTTGACCTTGATTTAGATTCATTAAATGATAACACAATTAAAATTAAAATAGGGGCATATAAAAACAATAAAATCAATACTGTATAAATTCTTTGAAGGTAATAATGTATGTTCTTTTTCATAGAACTCTACCTCCTGATTTATTTTCGCTATTATCATATTTTGCAAGTATGGCCATGGTAATTACAATAAAGACCATTAAGACTAATGATAAACCTGAGCCTGTGTTCCAATTGTTAAGTATTTTAAATTGTTGTTCGATAACATTTCCTATTAATAAAACTTTACTTCCACCTAGGATATCTGATATCACGAATGTGGTAAGAGATGGTACAAATACCATAGTTATACCACTAACAATACCAGGAAAACTTAATGGCCAAATAATACGTGTGAAAACTTGAAGATTATTAGCACCTAAATCTTTAGCACCATTTATAATATCATCACCTATTTTTGTTAAACTATTATAAATAGGAAGAATCATAAAAGGTAAAAAGTTATATACCATACCAATTAGAATAGCAGTTGGTGTATTAATTACACTAATTGTAGGTAAATGAAAGAAAGTAAGTAATCTGTTAAGTATACCAGTGTTCTCAAGTATATTTTGCCATGCAAGAGTACGCAGTAAAGAATTCATCCACATAGGTAAAATAAATATTATTACGACAAAACTAGAACTTTTAAGATTCATATTTCTTAAAATTAAAGCCAGTGGATAGGCTAATATTAAACATATTAAAGTGCTAATAATTGAAAGTTGTAATGATAACCATAAAGCATTTTTAAAGATTGGATCTCCAATTAAAATAATGTTTTCAAGAGTAAAGCTACCTGCTTCATTAGTAAAGCCATAATAAATTATTAGCAATAAAGGAATAACAATAAAGGCAATCATCCACATTAAATATGGATAAGCAAGCCACTTTCTAGTTTTCATCAAATACCACCGCCTGTTCATCCTCAGATTCAGGTTTGTGCATAATATGAATGTTAAAAGGATGTATTTTAATTCCCATTTCAGCTCCAACAGGATATAGGGCAGTGCTATGGACTAACCAAGTATAACCTTTTGCAAGCACTTCCATTTCATAATGGACACCCTTAAATGTTAGTGAGGTAATAATACCTGTAATTGTCCCGTCATTAGGTATTACAAGTTCTACATCTTCAGGTCTAATTACAACATCAACAGCTTTATTATTGCCAAATCCTACATCAACACAAGTAAAGTTTGTACCTAAAATATTTACTAACTCGTCCTTAATAAAAGTACCAGAAATTATATTGCTTTCGCCAATAAAGTCTGCAACAAAGGCATTCTCTGGTTCATTATATATATCTACAGGACTTCCAATTTGCTGAATATAGCCCTGATTCATTACTACAATGGTATCAGACATAGTTAAAGCTTCTTCTTGGTCATGAGTTACATATACAAAAGTTATTCCAAGTTCTTCTTTTAATCTTTTTAATTCATATTGCATATCTTGCCTTAATTTTAGATCAAGTGCACCTAAAGGCTCATCTAATAATAAGACCTTAGGTTCATTTACAATAGCTCTGGCTATAGCAACTCTTTGTTGCTGTCCGCCACTTAAAGAATCGGGAGACCTATCTTCAAAACCCTCTAAATTAAGTAGCTTTAAAGCTTCTTTAATCTTATTATCTATATAAGACTTACTTTTTTTCTTAATTTTAAGACCAAAAGCTATGTTTTCTGCAACAGTCATGTGTGGAAACAAGGCATACTTTTGAAACACAGTATTTACAGGGCGTTCATAAGCTTCTAAAGAGCTAATATCTTTGCCCTCAAAAACAATTTTACCACTGTCAGGGTTTTCAAACCCACCTAGAATTCTTAGGGTAGTTGTTTTTCCACACCCACTAGGACCAAGTAATGTTAGAAATTCATTTTCTCTAATATATAAATTCAAATCATCTAAAATAATATTATTATCAAATGATTTTGAGATATTAACCAAATCTATTAGTTTGTTGTCTGTCATCTTTCTTCCTCCCTTATGTTTGAATAAAAAAGTATATAATTTAATAAAGAATAATGATAACATTAGTATTAGTAGTTGCTACTATTTATCATACTATAAATATCAAATAAAATAAAACTGATTAAAAACTGGGTGGAGAAGAAACCCATATAATCTTAGCACCATACTTGCCATTCGCAGTAATATAGTGACTTTTTGATGCAATATAATAAAAAGATTCTCCCTTTTTAGCCTTATAAGAATAATTGCCAATATTTATAGTAATACTACCACTAAGTACATAACCAAATTCCTCCCCTTCATGTGCTGTGTCAGGATAAGTAGAACCACCAGGTTCAAGAATTAGTAGGATAGGCTCCATCATGTTCTTTTGGGCATTTGGAATAATCCAATTTATTTCGTTCTTCAGTTCGAGATCCTTTTTTTCAAAATAATCTGTTTTTTTAAAGACAACTTGCTCTGGACTACTACTTGCAAAAAAATCCTCCAAATTTGTTCCTAGACATTGCAAAATATCTACTAAGGTTGTAATTGAGGGTGATGTAAGGTCTCTTTCTAATTGAGATATAAATCCCTTAGACAACTCTGATCTATCTGCAAGTTCCTCTTGAGTCAGTCCTTTCTGCATACGTAAGTCTTTAATTTTCTTTCCTATTTTCATAACATCACATCCTCTTTATTAAATAATAAATTTAGTAATACTAAACTTATTATACTTATATTTTAACTTAAGTCAACAAAAAATTGAATAAACACAAGAATTAATAAATAGATTGATAGAGAATAAGTATAAATGAGAGTATGTAAAAATGAAAAACAACAATAAAATTCAAATTATTGTTTCTTGTAAGGATTATATTAAAGATTATGAGTGTGTTAAATCCATGGGCACAATTAAACATAAGTTGCCAATGATAAATGCCTATGTTATTGAAGTCAATAAAAATAAAATGAATGAGATAATTTCAAATGATGGTGTGTTAGCCTATGAATATGACGCTCATATCACGGCTCAAATGAACAGAGCTTCTGAAATAATTGAATTAAAATGGGCACATGATAGAGGTATATATGGTGAGAATATTGGTGTTGCCGTGGTTGATACTGGTATATGCCCCCATGAAGATTTTGTAAGGAATAAAAACAGAATTGTAGGGTTTTGCGACATAATAAATGATGAAAAAAAACCTTATGATGACAACGGACATGGAACTCATGT
>CAZJCV010000100.1:0-5165 GCA_964544535.1 uncultured Lachnospiraceae bacterium | reverse complement strand
GGCCCCTGCTCACCCTGCGGCCCCTTGGGACCAACATCTACTATACGAGCATTGATCAGGATATTTTCCGATTCCAGCCGGCCTATCAGTTCGGGGTCAACGTTTATTTCTCCACGGTATCTACTCATAGGTTACTTCCTCCAGCACGGTAAACTTGGCAGGACGGACTATGGTGTGAACACTACCACCAGCCCTGGTTAGCTGAACGTCGTATATATACGGCCTCTTGAACCGTAAGGGTTTGGTGTCCTCGGGAAATATGGGGATGTAGGCAATACCTTCGCTAAATTCGGTTACTACTTTTTGAATTAATTTATCTTCCCTTGCCGCACTCTCTTTAACCGTAAAGTAAATGGTGTCCCCTTCAACTAAGGGAACCATGGCGTTGCTACTGTCGTAACAACGAACATAAATACCGCCACTATCACCACGGGTCATCGAGATGTCATTGCCATCTACCTTCACTCTGCCACCTCCCCTTCAAGCTCCGCCCCAGCCTCCTTGACCATCTCCATTAACTGCGCTATGGCCTCGGGGCCTATCTCTACCCCCTGCGCTTGGGCCTCCGCCACAACAGCTTCTGCAATATGCTCGATGACTTGGAATTGTTGTTCAATCATTGCCTGACGCGCTTCTTCCTCACGCTCTTTTTGCCTACGCAATATAAATTGCACCTTGGGGAAACTTTCAGGAGGCAATAACTCCAAATAGGTTTGGCCATCAATGGCTTGATACTGAATTAAGTGATCCAACGTGGCGGCCACTATAGCCTTGGAGAACGGCGAGGGGCCTGATGATACCTTGACGTCAAATTCCATATCGGCAAAATCGGTCCCCTTAAACCAAAAAACCCCCTTAATCTTACCGGGGTGGTTATCACCAGTTATCCGAATTAACCTTTCATAATCCCATTTTTCTTTCCAGAATGATAATAAGATGCGCCCACAATCCCGCAGACATCTATGCAACCTTTCCTGTATGTTGCCGATGGTAATCCCTGCTGCCTCCTGTAGAGCAATGATCGCAGATGCGTTAAGCTGCGCAGAAGGCGCACGACCAGTCCAGGCTTCGTGAACCCCCGAAGTGTCTTCCATTCCCTTGGTAAGACTATCCCTCAGATAGGGTATAATAGCCGATGCTTGTGGCGGTTGCATATAGCTGATGGCTTGGACACCCGGTTGAGAGCTGTCCTCAATAATCCCGCCACCGCCCGGCAAAATATCTTCTTTGTTAATAAATCCAGACTTGTAAACTACATTCGGCAGACCGGTAGTATATACAGTAAGTAACCCCAGCCCAGCCAGCCTGTTTAGCTCCTTCTGGGAGGCAATCAAATCATCTACTTCTGACTTCCCAAAAAACGACTTTTTCTTGGGATACCATTGAAATGTTGCTATGGGATATAATCCGGCCGCACTTATATTTTTATCCTCACGTATTATCCTGTCCTGGCAACTAACGTAATAATTAACCTGATGACTTATTTGCTTTACCTGCTCGCCACCAAACTCTATTTCATGCTCAACGGCTTCTTTGGTCCAGTAATGATAAATATTCACGTAGTCTGTTTCGTCTTGCTCAATTCGCCGCTCGGATTGTATCCTCGCTTCGGGCTTCTCAGCTTTAAGATATAGCACTTCATCGGAAAACTGGCCGTAGAAGTCCTTCACCTGGGATAACGGTAACCTTTCTGCAATAATGATCCCGGGCTGCTTCTGCACTTCATGCTGCGAGGGATCCTCTGGATAGATGTCAAAAGGATCTATTTCTTGACAATTGACGTTGCCTTTCCATTTGCTGTTCTCCCCACCGCCAACTAACGTGTTGTCCCAGGAAAACAATAGACACATGGTCCCCGTTATTGCAGCATTTAGCGCCCCACGGTCAAGTATATCTCTAAACTCCATCCGGTCTTGTTCATGCTTGGCAACGAGCGAGAGCGCCTCAGCAGCGTCGATATCACTGTTGGTAATATCTTCACCTTCATCCAGCCCCATATTCTCAACTGGAAGCCTCCTGACGTCTGCATACTGCTCCATCGGAAGGTAATGTATCTCCCCCACATCATGAAGAATACCGGCCACCTTCTGATTAACTATCTCAGCCACTTTATTTATTACTGGACGAGGGAAGTTCTGCGTCTTTTCGGTCGGTGCTGGCCACTGATCACCACACCAAAAACGAGCATGCTCTGCCCATTTTTCGTAATATTGCATGCTCTGTTTATACTGCACGCCCGCATGATAAACCCCTTTTATACGTTCGGCAATCTTGCGATCCTTCTCGCTAACCTTCGGAAGATTTACTGGCACGGGCTTCCCTCCCCTCCATAATGGCTTTGACTACATTACCCGGCTTCAAATGGTCCGGTAGTTGCGACGTGTCAGGGTGGTCCCGCTTCCAGATGCCCCGCGCTATGGCCACGGCAGCATGGATGGCTACTTCCTTGTCTATACCATCAGCCTCGTAGGATTCAATGTAGTCAAGTATTGAATCCAAATCAGAACTGGTCATTTTCACCTTTCCTCACCCTTTTCGCCATAAAGGTATTCGCTAATAACATTGTTATATTTATCCCTCTCAAGCTTGTCTTTCTTCTTTTCTACAGCCTCTTTAATGTCATGGTAGATAGGTATCCTTAAGGGCCTGGCCCCCTCAGACATACTCCTAACACCGAAAAAAGCACCCGCGAAGGATGCCAAAGCACATAAGATAAAGCCTACGAGCATAAGCGATATATCCATCTTAGCCCCTCCCTTAGCTCCACAAATATTCTTCCACCGCTCCACGCTTGGGCTCCTCAGTCCGCAATTCAAATGGTAACTCCTTCTTCGGTAACTCAATTCGCCCAGAACGATTCACATGCCACGAGACCAGCAAATACCCCGCCCCATCATACTGATGGTCATAGCTTGATTCAGCCACCTTCTCGGGGTCTTTATCGTCCTCCATCTGCATCGGCAGGGTTTCAATCAGCCTCTCGCAAGTGTCAAATATTTGGACCTTGGCAATCTTGTTACGCCCGGTATAGGGATCAGGGTCAGGTAATTCAATAGGTTTCAGATACTCATGCCAGACAGCTTTGCGCATCTTCCTGTCCGGCAGCACCGGTTGCAGCCCTTTCAGCCCAGCCTGTTGATAGAACCATGCTATGGTCTTGCCTTGCGCCAGCGGGTGAGAGGCAAAGGCATCATGGCCACAGTAAATCGGCCCCATCGGCTCCCCATACTCCCGCATAACACCGTTCTCTATCCTGGTATGAGTCATCAGCCTTAATACCCTCTCAGCTTGCTGGGTATATGTAAGTTTCAAATCTGCATACTCCCGGGTAAATTCCCGATAGATGTAAACTATCCCACGCTCATCCACAGCACCCCAGTAATACGCAAACGGGTCCGTATAACCGTTATCCACACCCATCCACCTATACCAGTGGTCAGGTATGTCGAAGGGCTTCACGACATGGATCTTGGGATCAAACTCTTCAAACGCTTGCCCGTCATACTGATCCCAGTCCCCATGCAAGTAGGCTGCACGCTTCTTCGGAGGCAGATTTTCCAACCGCCGAGCATAGGCAGGGTCGTTCTCCATTAACGCCGTGTTGTCATAAACAGTAGAGGGAATAAAGGCTATCTTGTTCCCCGTTACCGGATCGGTATATTGCTTCTTGCCCTTGTTGGTCGGATCAATGTAGCGCTGCTTGACATACTTGTGAGAAGGACCACCAGGGTTACAGCTCCCCCTGAACCTTGGGGGGAATCCCTTGGCACTCCGCACACAGGATAGCAAAATCTGAATGGCTCCCTCTTCGTGGTGCGTCAACTCATCTATGCCTAACCAGTCGATGGAGCGACCGTCATAACCTTCAGCGTCAGCCTTGGACCGAACATACCTGAAAAACACTTCAGACCCATTCCATAGAGTAGCAACATACTTCGATCCATGGTAACTATATAACTCAGGAGGTATCCTCTTCTTCCATTCGGCAATTACGTTTGCTTCGAGGTCATCATATGTTTCCCGGAAGATGTAAATGGTCGCACCAGGGTACTCAACCCCATAGGTAAACGCCTCCATAACAAGGGCGACCGTCTTCCCACCACCCTTACTTCCACCGAATACTACCTCATCGGCACCACAAGCATGAAATAAAGCCTGCTTAGGATTGGGGTTGTAAGGAACATGTATTTCCCGGGTCTCGGCCACAACTCGCACCCCTTTTATTTTTCAAAAAAAATTACACAATTCAATACATATTCAACCGCAATCCAACATACTGTAAAACACACACCTAACTACGAGTAAACAAGCCAAAACGGCTAAAAACCGAAACACCACAACAAGAATAAAAGCACTTCTTAGCGAAGCGAACGTAGTGAGCGAAGCTGGGGCACGCGCCGCAAAACTTTCACGCAACTTCCGCAATTCGCCCTTGACAATTACAGAACGTATGCTATAATAACATTAAGTAAAGAGAAAGGAGGATAACCATGAAAACAGTCGAGCCCATCAGAGACCAAAAACAAATCTGCGCCGTAAAGAATTACCTCAAAGAACGTAACCTGCGGGATTATGCTATGTTCGTCGTCGGTATCAATATCGCCCTGCGCATATCCGATCTGCTCTCTCTTACATGGCAGGACGTAGCAACAGGAACCATAGACATCGAAGAGGGTAAAACTAAAAAACCCCGCACCATAAGGCTGAACAAGGCCGCCCTGAAGGCCCTGCAAGAACTCCAGGACAGCCTCGACAGCCCAACAGGTTATATATTCAAATCCCGCGAAGGCAACAAGCCTATTACCCGGCAACACGCTAATAGCATACTCAAGCAAGCCGCCAAAGCAGTGGGAATCAAAGAAAACATCGGGACACATAGCCTGCGCAAAACCTGGGGCTATCAGGCATGGAAAAAAGGATTCAACCCCGCGCTCATCATGGAGACGCTAAACCATAGCAACCTGGGAATTACCCGCCGCTATCTCGGCATTAGACAAGACGAGATAAACGGTCTATACGAGAACCTAATTATCTAAGGAAAAGGCCCCGGGCAACCGGGGCCCTCCTCTTATCATTGACATAGCCAACCCCCTACCTTAACCACCAACGACGAATAGGCCGATTATATTGCTTCTTGGCATGAAACCTTAAAAGCTCCTCCAACC
>CAZJCV010000099.1:0-5167 GCA_964544535.1 uncultured Lachnospiraceae bacterium | reverse complement strand
TATGTTTAATGAAGAAAACACTGTTGAGGAAATGATAATTAAGACACTCATTAATAACGGCTGGAAGTACATAACATCAGAAGACTTACCACGTCAGTATTCTGATGTTATGGTTGAACCCTTTGTTAAGGAGGCTCTAATCAGGTTGAATCCAGAAATAGCAGAAGAACCCTCCAGAGCAGATGAGGTTATTTATAAGTTAAGGACACTTATTTTATCAGCTCAGTCTCACAATATAATTACACAAAATGAAACCTTTAAGAAGTTAGTTTTTGAAGAGAACTCCTTCCCCTTTGGTAAAGGAGGAAGGATGATTCCAATACGCTTCTTTGCTACAGGTTCAGACGAGGAAGCATTAAAGAATGATTTTGTAGTAACCAATCAATGGGTCTATCCTCAAGAAGAAGGCGGTAAACGCTTAGATATCGTGCTTTTAATTAACGGCTTTCCAGTAGCTATTGGTGAAATGAAGACTCCTGTAAGAAATGCAATAACGTGGCTAGATGGTGCTGAAGATATTTTGTCTTATGAGAATAGTATTCCTCAAATGTTTGTGACCAATGTATTTAATTTTGCTTCGGAGGGTAAATGCTTTAGATATGGTGCAGTTAAAGCTCCAGTTACTGTCTGGGGCCCTTGGCATACGGAAGATGAAAAAACTGAAGGTAATTTAGTAGATGTTCAAAGAAGTGTAGGAGACATGATGCAACCTCATAAGATAATGGATATTATGCAGTTTTTTACTTTGTTTTCCACAGATAAAAAGTATAGGAAGATAAAAATAATATGTCGTTATCAGCAATATGAAGGTGCTAATAAAATAGTTGAGCGTGTTAAGAACGGGTATCCGAAGAAAGGTTTAATCTGGCACTTCCAAGGTTCAGGAAAATCCCTGCTGATGGTATTTGCTGCACAAAAATTAAGAATGACCCCAGAACTCAATAATCCTACAGTAGTAATAGTAGATGATAGAATTGATTTAGAAACTCAAATTACACGAGACTTTAATGCTACGGATATTCCTAATTTAGCGAGTGCTGGCAGTAAAGAAGAGTTAATTGAATTTTTCAAAGGTGACACTAGGAAGATTTTAATTACGACTATATTTAAGTTTGGTGAAGTGGAAGAAGTATTAAATGAGCGTGAAAACATTATTGTAATGGTGGATGAGGCCCATAGAACACAAGAGGGTAACCTTGGTGAAAAGATGAGACTTGCACTACCAAATGCATTTTTCTTTGGTTTAACAGGTACACCAATTAATAGAATAGATAGAAATACTTTTGTAGCTTTTGGAGCCATAGAAGACGAAAGTGGCTACATGAGTAAATATTCTTTCTCCGATTCAATTAGAGATAAAGCCACTCTTCCTTTACATTTTGAACCTGTCCCAGTAGAGCTCCATGTAGATAAAGAAGCAATTGATGAGGAGTTTGATGCCCTTACTGCAACATTATCTGAGGATGAAAAAGCAGAGCTTTCAAGTAGGGTTAAAGTTGAAGCAATAATGAAAGCCCCAGATAGGATTAGAAAGGTTTGTGAGCATATAGCAAATCACTTCCAAACAAAGATAGATCCTAATGGATTTAAGGGGCAAGTAGTATGCTATGACAGAGAATGTTGTGTTCTGTATAAGGAACAGCTAGATAAGCTATTAGGTCCTGAAGCAACAGATATTGTTATGCATACTAGCAATGATAAAGAGGACAAGTATAAAAAATATAGAAGAACCAGAGATGAAGAAGCTAAACTATTAGACACCTTTAGAGAAAAGAATAGCCCTTTAAAACTTATTATTGTAACTTCTAAGCTTTTGACGGGCTTTGACGCTCCGATACTTCAGGCCATGTACTTGGATAAGCCTATGAAAGATCATACACTCTTACAGGCTATTTGTAGAACTAATAGAACTTATGGTCAAGAAAAATCTCATGGATTAATCGTAGATTATATTGGAATATTTGATAATGTTGCAAAAGCTCTTAACTTTGATGACTCTACAATGAAGAAGGTTATTACTAATATTGAGGAAGTTAAGAAAAAGTTGCCAGCCATTATGAGAAAATGCCTAAGTTATTTCATGGGAGTTGATAGAACCATTGAGGGATGGGAAGGTTTAATGGCTGCACAGGAGTGCTTACCAACGAGCAAAGAAAAAGATGCCTTTGCAGCAGACTTTAGGGTTTTAAATCGTGCTTGGGATGCCTTATCTCCTGACAATTTTCTAAACCCTTACAAGTTTGATTATCAGTGGCTTTCAAAAGTATACGAATCAGTAAAGCCTACAGACGGTAGTGGTGGCTTAATTTGGTCTGCTTTAGGTAAGAAAACAATTGACTTAATACATGATAATATCTATGTTTCTGGTGTGAAAGATGACGAGGAAATATTAGAATTAGATCCAGATATGATAGATAGCTTTATAGAAAAGTATAATGATGCTAAAACTGCTGCTCGAAAAGTAGAAATTGACCTAGTAGCTAAAATACAGAAACATTCCAAGGAAAGAAAATATATAGCTTTAGGTGAAAAGTTAGAAAGGTTGAGAGAACAACACGAGCAAGGCCTTATTAATAGTATTGAATTTCTTAAGTATCTATTAGATCTTGCAAAAGAAGCAGCATCTGCTGAAAAAGAAGTCGTACCTGAAGAGGAAGTAGATAAAGGTAAGGCGGCTTTAACCGAGCTGTTTAACGGTATTAAAAATAAGACAACTCCTATTATTGTAGAGAGGGTTGTAAATGATATAGACAGTATTGTCAAAATAGTCAGGTTCGATGGATGGCAAAACACCTCTGCAGGAAAACAAGAAGTTAAAAAGGCTCTACGTAGTGTTGTATGGGTAAAGTATAAAATTAAGGATAAGGAAGTTTTTGATAAAGCTTATAAATACATTGAACAGTACTATTAAACTATAGCCCTTGGTAGATTGTCTTTTTAGGCAATCTACCTTCCCAACATTACAAGAGACTATATTAATTCTGTTTTTACTGGGGGTGAGGTGCCGATGGAGTATTATTTAATTAACCATGTTGTTGAAGAGCAGTGTATAGAAGATATAATTAATGTTTTAGAAGAATACCTAACTGAGAATATAAATGAATTTGGAGAATACTCATATCTGGTGGATAACCCAGATGAAATTGAGTTAATAAGCTCTGATATTCGTTTCGTTAGTGTTTCAAAAACTGATTATAATCAATTTTATCTAAAAGTAAAAGTAGAAACTATAGCTTTTACTGCAATGAAATTATCCTCAGGTGAGTTAGAGAGCGATGAAATTAAACCTAGTTTTATAATCGGGATAGTAGCAACCTTGAATGATAGAAATTTTGATTTTTCTATTGAAAATGTTGAGGTTGGTGACGAAATCAACTGGGATAAAAATAATGCCTATTCACCATATATGGTTCCATATATTTATGTGGAGGATATGGATAGCATGGCAGAAAAATTTTTAGAGAAATACTATCCAGAAGCCTTAAATGATATGGTTCCCGTAGATCCATTTACTGTCGCTAAGAGGATGAATCTAAAATTAAAAGAAGTTCGCATAACTAAGACTGGTACTATATTTGGTCAAATATTCTTTGAGGATAGTGCTGTTACATTTTTTAATCCTCAAACGAAAGAATTTATAAAGGAATATCTGGATGCTGGTACCATAATGTATGATCCAGAAATATTCTTTATGAGAAGTCTTGGTTCTATTAATAACACAATAATTCATGAATGCTTGCATTGGTATCTGCATCAACCATTTATTGCCTTACAGAATTTATTTATAAATAAGAAAAACATAAGCTGTTCCGTTGAAGAAAGCAAAAAACGTGACAAAGATAAAGATCCATATGAATGGTTAGAATGGCAGTGTAGTCACTTAGCACCTCGTATATTGATGCCTAAAAAGTGGGTTACATCATTTATAGAGGGGAAATATGAAGAGTATGGATATAAAGAAGGTAATGTCGACAATCCATCTATAGTACTTAAAGTCATTGAAGATTTAGCTATTCATTTTAATGTATCCAAGTTATCTGCAAAAATTAGAATGCTTGATTTAGGATATAAGGAAGCTGAAGGGGTTTTAAATTATGTCGATGATAGGTACTTAGACAACTTTGATTCTAAAAGCTTAGACTTTAGAAGAGGCGAAACTTTCATAATTAGTGACACAGCGGCATTAAAACTTTATGAAAGCAACATAACTCTGAGACGTTTGATTGATGAGAGAAAGTTAATTTATCTGGAGAATAAAATTTGCATAAATTCACCCAAATACATAGCCACTAATGAAGATGAAATGTGGCTAACCGAATATGCAAGAAATCATCCTGAAGAATGCTGTATATCAATAGTTCAACGAACAGAGCAAAACAGAAAAGTAGGAATCCATTATTATCAAAAGACTATCTTGTTTAGTAGTGCTATCGTCAATGAGATGGTATATGCAGATGCTGATCTTGGTAGTGAACATAATCAAAAGATATTAAAGGAAATGGATAATACTTTTGACACTATGGAAGAAATAGCGAACATACTGGAGAATCTTCCCATGACTTTTCATGAAAGCTTAGTGGCACATATGAAGCGAAAAAGATGTACAGTTCTTGACCTTGTTGGCAGAGCTCACGTGTTTAAACAAAAAATCACAGATATGAGAAATGAGCCTAACAAAAGATGGGATTTAGAAGATGTCTTAGCGGTATGCATTGGATTAAACTTACACCCAGAATTTATCTTTGACATGTTAGATAAAGCAAATCTCAGCTTAAATCATAATACAAAAGAAAATATTTTTTACAGAGGAATGATTAATCAACATTATAAAGCATCTGTTGATGTGTGGAATGAAAAGCTAAAAGAAAGAGGTTACCCACTATTAGGAACAAGAAAATAAAAAATAAATAATTCCAACGGTCGTAAAAAGCGACCGCTGTTAAAAGCAGGTATAGCCTAGTTTTCAAAGGATTTATATTAAAAATCCTATGAAACTAGGCTTTTTTTATGTGAAAATGGTCGCTTTTATGCTAACGAAATTAAATCTAAAAGTTAGTACTATTGAATTAGCGAGAGGGCACTTTAGATGTCAGTTGCTCTCTCTCTAAAAATAAAAATACGTCTTAAGCTGGCCAGCAGAGACGGCGGAAATATAAATGAATCAATA
>CAZJCV010000098.1:1420-5169 GCA_964544535.1 uncultured Lachnospiraceae bacterium | reverse complement strand
GAAAAACTAGTTATAGAGGGCGGAATACCTTTAAAGGGTGAGGTAAGTATAAGTGGAGCTAAAAATTCTGCTGTTGCAGTGATTCCAGCAGCTGTATTGGTAGATGGCCCATGCACCATTGAAAATATTCCAGATATTAAAGATGTAAAAGTATTAATTGATATATTGAAAAATTTAGGTTCTGAAGTAAGTTGCAGCGGTGAAGGAACTGTTACTATAAATTGCAAAAATATAAAATCTGGTGCAGCTACATATGATATGGTAAAATGCCTTAGAGGTTCATATTATTTATTAGGAGCCCTTTTGGGACGGTTTAAAAAAGCTGAGGTGGCACTTCCAGGTGGATGTGATTTTGGCTTTAGACCAATAGACCAGCATATAAAGGGTTTTGAAGCCCTTGGAGCAAGAGTGGAAATAAATCATGGGATAATAAAGGCAGAAGCCAAAAAACTTGTAGGGGCTCAGATTTATATGGACGTTGTCAGTGTGGGAGCTACCATAAACATTATGCTGGCAGCAGTTAAGGCAGAAGGAATTACAACAATTGAGAATGCAGCAAAGGAGCCTCATGTTGTAGATGTAGCCAATTTCCTAAATGCAATGGGAGCAAATGTAAAGGGAGCAGGGACAGATGTTATAAAGATTAAGGGAGTCTCCAATTTTTCTGGTAAGGCTATTCACTCTATAATACCAGATCAAATAGAAGCAGGTACCTTTATGATAGCGGCAGCAGCTACAAAAGGTGATGTAACTGTCAAAAATATAATTCCAAAGCACATGGAATCATTAAGTGCAAAGCTTATAGAAATGAATGTTGAAGTTATAGAAGGCGAGGACTGGATAAGAGTCAAGGGCACTCAGGATATCCGAAGGGCAAATATAAAAACTCTTCCATATCCAGGTTTTCCAACGGATTTACAGCCACCTATTTGTGTAATGCTGTGTTTGGCAGATGGCACAAGTACAATTACAGAAGGGGTTTGGGAGTCCAGATTTCAGTATGTTGATGAATTAAAACGCATGGGTGCTTCTATAAGGGTTGAAGGAAGAATGGCAGTTATAGAAGGGGTAAAGAAGCTTACCGGTGCACCTGTGGAAGCACTTGATTTGAGAGCAGGAGCGGCTATGGTTGTTGCAGGTCTTGTTGCAGAAGGTGAAACAGAAGTGTATAATACATATTATATAAATAGAGGATATGAAAAATTAGAGGAAAAACTTGAGGCTTTAGGTGCTAGAATAAAGAGAATCAAGGAGCATTAGTTTTAAAAAGACGTTTTAGAATTTAGACAGGAGATTTACAAATGATAAAATTTTGTAGTTTATATAGTGGAAGCAGTGGAAATTCTATTTTTATTTCTTCAGGCAGGACTAAATTGCTAATAGATAGTGGTTTGAGTGGGAAAAAAATAATAGAAGCACTTTGTGCTATAGGAGAGAATCCTACTGAAATATGTGCTATTTTAATATCCCATGAACACAGCGACCATACCAAAGGGGCTGGAGTACTTTCCAGAAAATTTGATATTCCCATATATGCAAATGAAAAAACCTGGTGTGAGATGGAGAAAGTATTAGGTCCTGTTAGTGTTAAAAACAAAGTGTATTTTAATACAGATTGTGGTTTTGAGATAGGGGATATTTTTGTGAATGCTTTTCCCATTCCTCATGATGCAATAGAACCAGTGGGATTTAATTTTTTTGTAGATAATAAAAAGATAACAACAGCAACAGACATAGGTCATATGAACAGGCAGTTGTTAAATCACTTAGAAGAAAGTGACCTATTGCTAATTGAGTCAAATCATGATGTTGAGATGCTAAAAATGGGTAAGTATCCATGGTATTTAAAGAAAAGAATAATGGGAGACAACGGACATTTGTCTAATGAGATGGCAGGAAAAGTAGTGGCTTATCTGGCGGAAAATGGGACTAAGCGTTTTGTATTAGGGCATTTGAGTAGAGAAAATAATTTTCCTCAGCTGGCATATCAGACGGTGAGCAATATATTAAGGGAAAAAAATATAGATATAGAGAGAGATATTATGCTTTCTGTGGCGTCAAGGTCAGAAGTCAGCAAGGTGGTAGAAGTTTAGATGGGTATAGTTTAGTTGTTTTGGAATGCAAGAAGGCAGATGTTACAAAAAGAGGTATTTATATGAAAGTTAATATAATTGCAGTAGGGAAATTGAAGGAAAAATATTTAAAAGAAGCGGTAAATGAGTATAGCAAAAGGCTTTCTAAGTTTTGTCAATTGGATATAGTGGAAGTAAGCGATGAAAAGGCACCTGACAAATTAAGCAAACTAGAAGAGGAACAGGTGAAAAAAAGAGAAGGTCAGAGAATTATAAAAAAAATAAAGGATGGAAGTTTAGTTATTGTATTGGATATTAAGGGGGAGAAGCTGGATTCTGAAGGCTTTGCCAATAAACTTAATTCTTTTTTTATTTCAGGTAAATCAAACATTACATTTATAATAGGTGGTTCATTGGGGTTAGATGATGAGGTGCTGAATTTAGCAGATTTTCGTTTTTCCCTGTCAGACCTTACTTTTCCACATCAGCTTGCGCGGGTTATACTTTTAGAGCAAATTTTCAGGGCGTTTAAAATTTTAGCCAATGAGACATATCATAAGTAAGAGGGCAGTATTTGTCCTTATAACACAGCATAATATATTTAAATGTCTTTTGGAATGAAAGGCAGTGTTGTAATATAGTGTAAATTTCAGATGTGTTTGTGATATAATATTAGTATAACAATATATGATGGGCAGGTGAATAATGTGAGTCCGCTATCGAGAGAATTAATTATAAAGTTAGCAAAGGAAAATGACACAGAACTTCTCAAAGAAGTTTTAAATTATTATGCCTTTCTAAAAAACAAGAAAGAGAACGAAGTAAAGAAACAGTGGGAAAGCGTTAAAGAAGTCCAGCCCGATGAGGAAGAAATAAAAATCATTGATGAATTTGAGAGAAATCCTGAAAAGTTTGAGTTTGTCAGTATGGAAGAAGTTCTGAAGGAGATGTAAAAAATTTAAATGTGCAAACTTTGACTTTTTATGGTATAATATTTTGCATATATTTTTAATTATACAAATATGGTGTTGTTAAATTAGCAATATTAGACATGAGCTAAGGTTGGGAGGAGTTATTTTGAGCAAAAAAATTAGAATTGGTATTGTAGGATATGGGAATTTAGGAAGAGGTGTAGAAACCGCCGTTAAAAAAACACCTGATATAGAATTAGTTGCAGTGTTTACCAGAAGAGATCCTGGGACTGTAAAGATAAATGATCCAAATGTTAAAGTTCTTCATGTTGATGATGCAGTAAAGTATACAGATAAAATTGATGTAATGATTCTTTGTGGAGGGTCTTCTTCAGATTTACCAAAACAGGGACCTGAATTTCTCAAAATGTTTAATACTGTGGATAGCTTTGATACTCATGCTAAAATTCCAGAATACTTTGAAACCATGGATGCTGTTGCAAAATCCAGTAAAAAGATTGGAATTATTTCTGTAGGATGGGATCCAGGGCTTTTTTCAATGAACAGGATGCTAACAGAGGCGATACTGCCTGACGGGGTAGGATATACTTTTTGGGGTAAAGGTGTCAGTCAGGGACATTCTGATGCAATAAGAAGAGTGGAAGGTGTAAAGAACGGTGTTCAGTACACAATACCTAAAGAAGAAGCACTTGAAAAGGTAAGAGCAGGATTGTGGCCGGAGCTTAGCAATAAGGACAAGCATTTG
>CAZJCV010000098.1:0-1410 GCA_964544535.1 uncultured Lachnospiraceae bacterium | reverse complement strand
GTGGCAGAAGAGGGAGCAGAAAAAGAGAAAATAGAGAATGAAATAAAATCCATGCCAAATTATTTTTCAGATTATGAAACGGTGGTTCATTTTATTTCAGAAGAAGAGTTAAAGAAAAATCATTCAGCAATGCCCCATGGCGGAAGAGTCATACATACTGCTGTTACAGGAGAAGGCAATAAGCAAATTGTAGAGTTTTCCATAAAACTTGACAGCAATCCTGAGTTTACATCCAGTATTTTAGTAGCATATGCAAGAGCGGCGTATACTATGTATAAGGAAGGACAAATTGGGGCAAAAACAGTATTTGACGTGCCACTTTCATATTTGTCATATAAGCCGGCGGCACAGCTTAGAAAAGAGTTATTGTAAAAACAGGCAAGGTTTTTCCCTTGCCTTATTTTTTTGTTTATATATTGACATAATAAAAAAAATTACATTTTTTGATATAAGTATTGATTATTTATGGAAATTCATATATAATAATCTAGAATTTTGTTTAAGTATATAATATTAATTATTTCAAGGGAGGTTTTTTTATGATAGTTAAAAGTTTTACAGAATTGGTTATAAATCTCTTAAGCGTTAGCAAATAT
Source organism: uncultured Lachnospiraceae bacterium (assembly GCA_964544535.1). Taxonomy (GTDB): domain Bacteria; phylum Bacillota; class Clostridia; order Lachnospirales; family Lachnospiraceae; genus JAAYRG01. The sequence continues at coordinate 814 of CAZJCV010000098.1, read as the reverse complement.
TGCTGACACTAGGTTTTTAAACAGTAAAGTGGAATGTTTAAATGATTCATACGGTCACGGTAACAATAAATTTGTCGATGGTATTCAGGAAATAGGCGTTCTTACTTATGTTGAGTATAATGAAAAAAGAAGTGAAGATGTAATATTAGACTTGAGCGTAAAGGGTTGCTTTCTTACAGGATTAGATCCCTTAAAAGTGAAGGACAGTTTTTTGGCTATCTTTTCTTTGGTATAGAGGAGTAATGAAAGTTTACAAAATAATATGGAAAAATTAACAGGAAAAATGAGTCAGGAATTTGCTTCCTGACTCATTTCAACAAGGTGTTTCCAATATCTTTTTGGGAGGAACCGTTTTTGAAGTTTAGGATTAATTCTTTCCTTTATACAAATACTTTCAAAAAACTCCTTAAACAGAGTTTCATACTCATCTGTTTTAACCATTGGCTGACCGCTAATTTCTCCCGGCAAATCTGTAATGATACAATTGTTTTTGTTGTACACAGCTGCAATATTTCTTTTTACATCATGTATTATCCAGCATTGGTTTGAAAGCCTTTTGGAAAAATGTGAAACCAAAAGGGCAGTTATATTGTGGTCAGGCTCATAGGAGGCATAGTATAAATCCTCATGGAGGCATTTAAACCTCAATATACCCAATATTAGATGCCTTTCTCTTTGAACTGATTTAGCTGCATTATGTACAGCTAGCACATTTTCGTCTGTTAAGTGATAATCCACTTTTTTCCCCACTTTAAAATCAAGTTTTAAGTATTTAAATATGTGCTGGCTATTACCTTCATTTTCTGAAAGATAT
>CAZJCV010000097.1:0-5193 GCA_964544535.1 uncultured Lachnospiraceae bacterium | reverse complement strand
TCGAGTCCCACCTTCGGCACCAATAATTAGAACTCCCATACTCTTGGGAGTTTTTTTAATTTGCTATTATGTTCTTGATACTGCTAGTAGTATAATCAAAAAGGAACAGTATAATGGTGCTTTACCATAGGGATGTATAATTCTTTTAAAAATTCGGCATAGTCGCTTATCGGCTATGCCGTTTTGCTTTCCATCTTTGGAATATCTATTGCACCTATGCAGTTGTAGTAAATTCTAATTTTTTGCTGTCTCTTACCATCTACCTTCTCAGCCTTAAAGACCATTATCTTGTCTACAAATTCCCTTATAATTTCTGCATCCAGCTTCTTGATTTCTGTATATTTTTTTACCAGTCTTAAGAAGTTATCTGTATTCAAGGCTTGGTCCTTAGCTAACTTTAAGCTTTTACTAAGATTTTCAACTTTCTCTTTTAAGGCTTCCTGTTCTTTTTCATAATCAAAGGACATTTTAATAAATCTATCTTCTGTTAGTTTTCCAAAGACATGGTCCTCATAAAGCTTACCTATAATGGTATCCAGGGCAGATATTCTAGCAAGTGCTTCATCCAAGTCCTTCTGGTTTTGCCTTTGTTCCCTTACTAGATTCTTTTCTGTATTGGCCATAACCAGCTCAACAAATTCTGCTTCATGGTTTTTGGCAAAGGCTACTACCTTTTGTAAATCATCTAAGAGTAACTCCTCTACAATTATATTTCTTATCTGGTGGGAAGAACAGCCACCCTTAACCTTCCTATAGGTAGAGCAGACAAAGTGTTCTCTATGCTTGGGTATAGTTTTACCTCTTACTTGATAAAGTTTTTTGCCACAATCAGCACAGAAGATCATGCCAGATAAGATTCCCATTTCTCCCATCCTAGAAGGTCTCCTTTTTCCATCTCTTATCTTTTGTACTATCTTCCATGTACTTTCATCTATAATAGCTTCATGGGTGTTTTCAAAGATAAGCCAGTCCTCTCGGTCATGGTCGATTTTTTCTTTAGTCTTGTAGGACTTAACACTGGTCTTAAAATTAGCTGTGTGGCCTAGATATTCAATCCTTGAAAGAATATCTGCTACACTTCTTGCATTCCAAGAATAAGGTGTTTTTGGCCTTCTAGCTGGGTGTTTAAAGCCCATATTCCTTATGTGTTCAGAAGGGGTTAAGATAGAGCGTTTTTCAAGTTTCTTAGCTATTTGTGTAGGTCCAAAGCCAGACATAGATAACTTAAATATTTCTCTTATTACTTCAGCTGCTTTTTCATCCACAATCCACTTATCCTTGTCCTCACTAGACTTTAGATAGCCATAGGGAGGGATTGTAGCTAGAGGTTTACCAGCTTCACCTTTTGCCTTAAATACTGCCTTAATCTTCTTGCTAGTGTCCTTTGCATACCATTCATTAATAATATTTAAGAAGGGTGTAAAGTCACTATCTTCCTCATTAGCACTGTCAATTCCATTGTTAATAGCTATGAATCTTACATCTGCTTCAGGAAAGATTACCTCTGTATAATAACCTACCTTTAGATAATCCCTCCCAAAGCGAGACATATCTTTTATTATTACTGTTTCTACATGGCCAGCTTCAATATCAGAAATCATACGGTTAAAGTCTGGTCTATCGAAGGTAGTGCCAGAAAACCCATCGTCAATATAAAAGCTGGTATTTCTAAAGCCATTATCATCTGCATACTTTTGTAGGATTGCCTTTTGATTTTTAATTGAATTACTATCACCAGATAGTTCATCATCTCTTGATAGCCTACAATAAAGGGCAGTAATTTTACTTCCAGTGCTAACCATACTTGTATTTACCTTATTTAACTGTCTAAACATTTTATCCATCCTTTCCGACAGCCTTAAGGGTTAGCACTGTGTATATTACAATACTAATGCCCTATAGTCGAGTTGATTTTCTCTAGTCTGTCTTTATTTTTTCTTGCTTTTTCCAGCTCCTTAGCATTTCTTGAAATTAGTCTTTGAATCTTTGAATAGGCTGTTTCTTTAGCTTCTACACATTCACCAGATTCAACTATATAGGTAGTACCAGCAATCTCTTTTTCACTGGTCCTAAATTTTTCATCTTTCATCAGTCATCACCTCCAAGAATCTTAGGCAGAAAACCCCAATGAGGGGCTCTGCCTAAAATAGCTTATAGAAAAAATGTCTATAAGTTTGCTTGATACTTTTGCTCAAATTTGAGTTAAAGCCTAAGCCATTTTTATTGTCTTTACAGCTTCTGGCCTAATTAATCTGCCATCAACTCTTTCAAATCCTAAAAAGCCAACTTGTCCATCCTTGCTATAAAGCTCACTTAAGACCTGTATAGCCAAAGGCTTTCTTTCAATTATCCAGTAGTAGGATAGGTCTCCAAAGAGAATAGGCTGTTCACCAGACTCCATACTCGGCATATGGGGAGATATTTCAACTTCCCTGCCAAAGATTCTGTCACTATTAGGATTCCACAAATAGTTACCATCTTCATCCTTTAGCTTTCTAAGATAGAAGGCTGTTTCATCATTCATAATAAATACAGCTTCCTTTCTATACTGGGCTTCTACTGAAAAGTAAAGCTTAAGTATCTCCTCATAGGAAAGTGTATTAGTAGCTGTCGCATCTATAGATGTACTAGCTTCTAAGATGCCTGAAAGTTTTGTTAGACCATAGCCATTAATAAATAAGTCTTCTTCAGCTCTTCCAAATCTTCTAGCAAAGTCATCTGTTAGATATTTAGCCAAGTCAAAGTTAGTATCTGAAATAAATGAATCTTTAAGTTTTATTAGTCCAGCAATCTTATATGATTTTACTGGAAACTTGGTAATTTCATCTCCATCTTCTGGTATTAGATTTCCTTCTTCAACTACAGAAGCTTGGCCTGTAGAGCTAACAGCATGAATTATTCCTTCAGCTCTTGTTAGATTTACTCTGGTAGCAAGCCTTCTAAAAAGATTATCTTTCTCTAAAGCCTTGTAAAAATCATCTAGGTTATCACTTGGAAGCTGGAAGCCTCCATCCATTTCACCATCCTTAAGATCATTATAGTTATTTTTATTTCCTCTCATTAAGTTCCAAAATGCTTGATTATAAATTCTTGTATTTAACATAATTTTTCCTCCGTATTTTAATATTTTTGTTTTTGCCTATTACCCTCTTTGAAACTGCATTTTTTTACACGAGGGTCCACGCCGCTGTCCGTCTTTAAAGCTTCCAGAGATTTATAACCCCCTAGGCGAGATACCATCACAGATTATGCAATTAAAGACTTGAGTCTTGTCATTGTTAAAGGCAGAGTCAACTGGGACCATCTTGCTGTAGCACTTAGGACAACAGACATGAAGGCTTGAGAAGCCCTCATAGCCAATCAGTCCCATGTTTATCCTGTGGACCTTTACTCGGTTGTCAGTGTAGGTGGTCATATAGTAGTCACAGCCACTTTCATAAGATATCCTGTAGGCATTGCCTAAAAAGCGTCTTGGCTTTAGCTGTTCACCATCTCTTACCAGTTTTAATGGTTTTAATCTTTCCATTCCTTTCACCTCCCTTCAGATACAATAAAAGCCCTGCTAAGAGGACTTTGTGTAAGGGGCATCTTGTGGCAGATATTTTAATAGTTTTTAAATATAATCTCTTTATAAGGAAAGTCTAAAATTCCTTGCCACATATAGCCCCAGCTATTAATTTCTTCTTTTGCTACATACTATTTATTCTAGAAAATCTGTAAAATCATCATTTAACCTATAACCTAGAAATAGTGTGGTTTTCTCTCCACCTTTTCTTGGTCTCTTTCTAACTACCTCTCCAATGGAAGCTAGAGAGGATTTAAAATTCCTAGCATTTTCTGTATAGTAGCCATTGTCCCTGCACCAGTTTTGGTAGGCAAAGTAAAGGTTAGATGTTCTTTCTTCAGCACCCTCATCCTTAGTTAGTCTTTCTTCTACAAAAAGACCTATTTTGTCATTTTCCTTATGGTAGTCATAGGTTGCCTTTTTGACCGAATCAGGCACAGTAAAGCCTTCTTTTTGTAATTTTCTATATCCTTCAAGAATCCAGTTTAGGATGCCACTTAGGTTTTCTCCCTTAGAAAAAAGATTTTTAAGGTTCTTATCTTGCTCCCATTCTTCAAAGTGTCTTTCAAAGGGAATAATCTTTACCCTGCCGCTGGTTAAGAGAGTTAGGTCTGTCACCATAGGCAGATGGTTGGTATTAATGAAAATCTTAAATTGTGGCCTAAAGTCAAAGCTGTTCTCATGTAGAAATCTAGCATTAATAGTGTCATTACCAGTAAGGCTTTTTAGTAGAGCTGCACTTAAAACTAACTTCTTATCTGGCTCACTTATATTGACAAATCTAGCACCTGCAAGTCTAGCCACATCTTCAGATGGAGCAGAGCTAGAAGAATTTATCTTCATTCCTATAGTTTCTGGCCTGCTGGTCCTTCCATAGTCACCACAGATATTTAAGAAGGTTTCCATAGAAGTGCCCTTGCCATTTCTGGTAGTTGCTCCAAAAAGAATAAACATAGACTCGTAGCGAGTATCACCAGTCAAGGCATAGCCTAGGCTTTTTTGAAAGAAGTCAGCCTTTTCCTTATCACCACACATAACCTCATCTATAAATGCTATCCAACGATCACATTTAGCACTTGGGTCATAGTTCACACCAGCCATCTTAGTAATGTGGTCCTTAGCTTGGTGAGGGTAAAAGTCTCCATTTTTTAGGTTTAAAGTTCCATTTAAGCAGTTTAGCAAGTATATATCCTTATCAAATTCAGACATGGACAGGGGATAGACATCTTGAGCATCTCTTAAAATAATTTCTCTACTTCTTCTTTCTTGCCATTTACTTGCTGATTTAATATAGGATTTTCTTAGGTTTTCATCCTTTATAGAAAGGGCATAATACATAATCTGATTAGCTAGGCTTTTACATAAATTCATTACCTTTAAATTTCCGGTATCAGAAGCCCAGACTCTTCCGTCATAAACAAACCACTTTTTCCTTTCTGGTACATACCGAGTAATAGACTTATAGTAGTCAGCAAAAAGGTTACTGTTACCTATATCTGTTCCGTAGTATCTAGGATTTTTAAAAGGCTCAAGTTTGTTTAGTTTTTCTAAATTATCTTTAGTAAAATCTTCATCAGCTGTCAGCCTTCCACCACTAGGGTCATAGGTTTCCTTTGTGTTAGCTATGG
>CAZJCV010000096.1:0-5221 GCA_964544535.1 uncultured Lachnospiraceae bacterium | reverse complement strand
TAACATTACCTGCAACCTCATTTCGATTCTTAATTGCTGAATATGGCGTATAACGGGCCGCGGGTTTACGAAGTCCATGAGGCCTAGTGCTTGCACTTGCCGAAGGGATTTTGAAAACCTGCTGATATGCGATGTGGCGCTTAGCCACAGATGCATAGCAGCGGGCTTGACCCGCGGCCCGATATAGCGAAATGGAGCAAAGCGACATTTCGTTATATCGTTGAGCATATGGGACGTCCTCGAACGGTCTCAAGACGCCTTTTCCCGCGAAGCGCGCGACCGCGCCCGTGAGAGGATGTGGTGGAGCCCTTCTGCGTGACGGACTTACAGAGCCTTGCTACTTGCTATTGCCCTCGCAACCTTCACTCATATGCATTGTTCTCTGGAGTCATATTCCAATTTCAAAAGGATTCGATTAGAATCCTTTCCTTGATTTTTATCATTCCTACCTAACTCAAATTTGAATTAGGTGACTAAATATATTTATGAAACACCTCTTTAAAATTGGGTTTCCCTTGATACTCATGCATTAGTTCTCCATTCACATATACTTTGGCCAGATATTCTCTAAATCCAGCAAAAATCAATTTCCTTATTTGTTCAATCTTTATTGTATGTATTTCCTCTGTACCTACGTTGAATTCATACATAAAGGTCAAAGTTAATGCAATAACTTTAATCGTCTTATAGATATCAACTCCATCTACTTTTATAGACACATGACCCCAAAATTGATTAAAGAAAAATTCGATATCATGTTTCTCTTTATTTCCAACTTGAAAATTGAATTTAAGCATAAAATATATCTCCTTCTTGTATTAAGTATCTGCCTTCTAATTTTCAAAAGAAGAACCCCCTGACAAGATTTATTTAAGAGCCTCTTCTACTTCATATCTGATTTGAATATAGCATAACATCATCTTCAAAATCGCCCGTTGGGGCGAGGAATATGATTTCAGAGAACGTTTTGCGCATATATGACGTTTTCACCGTAGCGATAGCGTAGGTGAAAATGTGGCGAAGCCCGGAGCGACCATCGGAAGCGAAGCATATATGCGCTGTTGTGCGATGGGCAGAGCGCCGCTCCCAGAGTAAGTTTATTTCTTAACCCCGCCCCCATCCTTGCCGCCGAAGCCAGGACGACGGAGGCGGTTCCTATCAATATCATTATTTTACTGGAACGGACTTAACTTCAATCTGAGTGTAAAGCCCTTTGCCATTATGGTTTTCTACAATCTTAACACATGGAGTTACCATAAAAGTTACCATTGCTGCATGATAAACTGACAAAACAAGCTCTTGTAAATCTTGGTCATCTTCAAGCTTTTCAATTACCATCCCTTTTTCTTTTGCACTTATAATATTTATTGGCCTTCCATGAGTTTTATGTTCATTTGCATTGCTGAGCCATGAAGCTATTGTATTGGCATTATCATTATTGTTAGTATCGTCTTTAAGCATCCAGAGTTTTAACCACTCCTCAACCTTTTCTTTTGACAAACGGAGTGTATTTTGACATAAGTTTAAAAATCCATGCGGATATGATTGGAATTTATTTATCCATAAAGCAGCAGCACCTTGATTCTGTGTTATTTCAGCTTTTGCTCTTTCAAATTCGTCAAGTATAGCTTGCGCTGGGGCTGTGAATGCGCCGTTTGCAGTAGGGAATGTTACTTGAGGATCGATTGGGCCAATTGCAGAATGTTTTCCCATGACAATTGAATCACATGCACAGGCCAACATTGTAGCCGCTGACATTGCATTTTGAGGAATTATTGCTCGAATATGTTTATATTTTGCCCGTAAATATTGGACTATCTGGTCAGCAGCCTCCATAGAACCACCGGGACTATGGAGAATAATATCTAACTTATCATTCTTCAAACCATGAAGTGATGCCATAAAACCCTGCATGTCTTCGGGCATAATGGATAAAGCTGCTGACGGTATACCAGGTCCCTTGTTAGAAGTGAATGCAGTCGCATAGAGAATTACATCTCGCTTGGTATATTCGGATAGTTTTAGTAGATATTCGCGTCTTACCTCATCTTGCGCTACACCTTTTTTACGTAATATTAATTCTTGTATCTCATTAAGAGTTGGCATCTGTACCTCCCTGGTTATTTGCAAAAGTGTATTCGTTTTTACTAGATGTCATATCTGGTACTGAATTTGCGATTTCTATAGCTTGCTGTATTGACACTGGCAGCTTTTCTTTTAAAGCAAGTACTTCTTTTAATTCTTTGTCTAAATCTCTATCTTTCATTTCTTTCCTCCTTCTATCTTTCGCCCGCCAAGGACGGCGGGCGTTCTTGGGGCGGGGTTAAGAAATTTACTTTTCACTGTCTTGGCGCTCTGCCTTTCGCACAACGTGTAGGTATGCGACGGCTCTGAGTCGGACCCGTAAGGAATACCCCTTGGCAGCTTTAGCTCGACGAAGAGCTGTGGTGCGGCATTCTTCGTGGGATGACCAACGATAGCCCTGCTTCATGCTCTTTCTCACCCGCACCCTTGTGCATACCTGTTGTTATCGGATGGATGAGGTCCCCAGAGACCAGCATGTCACACGGATGTGACATGCTTAAACAAACCTTTAAATGCCACTTGCTAAATATTTTTATAAAGAATGCATCATAATTCAAATAATGATTATGCTTATTATATGAAGTCAACTGTGTTTCTCCAGTCATCGGGTACATCCAGCCAGAAAGCAGGAATCAAACAAGGTAAATACTTTTCTGTATTTGGCCATCTATTAAAAACATATGGGATGATTTCGTTGTTGTCCTTAATTTTTACATTTGGGATTTGATACATTTCGCTAAACCAACCATCGAAATATTTGCTCGTTGGCCCTCCACCGCCATGCGGACATCCTGTCTCTTTGTTACCTCCTATCGTGCAGTGGCACCACCAAGTAATATCCGAAACCTTGATACCTAATTCAGTTAGAGACTTAACAAATCCAGAAACATTTTCTTTTACGGTGATACAGTCAATATATCCCCATCCAACAGGCTGTATTTTATAAGTTAATAATAATTTATCAAGTGCATTTTTTGTTTTTTCATCAATATTGGTCATGGATATCCTCGCACATTATATAAATAATATTTACTACACATTTTCAAACTATAACCAAGCACTCAAATCTCCAAAGCCCTTCTCATACAATCCGCGACACGATGTCGCGGCCTTTGCCTCATCTTTCCGATAACGTCATACATCTGCGACGTCCACTGGCCCTAGATAACTCCTATTTTGGGTCGGTGGATGTGGTGCGGCTTTCTTCATGTTCGAGCTCCAAAGTCGCGCTTCGTGCTCTTGCCTGCCCGCACCCTTGTGCAGATGCCGTGTTCTCCGATGCCACACGTTTCGCGACTCAGCGCACCTTTATTAAATCTGCCTCGACCTTACCGTAAATATTAATGATTCTTAGTTTTTATGTTTGAAATTTTACAGTCCAAAACTATATCGCTTTCTATCCGTATTACACAGGCACTTAAATTCACATCCTGCCCTGGATTAACACATAAAGTTTTTCCAATATAATCCATGTAGTTATTAGAAAAAGTGGGGGATTCATGTATATGTCCGCACAGCATTAATAAAGGTTGTCTTTGGAGAATAAATTCATATACAGCTTTGCTACCAACATGATTTCCTGTACTATCTATATCTAATTTTGTACCGAACGGAGGAACATGACACACAAAAATATTGTTTGATATATTCTTATATTTTAACAATTCTTCTTCGATGCTTGGTAGATAGTTCAGATAACCTGAAGGTTTTATTTGCAGTTCCCCATTGTTCATTCTAATCAGGATTGGAGAAAACTCTACATTTTCACATGCTAAATCTCTTCTCTCATAATTTTTTATTTTAAAGGGGCTTGGATTAATAAGGTCAAAGCCAAAAATATACATCCCATTAATTCTAGCAGGTGTCTCATCTATGCATTTTACATTTGAAGTTACTGAGGTTTTTAGTGCATTGAAAGCAACTGAGCAATCAGTATTCCCTTTGATCAAATAAACAGGTATATTTACACTCTCCAAGAATTTAGCCAAGTAATTATTAACAAACTCAATTTGCATATCGACATCTTTTGCCGTATATTTGAGAAGATCCCCACCAATAACTACTGCATCACAGGCTTCTAATAATATTAATTTTTTGAGCTCCTCATATTTACTTGTATCTCCATGTAAATCACATGAGTATATAATTTTCATAACTATGACCTTCCTATAACCTTCAACTTTATCCGTATGCCTGAGTCATAAGCCCCCATAGCCCTGCTTATACGCCTCGAATTCTTAGCGTGTGGTTTAGGAGAACGTCTCTGCACTCGCGACGTGGCTCAGCCTTACAGGGAGCCGCTCATGCCCAGCGAGACTTCGCGGGCTAATGCGGGGACCGACTCGGTTGGCTGAGACATGTGGGCAGGATGACCTCCTGATGGTACTCCGGAGCCTTGCTTCCTGGTTGGCCCCTTGCGCTGAGTGCGTTGTTATGTAACGTGGGAGGCCCCATAACTCAGAGGCCTGCAGGACGCGGGCCCCTAATATTACTCCTTCGCAGCTGCACAATTTGTAAAGAAAGCAAACCAACTTAAAGATACATTAAGTTATTATTGTGGGTTCTTTTCTTTTTCAATTAACACAAGAGCATGGATATTCTCTCCTCTTGTTGGCTTTGAGGCATGTATTTCAACAACCTTCCAGCCTTTCTCAAGCATTGAATTAATCTCATCAAATTTTGCACCGGCATGTGCTTCCATAAAAATAAATTTCTGCATTTGTATCCTCCTCACTATAAACATTCTTATTTAGGTAAATTAAGTATAAGCAACTATAGATTAGATTAATTTACTATTCGAGTTGTTCCTCGTCAAATTCATCCGAAAAAGGACAACTTTTAATACAAGTACCACAACCAACACACTTTTCTATGTAAGGTACAAGAAATCCTAAATCGCCTTGTTTTAAGGTAATATACCCATATGGACAGAACAAAGCACATCTACTACAACCAGTGCAAGTAGCACTATCAACCATTATACTTACATTATTCAAACGGCCCACCCCTGTTTAATTATATTCTCATTAATAAATTTGCTTCATTAAACAACTGCACTTTTAATCAGTTACAGAGGATTTATCGCTTCAATATCCGCCACAGGAGGCGGCGGCTCTTGCCTCCCATGTTATATAAC
>CAZJCV010000095.1:3788-5325 GCA_964544535.1 uncultured Lachnospiraceae bacterium | reverse complement strand
TAAGGATCTAATCCGGTATAAACTGGGTACGGGTTCAAGTCCCGTAGACTGCATTCTCATTTTATAGGCGGGAGCCCTTGTAACAGTGGGTTTTCCCGTTTTTTCAATTTATGCCAATTAACAGTTGATAAATATGTATATATTGTGCTAAAATGTATTTAAATAAACTTATTTTAATTAAACTTAATTTAATAGACTGTATTTATATGAACATGGGAAATAAAAGGAGAAAAAATGGTAACCCCCAATATTGTGATTGAAATAAAGAATCGTTATGAAAATATGAATCCATCAAGGAAGCAAATTTCAGACTACATAATTTCAAACTATAAAGAAGCCTCTTATTTAAGGATTCATGATCTTGCAAAAAAGAGTGGTGTAAGCGCATCTTCTGTCACTGGATTTGTAAAGGAGCTTGGATATAAGAACTACAAAGCGTTTCAGCTTGACTTGGCTATATTTGTTAACCAGAGTGAGGAAGAAAACAAACAAAATCCATTTAATTATGGAGATATATCCAAGAACGATAATATGGAAGAAGTTTGTCAAAAGGTCTTTAAAACCAACATACAAATGTTGACAGATACACTTTCAATAATAGATGTTGAAAAGATGCAAGAAGTAAGTGAACATATATTAAAGGCAAGAAGGGTAATTTTATTTGGTGTGGGACGTTCTTATATTCCTGCAGAAAGTGGTAAAAACAGATTTAACCGAATAGGTATTAGTGCCTTTTGCTACCGCGACCCTCATGAGCAAGTAGTAACTGCGAGTATGTGTAAAGAGGGTGATTTAGTAATTGCAATTAGTAATTTTGGACGTTCTCAATCTGTAATAAATGCTACAAAAATAGCTAGTAAACAAGGCGCAATAACAGTAGGAATAACAAGTGCAAAGAATTCGCCGCTAACAAACATAGTTGATTATACTTTCTTTTCAGTATCTGCAAATAGTAATCAGAAGACAACACCATTTGAACCATCTTCTGAAAATATGGTACAAATAGCTTTACTTGAATGTCTTTATATGTTTGTAGCGATAAAATCTGGAAACAAAATTGTTGAAAAATACTTAGATGCAACTAAACATCTAGAATGTGAAAGAGTATAAACAAAGAAATCTAGTGGTTTTTAAGTTAAAAAAAGATTAAATATAGTTTTAACTACATAATATAAATAAAAAAGCTTTTTTTAGACAAGAATAAGATTAAGCAGAAATTCTTGTTTGAAAAGAGCTTTTTTTAATGCTTAAGAAGAAGAAGTTTTACAAGCATATAAAATTAGCAAATTACAGGTTTTGCTTGAATGTTAGAAATATCACAAAGAAAAATAAATAAAATACAAAAAAAATAAATAAAACTAAATTTAGTATTGTGTTTTTTTCAAATGTATGATAATATAAATTCGTCACAAAGAAAACATTACTAATTAGTTAATGTGTTTTTATTTTTTCTTAACACAAATGACAAAATACAGCAAATTATTGTCGTTTGTATCTTACAAAATAATAAACTTACATGGAGGAGTTAAAATGAAAA
>CAZJCV010000095.1:0-3688 GCA_964544535.1 uncultured Lachnospiraceae bacterium | reverse complement strand
TTGTCGTTTGTATCTTACAAAATAATAAACTTACATGGAGGAGTTAAAATGAAAAAGAAATTATTTGCAATGCTAATTGTAGCATTAACTGTATTAAGTTTAGTAGCATGTGGTGGTAGTGGAACTGATAAAGAAGAAGATAGCAAAGAAAATAAGGAAACTGTTGCAGACGATAAGGATGTAGAAGTAGATGACGAAAAATCAGAAGATGTCGAAAGCTATACTATTGGTTATGCACCAGCAACTTTGAACAATGCATTTTGGTTAGCAGTTAAAGATGGGGTTGTTGAAGCTATTGAGGAAAAAGGAATAAAAGTTAACTTAGTAGATGTGGATGCAAATGGTGATCAATCTATTATGAATGACAGAATTTTCGACCTACTTAGTTCAGGAATTGATGCATTATTAATTGCTCCTGCAGATTCAACAGCATGTACAGCAGCATTAAACGCAGCACATGAAGCAGGGGTTCCTATTATAAACTTTGACACACCTGTAGATGCTAATGATCTTGTTGAAACAATTATTGCTTCTGACAACTATAATGCAGGTTTTGTAGTTGGTAAAGATGTTTCAGGGAAAATTGAAGATGGAGCAAAAATCTTAGTTTTACATTCCCCAAGAGCAAGTGCTTGTGTTGAACGTTATGACGGTTTTATTGATGCTTTAGATGAAAGTGGAAAAAAATATACAATCGTTAACGTTCTTGATGGTGAAGGTGACCAAGAGACTTCTATGAGATTAGCTACTGATGCTATTGTAGCAGATCCAGACTTATCAGTAATTTTTGCAGTAAATGATCCTTCAGCTATGGGTGCAGTAAATGCAATTCAACAAGCTAGTGTAGAATTAGAAAAAGGAATTTTAGTATACGGTGTTGACGGAAACCCAGATGCTAAGAAGATGATAAAAGAAGGAGATATGGAAGGTACAGGATCTCAATCTCCAGAAACTTTAGGATATAAATCTATGATGTCAGCATTCACAGTATTAGAAGGTGGAAGTCTTGAAAAGAACATTGTAGTAGACACATTTCTAATTACTAAAGAAAATGTAGATGAATTTGGAATAGATGGATGGCAATAATATTAAACTTTAAAGTTTGGGTATAAATATTGTGTTTAAATAAGGGTGGCATATTTGCTGCCCTTAGTTTTAAAGAGGAGGTGCAAGATATGCCAGAATTATTAGTGGAGATGAAAGATATTACCAAAACATTTCCAGGTGTTAAGGCTTTGAATAAAGCAAGGCTAGAGTTGTATAAAGGGGAAGTTTTAGGTTTACTAGGAGAGAATGGCGCGGGGAAATCCACCTTGATGAACATTCTTGGAGGTATTCATATACCCGATTCTGGAGAGATAAAACTAGAAGGTAAAACAGTTGAAATTGACGATGTAATTACAGCACAGAATCTTGGGATTGCTTTTATACATCAAGAGATTGCACTGGTTCCATACTTATCAATTGCAGAAAATATTTTTCTTGGAAGAGAAAGAATGACTATGGGTATGGTTGATCAAAACAAAATGTTTGAAGAATCTAAGCAGTGGTTAGATTTGGTAGGGTTGAATAAAGATCCTTCAATGTTAGTTTGTAATTTAAGTATTGCAGAGCAACAATTGGTAGAGATTGCCAAAGCAAGCTCTCTAGATATGAAACTTATAATTATGGATGAGCCTACTTCTTCGTTATCAGATAAAGAAGTAGATTATTTGTTTGAAATGATTACAAAATTAAGAAATAACGACATTGGAGTTATCTATATATCACATAAGTTGTCAGAAATATTCACAGTTACTGACAGGGTTTGTGTTTTGCGTGATGGTAATTACGTGGGTACAATTATTACCAAGGACAGCAATCAAGATGAATTAGTGAAAATGATGGTTGGACGTGAACTGGAAAACTACTATGTAAGAACATTTAATGAGCCAGGTGAAGTTATTTTGGAGGCAAAAAACATTAATTGTGGCAATCGAGTAAAAAATTGTAGCTTCAAGGTTCGTGAAGGTGAAATTTTAGGTTTCTATGGTTTAATAGGAGCGGGACGTTCTGAATTAATAAAAAGTATTATGGGTTTATATCCGCGAAGTAGTGGTGAAGTTATTTTTAAAGGTGAAGATATATCCAACTTACAAACGATGAAGATTCAAGAACGAGGACTAATGTTAGTGCCTGAAGATAGAAAAACCGAAGGATTAATATTAAGAAACGATATAAAATTTAACGTTAGTATTTCAGTATTAAAAAAATTTATAAATAAATTACGTGTAAATGAAGAAAAAGAAAAAAAGATAGTGGATAAAGGTATAGCAGACATGAATATTAAGACGCCTTCAAGGAATGAAACTGTTGCTAATCTTTCAGGTGGTAACCAGCAAAAAGTTGTATTGGCAAAGTGGTTAGCTGCAAATCCTGACCTATTAATTCTAGACGAACCCACTAGAGGAGTAGATGTTGGCGCTAAAGCGGAAATATATAACATTATGAACGAATTAGCCAAACAAGGTATAAGTATAATTATGATCTCTTCCGAAATGCCGGAAATTATTAATATGTGCGATAGGTTATTGGTAATGAATGAAGGCGAAATAAAAGGCGAGTTGAAAAATGTAGATTTCAGCCAAGAAAAAATATTGCATTATGCAGTTGTGGAGGATGTATAAATGAGTGATAAAATTAGAAACAATAAAATAGAAAGCAAAGCCTTTATTGGTCCAACTTACCGTTATTTCAAGCATAATGGTGGAATCTTAGCAGTACTCTTGGTTATATGTATTTTGCTTAGTTTTATAGCCCCGAATTTTGCAACAGTAAATAATTGGCTTACTATATTAAGAAATGTATCAACGACTGGTTTCTTGGCAATAGGTGTTACATTAGCAATTATGCTTGGCGGAATTGATTTAACTGCGGGTGCAATGATTGCCGCTAGTGGATGTATTACTGTTGTATCGATGGAAAGATGGGGATTCCCAATGGGGCAGTCCATTTTACTTGGCTTGTTAGTTGGTTTAGCTGCAGGTTTATTAAATGGTGTAATTATTGCTTATAGTAAT
The DNA here is from genome assembly GCA_964544535.1 of uncultured Lachnospiraceae bacterium. Taxonomy (GTDB): domain Bacteria; phylum Bacillota; class Clostridia; order Lachnospirales; family Lachnospiraceae; genus JAAYRG01. Next base: position 629 of record CAZJCV010000095.1, on the reverse strand, counting down.
ATTCACCCATTTGTAGTTACATTAGCAATGCAGAACATCTTACGTGGTTCTGCTTACCTATTGGCAAATGGACAACCAGTACCTCTGTATGTAAATGAACGTTTTCCAATTATGGGAACAGGTTCATTAGGAAAGATACCTTATCCTATTATTTATATGTTAATAGGTTTCCTTATGATGTATTTGTTATTGAACAAGACTAAATTTGGTAGATATGTATACGCAGTTGGTGGTAACAGTACTGCAGCTCATTTTTCGGGCATTAATGTTAAAAAGGTAAAAATTATTGCTTGGACCATAAGTGGTGTGCTAGGTGCCTTTGCAGGTATTGTATTAGCAGCGAGATTATCATCTGGTCAACCAAGTACATCTGTCGGTGCAGAAACTGATGCAATTGCAGCAAGTGTTTTGGGCGGAGTTAGTATGTATGGTGGGACAGGTAGTGCAGGTGGAGTATTAATTGGAGTTTTAGTAATAGGTGTTATTAGTAATGGGCTTACATTACTTCACTTGGATTCAAACTGGCAATATGTTGTAAAGGGTATCATTATTGTAATAGCAGTTTATGCAGATATGGCTAGAAACAAAAAGTAAATAGAAAGACTGAAAATTTAATTTTAATAAAAAAG
>CAZJCV010000094.1:0-5451 GCA_964544535.1 uncultured Lachnospiraceae bacterium | reverse complement strand
AGGAGAAATGTATATGAAACGAAAAAAGAAAGTGTTTTTTGCTATACTTGCTTGCTTAACACTTATAGTACCCGCAACTATTGTACAAGGTGCAACGACAATCACATCTAATCAAACTGGGAATCATGATGGTTATGACTATGAATTATGGAAGGATTCTGGGAATACCAGCATGACTCTTAATAACGGTGGTAACTTCAGTTGTGAATGGAATAATATCAACAATGCCTTATTCCGTAAAGGGAAAAAATTTAATGAAACTCAAACTCATCAACAGCTTGGTAATATCTCTGTTGATTATGGCTGTAACTACCAACCTAATGGTAATTCATATCTTTGTGTCTATGGCTGGACCTCTGATCCATTAGTGGAATTCTACATAGTAGATAGTTGGGGCAGTTGGCGCCCACCCGGATCATCTCCTAAAGGTACTATCACCGTTGATGGTGGAACATATGATGTATATGAAACTACAAGAACAAACCAACCATCTATCAAAGGTAATGCTACTTTTCAACAGTACTGGAGTGTAAGAACTTCTAAGCGTACAAGTGGCACTATATCTGTTAGTGAACACTTTAAAGCTTGGGAAAGAATGGGCATGCGTTTAGGTAAAATGTATGAAGTTGCTCTAACAGTTGAAGGATGGCAAAGCAGTGGTAGTGCTAATGTATATAGTAATTCAATTAATATTGGTGGCAACTATAACCCAAATCCAACACCAGATCCAGACCCTACCCCTGTTGACCCAAGTGCTACTAGAAAAGAATGCGAAAGCATGAGCATTAGTGGTCCCTATGCTGGTGAAATCAATAATCCATTCCCTGGAGTAGCCCTATATGCCAATGGTGATTCTGTTAAGTTTACACAGAATTTCTTCAGTGCTAATAACAGCTTCTCTCTTCGTGGTTGCTCTAATAATGATAACATGGCAGAGGTTGACTTGAAAATTGGTGGAGAATATAAGGGCACCTTCTACTTTGGTGGAAGTCACCCTGCAGTATATACAATAGATAATGTAAGTCACCAAACTGGTAATCAAGAAGTTGAGTTGATTGTATCAGCTGATGATGGCCAATGGGATGCTTTTATTGATTACCTAGACTTTACAGCTAGCGACAGTGGACAAACTTCACCAGATCCTACTCCTGAAGATCCAGTTGCTATAAAAAAAGAATGTGAAAGCATGAATATTAGTGGTCCCTATGCTGGTGAAATCAATAATCCATTCTCTGGAGTAGCCCTATATGCTAATGGAGATTCTGTTAAGTTTACACAAAACTTCTCCAGTACAAACAATAGTTTTTCTCTTCGTGGATGCTCTAATAATAATAATCTGGCAAGGGTTGACCTAAGGATTGGAGGACAACACAAGGGCACCTTCTACTACGGTGATAGTAATCCTGCGGTATATACAATTGACAATGTAAGTCACCAAACTGGCAATCAAGAAGTTGAGCTGATTGTAACAGCTGATGATGGCCAATGGGATGCTTTTATTGATTATCTAGAAATCAATTAACTCTACATAATAGTTAGTAGACCCCGGTGAAATACCACCGGGGTCTTTATTTCTTTATAAAACCTTATTTAATTCTTTTTTTCTATCCTTCCAATCAGGCATTAAGCTTGCCAAAAAATCATAAAATTTCTTGGAATGATTTGCGTGTATAAAGTGGGCAAATTCATGGAAGATAACATATTCTATACAACTCCTTGGCACTTCTATCAACCTGCTATTAAGTGTAATATTACCCTTTTGAGGTCTACATGAACCCCATCTTGACGTCATATTTCTAGTTTTTATATTTGGATATTTTACGCCATATTTTTTAAATACTTCATAAGCTTCCTTACATATATCATCAAATATATTTTTTTGAATTTCCTTGAACCAGTTATTTATTAATATCTCTTTACATCTTATATCATCTTCCTTCTTTACTGTAAGAAATATAAATACTCCATCTGATGTTACTGATTCTGGTTCTCCTTCTATAACTTTTAGCTCTAGACTTTTTCCTAAAACATTAAAACTTTCTCCACTTACATACTTCCTTGAAAAAGTTGAAACTTGCTTTTCTTTAAATCTATCTAAAGTTCTTATAATATATGCTTGTTTTTCTCTTATAAGATTATCAATATACCTTACAGGTACTTTTTTGTTTGCAGATACATGTATTTCCCCATTAGGCTTTATTCGAAGATTAATATTTTTTACTTCTTTTCTTGTAAGTGTATACTCAAGTACCCTTTTGTCACACTGTACTTGCCTTGTTTTAGAAATATATTTCATTAGGTCTTAAATCTCCTTAACACTGTAGTCTTGTAACTTGTTATATTTAGATACAGTATCATTTGATTCTAGAGAAGTCAAACATGTGTAGAGTTAATTTATTAACCACTTGTCCTCATTATTATTTATATCTATAAAAACATAATTCATCTACCTCAATACCACTCATTGAAAAATACAGCTTAATATAATGATTAGAAACTAACCGACCTAGGTCTATAGTTCTAGTTATCCATTCTTTATCTTGTCCAGTTAAGGAAATTGCTCCCTTTAGATCATTATCTAAGAATACTGATATTGACATTTGAGCAAGCTCTTTAGCATCTGTTCTTAATTTAACATCCATCTTATACATTCCAAAATCAGTAACTTGAATTCCAAAGACTTCACTATGTCCTAATTCCGTATTAATCTTGCTTATATCTATTTTACTACCATCAGAAACCACGTAATGGTTTGATATTTTCACTTCTGTAGCTATATCTGATTCTTGACCTATAACTTTAACATTGTCTGATACTCTTCCTAAGAAGCGATCCATAGCTGGAGACTTCATTAACATGTAGCAAATATTGTTTGCACATCTTTGAAATTCACCTCTAGAAATTTTACCTGATTCTAAAGATTCCATAGAGTTATCCTCTTGACTGTTTTTAGCTGAGTCTAATACAACCATATATAAATCATTTTGTGCACGAACCATAGCCGCTGTATTTTCTCTAGTAAGTTCTCCTCCTTCATCATTTATTTCTGCCCACCAGTCTGTCATTACAATTCCTTTAAAGCCCCATTCATTACGCAAAACAGATGTACACAAGTCATAATTACCAGCAGTCCAAATCCCATTAATACCTCCATAAGTAGTCATAATAGAATAAGCATTGCCTTCTTTTACTGCAATTTCAAAGCCTTTCAAATAAATTTCCCTAAGAGCACGTTCCGATAAAACAGAATTTAATTTCCTTCTATTAAATTCTTGGTTGTTCGCAGCAAGATGCTTCATAGTACCAGTTACACCCGCATAGTGCATCCCCTTAATCTGTGCTTTTGCCATTGTTCCTGTTAGTAAAGGATCTTCCGAAATGTACTCAAAGTTCCTTCCATTAAGAGGATTTCTATGAATGTTAATCCCTGGACCAAGAAGGGTATCCACATTATTTTTTAGCATTTCCATTCCTACCATTTTGTAAAGCTCTTCTACTAATTCATAATTAAATGTAGCACCTAGTGCAGTTCCATTGGGCAATGAAAAGGCCTGTGTACCACTATCCATTCGTATACCTGATGGTCCATCTGCACAACAACCTGCAGGAATTCCAAATTCTTTTAATTCTTCTGTTATCCCACCAAAGGCACTTGCAGTTCCAGGAGTTACTTTTGAACTATTCATTCCTTCTCCACGTACAATGCAAGTTAAGTCTTCATCACTTAATTGTGCTATAAATGTATCCATATCTATTTTATTATCATATACATCTGATAATTTGTATCCTTTATCACCAGTATAAGGTAGATCCTTTGGCTTACTATTTTTTGCTTTATCCAAAGGCTCTATAGTTCTTGTTGGTACTGATTCATATTCTGGAATTAATTTATTTCCGTCTTTAAAAGGTTTTAAGCGCTTAAATTCTTGAACCGGTGCACAAACTTCAGTTAATTCTTCTATAACAATAGTATCTTTTAGAATAAATGAACCAGCTAGAGATAAATTTCTCACTTCTTGTCCTGCATAAATATTATAATCACCAGCTTCAAGTACATAACAAGACTTATGCCCTGTAACTCCACTATCATCATAAGATGCCAAGTCAGATTTTGCTATTGAAAAATGTAAGATTTCTTTTTCATTTGGAGCTAGCTCCTTTGTTTTTTTATAAGCTTTAAGTTCTACTTGTGGTTTACCAAGCTTTCCTTGGGGAGCACTAGTAAAAGCAAATACAACTTCTTTCCCAGCATAAAACCCTATATTTTCTACCTCTACATCAAAATTAATAAAATCTTTCTTCTCTTCAAATGACTGAAGTTTTATGCTAAAGCTAGTATATGACAGTCCAAACCCAAAGGGGTACATTACTTTTTCTTTTGCAAAGGTTTCAAAATATCGATATCCCACATATATGTCCTCTGCGTAAATAGCTTCAGCTTCACCACCAAAATTCTGAGTTGAAGGATAATCTTCAATATTATAGGCAATAGTATCTGGTAGTTTTCCACATGGGCTTACATTGCCACATAAAACGTCTAGTACAGCATTACCACCTTCTTGTCCACCTTGCCATACATATAAAACAGCAGATGGATTGTAAGTGTCTACCCATTTCATGTCAATTATATTTCCAACATTTAAAACAACAGCAACTTTTTCAAATGAACTACACACCTTTTCTAACATATCCTCTTCAGTTTCGGACAAATAATAACTTCCTGGCTCTGCCTTTGTATCTTGGTCTTCTCCTGCTGTACGTCCAATTACTACTAATGCAAGGTCTGAAATTTTGGCTGCTTCAGAGACTTGTTCTTTACTAATAGGCATTTCTTCTTGAGTCCAAGGCTCCTGTCCCCAACCTTTTCCTTTAACAAATGGATGTTTTTCTATCCAATCTTCATATGTTTTTAATAATGATTTATTAAGACTTATGCCTTCTTCTTGTTTTAATGCATCTAAAATACCTACCACATATGTGGTGTTTACTAGCCCACCAGAACCTGTTCCGCTCTTATAGTAATTAAAAGCATTACGACCAAACACTGAAATAGTCGTATTTCCCTTAATGGGTAGTGTGTTTTCATCATTTTTTATTAAGACGCAACTTTCTGCGGATGCTTGTCTAGCTATCTTTTTGTACTTGTCCATGTCTAATATATACTTTTTCATGTCTTCTCCCTTATGTTTTGTAATATATTTAATTTGAATTCTATCCCATAATATATTATGTACTAATTAACAAATATAATAAGTTATCAACATTTCAAATAAGTGTTGTTTTTTTATTTTATCCTACAAAAAGCCACATCAGTTTAAACTGTGTGACCTTGTAAAAAAATTAGGTTCTATAATTAATGTTGGGGTGGTATTAACATAATACTTCACTCCAACATATTTTTGTATTAAAATACACTTATAAACCGCCTGCCATTACTTTCAACTCCACGCG
>CAZJCV010000093.1:0-5484 GCA_964544535.1 uncultured Lachnospiraceae bacterium | reverse complement strand
ATATGCGTACGAATTTTATTTTTATTATCCCAGCAACAATTGCTATTGAAATCACCACAAATAATTTTACTATTAATTTTTTCTAACATTTTCTTATATATTTGTATATACACATATATATCACGAATATAATTCCCACATCCCCATACTCCAATTAAGGTTAGTCTCTTGTTAATGCTACAAGAAATAAACCATTCTAGCCCAAATGTGTCCCAATGATTATCTTCTAATGTTATTGTCTTTTTTGCAAATATACCTAAACCTCTATTTCTATAACCTACCCAAATATAATTGTTAGCAAATTCTCTATACCCGTCATTCTTAGTATTGACTGGATTTTCGCACTCTTGTATTACATAGATATCCGAATTAAGTGCTCGTATAGCAGTATATTTTTCTCTAAACTTCCCATTGCAATTCCATGTTACGATTAGCAATAGCTTTCTCCTTCATCCTCTATATTTAATTTCCTATTCATAACACTCACATTCCCCATTGAAATAAACATTTGGATTTCCAATTAAATCAAGCTTTTTTAGTCTTTCGCCTACATTGTCAATCTCTAAATATATAGTTTCTATTTCGTCAGTAATTTCCAACTTACTCTTCCAAAAGGTTTTTTGATCCATTGTAGTCTCATCTCAATATCATCTTTGTCTACCTTTAATTTAAATCATTCGTCCAATTCTCAAATGGGTAAAGGTTGTGACTCAAAATCGTCTTCATTTAATACCGACTCAAATAAACTAAACTTAGGATATTCATTTGAATACCTAACTTTAACTAAGTTTAGCAATTCCTTTTCCCTCTCTGCAATTTGATTTGCATAGTTAATTATAACATTTGTATCAAATCCAATACATACGCCAGTATGATTCCTTGCATAATGTGACCATAATAAAATATTACTATATGATTCAGAAAAAGTGCAAATTCCAAATTTGTTATATTGAATTTCAACAATACGATCTATGACTTTTTTTATATAATCAGGTTCACTTCGAATCTCTGATAATTTTTTAAAAACATAAGTTTCTAATTCATCAGGTGCCAAGCACGGTATTTCTCGTTTCACTACTGCTCTAACCCAGTCCTCGCCTTTTGATTCATATAATTCATCAAAACTATGAGTGATTGCGATATCAAATGGATCATTAAAGTTCCTTGCCGAGGATAACCATATTTCACCTTTTTTAATCATGTCAAGTGTATGTCCTTTGTCATCAAAATAACGAAATTTATATATTTCTTTTGGATAATCTTCTTTCATATGAACCCCTCACATTACTCTTTTTTTCATTACACATTGCGTATAACGTTCCTGGAGTTAAGAAGTTCGTGAGGTTTAGGGCTACTTCCCTTACCGAACAAATTTGGATGGAGCAATAGCGGAACCTTTAACTCCATGTTATGCGACGTCCTTTTCTAGCTATAATTAGTACCACTTCTCCTAATTTTAGTATATTTATTTCTTGCATCTTGAAAATATTTATTATTCGCTTTATATTTTTTTGCTATCCAATTAACAAATTGCACACTATATTGGTTTGAACTGTATTTAGGTTCGTAACAAAAGTCTCTGTTTTTGTCAGTTTCAAATACTCTTCTTACAGATAATATATCATACTGATTTATACTAACTCCCTCAGGTAATTTTTTATTAACTTCATCTATAAGTTCTTTCTGCCTATATGGATATGGAATATCTGGATCCACAACTCTGTAAGCGGGTGCAATTTTATCATAAACAATCTTAATATTTAATGCTTCTTCTGATTGATGCTCAATTAATTGAGCAGGTATTATTGCAACTTGAGAACCTGGAGGTGCTTCTATTACTTTTCTCACTCCATCAATCCATTGTTCTCTTACTCTTTTTAAATTTCTTTCTAATGACTTACGTATATCATCAGATTGCCCAGGTTCACTTTTAGCCCCATGTCTAAAATATACTGTTCCCTGTGAAAAAGCTCTCTTTTGTTTTCCATTTTTAACAGGATAAGTTCCAGGTTTTTCAAATACTAAAGGAATATTTATACCTGATATTAATAATGCAGCCAATTTATTGTCACCTTCAAAATATTCAGTAATCTCAAAGTCAGCAAAATTTGTACCAGTATATTTTTTTATTTTATCTGTAATTTTAGCTGGGTCCAAAGATATTATATTTTCAATATTATTTCCTGAAGGTTGTCCATCTTTATTAAGTCCAAAAATTATTACACCTCCACCACTATTTGCTATAGCCACAATATCTTTAATTATTTCAACCCAAGCTTCAGTCAATTTCGTATCGAATGATTCTTTAAATTCAATTTTTGCATTTTCAGTCTTATTTTCCAACGCTTTTTTAATTAACTCATCCATGAAAAAACCACCTTAATAAATAAATATTAGGATGTCGCATAACGTTTGCCGATTACAGACGTCTCATAGACCTTAAAGCGCAGGCCGAGCCTTAGTGCGACGTCACTTGAAGCCCAGATAAGCCGGGCACGACCGCAATTAGGTCCATGGGTGTGAGTGTAGGCGTGTACTCTACATTATTTGACTTCTTTGAATATACTTCATGAAATACAATCCGCACCCCACCAACGGTAATCGTGCTGTTATCTGACGTTAGAATGCTATTCTCCCATAAATATACCAGTCTTATGACCTCGCTCCATATTTCATAGAAAACACTTTAATCTAATTATATCTTTCCATATGACACATTCTTGATAAGTCTTTCAATTTCCCTCCTTTTCCAATAATAGCCCATTTTCTTACAAAAGTCCAGTTGTGTATTATAAACACTCTTTTGCATATAACCTTACTGATGATTTTAATCAAAAAATCTCCAGCAGAGATAACTCCCTGCTGGAGAAAGCATCTACTAAAGAAGACTGCTTTTGAATACTTCCTTAGTGTTCCAAACTTCGTATTAAAGCTACTAATTCCTTAAACTCCTGCTCAAGCTGTTCTACTGTTTTTTGGTAGTATAAGAATGGAAAGAATGGCAGCATAAAATTCCATAGGTCGATGTAATTAAAGGAGCCACTGCATAGCATCCCTAAATTAGCCTCTAAGCATTTATTTGTAAGGAGGCAAAAAGGAGTGTTAACAGTAACTCAAATTGATTATATCAAACACCTAAGGGAAAATGAAGATGCTTCTATCAGCGAGAGCGCATCTAAGCTACAATGTGATTGGAAGACTGCCAAGAAATATGCTGATGGAGACATCGATTTGCCGGAGCTAGGTAAAAGGGCAAAGAAAAAACCAGCCCGAAAACCTGCAATTGATTTTCTTCAATAATCAGCAAGCGCTTAGCTGTTTCCTCCATAAAGCGTCGATCATGAGAAACAAAAATTACTGTTCCAGAATATTCAACTAATACTTTAGTAAGTGCTTCAAGAGTAGGCAGATCTAGATAGTTTGTTGGCTCATCTAATAGCAACACATTCGAATTCTGTAGCATAACTCGAGCAAGTGCACAGCGTACTCGCTCCCCGCCGCTTAACATTTTATCTGCTTGTATACGTCATCACGCTAAACAGCAATCTGACTAAAATAAGTCTGGCATCATTTTCTTGAGCATAACTGCCTTCAAGGACACAATCCAAGACAGTTTTTTCTAAAGGTAGATCTAAGTTTTGATCAAAATACCCAAGCTTAGCTCCACCAGCTAATCAATTCAGAGCCTCAAAGATGAAATTTTCACAGATTTGGTGTAAAATAAGAAGAGCAAAAGAAAAGGAGGGAAAGGGAATGGCTAGAAATAGGATAAAAGTTAATCCTGATGTCTTAAAGTGGGCAATTGATGAGTCTCAGATCGATCATGCTATTCTAGCAAAAAGGTTTCCTAAGATTGACCAGTGGCTAACTGGTGAGCTATTTCCTACATTTAACCAGTTAGAAAATTTAAGCTCAGCATTACACATTCCCTTTGGCTATCTGTTTTTACAACAACCACCGAAGATAGATAGAATTTCTACTGAGTTTAGAACTATTGAAAGCAAAACAATAACACGTCGAAGCAGAAACTTAACAGATACGCTTTTGTCCATGGATCAAAAAGCTAGATGGATGCGAGAATACAGAATCAATGAAGGTTATAATAAATTGCCCTTTATCGGTATTTTAAGTGATTCTACCAACGTCGAAAACTTCGTAACCTTGGCATATCGGATTTTAGACATTGATAAAAATTGGTTCAAACAGATTTCTGATTCTGACCAAGCATTTAAATTTATTAGAAATAGGATAGAATCTAAGGGAATCCTAGTTATGCTAAATGGTAAAGTAGGAAGCAATACTCACAGGAAACTTGACCCAAAAGAATTTCGTGCATTTACCATCGTTGATGAATATGCACCTTTGATTTTCATTAATACTGTGGACAGCAAGAATGCTCGTCTTTTTTCCCTAATGCATGAGTTTTTTCATTTGCTTCTTGGTGAAGATGATTTAATGACCCAAAATTTATCAAAACAAAATGAAGCCACCTGCAATAAAGCAACAGCAGAATTCCTTGCACCTAGAAATTACCTAATGACCAAATGGAAAGCTGAAAAAGATCATGAACTTCAAATAACTAATCTCGCTAAGGAGCTAAAAGTCAGTGAGTTAGTTGTAGCCATACGATTAAATTCCTTAGGATATATTGATGCTTACAAAGTAGAAACTATTAAAGCCAAGACACAGGATAAAATTAGAAAAAAAGAAACTCAATCTAAGAGTAACTTTTGGAATACTAAGCTATACAATACCAGCCCCACCTTTGCAGAAGCCGTCATTATGCAAACAAAAAAGGGTATCACACCGTATACAGAAGCCTTTCGTTTACTAGGAATTAGAAGAATGTCTGTGTTTAATGAATTTTCTGGTAGGATACTAACATGAAAACCGTCTATTTATTGGATACTAATGTATTGTTGACGGCATACAATACCTATTACGCATTTGATATTGCACCTAAATTTTGGATTAGACTAAACGAAAAGGCAGCCTCAGGAGATTTTGTTCTAATTGATCGTGTTTACGATGAATTAAAAAAACAAAAAGATGAAATCAGCCATTGGATTAGTAACGAGTTTAGGGGAGAAATAAAAAGCTCAAAAACACAGCTTGTTAGTGACTCATATAGTAAAATTATCACATACGTGAGCGAACATGAGCAATACAAGGAAAGTGCTAAAGCTGAATTCGCCTCAGTGGCAGATTCCTGGTTAATTGCTCATGCTAAGCTTAAAGCTTATAATTATACTATTGTAACCCTGGAAGCTTATAACCCTGATGCAAAAGCCAAGATAAAGATACCAAACATATGCAAGGAGCTCGACATCCCCTACATTGACACCTTTGAATTTATCAGAGCAGTAGGTATAGTAATTACCTAATTTGTCTATTAACTAGAGTGAGAAGACAGAATTAAATCATATCTACACCCCTACTTCTGCCCAATAAACGATCCCCACACCTTTTTCTGATTATCATAAG
>CAZJCV010000092.1:0-5486 GCA_964544535.1 uncultured Lachnospiraceae bacterium | reverse complement strand
TATAAAAGAGCATACCTAGCACATACTGCTTAAAATCCCATCCATCTACACTACCTCTTAGATCATTAGCCATATTCCATATGGTACGGTGTAATTCTGCTCTTTCTTGTTCTTTTCTGTTTGCCATAAATCTTCCTCCTCTTTTTCAACTACTCTTTATCTGGAACAAAATCCAGAATATCATCTACACCACAATCTAATACTTTACAAATGCTTTCTACACTCTGTAATTTAACATACTCATTTCTCTTTAAGCGAGTAATAATATTAGCAGAAAAACCTGCTTGTTTTTGCAAATCAGCATTAGACATTTCTCTTTCTATCAACAAATGAAACAATTTTTTATAGCTTACTGCCATTACACTAACCTCCTTAAATAGGCAAGTTGAAACTCCTCTTAATTATATCACGAGTTCGTGAATAATTCTATTTATAAATAAAATATATTTTATAAAATCTTAATAACACCATCAACCTACTTTCAAATGAAGGTAGGTTTTTTATTTTCATTTCCAAAAACCTCAACTTTTCCTCTTACCTGTGGCTAATAAGTAGGAGATAAAAATAAATTTACATTTCAGCTACGGTTTTTTACTTCTACTGTCCTTTAGATAGTGAAGGCGATTTTATCTCCTTAGCTTCAATACTGCAGATTGTACCTTGACAACTGAATACCCCAAAACATAAGACATACTTCAAATTGAATATGCCATGACGAATATTCCGAGCGTATCTTTGATAGTCATACAAGGCTGTGTCAAGCAAGGCAAGTCCTTAGGAAAGGTAGTGTTTTGGGCTTTATTAATTCTAAGGAGGTGAAAAGTCTGATAAATAAATATGAAAGCCTACCACAATACCTTAAGGATAAGGCTAGATTTTGTCTGTGGAGGCAGGAAGATGGTAAGGGAAAAGTACCCTATCAAATGGATGGTAAAAGGGCTAGAGCAAACAAGATTAATACCTTTACTGATTATAAGAGTGCTCTAGCTGTAGTAGATAAGTTTGATGGTCTAGGTATTGGTATCTTTAATAAAATATCTGCTATTGACATAGATAACTGCATTGATGGAAATGGTAACTATTCAGATTTAGCTAAAGATATAATGAAAATTTTTAAAGACTCATATATAGAGAAAAGTCCATCTGGAAAAGGAATTAGAATTATCTTCCTAGTAGATGGCTTTTCTTATGACAAGAGTAAATATTATATCAATAATCAAAAACTGGGCCTAGAAGTCTATGTTGCAGGGTCTACCAATAAGTATGTGACCATTACTGGTAATGCTATTAATCAAGGAGAGATCCTTTTAGTAAATGACCAGCTAAAGATTTTATTGGATAGATATATGCAAAGGCCAAAGACAGATAAGTCTATATATAGGGAAGAAAGTAGCTCCTATCTATCTGACGCATCAGTTATAGAAAAGGCATCGCTCTCTGCCACAGGTGAGAAGTTTAAAGCTTTATGGGAGGGAGATATTTCTTCTTATCCTTCCCAGAGTGAAGCTGACCTTGCTCTATCTTCTATTCTAGCCTTTTGGTGTGGTAGGGATATTAAACAAATGGATAGGCTCTTTCAGCAAAGTGGTCTAATGCGTGATAAATGGCACAGGGTACAGTCTGGCTCTACCTATGGACAAATTACCCTAGAGAAGGCCATTGCTAACACAAAGGAAATCTACAGCCCTACTGGAGGAAGGTTATCAGCAAATGAAGACTTTGTTACAGACAATCTAGAAGCTTTAATCAAACTGGAGCCTTTTAAAAACCCTAGATATTACAGCACTGATATAGGCAACAGTAATCTCTTTGCAGACTACTATAAGTCCATTGCTAGATATGTTCCAGAGAGAAAGAAGTGGTTTGTATATGATGGAAGAGTTTGGGCCAGTGATACAGGAAATTTAAAGGTAATGAAACTTTGTAAAAACCTAGCCAACCAACTAATGTATTATGCTCTTGCTACAAAAGATGAAAGCCTTAGAAAAGCTTATATAAAATCAGCAGGCAAATGGCAGGAAAGAAGAAAGAGAGAAATTATTTTAAGGGATGCTCAAGATGTCTACCCTTTATCCATGTCTGAATTTGACAAGGAGATCTATTTGCTCAACTGTTTAAATGGAACTTTGAATCTGAAGGATGGGAGTTTTTATACCCATAAGGCTAAGGATTATATTACCAAAACGGCAGGTGTTAATTATGATCCTAAGGCTAAATGTCCTCGTTGGATAGCTTTTATAGACGAAGTTATGTGTGGTGATAAGGATAAGGCTGACTTCTTTCAAAAGAGCCTTGGCTATGCTCTAACAGGTGATACTCGCTATGAATCTATGTTTATTCTTTTTGGAGCAACTACTAGGAATGGCAAGGGTACTTCTATGGAAACTTTCTTAAATATATGTGGTGACTATGGAAGGACCAGCAGGCCAGAAACAATAGGAATGAAGATGAATTCCTCTAGCTCTGCTCCTTCAGAAGATGTAGCTAGACTTGCTGGAGCAAGATTTGTAAATATAAGTGAGCCTGATAAGAAATTAGTCCTAAGTGCAGCATTACTGAAAAGCCTTACTGGTAATGACACTATTAATGCCAGATTTCTTCATGAGAACAGCTTTGACTTTAGACCACAATTTAAGATTTTTATTAACACTAATCATCTGCCTATGGTAACAGATTTAACTCTGCTAACCAGTGGCAGAGTCAAGATCATTCCCTTTGAAAGACACTTTGAAGAATGGGAGCAGGATAAGAATCTGAAGAAATTGTTTTCTAATGAAGAAAATCTAAGTGGTATTTTAAACTGGGTTATTGAAGGATATAGAAAATTGCAGTCAAATGGATTTGATGTTCCTGATTCAGTTAAACAGGCAACCTATGACTACCATAAGGAAAATGACAAGATAGGATTATTTGTAGAAGAAAAGCTTATAAAAGATGCAAATGCAGAAGAAAGAACATCCACCCTTTATTTTGCCTATCAAAACTGGTGCAGGGATAATGGCTACTATACAGAAAATGCCAGAAACTTTAAAGCATCCCTATCTTCTATAGGAGAGATAGTTAGAAAAAGGCCAAAGGCTGGTGGGGAGAAAACCACACTATTAATTGGCTACAAGTTGAATAATGATTTTACCGATTTTTTAGAATAGGCTTTTTGTAGCAGATGTAGCAAGTAAAAAGCTAATTTCCTTATAAGAAAGTTATATATAAAAGCTCTGTTTTTTCTTGCTACAAGGTGCTACAAAGAAGAATTAATAACTGGGGCTATATGTGGCAAGAGATTTTAGAGTTTCCTTATAAAGAGATTATATTTGAAAACTACTAAATTATCTGCCACAAGATGCCCCTTGTATAAAGTCCTCTTAGCAGGACTTTTATTGTGACTGAAAGGAGGTGAAAGAATGGATAGATTAAAACTGGTAAGAGTTGATGGAAAGCTAAAGCCAAGGCATTTTTCAGGTAGCTCCTTTAGGATAACTTATGAAAGTGCTTGTGACTACTATATGACCAACTACATCGACAACCAAGTTAAGGTTCATAGGATAAACATGGGGCTGATTGATTATGAGAGTTTTTCTAGTCTTCATGTCTGTTGCCCAAAGTGCCATAGCAAGCTGGTCCCTATAAACTCTGCCTTTAATAATGACAAGACTCAGGTCTTTAACTGTATCATCTGTGATGGCATCAAGGGTAGGGGCTAGTAAATCTCTACAGGCTTTAAAGACGGACAGCGGCGTGGGCAGTCGTGTAAAAAAACGCAGTTTCAAACAGGGTAATAGGCACATTCAATTAAAGGGGGTGAATTATGAGGTTAAATAGAAAAATAGCCCACTATTTAAAGGACAATATCGACTTTTCAGAGTTTTATATTGTGGAGATTATTCCTCAAAATAAAACTGATGCTTTGGTTCTTTTAGCACCTTTAAAAACAAAAGAACACTCTTATTTTAATATGCAGTACATGGATAAAAGCCACTATTATATTTCTTTTGAATCCATGGTAAATGCTTGTATTAAATATAAATATATTTCTAAGTTTAAAGGTAAAAGATTAATAAAAAGATATCAAAAAACAAGAATTTAAATTATGGAGGAATTCAATATGTTAACAAGTTCAATTTATAGTCAAGCTTTTTGGAATGTTGTAAGAAACCCCAATGCTATATCTGATGATTTAAATAGTGGAAGAAATTCAGAGACAGGTTCTTATTTCTTCCCAGATAAGACACAGGATGTATTTCAAAATGAATTAGCCAAAGAAAATATTTTTAGAAGGTATGGAACTTTTAAGGAAGCTACAGCAAGGGATTCTACTCTTTGGATACCAGATACCGATTCTCATATTGATTGGATTGGGGACTTTGGTAAAATACCAGAAGTAGAATACTCAGCTGATAGTTTAGCTATAGAATCACATAAGTTAGCAACAATAACAACAATAAAAAATGACTTTCTTAAGGATGAAAGGTTTAATTACCGAGAACATTTAGTGAGTGAGTTTTCTAGATTGTTTGGTCAAGCTGAAGAAGATGCTTTTATTAATGGTGATGGAGATAATAAGCCCATTGGTATTCTAGATGATAAGAATGGTGCAGAAGTTGGAGAAGAAGTCTTAGCAGATGATATATCATTTGAAAATGTCTCCAACCTCTTCTTTTCACTTGATAAAGATTACAGAAAAAATGCTATATGGCTAATGAATGATGAAACCCATAAGTATCTATATTTCTTGAAAGATAGTAAAGGTGCTTATCTATGGCGTGAATCTCCAGATTTATTAATGGGTAAGCCTGTTCTTATATCTAATCATATGCCATCTTCTATAAAGGGTTTAAAACCTATAGCCTTTGGCAACTTTAAATATTATTGGGTTATTCAAAGACAAGCATTATCAGTAAAAACATTAATTGAAAAATATTTGTTAAACGATGAAACTGCCTTTATTGGCTTTGAAAGAATAGATGGCAGGTTAATAAGACCAGAAGCAATAAAGACAATAAAAATGGCATAAAACTAATGCTCAAAAATGAGCAAAAGTATAATAAGGCTTTTAGACAGATCTATATATAAGTAATTTACTCTAGGCACTGAACTCTAATATGGGTTTAGTGCCTATCTCTTTTAATGAAAGGAATGATTTTATGAATGATGATGAGAAAATTAGGACTAGCCAAAAAGAAATAGCTGGAACTACTTATATAGTTGAGTCAGCCCAGTGTGTTGATGCTAAGGAAACTCCCTATTCTAAGCTCAAAAGATTAATTTCTAGAAATGCTATGGAGCTAGAAAAGAGCAAGGAAAGTTTGGAAAAACTTAAGGAAATCAACTCGACTTATAGGTGTTAGTATTGTAATATACACAGTGCTAACCCTTAAGGCTGTCGGAAAGGATGGATAAAATAAATGTTTAGACAGTTTAATAAGGTAAATAAATTAGAGGTTAGCACTGGAAATAAAATTACAGCCCTGTATTGTAGGTTATCAAGA
>CAZJCV010000091.1:1724-5549 GCA_964544535.1 uncultured Lachnospiraceae bacterium | reverse complement strand
CATCAATCCTTTCTGTAGTAATCACTTTCAAAGCCGTCTGCGCCCATGGGCAGCCCCGGTGCCCAGTCGATGGGCTCGCTCATGATTGCTTCTACTTCCTCTAATGAGCCGAAACCATGGGGAACGTCGAGTACTACCTCGTCATGGATATGGGTTGCTATCTTATAACCCGCTGCATCCAGCCTTAAAAGCGATTCGGCCAAACAGTCCCTGGCGATTGCCTGAACAATATTCTCCACCAATTTTCCACCAAATGTCCTTATCCGGCACCATTTGCCCAGATTGATACCTTCATAAGTTATTCCGTCCTTGTTAAACCGCTCGTCCCACTCAATCCTTGGGTTTACATAAGCAAGTCTTCTACCTGATGGGAGCCTTATAAACATCGCTCCGCTTTCGTAATAAAATTTAAGGCCATACTGCATATTTACTGATGTCCTATCCTGTATAACCTTCTTGGCTGCTTTTTCTACATCCCACCAAAAATCTACTATGTTGGGGTTAGATTGCCGCCATGAATTTACTATTGGTAAAAGTTCGTCTTCTGATAAACCCATATTTAAGGCTCCCATAGCCTTTAAAGCCCCAACACTCCCTGAATAACCACAAGCTAAAACTGCCACCTTCCCTTTTTGTCTCAATTCATATTCAGGATTACCTCTTACAATCAGCTCAAGTGGAACATTAAACATTCTGCTGGCCGTCATTTCATAAATTTTGCCCTGGTCATTAAACACATCAACTACCCACTGTTCACCTGCAATCCAAGCCAATATTCTAGCCTCAATGGACGAGAAATCCGATACGATAAAACGATGACCGGGAGATGGAATAATAGCCGTTCTGATTAACTGCGATAAAACATCAGGTACACTCTCAAACAACAGTTCCAAAGTCTCATATTTTCCGTCCCTTAAAAGCCTTCTGGCAATGTCCAAATCACTCATATTGTTTCTGGGTAAATTTTGAGTTTGTATTAATCTTCCGGACCATCTGCCGGTTAGTGCTCCATGGTATTGAAGCAGCCCCCTTGCCCGGCTGTCTCCACATACAACCCTTTCCATCGCTTCATACTTTCTGACTGATGTCCTGGACATCTCCTGCCTCAGCTTTAGCACTCGTTTTACTTCCGGGTTATCTGTTTCGTTTAATAATTCTTCCACCTTTGCTTTGGCCAGACTGTCCACTTTGATGCTATGTTTATCCTCAAGCCAAGCTTTTAACTGGGCCGGGCTGTTGGGATTCTCCAGCCCGGTTAAATGGATGGCTTCCTTCATCAGTTTTTCCTGATGCATTTTGTCACACTCAATGGCGTTTTTTACTAATTTTGTATCTATCCTTATGCCGTAGTCGTTTATCTTTTGGTCTAAAAACCATAATTTTAGTTCCTGCATAGGATATCTGTCCAGCTTTTTCCTTATATCCCGCTCCACCACCACGTCCTGTTTGCAGTACATTTTAAATAAATGCCATTTTGCCGGGTCGTGGTGCGGCAGGTTTCTAGTCCTTCCGCCGTTCGCTTTGGTGGGTTTGCAGGGATTACAAAAGTATCTGATTAGCGCTCTGCCTTCATCCATCTTTTGATTTTCCAGTTTCAAAACCTCGGCCACATTTTTTAAACCCCCAGGCAGGCCCAGCGTTAAAGCATGAGCCTGGCTGCATCTCCACTGCTCCGGCGGCATGGGGGTACCGAAATGTTTTGCAAGGCATGTTCTTTCAAAGGCTGCATTAAAAGCATGTTTCAGTATGTTCGGATCTGTTAATGCTTCCATGATTTCTTTTGGTATGTCCTCGCCCCGTGCTAAATCTATAACCTGTACTTCGTTATCATCAAAGGCATAACCGAACAGCAGTATTTCAAAATCCTCCGCTTGGGTGTAGCGAAAGACCCCGCATTTCGCAAGGTCTACGCTGCTATATGTTTCTAAATCAACTGCTAAAACCATTAGTCTAAAAAGCCGCTGTCTTCTTCATCATCCCAAGCCTCGAAGTCATCTTCAGGTCTGCTCTTGCCACCCAGCGGTTCCCCATCTTCCAATTTTTGAATATTATTCAATCCTGCGGCTATGCCTTTATTGCCGTTCACATTGTACGCATAAAAATTTATTGATGCTCTGCCGTAGCAGCCTGAATAAAATTCGCTCTGGTCTATAATCGGTTCTACATTTTTGTCTACTATTCCGGGTTTGGTGGTGCTGTTGGCGTTTATAAAATAGCTGTTCTCATAAGCCTCGTCATCGGGCCTATCCACATCTCCATCTCTCAGCGGTGTTTTGAGGTTAGCAGGTATCTTCTTGCCTAGTTTGGATGCGCCTTCCTGCTTGGCTGCTTCGATGGCTGCCTTTATCTTGTTAATTGTCTTTGTATCGTCTTTTGGGATGATTAAACTCACTGAATATTTTGGGTCGCTGTCGTTTATGCTTCTGGGCTCCCATACATTTGCGTATGAAAACCTTACTTTACCTGTAACTACTTTTGTACTCATCTACAATTCCTCCTTAAAATCAATCTCTGCCGTGCTTTTAATCGCCGGCCTCTTGTCCGATTCCGGTGCAAGCTTTGGTTTGCCCGGTGGTTTTATTACTACTGTCTCTAAAATTTCATTGAATCGCTTCTTACCCAGCAGTTTTTCCATAGCTGTAATGCCAAGCAGGTTTTTGGAATAAATCTGTTCTTCGCTGTAGCCCGCTGCTTTTAAAATTTGTGCCGCTTCTGCTTCATCTGAATATCGTCTGTAGCTCCTACCCTCTATCAGCTTAAAGCCGGGCCAGTCCTTACCGTGGTTAACGGCTTGGTCTAATGCATAGGCCTGAACATCTTTCACCCAGCTTTGCAGCTCGTCCGCTGCAAACATTACCTCTGCTATCTCGTCATCTGTTAAAAGTGGTGGATCCTTAAAATCGTGTTTGGCCAGCTTGAGATTTTCCTGCGCCCGGGCTCTACAGGTGGCCTTAATCCTACAAAACCGGCACCACTCGCCGCACCTGAACTCTCCTTCACCTTTAAAAGCCTTATCTGCTGCTCCCATGACGGTGTTTGTCGCCCAATACATCAAATCGTCTGTGCTTATCTCGTCTGTTGAAATGTTATCAAGCCTTGGCTGATGGATGGTCATTCTGACGGTTTCGATGTCGTAGAGCATGCCAAACGTGTTAATTGCCCCTAGGGCGTATAGCCGCATTTGGCTGTTGTCTGTTGCTGAAACTTCGATGCCTCTGCCAAACTTAAAATCCACAATCTCTAGTACCTCGTCTGTTATGAGGACTAAGTCCCCGGTGCCGAATCCCTCCGGCACCCAAGGGGAGTAATCCAATTTAGCTTCCAATAACACTACTGCGTCTTTGGTCCGGGCTTTTGCCTCGTTTATTTTCTCGATAGCAAAGTCTACATAAATGTCTACATAATCTTCTAGTTCCTTGCTGTAAAATTTATCTTGTTTCAGCTTTTTAAGTTTTGTGTTATACTTGGACTTAGTTATGGAGTCCAAGTTGTGTGCCAGTTTGAGTTCTGCCAAAGCGTGGGCAAATGTGCCTTCCTTGGCGTACTCGCTGGCATCTTCTTTTACCTCATCTTCCAGTCTCGCTGAGGGCGGACAGTTGAGCCACCGCTCCGAGCCGGAAGCAGATAAAAGTGCATGTGCTCTCAAGTTAAATCCCCTCCGCATCTTTAAGTAGGTCCGGATACTTGTCCTCCGGTATATCGCTCAGCTTTTGAGCGCCGTATTTTGTAATAAGTGCTTTTACCTCTGCTTGTTTTCCGCCTTGCGACAGGGCCGCCAGTTTTGCTCTCACTTCTTCGAGAGTAATAGTTACTGCTTTTTCTTCT
>CAZJCV010000091.1:0-1624 GCA_964544535.1 uncultured Lachnospiraceae bacterium | reverse complement strand
TTCTTCTACCGGTACATCTTCTTCTGCTGCTGCTGTATCTTCTTCTTCTGCTACTGCTGCTTCTGCTTCTGCTTCCGTTAATGCTCGGTCCAAAGCGGCCCTTGCTGTTTTAACCAACCCTTTTTTAAAAGCTACAGCGCTGCCGAGGATTGCTACCGTTTCTGTAAGTCGGTCTGTGCTTTTTATAAATTCTTCTAGGTTTTCAATAGTGATTTTTATTTCCAATTTCATTTCACTCCTTCCAAGTCGTATTTATCGAACATATAAGCTATTTGGTCTTTGTCCAGTTTCATAATTCTCTTTAGTGCTGCTAACCTACTTTCCGTCACCTGCCGCCAAGTTTTATAAAATGCGCAGTTGTTGCATTGCGTCTTTTTTAAAATTGTGCATGCCCTGCCGTTGTGCGCAAAACACTCGTTTCCGTCTAAGCAAACAACATATCTCGCTTTAGAATTGGCTGCTAACCTGTTTTTAGAACTATATGTCCGTAAGGTGTCGAGTGAAATGCCGGTTTTGCGTGCTATATCCTCCATAGTGCCTGTGGCCAGAACATTATGTTCTTTATAGAGTGCATACTCCATTTCCATCACCCCCTTTTTTCTTTAATCAGTGCGTCAACTCTCGCCTCAGCTGCTTTAAGCTCGTGGTACGCTACCTCCTCAAAAATCGGGTCTGCGCAGTGGTACTGTTTTTCTTTATGCCTTAAATCCTCGATGGCTTTTTTCAGCTCGTCCGGCATACATTTCACCCCTTTTAAGGTACTCTCTAAAATCTTTGATACTGCCTGCAAAAGCTGCTATCCTAAAAACCATTTATTTTTCACCCCCGCTGAGCAGTACCTCTATCGCTTTGGGTAAGTTTTTATCCTCTTTCAGCTCCATCAGCAGTTTGGCTTGGCGCACCTTCGCATTTAGCAGCATGGCCTCGGCCCGCTGTTGTTGGATGGACAGCTTTAAATTGTTGGTATGGTATGGTTTGTTCAGAGCCTTAAGCACCTGCCGCACCCAAGTCCTGAATTCCCGGGCCCTAGGTTTTCTCGATAGCATAGTTATCTCGTAAATACCGTCCTCTGTGAAAATGCGGGTTTCCTGTGTCTCGCCTTCATTTGTAGGTAGTATTGCAATGGTTGAAAATTCTGCTTGCTGTAAATATTCGTTCTTTCGCACCAAACTGGGCAGCCCATCCCTGCTGGTGTAGCCCAGTGCCTGTGCCAGCTGGCCGGCTGTCATAAATATTTCGTTATTGCCTTTGCGCCAAAAATCGCATTTTATGTTTCCGAAATTCTCGGATTTAACAAATGCTAAGCTTTCCATCTTCATTTCCCCTTTCAATTACCGGTAATATGTATGCCTCAAAATTTCTAGCAATTTCCCTGTTACTTACTACTAAACCGCCTCCTTTGTCTGTTATGTTTATTAAGTCTGACATCTATTCAACCCCCAATCTTTCTAAGGAAATAAACTGTATGTTTTGGGGAAGCTTGACTGTTAGTTCGTTGGCCACCGCTATTCCTTTGCTGCATTCATAAAAATTCATATATCTTTTTAATTGGCTTAATGCTCTGTTATCAAATTTGTTTAATTTAATCTCAACCGGGATATCTTCCCCGTTAATTCTTATCCAA
>CAZJCV010000090.1:0-5764 GCA_964544535.1 uncultured Lachnospiraceae bacterium | reverse complement strand
AAATCATTATTGACTTTTTAGTACAAATAGAAGATTTTCAAAAAAAATTATGGCTAAAAAAGAAATTTGTAGTGGAAACTAATTGGTGTATTACTCTTGATTTAATTGATGAAAAATTTTATCCTGAGATTGCTGCTAACCAAAAACAAATAAATGAATGGATTGAATACTATAAAATAGATGAAATTAAAAATGATGATAAACAAATTAAATTTGATGGAATTCGACAAATTCCATTTTCAACTCCATTAACTGTGGAATTTTTAAAGCAAAATAAAAATCTAGTTCTTGATACAAAATATTTTGATAATGATTTTAAAGAAAGACTTATTGAAAGTATTGATAATTTAGATGAGAGAACAAGTGGATTGTTAATACATAGTGAAAACTTTCAGGCTTTAAATCTATTGCAGGAAAAATATAAAGAAAAAATTCAGTGTATTTACATTGATCCCCCTTATAATACTAATGCAAGTGAGATAATTTATAAGAATGGTTATAAACATTCTTCTTGGTTATCTTTAATGAAAGATAGACTAGATTTATCGAAAAATTTAATGTCAAATAAAGGGACTATAAATGTTGCAATAGACGACTTTGAATTTAGATATCTTCAAATTGTGCTAGAAAGTACTTTTGGCATAAATAACTTTATATCTAACATTGCTATTCATACTAATCCAAAAGGACGTGATCAAGAATTTATAGCACAATCACATGATTATTCGATTATATATGCAAAAAATAAAAAATTAGCAGAAACGAATTATTTTATATTATCGAATGAAGAATTAAGAGAAAAATATTCTCATAGTGAGGGAGACAGATATTATAGAGAATTGCCATTAAAGCGAACTGGTTCAGGGAAAACCAGAGAAGAAAGACCGTTTATGTTTTTCCCTTTCCTTTACAATCCGAAAACCGGTGAAACTACGGTTATTCCTAAGCCTGAGTATCTTCAATTATATGATAAAGAAACAAAGGAATTTAATGATGACTTTTTGCTAGAACTAGAAAAGAAATATACCACGAAGGGGTATAAATTCATCTTGCCAAAAGAAGAAAACGGCACACTACTGAGGTGGAGATGGGGATATGATACTTGTGTCAAAGGCTTGTTGAATAATATTCTCTTTGCCAAAGAAACAGGAAATGGTAATTTCGCTATTTATGAGAAAAACTTTGAAGACTCCACTGTAACACCAAAATCAATGTGGATTGGAGAAAAATATGACGGTTCGACGAAAGGAACAAATTTATTAAAGGACATAATTCCTAATAATGACTTTGATTTTCCAAAGAGTATTTTTACTGTTATGGATTCTATAAGGATAGGGGCTAATACAGATTCCATAATTCTTGATTATTTTGCTGGATCAGGAACAACCGGTCATGCAGTTATTAATTTAAATCGTGAAGACAAAGAAAATGGAAATCGGAAATATATACTAGTTGAAATGGGTAATTATTTTGATTTAGTTACATTGCCTCGTATTAAAAAGGTTATTTACTCTGATGAATGGAAGGATGGTGCTCCTACAAATAGAGTAACTGGGGTTAGCCAAATTGTGAAATATCTTCGTTTGGAGAGTTATGAAGATACTCTTAATAATATTAATTTCATACGCAACGAGCAACAACAGAGTATATTTGATAGCAATCAGAATCTATTTGAGGAGTATCTTGTTTACTATATGTTTGATATGGAAAGTAAAGACAGTGTATTAAATCTTGATAACTTTGCAAATCCATTCGATTATAAAATGCGAATCACAACAAGAAATGTAATGACAAATAAAACGATAGACCTTGTTGAAACTTTCAATTATTTAATAGGTTTGGATGTGATATCGCAAAATAGAAGTTTAAGGTTTAATACTCGTCCAATTCCTTATGATGAGAAAGATCCTGATATATATGACGGGGCTGTATTACTTGAAAGTGCAGAGGATGGCGAATATTGCTTTAAAACAGTTGAAGGTAAATTGCCAAACGGGCAGTCTGCTCTTGTTATTTGGAGAAATATGACGGGGGATGCACTTAAAGATAATGCTGCACTAGATGCTTTTTTCAATTATTATCATAAAAACAGTGATAGAAAATATGACATTTATTACGTAAACGGAGATAACAATCTTGAAAATTATCGTAAGGATGATGAAAACTGGAAGGTCAACCTAATAGAAACTGTGTTCAAGAATAAAATGTTTGATTATAAAGAGATATAAAGGAGGGAAGTATAGTGGCAAGGAAATCATCAATAAAGAATCTTGATCTAAATGATAGATTAGTTCTGAGCAAATACTTCCTCTCACTTATTGGAGAAGATAGTATTTCCAAAATTGGTAATGATTTTAAAGATGATAGTAGGGAAGTATATGATGAGGATAATATTTCATACTACTACTATCATCTTTTACCTAAATTTTCAAAATATAGCAATATATCCAAGGATAAGTTGCTTGAATATGATCAAAACTTATATCGCCATGTAAAGCGAATTGGTGAGAAAAGAGGAGGTATTAAACTCAAATATTTTCAATATCTTGCACTACTCTTTACTGAGATTTTTTTAGATAAATACTTTTTTGATACTGAAAATTTTATAAATGAATTAAACCAAGTTTTAAATGAATATAATTTGGAGAATCCACAGCAACCATTTATAGAATATACTAAGGAAAATATTGGTAGAATTGCTTATATGTGTGCTACTGGTAGCGGGAAAACATTTATAATGCACATTAATATTTTGCAATTTCAGCATTATTATAAGAAAGCCAAAAAGATTAATCCTGATTTTGAAATTAATAGATACATTGTGCTTACTCCAAATGAGGGGTTGTCTAATCAGCATGCTGAAGAAATGGAATTATCAAACATACCTTATGAGTTATTTCATAATGATTTTTTATACAATGAGGATGCTGTTGTTATTATAGATATTAATAAATTAAAGGAAGAAGGAAAAATAAAAACTGTATCGGTAGACTCCTTTATGAAAAACAATGTTTTATTTGTAGACGAAGGTCATAAAGGTCTTGGCGGAGAGGTATGGCTTGATTATAGAAATCGGCTATCAGAAGAGGGATTTGTTTTTGAGTATTCGGCAACTTTTAAGCAGGCTTTAAAAGGAGAAAAATCAAAAAAAGATGAAGAAAGTATAATTGATATATACGGAAAATCAATTATTATTGATTATTCATATAAATATTTTTACAACGATATGTATGGAAAAGAATACAGAATATACAATCTAGAAGAAGATGAGAACGAAAAGGAAAATATACTTTATTTGACAGGATGTTTGCTTACCTATTACCAACAATTGAAACTTTTCAATGTATACTCGAAAGAATATGATCCATATAATCTAGAAAAACCTTTATTAGTATGTGTCGGTAACAGTGTTAATAAAAGAAGTAATTTAACAAAAGGAGAAAAGGAAGTTATATCTGATGTCCAGAAAATTTTAGTATTCATTGATGGATTTACTAGTAATTACAAAAAAAGTGTTGAAAATATAAGACTAGTGTTAAGTGGCGATACAGGATTAATTCAGGGAAATAAAGACTTATTCTATAATGACTTTACATTTTTGCAAGATTTATTCGAAGGAGATGTGGATGCACTTTATAGAGATGTACTTAATTTAATATTTAACTCTAATTCTTCAGGAAGATTATACGTTGAAGACTTAAAACAGATAAATGGAGAGATTGGGTTAAAAATAGGTGATCAAAATGAATATTTTGGTGTGATTAACGTCGGAGAAAATAATCAGTTAATTAAAAACTGCGAATCGATTGGAATAGTAACTAGTTCGAATGAGTTTATAACTGAAAGTCTATTTAGAAACATAAATGAAAAATCATCAAAGATAAATATGCTTGTTGGTTCAAGAAAGTTTACCGAAGGCTGGAACAGTTACCGTGTATCGACTATGGTATTTTTTAATTTTGCTCGTGAAGAAGGTTCTCTGGCAATACAACTTTTTGGTCGAGGAGTAAGGCTTAAGGGATATAAGAATTTATTAAAGAGAAGTGATGCCTTTAGAGAAGAAAAGGATCCACCAAGATATATTAAAAAACTTGAAACATTAACTATATTTGGTGTTAGGGCAGATTATATGAAAAGTTTCAAACAGTTCCTTGAATATGAAGAAGTACCTGCTGATAAAGTATCTAGGGAGTATAAGTTGCCTACTGTGTATAAAGAGAGGCTTGAAAGGGCAAAGAAGAGTAATCTCAAGGTAATTACCTTACCTAGCAATATAAATTTTAAAAAGAAAGCAAAAAGGTTACTAATAACTGAGCCAACAGGAGATTTTTATAATTATATAGTCAATAATAAAATTAAACATGATGCATATTCAAAGGTACAGGCATTAACATCTATAAAAGACAATGAAATTGTTACTGATAAGCATAAAGGCTATCTAAGTGAGTATATTTTATCTTTTGTTGATATGAACGAAGTATTAGCCGAGTTACAAAGGTATAAAAGCGAAAAAGGGTACCATAACATTATTATAAGCAAAGATGAATGTATTAAGATACTTTGCAATAAAGATTGGTATGTTTTATATATATCTGAAAAGCAATTTAAATTAGACAGTTTCGATAAGATTGTAGTTATTGAAGACGTCTGTAGGGCTTTATTAAAAAAGTATATTGATTCATTTTATAAGTATCACAAAAAGGAGTGGGAACGACCATACCTAAAATATGAAACAATAAATGAGAATAATATTAAAAACAATCTGGTTAAAGAATATTTAATTACCCTATATAACCGCTCACAAGAGGACTTTGATAGTTTTGAAAAGTTTATCCGTAATTTATCTGGAATGCTGAAAGGAGACGAGGAATTAAGCCCACAATCAAAATTTGAGTTTACTGCATTTGACTACTATATTCATTTATATGTACCACTTGTCAACACAAAAAATAGACAAAAAATAGAGGTTAGACCTGTTGGATTAAATGTGGATGAAAAAAGATTTGTTGATCTATTAAAGGAATATATAAATAATTACCCATCTTTGTTTGCTGATTATGAATTATACCTACTACGTAATAAGCCTAAGGTAGGAATAGGATTTTTTGAAGCAGGAAACTTCTATCCTGATTTTATATTATGGGTTGCAAACGATAAGAAACAGTATATAAATTTTATTGATCCAAAGGGGATTATGCTGCTAGATAAAGGACTTAATAATGAAAAAATAAAATTTTCTGAGACAATAAAAGATTTACAAGAGCAATTGCAAGAAACTGATAATTCTATGGATATCATTTTAAACTCATTTATAATGTCGGGGACAAGTTTTTCTGACGTTAAAAATCATTATGGAGAAAACAATAAGATGGAATATGAGAAATTGAATGTATTTTTCTTAGAAGATGAAGATTGCATAGAAAAAGTTTTCAATAAAATTTTAGGGCAATAAAATAAGAAATAGAGTAGTTACTCAGGTTTTGAGGACTACTCTATTTAATTATGTAAAAGGATATTAGAGTTTATGGGTTGCAAAATTATTAAGGCTTTGAATTAAGAGGCTATTTATGGAATATAAAAAACTTGTATTAGGTGTACTGGCGATATTGGGACAATAAAGCCTCCTGGAAAGCCCTGAATATGTTGTATTATGAGAATGAGATTTAATATTGCCTATACAACATAAAAGCCAAAGGCGAAATTTGCCCTTGGCTTTTTATTTTTGTTGCAGACGTAAAATAAAAGGATGAAAAATTAAAGTTCC
>CAZJCV010000089.1:0-5837 GCA_964544535.1 uncultured Lachnospiraceae bacterium | reverse complement strand
GCGGAGGTGCGGTTGAGATTTTTAATGAAAGAAATGTTGAAGTTGTTATAGGAGCGAGGGGTAGCTCTAAAGCAGCAGTAGAAGCGTATCTGCAAGGCTCCCTTGAATCTACTGGTTCCGTTTGTCATGAACATCAGCATCATGATGAATGTGGGGATTAAGCTACTTTATAATTGGTGTTAGAGTATGAAGAATTATTTGAATCAGCGATCAGTATAAGTCCATGGCTGACTACTATTGATAATTTATACAAAAAGTGGTATGTTTAATTAAGTACACATTATAATTAATAACATACCACTACATATTTGGAGGATTGGCCATGCGGAAAAAATACATAGACCCCTTGAAGACGACAAGGTAGACAGGCTTGAGGTGAAAGTGCAGTAATGTACGTAGCTGACAAGTACTAATAGGTCGAAAGCTTGACCAAAAAAATAAAGTTGCTTTGCAACTAGATATAATAAGCATGCTTTGCATGCGTTGGCTTTTATGAATGTGTTGTTATTCCTCGATAGCTCAATGGTAGAGCACTCGGCTGTTAACCGAGGGGTTGTTGGTTTGAGCCCAACTCGAGGAGTTTGGTTCTAAAAAAGAATATTTATAATATATATATTATGGCTATTAAAAACAATATCTTGACGAGTAGTAAGATAGTTGATAGACTTATATTTAGTAAAATAATATATGGCGACATAGCCAAGTGGTAAGGCATGGGTCTGCAACACCCTGATCACTAGTTCAAATCTGGTTGTCGCCTTAATTAGAAATCTCCAAACCTTTAAAGTTTGGAGATTTTTTTGACTCTAATTTTATTGGGCTCTTTGTTAACTGTTGGGGTGTGATTCTATTTCTAAATCTGTCAAAATTCCTTATTCCGTAAGAAACTCTTTTTAGTACCTTTATCTAGTTATTGTAGCCTTCTTCTAATTCGATCAATGGCCCAAGATATTTGTCTAACAAAATGATATTTATCTACAATAATTTTGCATTTGGAAAGAACTTTTTTGCAACGTCTCTGTAAGGCTCCCACATATCTGAAAAATATCAATTATATGCTCATGTTTTTTAGCCCCATTGACTAATATACATTAAAATTTAGCTGTTTCAGCATTTCCTCTAAATTCATCTATGCAAAGCACTTTAGGTGTCTTTTTTAGTTTTGGATAGCTAATTCGATTGAAAGTTTTAATTACAGTGGGTATTGAAACATTGGTTTGCTTAGCAACATGTGTATAACTTACTGTTTCGCGGAGTTGGTGACAAATGTACATAATAAGAACCTTTGTCATTCTTTGATATTTAGATAACTAAGAGTAGTTCTCATAAAAGCGCTTACCACATGAGCAAACACAATGTCTTTTTCTTAAAATTAATATAGAAGAGTTAATTCCAAAATGAATGTGCCTTATTCTTTGTAAGCGATAATCATAAACTCTTGATGTGAGACTACTACATTTGTAAAAGTATTGTAATACTTTTATTGTGTGATATTATTAATTTACGGTTTCAAAATGCGATAGCAATAAAGAATGTAATATAAGGAGTCCAATATGAAAAAATGGTATGATGAGGAATATGAATTTGAGATTGAAGTGACAGGATTTATTAAAGGTGATAATACTGAAAATTATTGCCGAAACGGTGAGGAAATAGGTGATAAGTATACTTGTACATATGGATGTCCGGTAAGTTCTCAAGGTCATGGAATTTGCTCAAAATTAATGATGATCTTATTTCCGATTATGGAAGCAGTGCGAAGTGGTGGGGACCTGAAAAACATTGGCGGAAGTGAAAAATATGTAAAGGATATTGTTTGTCCCGATGGTTGTGTAATTTTCAGACTAACAGCAAAAGCTCTTGGAAATAAAAATTTCCATAAAGATGGTTTCTGGAAGGATCCAGAAGATATATAATTATATAATATAAAATTGAAGCTGGCGGGATTGCTGCCGCAATTTTAACTAGAAAAGGCAATATATATGTTGGAGTATAGGTTCTCCCTGTGGAGCTTGTAGGGAATATATGATGCAACTTGATAAAAATAGTTGTGATATCGAAATCTTACTAGATATTAAATCATTTAAAACAGTTAAGCTAAAAGACTTAATTCTTGATTGGTGGGGTTATGATAGATTCATGACCAATAGAATTTGGAGGTATACATATGAGATACAGCTCTATTTATTTGGTAGTAAAGGATTTTGATAAATCAGTTTATTTTTATGAAGAATTATTGAAGATGAAAGTTAGTGACACAAATGGAAAGCGTTTTGCATTGTTTCATAATGATGGTTTAAACTTGTGTCTAATGAATGGATATTATGATCTTGAAAATCCAAATAAAGTAACAACAAAAGGCGAGTATTGGGAAGTATATGATAATCTAAAAAGGATTGTAGAAAGTGAAAATAAGCAGAAAATCTTTTTGAATTTTGGTGTAGATGACTTGAAAGAAGAGTACAATAGAATTAAGGGATTAGGGATTGCAGAATCATTAACACCTATTCGTTATATTAATGTATTTTCTCCATACTGGTATTTTACTTTTATAGATTCAGATGGAAACCCAATAGAAATTACTGGTGCATATACTAAGGAAAATTAATAAAACTACATTAGGGAGAAGGGAAGAATGTCAATGAACCAAACACTTGAAACCATAAAAAAACGTTATTCATGCCGTGATTATGACGGCCGTTTACCTGAAAAAGAAAAATTAGAAGCTATCGCTCTTGCAGCTGTACAGTCTCCTAGTGCAAGAAACATTCAACCATGGAAGATTAACGTAATAAGTAATAAATCATTTATAGAAGAAATGGATGCCGAAGGCATGACTATCCTTGCTGAGAGAGAAGATAAAACGGCATATGAAAGATTTATGGACCGAGGAGGTAAACTTTTTTACAATGCACCATGCATGTTCCTTATTCTCAAACAGCCAGGAACTGATTTAGATACAGGTATAGTTAGCCAAAACATTGCTTTAGCTGCTACATCTTTAGGACTTGACAATGTTATATGTGGAATGGCCAACATTCCATTTATTGGCACAAACGGTGAAGAATTCAAGAATAAAGCAGGGATTAGTGAGGGCTGGGAGTTTGGTATGGCTGTACTAGTAGGTTATGGAAAGACCTCAAATAAGCCTCATCTACCTGACAAGTCTAAGATTTGCTATATTGAATAGAGAAGAATAATTAATTAAAACATTTCATTATACTTTATATCAAACAGCTTATGCTTTAAAAATATAAGCTGTTTGATTTTTCATATATGAGGATTTTCTTTACAAAAAAACAAGATAGATCCAAAAACTAATTCAAATTACGGTTATTATTTGTTATACTGGTTAAAAAGAAGACTATAGGAATACTTATTGATGTTAAATAATATTTTGGATTTAACAGAGATTATTCAAATTCTAGCAGTAAAGAAAGGAAATCAAAATGAAAAAATTATTAAGATATTTAATTATTTCCATAATAATTGTAACTATATTTATTGGATTGGGCTATGCTGTTTACACTTGCACAGACAATGCATTTCTGGCAAGAGAATTTCCAGGCGGCGAAATGAGTGCTCACGTTGGTATAGGCTTTGTTGTTGAAAAGTACTATCCATTATGCACGGAAGAAGATGATCTGATGGGGGGGAGCCTGTTTTACATCGATTTCGTATCAGCACTTTTTTTCGTTATACTGTTTACCGGCATACAATTTTTAGTTTCTATATGCATTAGCAGATTAAAAATGAAAAAGCATAACATTCCGTCATAAAAGGTAACACACCACAGATTCTTTCGACTTAAGCTTTAGACTAATGAATATACATGGGGGAAAAGTATATGAAAACAGGAATTGTAAATGAATGGAGAGCAGAATGTTGGAAGATGATAAAAAAACGCTGAGACCTGAATTTTAATTTTCTAACAAAGAGAATTGAAAGGTTTTTACACTGTATTGCAAATAACTGGAACACTGGATACGACAATGTGACTGTTGGCTGTACTATTGAAAATCAAGATAGAGCAGACTATAGACTCCCCATGTTTGCAACCTTTCCAATAAATCCATGATTTAGACTTTGAAAAATATCCAGAAGAACACTGCAAGATGACAAAAAAGATATTAAGAGAGAACAATTGGCCAGAAGATTATATAAGGGCAGTACTTAGTCACGGCTGGAAGCTAGTTACAGATGTAGAACCAATCCATCCTATGGAAAAAGTAATCTATACTATAGATGAGCTTACAGGCTTAATCTATGCTACGGCAATCGTTCGCCCAAGCAGGAGTCTTTATGATCTAAAGGTAAAGTCTGTACGTAAAAAGTGGAAAACATCATCATTTGCAGCAGCAATAAGACGAGATGTAATAACTGAAGGTGCCCAGCTAATGGACATGGAACTAGCCAAATTAATAGAAGAGACCATAGAA
Source organism: uncultured Lachnospiraceae bacterium (assembly GCA_964544535.1). GTDB lineage: Bacteria > Bacillota > Clostridia > Lachnospirales > Lachnospiraceae > JAAYRG01. Next base: position 1,398 of record CAZJCV010000089.1, on the reverse strand, counting down.
GGAATGAAGCCTGTTTCTAAGGAAATTGGCTTGAATGGTGAGCTGTAGAGAGGTAAAAGTATTATGACAAATTATAAGGTTGTATTTCATATTGACGAGAATAAGAAGTGGAAACTACTATTAGCAAATGTTAGTAACCTATTAGATGCTATTGATGGCGAAAGCTATGATGTTGAAGTTGTGGCTAATTCAGAGGCAGTTAAGTACTATGACACTGGCCAAAACTTAGATACAGATGTCAAAACCATGAATGAATTAAAGGAAAAGGGTGTAAAGTTTGCCGCTTGTAACAATGCATTAAAGGCTAACAAGATAGAAAAAGAACATATCATAGACTATGTAAAAATAGTTCCAGCTGGAGTATTGGAACTTGTTGAAAAGCAAAGTGCGGGATATGCCTATATAAAACCATGAACCTCCTTTTTATTGGAGAGGCTGCTTATCATATAATCAACAGTTAAAATTATATAATTAAGGCTGATAAAAACCGAAATTTTCATAAAGGTGGTTTTGTAAGGAGTAAGAACATAAAAAAAATAAAACTCTGCGAGTTATATTTAACTTGCAGAGTTTGTTTGTTATCTATTAGACCGATTAGCTCGGCTTTGCATTATATTTAGTTGCTAAATGGATTCTCTGTTGGATAAAGCATGTTGCTTGGCTGATTGAAGCTAATATCAGCAACTCCTAAGTATTTGAAGATCTCAAATAATTGTTTTCCAAAGTGACCGAATGCTACAGCACCATGATGAGGATAGTTTTTTTGTACTAAAACATGGCGATAGAAGCGCTTCATCTCAGGTATAGCAAATACACCAATGCTTCCGAAAGATTGAGTTGCTACTGGAAGTACTTCACCTTCTGCAACATATGCACGTACTGTTGTATCAGCAGTACTCTGAAGACGGAAGAATGTAATCTCGCCTGGAGCAATATCACCTTCTAGAGTTCCTCTTGTAATGTTAGGCTCTTGGTCTGGTTCTAGACTTCTAGCCATAATTTTCTGATTCTTCATAGAGCAGGATGAGAGCTTATTAGATGGAGTATTACCACAATGGAAGCCCATGAAGGTATCAGTTAAACTGTAGTTGAAATTACCCTTAATATCATTCTCGTACATGTCAGCAGGTACGGTATTGTTAATATCAAGAAGTGTTACTGCATCATCGCTTACACATACGCCAAGGTATTCGCTTAATGCGCCGTAGATATCAACTTCACAGGATACTGGTATACCTCTGCCTGTTAAACGGCTGTTTACATAGCAAGGAACGAAACCAAACTGTGTCTGGAAAGAAGGCCAGCATTTATTAGCAAATGCAACGAATTCCTTAGAACCCTTATGAGCTTCTGCCCAGTCAAGTAGTGTTAATTCATATTGAGCTAGCTTTGGTAAGA
>CAZJCV010000088.1:0-5879 GCA_964544535.1 uncultured Lachnospiraceae bacterium | reverse complement strand
CCACCAAAAATATCTTGCCGTTCAATATTAATTTTCTCGACATTTTTTAGACCCCATATGATGTTTCTAAAATAAAATATCGTTCTTCTATATTGCGACGTAAGCGTCAAAGTGAATACACATACCAACTTCTTGTTTGCGATGAGATAATTAAGTTACCATCAAAAAGGAGTTTGTTTTTTGCTTAATAAGACTAAACAAGAGTTATGGGAAGAACGCATAAAGGCCTTCCACTCCAGCGGGCTAAGCCGCAAAGCATGGTGCCTAGAACAAGACATCCCAAAGCATCAATTAGGCTACTGGCTACGTAAACTTAAAACAAAACATGCCAAAGGAGAAAATAAGCATTGGGTTTAACTGCAAACAGCTTCTTATGGTGATACAGGCGTCTCCATCCAAATAGGTCAAGTTGTGCTGGTCATAAAAGCTGGATTTGATCATCAGGTTCTAGCAGATGTGGTTCGCACATTGATGGCAATATGCTAATTGGTCACCCAAGACAAAGGGTCTACCTAGCTGTCGGTGAAACTGATTTACAAAAAGCAGTTGAGTAATGTATTATTATTGGTAAAGTAGTTGAGCTTCAAGCCAACAATGAATTATCGAGAACTAAGGAGCAAAGTTGAGAAAATTGACTTGCTGATTCATTAAGTTTATCGAAATCATTGGGTATATATAATCGGTAAAATTTAATATTACTAACTATATTTCTGAAGGTCTTTGAGTTTCTTACTATATTTAACAATGAGAGTGGATACCTGCGCGAACCTACGATGTTTGTTAACAAAATTGTTTCTTTTGTCAGTGTAGCATAAACTTCTTTTATAGCAATCCCCTCTTTTTCATACCTTGAAAGCAAGAAAATTGCACTCAGTTTGGGTGAGCATTCATTTCCTATATATGCTTTAGATGAAACATCCAAATATCCTTTTCCACTTATATTTTTTTTAAGATTATCAAAAGACTCACCTGTAATATTAAAAAATGCAGAGGATGTTTCAGTAAGTTTTACAAACGTACTTGCTCGATCACATCGCATATCTTCTTTTTCATACCTAACAGCTAATGTGTCATCGGAATAAAATAGAAAATAGTTTAGACATTGCGTAACCCATGTACTTTTTCCAGTACCCTTAGAAGCACAAAAGCACATCAAGCTGTCCTCATAACATAAACTTGATCCATGTATAAGCACCCCCCCTTGTACTGCAATGAATATCGACATAGGAAAATTAAACATTGTTGAAGTCACACAATCCAAGTTTTTAGCTACTACATTAATTTCATTATGATTACAGTTAATCTCATAACTAGCCAGATCCTTAAATGTAGCACGATATATCCCTTCTTCCTCCTTGACCATCAGGGGTTTAGCTGGAACATTGTCGCTAATCATAACATTGAATTTAATGTTGCCAACTGTCGGGCTTAACTTATCATATTGATGCAACAAAGGCAGATAAACATTGCTGTATAAATTATAACCATAAAAGTTATAGATATATGGAAATGTAGAACAATTTTCTAACATCGTCCTTTCTCCTTTACAAAATACTACAAACCTTAATGCAAATATTTACCCTACATATCTTTGAGCTTGCAAACTATACAACTTAGAATATAAACTTCCTGAGGACATTAACTCAGCGTGTGTTCCAAACTCTAGTAATTCTCCATCTTCCATTACTAGAATCATATCTGCTTCTCTTGTCGTCGCTAATCGATGGGAGATAAAAATCATAGTAGATTTAATTGAACTTTCACTCATTAATCTTTGGTATAGTTCGTGTTCTGACAAAGGATCAAGCGCACTAGATGGCTCGTCTAGTACAATAATTCCACCAGACTGTGCATAGATTCTTGATAAAACAAGTTTTTGACTTTCGCCTCCAGAAAAAACAACGCCACCACTATCAAATTGTCTAGTAACCATCGTATGAATACCTTTTGGTAGAGAGGAGATTTTACTTTCTAAGCTACCTAATTTGAGTGCTTCCCATACCTTTTCTTCATCTTCTTGTGTTTTAATCTCCTTTAGAAGTACATTCTCTCCTACTGTAAATGAATAAACCTGAAAATCTTGGAAAGTTATGGAGAAGGTTTGTCTTAAATCACTCAATTTATAATTTCGAATATCTTGCCCATCAATTAAGATATGACCCTCGGTTGGATCGTAAAGACGTGTAAGCAGCTTTACAATCGTACTTTTGCCAGCACCGTTACTACCAACAATGGCTACTTTTTGTCCTGCGTTAATTCGAAAACTAACATTCTTTAACGCAAGGGTCTTAGAATTTGGGTAAGCAAAGCTAACATTTTTAAATTCTATCGAATGAGATGAATTCTTTCTGACTTTATAAGGCTGAGGTATTTCTTTATCAATAGTTGGCTGGTAATCCATGATTTTCCTAAAGTTTTCTATATAAAGACTATTTTCGTATACCCTAGAGATTCCTTTAAATAACTTAGTTAAACTTCCACGCAGGCTAGCAAAGGCACCAAATAGTGCAACAAAATCACCAACTGATATTTTCCCACTATAAACCTGTATAGAAAGATAAACCATAATGCCTATCATACAGAGCAAATCAGTAACATCCATAATAGTGCGCCAAAGAGCAATACGACCTGCAAACTTCTTAATAAGTTCATAAAACTCATCCACACAAGCAAGAAATTTGTTTAACAAAAGTTTATTCATATCATAGAGTCGTAATTCCTTAGCGTATTTCTGGTCATAGAAAATACCAGTTAAATACCTGCGTAAACGCTGGTTTCTTGTCCTGATTTTATCTGATTGATATTGCGTATTATTATATAATGTTGATGTAACTGATTGAATGATAATGGAACCAAATGTAATAAGTACAATTATTGGGTCAAGCCAAATTATAATAGAGATTACTGTAATAATACTAAATACATTTGTTGCTAAGTCAACTAAGGTATCTGCAACTCGAAATGCACGTGTATGTGTTTCACCAAGTGCCCTAACATGTGTATCATAAAAATCTGCATCATCAAAACAAGCAAGATCAACCTTAGCTGACTTTTCCATCATTTCCAAATTAATATCTGCGTTGACTAGATTTGTTACCTTCCCATTGAAGTATGTAGTTCGCCATGCATTAAAACCTAGACCGATTACAGTAACTGTTCCATAAATCGTTAACATCCATAATACAGGTGTTATCGAATCTCCAGAAGCTAGATTATCAAGAATGTATTTCATGCCTAATGTATTAAATAATAAGGATGGAATGTTTTCTAATAGTTGATATAAAAAATTAACGAAAACGTATGATTTTGAGCTTCTAGAAATAAACCTGAACATATATTTATTATTTTGAATAACTCGCGAAATATCCATATATTCTCCCCTCAGTTGAATAATTTCATATAGATCGTTTCATCTTAATGACCACAACAAAGTAATAAACACTATGTTAAGATTTGAGGCATCTATAGCATTTCAGGATTGCTTTATAATACTATTTGCTAAATCACTTATAGTGATGAATGAGTTATCAAGATCATTTATTTATCAGAATCCACGAACATAAACCTAAGTAATTGTTATTACTAGTCTTGACACTTTCATTACAAGAACGGTTCATCGCCAGAACTGTGGATACATTTACCGATTTCTATTGCATTTGACCTAGTATATTTAAGTTGTAACACCTTGATATAGAAATTTGGTATAATTAGTAATATCAAGGAACGATAACTTATGTCAGCAAAAAGAATCTATGAATCAGAGCTAAAAGAAAAAATTACTCGTCTTCACCTTGAAGAAGGTCATACCCAAAAAAGTTTGACTGAAGAATATGGCCTTGGACAAGGCACAATCTCATACTGGTTAAAACAACGCCGCAAGGAATGCCACTCTAATCCCCAACTTAAGGAGCAATTTAATCTCTCTTAGGAAAACAAAAGACTACGACAAGAAATGGCAGAAAAGGAAAAGGAGATTGCATTTCTAAAAAAGGCTGCGGCATTCTTTGCTAAGGAAATCGAGTAGTTGTTTACCAGTTTATCAAGGAGAATTATCGTGAATTCGGCCTACGATGGTTTTTTCGGAAGCTTAAAGTCTATCCCAATGGTTACTATAATTACCTTGAAAGACGAAAGGCTTCAATTTTCAAAAGAAACCAGAATTTCAGCGAAAAGTAATTTCTATTTTTTACGAAAGACACGGTATACCAGGATACAGAATGATGCAAAAGCTTTTGGTATCCTACGGGTTTGCTTATAGCCCTGGTACCATCCATAAATACATGAAGGAACTTGGATATATTTATTTGAAGTGTTTCCAGTGCTATTTTTTAAACGTTTACATTAACAGTTTTGGGGATGAACCATAAGAACAATATATATGCTGTCATTTACCTAGTAAGTAACCATTTATTCTCCGCAATTTATTTGTCAATGGAATTCGGCACGAATGTTTCTTTTAATGAATCAAAGCTCAGCTCTTGAACGCTTTTGATTACTTGCAAATTGCTTCTTCTGCTCATAAAGTAATTGTACCATTTTTTCGCAATCATGCTTTGCTGTAGGACAGGGCAAGCAATCTTCAACTAATCTTCGTACAGGGCAACTATTACCATAGCATACAGGCAATAACATGCATTCCTTACATGTTTTATTGGATTCTAGTTGCGGAATTGTCCATTCGCCATTCTTTATGTAATTAATATCAAGCCGACCATCTTTTATGGTACCTACAATATTATGCTTATCAAGTTCTTTATCATCAACAAATGTACACTTCCTTATATTTCCGTCAAAACAAGCTATAAAATCATAAGGCTTTGCAGCATAGCACAAGCTCCCAAAAGGGTTCAGAAAACTAGCATGTGTATTGATTCTAACTCCTTTTTTAACCGCCCTTTCCATCAGAACATGCCTGACCAGTGCATCATCCTGTGCATCAACAACATCTAAACTATCATCGTTAATTCCGCCCCATTTAGATATAGCGTGGAAAAAAAATGAAAATCGGCTATCTAGCTGAGCACCAATATCTAGCAACTCATCAATCGTTTCTAAAGTATCTAAATTATAGTTAACCCTTACCATTACATTCAATTTATCGTCTGTTGAATCTGCAAGTTTAAAAAGATTATTCACTAATGTATCCCATGTGGGTTCGCCATTCTTCAATGGACGACATTTATTGTGACTATTCCTACCACCATCTATTGTTATTTGAAAATTCCTTACTTCATTCTGAGCTAATGACGAACGAATCCAATCATCCTTTAACAAGTATCCGTTGGTTGTCATCCCAAATCTAATTATAATACCCTGATCTAAACAAAACTTCCTAAGTCTATTTAATTGTAGACTGGCCTTACTCCAAGATAAAAGTGGTTCTCCTCCATAGAATTCTAAGACTAAAGATTTAAGCCCTATTGTTTTATGATAATCTTGTATAGCATTAATAAATAGATCCCACAAATCATCGGAAAATTCCCTTTTGTCATGTTCCTCATAGCAATACACACACTGAAAGTTGCAAAAATTGTTCAATATAATTGTAAACCTTAAGTGTGAAGGATCCCACCAATGATAAAATTTCGAGAGCGCTACATGAAATTCATTGATTGATTCTTCTACGCATAGCCATTTCAACTCATCACTAACTGAACTTGAAGGCACACTAGTGTTCAATTGCAAATTTCGAATTTGCTTGATAAATCTATTTTCGTATATAAATGCTTTACCCTGATTAAGAAAATTCATAGCGAATAATCCGCCTTCAGTCTCTGATATCATTGAATATCTTGAAAGTTTCATCTTAATCATAATTAACATATCCTCCCTTAATACTTTTCGTTTTTCTCTGTTTTACTCTTGTTTTCTCAGTATTC
>CAZJCV010000087.1:0-6006 GCA_964544535.1 uncultured Lachnospiraceae bacterium | reverse complement strand
AACTTCTTCCCATATTTTTTTGAAAAATTGCATACTTTAATTTTACTCTAAGTTTTTTTGTTTTTATATAGTGAACTCCACCTTATAGGTGGAGTCTTAGAATAAGATGAAATGTGTCTTTTGAGTTTACATTTTTATCTAATAGTGTTATAATTGTTACATGAACATTATTAGAATCTAAAATATAATAGGAGTCAATATTATGAAATTATCAAAACTTTTTATTTCATTGCTTATAGTATCATCTCTGTTAGTTTCATGCACTAATCATTGGCCAGATGATTATTCTTCAGATGATCTTTCTAACTGGCTTACACCTTTGCCTTCTGCTTCTGTTACTCCTTCACCTACTCCTTCACCTACTGCAAATGCTGATAACACACCTTCTCCGGAAAGCGTGGAGCCTTAAAGCAAATCTAGCTATTACTAAAATAGACAACACATTTAGCTTCATCTAAATATTGAAGCATCAGATGGAGTAAAATCTCCACCTGATGCTTGTAAGAATAACCACACTAACCTTTTCTTTTAAAAATTTTTATTCTTCCTCTCTCAAGTGTAACAACTTAGATATCATGGTCATAAACTCTGCCCTTGTTACTTGCTTTTCAGGCATAAAAACATTATTTTCATATCCTTTTACAATACCTAACTCATTTGCTCTCTTGACAAAGCCCTTAGCCCAGCTAGCGATATGATCATTATCATCAAATATAGTTTCCCCATCAGAAGTACCATGTTTGAAGGCTTTCATAACTATTGTACATGCCTGATTTCTTGTTAATTTTTCATTAGCTCTAAAACTTTTATCTTCAAATCCCTCTATAATATTATTTTCTTGTGCAGCTGATACAGCTTCCTTTACCCATAACGGTATATCACTGCCATCTATAAAATCAATATTATCTGGATTTTTAGCCTTTAAATTTAGAGACTTAACAAGAAGCATGACAGCTTCTGCCCTTGTTATCTGCTCATCTGGCCTTACCGTCCCATCTGGATAACTATTAACAATTTCTTTCTCCATTAAATCTTTAATAAATGCTTCCGCCCAATGTCCTTCTGCATCAGATAATATAATTCCTGGAACTACATCATCAGGTTTTTCAATTGGTTCTGGTGTTGATGTTGGTTCTGGTGTCGGCGTTGATTCTGGTGTCGGTGTCGGTGCAGGCCTATTAGGTCTTGGTCTCGTATTTGTACTAGAAGATGCAGCCCTATTAACAGTCAAAGTATAAGTTTTTTGAGTCACTTCATCCTCAGCTGTAACAACTATAGGAATTTTATTAACTCCTGTTTCTAGATTTATGTCTGCCGAAGGTTGACCACTCAAAACACGATTCCCATTTATCGTCATAGATGACCATCTGTCCGAAACAGATGCTTTTACACTAACTGTACTAGTTTCATAAGGAACTGAAATGCTGTAATTGGTAACATCAGGAGAAAACTCTTTATCAAGAGTTCCACTATCCACTTCAAGACTTCTTAAATTTGCATTATTTGAATATTCAGTACGATATATATCAACTCTTGCACTCTCTGGAACCCCTAAAACCGAATTAATTGGATTATTCAAAGTTACATTGAATTCCTTAATATAGTACTCATTGCGTGAAGGAACTTGTAATAACTCTACTTCAAAGGATTTAGAAGCTTCACCACTTTCAAAATGTAATGTGCCGTTAACTGGGATATAATCAATATCTTCAACTGCAGTTAAATCTGAAGTTTTATAGTCAACACTCATCTCCCCATTGATATTACCTGTTCTAGTAACATTAACAGTTGCAATGTTATTTTGTTCATCCATCTCTAGTATATCAGTTGATAGCTGTACAATGCTAATTTCCTTTGATGTTCCTGATACTGACACTGTAGGTAAAATCTCCGTTCTAGAAAACTTCTCATCAATAGGAACTTGATTAGAAGCGCTAATAGTTCCATCAGGACTTAAACCTGGAAATGATTCACCTAAAACAGCTTGCATGTCATCATTGTTCGCATGAATTGTAATCTCATATTCACCATCAGCTTTAAAATCAGTAAAAACTCCTGTATACAATCCGTCTCCTGGCATTTCGTCTCCCATAATTCCATAATCATTAAGTTCTAATTCCACTTGGGTATTGTCTGGCATTGTTATAGTAGCATATACATTTGCATCCACTATAGGTATTCCATTTTTATGCAATAATGCAATAACCTTCATAGGTGTAGGATACTCATAAATATTAGTATCAGTACTTCCTTGAAGCATTAACGAAGTATTTCCAGAAAGATCAAAAGATATTTCCAACTGTCTTTGTGAATTATTTTCTATTTCGTATTCCCAAGCTCCTGGAACAGGATTATCAACAAAATAAATTTGATATGTGTCTTCCATTACATAAGTTGCATCATGAGTATTGTCTGGGGAATAAATTTTCCCATCTGGAGATTTTAATGTAAATGATACATTAGCCGCATCTTCTGTACTTATTGTAAATTTAACCTGTTTCATTGAAGAGTCAACATACACAATTTCACTGGACATTTCTGCCGAATCAAGTAAATCATTGATGTATTTTGTTAACCTATCAAACATATTTAATCTGTTTTTAATTGTCTTATATATTATGTTAATATTGCTAGGCTTACTAGCATAATAAAATTCCCCACCTGTTTGTTGTGCAATACTTTGCATTAAGGCAATATCTGTTCCACTTCCAACGCCTATGGTAAATACGGGAATTCCCTCTCGCTGCAATGCAGGTATTACGCTATTAGGGTGTGTTCCTGTATTGTGTTCTCCATCAGAAAGAAGAATAATAGCACCTGATCCTTTTCTATAGTTATTACTTATAAGATCATTTAAGCCTGCATTTAAGCCTCCCCCTATATTTGTTGAACCACTAGCATTGATACCATTAATTATACTTTTCATATTACTTTTATCAGCAATACTCTTAACTTCTGTTAATGATTGATTTTGAGTTACATCACCAGCAAAAGAAACTATACCTACCCTGTCACCAATTTCATCCTCCTCAGGTAACTCTACACAATCAATAAACATACTTGCACCACCATTTGCTAATGCCATACGTGCACCTAACATAGATCCTGATCTATCTATAACCAACTGAATATCATTCCAATTTGATTTTTGCATGACAATAAATTCAGGGTCTTTTTTTTCTATAGTATTTATGTTACCTCCAGGAGCTACAAGATTAAATTTCGAATTGTTAGCCATTACTTCCCAGGCAGATTGGTTTTTATTCTTATTATTTTGCATGTTTGGAATAGATGAATTGTGATTGCTACTATCACAAAAATGTATAATACTATCTTCATGCTGAACCCACATTATACTAGCTTCAGCACCATTTGAATTGAATTCTGAAGAATATCCCTCTCCTCTTAAAATTTCAATAGCAACGTTCCCATTAGCATCTCTTATTTCCATTTCTGCGCCTTCTTCACAAGTAAACCATGTTATACTTTCATCTTCCTCCATTCTACCAAACACTTGGTAGCTCTTCCTATTTAAAATACCTCTTGTTACATAATTACAGTATTCATCACTAAGGCCGTATCCATAGTGACCGAATTCATGCACAATAGTTTTAGCAAAACTATTGGTTCCAAAAATAAATGCAGAATCTATGCCTAAAAATATATGCTTATTTCTTGATCCCATAAATCCGTCAACATGAGCCGATCCGCCCGTACCTGAATTAATATAAACATCTGAATGCTGAGGGTTAAAGCTATCCGGTGGTATCGCTTCTTCTATCTCAGGCCATCCATCTGGACTTGCTGCAGGTAAATATATTCTTATCTTACCAAACCTATTTTGTCCATTTGTAGCTGTATACAAATAATTTGAAGCTTCTATAAAGCTTTGTTTAACAGTTTCAACTATGACCTCAGGTTCCTGAGTATATCCTTCATCTTCCATAATTAAAACTGTCAAATTAATAACTCCATTTGTGACACTTCCACCAGTATTAGAAAAAACATTAATACTAGATGTAATAAGCAATATCATTGCTAATACTAACATAAAAATTGTCTTAAATTTTTTCATTTTGAAAATCTCCCCTTAATTATAATTAGTCTTTTTTACAGTAGCTTAAATCATCTATTTTTTCCATGTATATATTAATATAATTTAGTATGTACTTAGATTGATTTAGTACTTCTTAGTAATTTAACGAATCACAAATTAAAATAAGCTACTAACATTTACAAAAAATTGTGTTTTTAGACCTCCTTTCATAAATTCAATTATAATATGTATGGTTAATATCATGTGTTTTTTAATATAATTTATCTTAATACTCCACCTACAAAGTGGATTTCCTCTTATAATCTCTACTTGAAATTCAGATTTTTGGCTTTAGATAAAGTCATTCACATATTAGTTTTCATTTCAATCCATTAATATTATACTTTTTCTATTATTTCTGTTCCCTATGAATTATTATTGTATATATTTTTTGAGTTACCTCATCTTCAGCTGTAACTACAATAGGAATTGTGTTTTCCCCTACGCTTAAATTTATGTCTGCTGAAGGTTGGCCAGTCAAAACTGGATTTCCATTTATAGTCATAGTAGACCATCTCTCAGCAACAGATGCTTTAACACTAACTTTAGTTGTTTCATAAGGAACTGAAACACTGTAATTTGTAATATCAGGAGAAAACTCTTTATCAAGAGTCCCAACGTTAACCTCAAGTCTTCTTAAGTCTGCATTTTTTGAGTATTCTGTACGATATATGTCGACTCTTGCACTTTTAGGAGTACCCAATACACCCTTATCTGGATTCTTTAGGTTAATGGTAAAATCCTTAATCTGATGACTGCTAGAAGATGAGTTGTTTAGTTTGACTTGAATTGTCTTAGAAGATTCTCCACTTTTATAAGACAAATTACCACTAGCAGCAACATAGTCAACACCTGCAACTGCAGTTCCATCTATAGTTTCATAATCAACCTTCATAGTATCATTAATATTTCCTGTCCTAGTAACAGTTATAGTGGCAGTTTCGCTTTGCTCATCTAACTTTAGCAAATCAGTTGATAATTGAACTATACTAGTTTTTTCTGATGTACCTGATACAATTACAGAAGGGATCAATTGAGACTTTGAAAAACTCTCCTTAATAGGAACCTGACTAGAGCTCACCGAACTTCCACTTTCAGTTGGAAGTCCAACAAAGGATTCTCCTAAAATCGCCTTCTTTTCATTGTTATTTGCATAAATTGTAATTTGATATGCTCCGTCTACTTTAAAGTCAGAAAATAATCCTGTATATAAGCCATCCCCTGCAATCTCATCTCCCATAAGTCCCCAATCATTAAGCTCAATATCCATTTTAGTATTGTCTGGACTAACTACTGAAGCATAAACATTTGCATCTATTATCGGAATCCCATTTCTATGTAACAGTGCAGTAATTTCCATAGAATCAGGATAAATATAGTTGTCTTTATCAGTGCTTCCTTGAATCACAAAATCAAAGGCACCTGAGGTACCAGACAGATTACTAGTTTCTTGCGACAAACTTTTACTATTAGAATTCTCTTCTGGTTCTAAACTAGGGGAAATGCTATTATCATTATTTGTTACAGAAAACTTTATACTAGCATCTTCTATATCTTTTTCTTCATCTGCTATGTTTCTCTCCTCATTCCCTGTACTTTCATCTTCATCAACTATGCTTTTAACCCCCTCTTCTATGTTTTTTTCTTCATCTTTACCTGAATCAACTTGATTATCTGTATATAAATCATTATTACTTTTATCTTGATCAGTTCCGCCTTCTTTATTGTCGTATTTACTGCAGCCCCCTAGCAATAATACCATTATCAAAAATACTGAAATAACTTTACACTTCTTCATAAATACGCCTCCTTTTTTTAGGTACTACTACTAATACTCATTGTAAAATTTAGTTGAAAAACTTTCAAAAAATAATGAACCCTAAACAATTAACCTTTCAATATTAATTTAA
>CAZJCV010000086.1:0-6173 GCA_964544535.1 uncultured Lachnospiraceae bacterium | reverse complement strand
TGCCGGAGTGACCACTTCAACTGATCAACATAAAACAAGACATAACCCCCTTCATGTGATAAGTATATTTTCTAATTACTAATATTGGATTGGTAATCCTTCATGCTTAGGGATCGCTTAATATTAAAGGTTTCCAAAACTTCATCAATAAGGCTGTTTTTAAATTCATTTCCTCTGTCTGTATGAAAGAGGATAATAGCATCTGATCTGACTTTTACGCTTGCAAAAGCTTTATAAATAAGTCGGGCAGTCTTTTTAAGTCCGGCACTAAAACCGCTCATTTCTCTGTTGAACAGATCAACTAATAAACAGACATAGTGCCACTTGTTGACAACCTTGACATAGGTTAGAACGCTAACAATTGCAGCATATGATTCTTTATTATTAAAATTTCTCTTGGTTTCATTTGCAATTTTTCATCGTTACATTGGATTGCTTAAGGTTTATACTGGGCCACAGTATAGTTTGAAACTAAATCATTTTATTTCATAATTCGACTTATCTTTCGTCTTGATACTATATAACCCAATTTTTTAGGCTCCACCTTTGTTTTTCTTGTACCATAGTTATTTCTCTTTGCTTTGAAGATTTCAATAAACTTGGGAACTATTTCGTCTTTTGCTATTTTGGCCTATGATTCATAGTAGTAGATACTTCTTGGGACTTGTAGGACGAGCCACATTGCTGATACAAAGTATTTGTGAGCATTGTTTTAATCACATTTGCATTCGCCCAAAGATCAGCGCCGGTTGCTTTAAAATATCATTTTCCATCCTGAGTTGCTGGTTTTCTTTTCTAAGCTTGATTAGTTCATTTTCCGTTTCTATCCTATTGTCCTTTTCTTTGAAAGAGCCGGTTGTCTGGCTTCTTTTAATTCAGTTACTCAAGGAAGATGCAGTTAGATCATATTCAGCTATAATTTCGCTTTTAGATTCGCTACTTTCATAGAACTTAACCATTTGAGATTAAAATTCATCGATAAAAGTTCTTCTTGGTCAACGGTTTCTCATGTAAAATCTCCCCTTTTATATTTTCAATTTAAATGATCTTATCTTTATTATCCAGTTAAATGTAACCTATCCACTAAGCCCAATGGAATTAGAACACAAATATTATGCTAAATTAAAGGTTACATCTTAATCTTGAGATAAGCGAAGTAATTTTGTGAATAGATAAGTTATTTAAGCTTACCCGCGTCCGGTTCACTCACAGCACTCCGATGTGGAAACAGTTTTGTTGTGAAATGTAACTAATAGGGATTCAACATAGCCTGTCTTGGAGAAATCTTTGTAGTATTAACCCAAACAAATAAATACATAATAACAAGTAATAAAAAGGAATAAGAATAAAGAGCAAAACTAATCGTTAAACTGATACTAAAGTGTTTTACTCTGAAACTTAAAGCCCGGCTTATGCCACTATTATACAAATGATTTATAAAAGGAAGGCAGACTATAGCTATGAAAACCGCACCAAATACGAACAGCGCTAACCCACTCAAACTCAATTTATTTATATATGTATCACTAACACCCTGAGCTTTTAGCAATCCGATCTTTTTTGCACTTCCTTTTGTTAGATTTGCCACAAGCAATAACGCACCCACCGCACCCAACAACAATAAGGCTGTAATTTCAATTAACAAATTTATTTTTCCACTTTTCCTTATATCAATACTGTCCTGTCTTCCAACTTTATATTTTCCAACAATTTCATAAAAACCCTGGTTATTGCTTTCATCCAATTGCGTATCTCCAAAATATAACCAAATAACGTTAGGTATGTGAGCATCAATGTTTGTATCATTAGTAATAAGAACGACATCCTGAAAAAAATCAGTCCCTTTTTTCAAAATTCCACTAATTATTAATTGTGTTATCTCTCCGCGAGGGTCTAGAACTTCCAATTTATCGCTTATACCCAGATTCAATTTTTCACTAAGACCTTTACCAATTACAGCCTCCATTTTCTGGACATCCGGAATACTCCCTGTGAGAAATTTAGACATTTGATTAGAAAAAAAACTTTCATCTACCGCAAACATCTGAAAAGATAAATCTTTTTGATAAGGAGATTTAGAAAGAAATATGCTAGCCTCATAAATACCGACTTTAACTCCAAAAAAGTTTTGTAGCTCAGCACTCAACGCATTATTGTTCTTATAGGGAGAAGAAGGCATAAATCCTTCACTCGATGTAGAAGTAAGAACATAGTTAGGTGAGGATAAGATAGAGATATATTGTTGCTCGATTTTAACAATTCTGGTTCCGATTAACACTAAAAAAAATAATAAAGATATAAAGAAGCCAATTAAAACCTTCTTTTTTGGAAAAAACAAATTCATAAATAAAGTATAATGCATATCTCCTCGCCCCCAAAGTCAAGGTTAACCATTGTAGTTTATGTCAAAACCAAGATGAGTATTTCAGTATATATGTTTATGTATCAAATTTGTCGTCTAATTAATATGCCACCTATAAAATAACACCTTTAATTTTGTATTTACCCAATTTAGCGTATGTTCTTTTTCCACCTTCACCATGACATAACACACGCCAATGCCAAATTCCTTCAGAAATTTCCAGTTCCACAGTTTCATCCAGCTGTAATCCTTTAACAGAATATAAAGTTTGTCCATTGGATGAAAACAAATCAAATTCGAAGTGCCCCTCTTCTATAGAAGTGAATAAAAATAGCCTTAAAGTACCGCTTCGATTTAAAGTAAAAGTTCTTACTTCATCATTATAAAACGCACCAAAGCTCAATTCTACTTCGAAAAGGTTCTCCGAAGATTCCATAGACAAACGGGTAAATAAGGTTAAAGAAATTGTCGTAATAAAAAGTAGCAATAATAACATAAGTTTCTTACGAATGTGAGTTTCCTTATCCACATAACATCATCCTTCCGCACAGATAACAAAAAACTGAATCAGTAACAGTAAAATAGACAACTTTTTCAAGGTACTGTAATCTATACTCTCTTGGAGTTAAGTAATCCAAGGGTGAGTGTACCCTTATGTTATTAAACCAATTAACATAATCGGCCAACATTATTTTTAACTGTTCTAAATCTCTAAAGTGATAGTTGTTTGCAAATTCGATTTTAAAGAGTTTAAAGGTCGCTTCTGCCACAGCGTTGTCATGAGCGCAACCTTTCATTCTCAAGAATAGCTTGATATCAAAGGCTTCTAAAACTTGATCAATAAGGCTGTTTTTAAATTCATTTCCTCTCCGACTTTTACGTTTGCAAAGACTTTATAAACAAGTTTGGCAGTCTTTTTAGGTCCGGCACTAAAACCGATCATTTCTCTGTTGAACAGATCAACTAATAAACAAACATAGTGCCACTTGTTGCCAACCCTTACATAGGTTAGATCGCTAACAACTGCAGCATATGGTTCTTTATTATTAAAATTTCTCTTGATTTCATTTGCAATTTTTCATCGTTACATTGGATTGCTTGACGTTTATACTAGGCCACAGTATAGCTTGAAACTAAATCATTTTGTTTCATAATTCAACTTATCTTTCGTCTTGATACTATATAACCCAATTTTTAAAGCTCCATCTTTGTTTTTCTTGTACCATAATTGTTTCTGCATGCTTTGGAGATTGCAATCACCTTAGGGGTTATTTCGTCATTTGTGATTTTCGCGTGCGACTCATAGTAATAGGTTTGTAGGACGCGGCACATTGCCGATTTATGAGCATTGCTTTTGATCACATCTACTTGCGTCCTAAGATCAGCACCGCTTGCTTTAAAATATCATTTTCCATCCCGAGTTGTTGGTTTTCTTTTCTTAGTTTGAACAGTTCATTTTCCGTTTCTGTCCTATTGTCCTTTTCTTTGAAAGAGCCGGTTGTTTGACTTCTTTTCATCCAGTTACTTAAAGATGATGCAGTTAAATCGTATTCTGCTACGATTTAACTTTTGGGTTTACCGCTTTCGTAAAACTTTACCATTTGCATTTTGGATTCGTCGGTAAATGTTCGTCGTGGACGTCGGTTTGTCATGTAATATCTCCCCTTTTATATTTTCAATTTACATGACCTTATCTTTATTCTCCAGTTAAGTGTCACCTATCCAAACTATGAAGAAATAAACTAAAGTCTGTCATTGTGACCTTAAACCTAACATGGAAACTCTTGGTTCAAAGCGGAATATCTTGATTCTAATCATAAGGTAGACAGAAAATAAGAGTACGACCGCAAAAATTATGAAGCTTAAATACAAACCCAAACCTATCGAGAGAAATTCATAATCATATCCTAACATGGTGCTAGCAATATTATTTTGAGATATTACTACATATTGTAAAACACTGAAAGTTAGTGCAAAAGCTAAAAACAAAGCAATTGCGAGACCACCCATAAATGTTCGATTTATAGTAGAGTTAGATACACCTAGAGCCTTCAATAGACCAACTTTTAACGGCAAATCCTTCATAAGATAACCAACCATTAAATAAATCACAGCGCAATTAAGAAGAAGCAATAAAATTGTAGTAGTTATAATGCCACGCAAACGCACTTCCTTAATCTTGTAAAACAATTCCACCGTACCAATATCATAAGAGGCTAATATCTCTTGAAATTCATTTACAAAATCATTAAAGATCGCCTTGCTCTGTAAATCTGCAAAATATCCCAAAATGAGATTTTCCCCTACATCTATACCATGTTCATGTTCTAAGACTTCTACATCTACAAAAATACCCCCCTTATAATACTCCGCACTATCTTGGAGAATACCTACAACCTCGTATTCTCCAAGTAATTTTGTTGAAAGGGAGAACTCCACAGAGTCTCCAATATCCGCATTGAAATAATGTTTTCCAGCTTCACCTATCAATATCTCTTTTTTGCCGGGAAGAGGCAATCTGCCACTCATCAAATAGGGCGCTAACTCCTTTTGAAAAAAGCTACTTTCCACACCATAAATCATATAATGAATAGTATAACCACCTTTTACCCAGTGTAACATGGACTTAGTCATAGCGCCGTATATTCTCATGTTTTCCCCATAAAGGTCTATCAGTTCCGCACTTAGCCCATCGATGTTATTGTACCTATGAGGAAAATCCGGTGCCCTACCTTGCACGGTTAAATCTGGGTAAGAGCTGCTTCGCCTCGTCATCTGTTCAACCTCGAGAATGATCCAACCCGCAAAAGTAGTAAAGATAAAGGTAATCAATACAAAGCCTACCAATATTGATTTTTTACCAAAAAGGATATTGAAAAATAGTTTTCGACGCATAAGCCTACACTCCTAAAGACTAATAATTTCATCTGCATATTTATCCAGACAAGTACCGTGAGAAGTGGCTATGACTATTTTAGCTTCGTTACGACAGTAATTGTTTAGAAATTCTCCAATTGCTTCCGCATTTTCGTCATCTAAATTCGATACCGGTTCATCACATATTAGAATATCTGGGCTTTTAAAGATTGCCCTAGCTACACCAACACGCTGTTGCTCGCCCCCGGAAAGCTCATTTGGATAATGGTTGGCACGGTCTTGGATTCTTAAAAGTGTCAAAATTCTTTCTGCACGTTTCTTAGCTTCTCCTAGCTTTACTTTACGCTCACATACTTCTGAAAGGATTACATTTTCCAGGGAGCTTAGACCATCTAACAAATTAAAGTCCTGAAAAATAATACCTATTTTATCCCTTCTAATTTCACACTTCTCTTCGCTATTTAATTCAGTAACAACCAAGCCGTCAAAAAAAATTTGACCAGCATCAGGATTTTGAAGTAAAGCTATTAATGTAAGTAAAGTGGTTTTTCCTTTTCCGGATTCGCCTTTTATAAGATAAAAACCACCGCTTGTAAACGTGTAGCTGAAGTCATTTATAACATTTATTGTTCTTTTTCCTTTTAAATATGACTTATACAGACCTTGTATTACTATCTCCATAGCTTCACCTCATTATAAAAATAGTCTCGTTAGATGTGATCACGTAACGTGATTCAATAGGATCTAACTTAGTACATAGATCTAACTTAGTACATAGATCTAACTTAGTACATAGATCTAATCAACTCGGATCCTCCTGTGCAAACCACCTTACTCATATAGAATATTACTCTGTAACAATAGACATATGTAACTCCTTGCGGTTTTGCTTAAAATTGTGCAGAATAAAGCTATCAAGCTTGTCCCAATATTC
>CAZJCV010000085.1:0-6331 GCA_964544535.1 uncultured Lachnospiraceae bacterium | reverse complement strand
GGATTTAGTTAGTGTATTTGTTGGTGTTTATGAAGATTCATCTTATAGTAGACCTATAGCTAGTGTGCAAAATATTATCACTAAATAGATGGGATGTGATATGTTTATGAAAGATAATAAGGGATTTACATTAATTGAACTTGTTGTGGTAATTGCAATTGGTGCTGTAATTTTATTTACTATATTATCATTTTTTACTTCGGGTGTAAAAGGATATTCAAGAGCTATATCAACTGCAAACAATCAAACAAACGTGAGAAGAGTTTCAAATGAAATAGCAAAACAGATAAGAAGGTCATCTGTGGTTGAAGTAACAAATCCGACCACACTAACTCTAAGTCACCCAAGTGGTGAAGAAAAGACTATAATTAAGTTTAATGGTGGAAGTAATACTATAGAAGCTGAATACTATGATATAAGTCCATCAGGTAGTATTACACACAACAGAACTAGCAAATTAGCAGAGAGAATTGGAAACTTTAATGTAAAAAAAACTGCTGGTAAAATAACTCTAATAGTTGAAAGTATAGAGAATACAGATGGACATGTTGATAAATTAGAAACTGTGTTAACGGAACGAAAATAAGGTGGTGAAGATATGAAGAATACATTAAAAGGTAATGATAAGGGAGCAGCATTAGTTGCAGTAATTATGACAATGTTAGTTTTATCCATATTGAGCGTGGCTTTATTAAGTGCGACTACAAGTAATTTGAAGAATGGATTAGATGAGAGAGAGTACCAATCATCATATTATATTGCTGAAGGTGGCGTTACTTATCATGCACAAGAGGTCAAAAGTAAAATTTTAGACATTTATAACGACTCTGATATTGACACGGCAAATGATTTTTTTAATGCAATAGATACTAATCTTACAGATCCAAGTATGTCAAAGACATTGAATGTTTCTAGTGGACATTTTGATGAACAATATGGTGGAGCTCCAGATGCAGAAGTACGAGTAATAAAAGATACAGGACCTAGTGCAGATCCCAACATGAGAACATATATAATTGAATCCACTGGTACAGTTGATGGTATCACAAGAAAGGTTTATAAGCCAATTACATTCAAATGGGTTAATAAGAACAATACAAAACTGCATACTGAATATGCAATATATACAGAAGGGAATATGGACAATGTGCAAGGAACAATAAAGGGACCAATTTTTTCTAAAGCTAATATTAAATTAGGAAATGTTGTAACGGTACAAGGCTCTGTATATTCTGTTGGTAATATAACAGTAGCGGGAGGAAAAGTAGAAGAGTTTACTTACTCAAGTGGTGACACTAGTGTAACTGGTGGTAATGTAATGGGCTCGGTGTATTCAAATAAAAAATTCAGCATATCTAATGGCATGGTTGAAGGTTCTGTTTACGCCAAGGGAGAAGTCAATAAAGTTGGTGGAGATATAAAAGGAGATGTTTTTTCAGAAAAAGATATATCAGATGTTGGATGGGGGAGTATAAAGGGTACTAAATCAGCTAATACTACAGTGACACTACCAAAATTTCCCGAAATTCCAACAGAAGAAGATGTTTTTGCTATAACAGAGGATGATTTTCCAACTTTCCCTTCAATATCTGAACATATCTCAAGCCTTAATATTACGGCTGAATCGGCAGACAGTGACAAAACACTGAATCTAACTAATTCAATTACTTATATAAAGGATATAGGGGTACACGCGGATACAAAATTAAAAATAAAATACAGTCCTGATAGCATATTGATGGTTGACAACTTTAATGTTAGTCAGGGAACTGTTGAATTAGATGGAACTGGATTGCTAAACTTATATGTAAAGGATAATATAACTATAACTGCAGGCTCCAAGTTCAATCATATTAATAGCTCAGATGATGAAGAACTTCGCAATACAGCTGAGAAATTGATGGTATATATTGGTCCGTCAAGTGGTCCTTCTAAAAAGAAATTTTCTTTAACTGGAGATACAAATTTTAATGGTAGTATCTTTGCATATGATGCTGACCTTGAATTAGGGGCTAGTGGTAATGTAATGGGTAATATATTTACATTAGGAAACAAGGTAGATATATCAGGGGGATCAAGTTCAAATTCATTAGTGCTTTATGCACCCAATGCACATGTTGAGGTTGGAGGAAGTGGTAAGTTTTTTGGCCCCATTATTGCTAATACTTTCAAAATATCGGGTGGCGGTTCTGTTATCTACGATCCAGACAAGCAATTACCTGGGAGTCCTCTTACTCCAGAAGAACCACTAGATAATGTTGATATTCTTATAGCTTCAGAAACACCAATAACTGAAAGATAACGGAGGATACTATGGTAACTAAAAAACAAAAGAAAAGCTCACCTAATATGTTACAAGGTAGCGCTCGAAGATTAGTAGAAAAGGGAAATGCTATTCTAGGCATTGATATTGGTTCTTCAACAGTTAAGATAGTTGAAATGAAGAAGAACCATAACTTTGATAAATGGATAATTGAAGCTTTGCCTATTGGAATGATTAATCAAGGAAGGATTGAGGCTCAAGAACCTTTAGCTGAAATAATCAGTGCTGCCTTAAGACGTTATAGTATAAGGACTAAAGATGTTGCTTTATGCTTGTCATCAAGTGAATTAATAGTTCGTGAACTAACCTTTCCAGAAATGGAAGATGAGCAGATAAGGGAAAATATTAATCAAGAAATTTCTAGTATGTTACCTCAAGAGCATGAGAAGTATTATATTGACTATAAGATATTAGAATATCTTATAGAGCCAGGCCAGCCAGAAGGTAAAATACGAGTATTAGCAGTAGCAGCACCCGAGAAATTGCTAGAAAATTATGTTGAAACCTTAAAACTTGCAGGCTTAAGGGTAAATTATATTGATGTATTTCCTAATATTGCAGGTAAACTCTGTAATTTGGAATATAGAAAATCTACTATAAAAAAGGCAAATAATATATGTATGATAGATTTTGGTGCTAATAAAACTGAAATTGTAATATTTAAAGATGGTAACTATTATCTTCATAAGTCTATTAGTTATGGGGGAGATTATTTAACATCTGTTATTGCAAAGAAAGCAAATATGGATGAAATTGATGCTGAGGATTACAAGAGTCAAACCAACTTTTTTATGGGAAATCCAGATGATCCAGTAGTAAAACAGGTTTATGATTATTTTGAATACTTAGTAAGGGATTTTTCAAGAACTATGGAGTTTTATAATAATCGTAGTGGTGAATCAGTAGAAAGAGTATATATAATGGGTGGAGGCTCTCTACTTGCAGGTTTGCCCAAGTATCTTCAAGAACAATTTTCCATTGAAGTTAGACCTGCAGCTGAAGTGTTTGATACTTTCAAAAAAGTTGGCTCTGTTGGAAGACATATTTCTATATTTTCTCAAGCTATAGGTGTAACATATAGAGAGGAGTGGAAATATGAGGGGTGATATTAATCTTTTACCAAAGAAAAAATCGGGAGATATAACAAAGATAGCATCGGGATTTATTATAGCTATTATTATTTTACTTGCAGTTGTTGCTCTTGTATTTGTTTATATACCTAATATGGAAAAAAGAAGAATTAGAAAAGATATTGAATATACGGAATCTGAAATTGAAAAGATAGCAGTAACTAAGGAAGATTATGATAAAATTTTAGAAGAATTAAACCTACTAAGGGAAAAAAATGCAATTTTCAGCAACATTAGAAGTGAAAACTTAGCTTTTTCAGGAATTTTAGAAGATTTTGAGTCTGCAACACCAACAAGTATAGTATTAGATGAGTTAACCTATATGAGTGGATTCTTAAATATAAAAGGAAAAACTCCATCTCCACTAGAACTGAGTCAATTTATGGTGAATCTTAGAAGACTAGATAATGTTATAATGGTATCCTTATCAACAATGGAATATGAAGAAGGTATTACTACTGGTTTTTATAATTTTGATTTATCAGTAGTTTTTTATGAAGATGTTGAAGAGGACCTTGAAGAAGATATAGATAGTCAAGAAGAGACGACAGATGAAAGTAATTCAGAAGAAGCAATAACAGAAGAGGGGGCAGAGTAATGACTAAACTATCAAAAAAAGAAAAATATCTAGTTATAGGGTTTCTTGTGTTTGCAAGTGTAGCCTTGTTTGTATATTTTTATTATTTCCCTCTTAAAGATGAGATTAAGGAGTTAGAGCGCCAGTCAGAAGAAGCTAGCTTGAAGTTAGACGAAGCAAAGAGCTTAGCTGTAAAAATTGAAAACACAAAGAAAGAAATTGAAAGTTTAAAGATAGAAGCTACAGAAAATATGGCGATTCTCATGGAAAATATAGACGAACCGGAGTTGCTAGACTATATAAGCAATAAAACTAATTATGCAGATGGCTCATCGGATATTTCTGATTTAATTGCTATATCATATGATTCTGTTTCGGGTCATGATTTATATTATAGCAAGGGTATTTCATTAAGTTTTAACTCTAATTATAATAGCCTAAAAGAGATATTAAAGGCTTTTGAAGTAGGGGACAAGTATGCATCATTAACTAGTATGCATATAGTAACTTCTAGAAAAGATGATCCATCAGCCAATAATCAAGTTGAAGGTTCTGAAGAAGCAGCCGCAACAGCTACAACAGTTGCTACTGCAAACTATCCATTAGAAATTGAATTTGCTTTATCTTTTTATGGTGAGACCCCATTTTGGGACGGCAGTGGAGAATATATATTTATGGAAGGCGGAAACTTTAGTAAGACTGATTTATTTGAATAAAACATTCTAATAGAAAAAACGAAAGTGGTCAAACTATGGATATATTTATATACATATTAGTATTTATATTTGGAAGTGTAATTGGTAGTTTTTTAAATGTATGCATTTATCGCATTCCTAAAAAAGAGGATATTGTAGCTGGAAGATCCCACTGCATGAACTGCAAGGAAACTTTAAAGTGGTATGATATGGTACCAGTCTTTAGCTTCTTATTTTTAAGGGGCAAGTGTAGATTTTGCAAGACTAAGCTTTCCCTTCAATATCCAATTATAGAGATAGTAAATGCTGTGTTATATGTAATTGTATTTTATATTTATGGATGGAATACAAGTTTTATAATTCTACTTAACGCAGTTTATTGTATGGCTATTTCTGTTTTAGTAGTAATAAGTGTAATTGATTATAGAACATTTACTATACCAATAGTTCTGAATAAGACACTATTAGTATTAGCTATAGCAGGAAGCCTAATTAATTTCTTTAGTCATAACATGTCAGTTAATATTATTATAGAACATGTAATTGGATTCTTTGTAGTTAGTGCTTTCCTTGCACTTGTATTTTATATCAGCAAAGGAAGAGGAATTGGTGGTGGCGATGTAAAGCTAATGGCTGTCGCTGGTTTACTTCTAGGATGGAAGTTGATTTTACTAGCCTTTATCTTAGGTTGTTTATTCGCATCAGTTATACATCTTATAAAAATGCGTATTAAGAATGCAGATAGGACATTGGCTTTTGGACCTTATCTTTCAGCCGGTATAATAGTTGCTTTATTATTTGGTAACAATATTATTAATTGGTATATTATAAGCGTTTTACAGCTTTAAAGTGTGTATAATATTAATGAGACCATATACAAATCTGGGTATGAATTTGAAAATTCATACCCAGATTTGTATGGAACTAATATAAGAAAGTTTATGGGAGAAACTATGGAAATAGAAAAGAAATATCAAATAAAGGAATTACCCTCAAATATAAATCAATATCAAAGGATAGAAATTGAACAAGCATATTTGTCTTTAGTTGACCCAATATTAAGAGTCCGTAAAAGTAATGATGACTATATGTTAACTTATAAATCATGCAGGGGATTTAAAAAAGACAATCCGTCTATTTCATGTGATTCATCAGTTGCTTTAATAGCCAAGGAAGTTGAGCTACCCCTATCTAAAGAAGCTTATGAGCATTTAATTAAGAAAGCAGATTATAACATAATCTTTAAAACTCGCTACCTAATACCCTTAGAAAATGAACTACTTGCTGAATTAGATGTTTTCCATGAAAAGCTAAATGGATTAATGTTTGTTGAAGTAGAGTTTCCTGATGAAACTTGTGCAAAAAATTTCATAGCGCCTAAATGGTTTGGAAAAGATGTGACCTTTGATTTTAGGTATAGAAATTTCAACTTATCAAAATTAAACGACATGGATCAATTTGCATTTTAAGGTACTAGATTTTTTTACTTAAATGTAATATAATATAATAGACTGTTTAAAATTTAACGATAATTATAGCAATGGAGGATACGACACAATGTATAAAATTATTAAAAAAGAACTACTTGCCCCAAATATTTATTTGA
>CAZJCV010000084.1:4494-6365 GCA_964544535.1 uncultured Lachnospiraceae bacterium | reverse complement strand
GCGGAATTAATTAACTAATTAGTGTGTTTACCCACACAAAATAGCGAAGCGCCAATTTTATATTAGTATTGCAATTTTAAATTTCCGAATTAGTGTTGTATGTCTTAAAATTTATCGCTGTCTATTACAAGTCCTTATGTAAGCTGGTTTAAAGGGGGAAAATATATGCCACGAACAAAAAAATTATCCTATAATAAGCTTAGGAAAGAATGTAAACCAGGTTCTTTTAAGTTCCAAGATACTTCAAAATTAACTTTTTCCGATGATATTATTGGTCAGGAGCGAGCAGTAAAAGCCATGGAATTTGGGCTTAAAATAAAAACCAGAGGGTACAATATTTTTATGAGTGGAATGACAGGAACAGGAAAAACAAGTTATGCTCAAAATATTGTAAAAAAGATATCAAAGAAATTAAAAACACCTGATGATTGGTGTTATGTATACAATTTTGATAATCCTAACAAGCCTAAAGCTATTAATTTGCCTGCGGGATTAGGTAAAGTGTTTCAAAAAGATATGGAAGATTTTGTGAAGGTACTTAAGATTGAGATAACTAAGGCTTTTGACAGCGAAGACTATGAAAGAGAAAAAACTTCTATAGCAAAGGAGTTTCAAAGTAAAAAAGCAGAACTAATGGAAAGACTTAACGAGGATGCTGAAAAGCAGGGATTTAAAGTAAAGACTACTAATGCGGGAATATATTTTTTACCAGTTGTTGAAGGAAAGACTATAACAGAGGAAGAGTATGGGGACTTAGACGAGAAAATAAAGCATGAAATAAATGAAAAATCCAATGTAGTACAGCTAGAAACATTAGATATAATAAGACAAATTAAAAATATAGAAAAGGAAGCAGAAGAAAGAGTTTCTGAATGGGAAAATAAAATAGCATTATTTGCTGTTGGAATACAGATAAATGATTTAAAAGAAAAGTATAGAGACTATAAAAAGGTTTTAGATTACCTTGAAAAGGTACAGGAAGACATATTAAAGAATCTTGATGAATTTAGAGAAGATGACCTTTCTGAAGAGCAACAGCTGATCTTACCATGGTTTAAAGGATCTGATGAGTCACACACTGATAAATATAAAGTAAATCTTTTAGTTGATAACAGTGAACTTGAAGGTGCTCCTATTGTGACTGATTATAATCCAACTTATTATAATATTCTTGGAAAAGTAGAGTATGAAAATGAGTTTGGAACTATGACAACAGATTTTACTATGATAAAGAGTGGGTTGTTTCACCAAGCAAATGGAGGGTATCTTATACTTCAAGCAAAAGATATTCTAAACAATATTCAATCATGGGAAGCCTTAAAAAGAGTCCTTAGAACAAGAGAAATAGCTATTGAAAACATGAAGGAACAGATGGGACTTATTGCTGTTTCAACATTAAAGCCTGAGCCAATACCTGTGGATGTAAAAGTTATTTTAGTTGGAAGTGAATATATTTTCCAGATACTTTATCAATATGATGAAGAGTTTAAAAAACTTTTTAAGATAAAGGCAGACTTTGATGCAGAGATGGATAGAAATAGTGCAAATACAAGGAGACTTGCCCAGTTTATAAGTGCATTTTGCAACCGTGAAAAATCTTCTCATTTTGAAAAATCTGGTGTTGCAAAAGTTGTTGAATATAGTTCAAGGCTAGTGGAAGATCAAAATAAACTTTCTACAAGATTTAATGACATTGTGGAAATACTTAGTGAATCTGCTGCTTGGGCTGAAATAGAAGGTTGTTCTCTAGTGAATGCTGATCATGTTAAAAAAGCTATACAAGAAAAGATATATAGGTCGAATAAGTATGATAAAAAGCTTTTAAAACTTTTAGAAGATGGCACAATAATGGTAGATACTGAAGGAGAAGT
>CAZJCV010000084.1:0-4394 GCA_964544535.1 uncultured Lachnospiraceae bacterium | reverse complement strand
GAGAAGTAGAAATGAGTGGAACTTCTCATTCAAAAGGAATTATGATTTTAGGTGGATATATTGGTCAAAAATATGCCCAGGATATACCACTTTCATTGACTGCCAGTCTTTGTTTTGAGCAATTATATGGGGGGTTGATGGAGACAGTGCATCTAGTGCAGAACTTTATGCAGTGCTTTCGAGTTTAGCAGAGGTTCCTATAAAGCAAAACTTTGCAGTAACAGGCTCTGTAAACCAAAAAGAAGAGATTCAGCCTATAGGTGGAGTTACAGAGAAAATAGAAGGATTTTTTGAACTTTGCAAACTAAGAGGTCTAAATGGTGAACATGGTGTAATAATACCTCACCAGAATATAAAGAATCTAGTTTTAAATGATGAAGTGGTCGAAGCTTGTAAAGAAGGAAAATTTAATGTATATGCCGTTAAAGATATAGATGAGGGAATTGAAATATTAACAGGAAAAAAAGCAGGGACTAAAAATGAAAATGGAAAATACCCTGCTGGAACAATAAATCATCTTGTATATGAAAAACTTAAAAAATTCTCAAAAACAGCATCAAACGTAGAAAAACACACAAGAAAATCCAGATAAATTGAAATAAACATTATTTATAAAGTTAGTCTAGACATCAGGGGTTTTAAGCAAAGTCTTAGGATAAGATAAAGTTTATATGCAATTTGTGATTAAGGAATATGATTTTGTAATATACAAAGCAGATATTGCAAAATATTTAGTAGTTCGACAAAGCAAATTAATTCGACAAATTATATAAACAATTTCCCGGGAAATGTAGAATGATTAAATAAAAAGGAATCTTTCCAGATTCCTTTTTATCGGTTTTGGCAATAAAGTGAAAGAGTTAATGTCGAAATGACTAGATATCTAGAGAATTCACAAAGAAATATAAATAAAGAATAAAGTTCTCATATTATTACAATTTTAAATTGTCGCTTATTATCTTGCCATCTTCAATACAAATATTTCTGGTGCAATAATTTGCAATGTTTTGGTCGTGAGTTATGACTAAAATTGTTTTTCCCTCTGTATTTAAGTTAGTAAGTATTTTCATAAGCTCATTCCCGTTTTTTTGATCCAGTGCTCCTGTTGGTTCATCAGCAAGTATAATATTAGATTCACTTGCTAGTGCTCTGGCAATGGCTACTCTTTGCTGCTGACCTCCTGATAACTGAGAGGGTTTTTTATTTAAAAGGTCAGTTATGCCAAGTTTTTCGGCATAACAAATTACTTTAGATTTCTTATCTTTTTTTGATATTTTTCTATATAGAAGAGGAAGTTGGATGTTTTCATATACTGAATAGTCTTTAAGAAGTGCAAATTGTTGAAATACAAAACTGACTTCTGTACCTCTTAACTTATGAAACTTTCCTCTTGCTAGCTTATTTACATCTTCGCCTCTGAGAAAATATTTACCGCTAGTTGCTGTATCTACAAAACCAATTATATTTAAGAGTGTTGTCTTGCCTGAACCTGATGGTCCCATAATTGATACAAAGTCTCCTTCAAAAAACTCTAAATTTATATCTTTTAATGCTACTGTCTTATAATCGTTTTTTCCGTATATCTTATTAATATTATCTAATTTTATAATTACATTTTTCATTATTCATAACCTCCTATTAGATCTTTAAGAGAAAACTTTTTAATTGTTTTAACAGGAGCAATACAGCTTAAAACAAATGTTAAAGTCATAATGATAACTAAGATACCTATATTATAAATGTTAATATTGTATAATTCCCCCATTTGATTTTGTAATTCACTTGTTATTCTGCTACTAAACAAGTACATTGAAATAAAAAATGATATAGAAATTAAAATGAATAGTTCTCCTGTAAATACTGAGATAATGCTGGTTCGACTTGTTCCAAAGGAAAGACGTATGCCTATTTCTCTTTTTTTAGAGAGTAGTTTTGAAATAGATATAGATATTATGCCAAAGACAGAAAGTATAATTATTATTAAGGATGTGAATAATTTAATGCTTTCAGCCTCTATAGATTGAAAATTTTTCATATGATTAAATTCACTTACTGTCAATTGTCTTATACTCATATCATATTCCCTAGATAAATCATATATTTTTTTCCTTACTACATCAATGTTAGAATTACTGTCAACAAGATACAGAGTTTTAGAATTTAAAGATAGAACAAAAATATTGTTCTCATTAAGCTCCTGAGGCATGGGAAACATACAATATGTAGAGACATCTTGAATATTAGTATTCAAGATGTTGTTTCTATTAAACCAATAATTATCATTATCAAGAATACCAATTACTCTATATGTCCCAGGAAGTCCGGGTGGACCATGAGGGACAGTGAGTATCTGACCTATTTCAAAGACATCCCTGTATGCATAACCTACAACAAGAGGAACTTCATTATTGTTTTTAAAATCTTCAATTTCAAAAAATCTTCCTTTATAAATTGAAGGTTCTAATATGTGAATCATTGCACTTTGTATATATAATGCATTTAGTACAGGTGTATTTTCAAATTGATCTGTTTTTTCAATTTTAGAAAAAATGCTTTTTTTCAAATCAACAAATTCTTCATTTTCCAGCTCTTCAAAAACAATACCATCAGAATGAAAGCTACCTATGTCTATTATTTCATCCATCTGTTTTATTTGTGAGAGTAGCTCTAAATAATTTTCGTGGTATTTACTGGATTCATTTAAATTATTTACAAACAATTGAACAACATTATTATGATTATATTTTATTATAGACATAATGTCGTTTTGTCTATGACGAACATTTAAAATCGATGTTGTGCTCTGCATAATTAAAAGAAAAACAAGTGACAACTGTATTATAATAAAAATGTTTGCCATTTTTTTTTGCATTAGATTTTTAAAAATTATTTTTAAATTCACCATAAAACATACCCCTCTAAACTTTTTAAACCTGCATTGCTTCTTTAGGTTCAATAGAAAATGTTTTTATTACTGGAATAAGCGAAGTAATAAATGAAGTAACAAAAATCATTATTATAGATACTATAAAAATCTCAATACCAAAAGAAAGAGAACGCAAAATACTGTTTTGAAGTAACTGGATTAAGAATATATAAAGTAGTGAAGCTATTATCCCCGAAATAATGAAAATTGAAAGCATTTCTGAATACAGCATTTTAAATATATTAAAATGTGAATGTCCAAAAGCTTTTCTAACGCCTATTTCATATCTGCGTTCATTTATCCAATTTGTCGAAATACTAATTGAATTTAACACAGAAACAATGTAAACCAACAAGGTATAATAAATAAATTGATATCCTCCTCTAACAGTTAAAGCTGAAAAAACTGATAAAAAACTTATCTGTTCTACATTTTCTTTTTCAGAAACAATTTGTGCCTCACTGTCAAGTTTTTTAATTTCATTGGATATAATCTCGATATTTTCCAATGACTTGTTATGAGGGCTGAATAATTTTAACTGAATTCTATTA
Source organism: uncultured Lachnospiraceae bacterium (assembly GCA_964544535.1). Taxonomy (GTDB): domain Bacteria; phylum Bacillota; class Clostridia; order Lachnospirales; family Lachnospiraceae; genus JAAYRG01. The sequence continues at coordinate 917 of CAZJCV010000084.1, read as the reverse complement.
CTAGAAGCTTTTGCTAGCCACACCATATCGGGAATAGAACTAAAATTAAAAACTAAACAGTTATTTGTAAAATGGTTTTTTCTCTTTTCACCTATATAGGCTTTTATAGCGAAGGGTTGCCCTGTTATATTTATGTAATTTGCTCCATTTTCTTCATAGGTGTAATCTATTAACTCTTTTCCTACCATTACATAATCATTATTATTTATCATATTATCAATATCAAATTTTTCTCCTTTGAATACAGGAAAAGTTTGATGGTCAATTTTAGAATATTCAATATATGTGGATACTGACATTCCTTTATCAAAACCGTCAACAGGACATTGCAGACCATAAAAAATAACTCCTGCATTATCTATTTTTTCCACTATGTTTTTCATTTGAAATTTATTAATTTCTATGTCCGTAATAATAGTTATATCATACAAATCTTCAAGGTTAGAAAAGCTACGTGAGTTTTCCATATCTTGAAACGCAATCATACCTGCTGTTGAAACAGCCAACATCAAAATTGACATAACAGCTCCAAACAAAAAAAGTAGTGTAGTTTTTTTGTTTCTAATAAATACTTTTTTAAAAGTACTTAAAACAATCATATATTCACATCCTATTTTGCATTTTTTCAATCTTAGTTAGAATTACCTAGGTAATTTTAACTAAGATTTTAATATTTATGAATAACCAAATAATAAATTCTCATTTTTGAATCGGTTATTTTCCAATATTACTTTGTTGTCGTTAGTTTAAAATACGTCAAAATTTCTCTTCATTTCCTTGTACTATTGAAAAATCCCTCGTTTCAAAATATGATTTTATTATTGGCTTATTCCTTAATTTACAGTAATTCTACGAAAGTCAAGGAATTCGGTATTAGACGAATTCATAACTGAATGTCTACTGATAAATTTATCAAC
>CAZJCV010000083.1:0-6507 GCA_964544535.1 uncultured Lachnospiraceae bacterium | reverse complement strand
ACCCAAGGGATGTTGCCTTACTCCGTTTTGAGATGATTGCACCACTTTTGGAGCCGGATCTTGAACTAGCGGAGAGATATGTTACGTAGCAAATTAAATAGACAGCAATTTCGAGATTTTTATCAAATTAAATTTCTACGCTAATGGATCGCAAGCTAAATTACCTTGCGGTTTTTTCTTTCTTTATTTTAGCCTAGAATTTGTTAAAATGGATCCAGTGTCAAAGGAGGTGCTTTATGCAAGTGATTTTTGAGCCCGGTTGCTCACCTCGAGAATATATAGATCGGGGCCATGTTGAACCGGAAAGACTCCAAATGTGCCCCTGTTGCAGGATCGGTAAGCCACACAAACATAGTCTTTATAGGCGATTTTACCTTGACGGTCTACATGTTTGGCGCATTAAAATTCGCCGTTATTACTGCACCCGATGTCGCGCCACGATTCCTTCTTCTACCTATTTTTTGCGTACCAAAGTTCTAATAATCCTTGCATCTACTTTGGAAAGTGCTTTGTTTGCGCCTAAGAAAAGAACTCAGTTTAAAAGAATGCATAAAAAAGCTGATAGTTAGGTTTCCGCGATTAGCTTGGCTACCGCAAAGAATTAGCTTTTATGCTAAACGATTTATGGATAATCTCCCTTGGATAGAATCCCTGCTAAGAAACGTATTTCCCGACATGAAGCTGTATTCAGACATAAAAAAGAGGGCTAAAAAAGTATTAGTCACTGCCCGCTCCGTCGACAATCCAAAGCTCAACCAAGCTTTTCACGAACAATGCCATCGTTCTTTTCTAGCACCTCTATGCTAATTATTTTAGCACATTTAGCACCTTACGAACAAGGCATTTTCAAAAAACGCTATTCAACACCACTTGGTACTAGGAACGCCTTAGACCATGCAGAAAAGGATAAGTGTCGACAAATTTGCTTGGCCGGTCAAGCCTTTTTAGGAGGCTTAATACATGGATGAGAAAATACGTCAAGAAATTGCTTTAAAACGGTTCGCTTTGATCAGCCCAGTTCTCAACGGATTTGAGCAAAACGCCGCCGTTTACTTTCGTACTGTCTGCGAACAACCTATTGAGATGCCTCACTTCGGTATCAGGGAATATTCGCCCAAAACGTTGCGAAAATGGCTCACTGATTACAAACGCCACGGATTTGAATGCTTGAAACCCGGTTTCCGTTCAGATCGCGGTAAAAGCCGCAAAATTAAACCAGAACTAGAAAAGGCCATCACAGATAAGATCAATGCCTTTCCACGCATGAAGGGAAGCGTTATTTATGATCAATTGGTGGAGGAAGGTAATCTTTCGCCCGCCGATGTGTCCCGATCCACATTTTATCGTTACTTGTCCAACTTACCTACTCTAAAGAATCAAGTTGGACCGTGGAGAAAACCAAACGATTCTCCTACAAGTTTATTAACGAATTGTGGCAGGCAGATGTTATGTATGGCCCTTGGATTAAAGATGGGCGTAGAAAAAGGGAAACGTATCTAATCTGTTTTTTAGATGATGCCTCAAGGCTTGTTCCTTACAGCGGGTTCGCCTTTAAACAAGACTTCCTAACTTTGCGCAATTTCCTTAAAGAAGCGGTACAGCGCAGGGGGAAACCCAAGATGCTTTACACAGATAACGGTAAGATTTATAGGACACAACAGTTGGTCTTAATCTGTGCGGGATTTGGTTGTTCTGTGGTTCACGCTAGGCCTTATCATGCCGCTGGCAAAGGCAAGCAAGAAAGATTTTTCAGAACGGTTAAAACTAGGTTCCTAAGCACTATTGATACAAACCTTAGCCTCGAAGAATTAAATGAACGGTACTGGCACTGGCTTGATCATGATTACCATCGCAGGGAACATAGTTCTTTGGGCAAAAGCCCGCTAGAATATTTTATGGAACAAGCAGATCGCATAGAGTATATTGGGGATCCTGCCACCTCAGATGCTTTGTTTTTGTTGCGCATTAACAGAAAGGTGCGCCCAAATGCTACTCTACTCATCAACAATACCATTTACGAAACAGATTATTCATTAGTAGGTTCCACGGTTGAAGTCCGTTACGAACCGGATTGGATCGAGGAACCCCATCGTAAACTACCACTTTATGTTGAAAATGTACATGTGGGCGATGCCTCGTTTGTTCAGCTACACGACAATGCGCTAAAGCGAAGACCATCAGGTAGACCGGCAATTGAGTTTGAAACCGGCGAGAAATCCATGCCCGAGCAACCTTCAAGACTATCGTATGCACAAGCGATTAAGGGTGCTGAGAACTGATGCGCTTTCTACAATTCTTTGGTTTGAAATTCAATCCCTTTGGCAAAGAAGTTCCCATTGAACAGCTTTTTACCAGTGATTCAAGTACGGAAGTGCGCTCCCAGTTGCAATTTTTAGAGGCCACCCGGGGCATCGGTCTGGTTATGGGGGAGCCCGGAGCAGGCAAGACCACTGCACTTAGAGCCTACCTCAAACAACTCAACTCAGCCTCTTACCATATTTGTTACTTTGCCCTCCCCACGTTAAATGTCCGGGAATTCCTCACCGGATTAGCTGAGGAATTAGGAGAAGGACCGGCATTTCAGCGGATCAAAACAATTAATTTGATTAAACAGGCTATTCAATCCATGTTTCAAGAGCGCAAAATCACACCTGTGATTGTGTTAGATGAAATGCATATGGCTTCAAATGCCATTTTCAATGAATTACGCCTTATCCTCAATTTCGAGATGGATTCGCATAACCCGTACATTTTGATCATGGCCGCACAACCGCCAATTCGAGCCAAACTATACCTTAACGTTCACTTGCTTTTACGACAACGTATTTTAGTTAAGCACACCCTACAAGGGCTCACTGAAAATGAATTGGGAGGCTATTTGGCCACAAGGCTTGCTTACGCGGGAAACAATGAACAGATTTTTCAGAACCAATCGCTTCCGGCCATTTATTCCATCAGTGGGGGTTTACCTCGCGTAGTTAATAATTTAGCAACTAATTGCCTAGTCTACGCTTGCCAAGAGAGGGAAAGATATGTAGATGAAGAATGCGTTTATCAGGCTGCAAATGAATTAAAACTTTAAACGGACACAAAATTGGGCCGTCTTGGAATTTCAGGATGGCCTTTTTTACACTTTCTAGGCAAAATTATTGTGACACAAAATCTCACGCGTCCAAAACAATGTGAAAATAATCTTTTTTGTTTAGCTCAAAACGCCCCAAACAACGTGAGAAAAAAAGCTATTTAAATTTGAGAGGTAACAGACGTTTCGTAACAACCGGAGATAATAGACAACTTGTGGCAGACAGTAAAAAATTATTATTAGAGAACAAGGGAATATACAACAACTTTGGGAAATGAAGAAACCTCCGTAACCACTTGTTAAAAGTAGTTACAGAGGTTCTTTTGCCATTTTGCTGTAAAAGTCGAGGTGATAATTTGTCAAATCCGCAACAAGCAGAGCCTGTATCAAGTAATTTCGTGCAAAACGGGCAGGGATAATTAAAACTATACGTTCCCTACCCTTTTGTATAGTGGAAAATGTTGGTACCTTCCATTAGAATTATATACGAAGTCTCTAGAGGGTTCTAAATTAATAAAGGAGCATTCCTGTAATCCTTAAAAACGGACTTTGAAAAAAGAAACACCACGCAATACAATAGTATTGTGCTTGTTCCCTCGAATGGCACAAATACTAAAATTGAGGAGTGTCTCTACATGTAGCGTACACAAAACGAAAAGATTTTGCAAATCAAAAATGAAACATTGGTGGTTGGAATTGACATTGCGAAGAGAATTCACTTTGCCAGGGCGTTCGACAATAAGGGTATCGAACTAGGGAAACTGTTAAGATTCGAGAATTCGGCACGGGGTTTTGAAGACTTTGATGCCTGGTTACAAGGAATCAAGCAGAGAAATGGAATGACCGAGGCCATTGTTGGCCTTGAGCCAACGGGACACTACTGGTTTAACCTAGGAGATCACCTTATCGCTTGTGGACACAAGCTTGCCATTGTTAACCCATTTCACGTTAAATGTGCACGTGAACTGGATGACAATAGCCCCAGTAAAAGTGACCGTAAAGACCCGAAGACAATTGCTATGCTGGTGAAAGACGGTCGTTATCGTGATGTATACGTTCCAGTGGGTGCTTACCAAGAACTGCGGGAGTTAGTTTGTGAATGAGAGAGGCTCCAAGAGCAGCTCGGTTCCCTGAAAAACCAAATTGTTCGCTGGCTGGATATCTACTTTCCGGAGTTCACAACAGTCTTCAAAGATTGTAGCAAACAAGCCGCTTGGCTAGCTTTGAGACACTTCTCGACTCCACAAAGGGTGATAGACGCAGGGGCCCTAGAAATACTGCGTACCTGGCGAGAAGAGATGAAAAGGCCTAGCTTAAAGAGAGCGGAACGGCTTTGCTTGGTAGCTAGTGAATCCGTTGGACGAACCGAAGGAACACATGCATCAATATCGAGTTTGCAGTTTATGATGACCGAGTATGAGCTAATTATGATGCGTTTAGAGGAACTAAAAGGGCAAATGGCGGAGTGCCTGCACCAAATCCCTAATGCTTATTACTTGCTTGCAATTAAGGGCGACGGTGTAGTTGTAGCTACTATCATAGTCAGTGAGATCGGGGACATAAGCCGCTTTACAGATCCACGTCAACTGATCAAATATGCGGGCTTGAATCTACGGGAGAACAGCTCCGGGATGCACAAAGGTAAGACCACCATCAGCAAACGAGGGCGCAGGAGGTTGAGGAACGGTCTATTTCAAGCCACGATTCCAATCCTTGCAACAAACGCAGAATTTCGGGCCCTACACAAACGCAACACAACTCGTTCGCAAAATCCATTGGCGAAGATGCAATCCCTAATAGCCCTTTATGGCAAGCTTTTGCGAGTGACCTTCGCCTTGTTAACAAAAGGTATTACCTATGATCCAAAACGGCTAGCAATTGAACTACCTGAAATGGCGCAAGCGGCGTAAATTACTGCGCATATGCAGCAAAGTTTTATTTAGATTTAACTTTTAGCCTTGCTTAAGCCGCTAAGAAGGCTATCTGGAACCATTTTGATGACGGCAACTTGTATAGTTAAATGAAAGAAAAGCCCATGACTCTTTGATACAATGTTAGGTGCAAACCAAAACTGCGTATCAAGGAGGAGCCATGAGCCAAGTCTATTGTATCAGAAGAAGAACCAAAGGAAAACATTTAACGTACATCGATCGCCAAGAGCTGGAACATTTAGTTAAAGAGAATGAAAAGGTCGGTAAGAAAAACAAGAAAACTCAAGAACAACTAGCCATTATCTTAGGGGTGAGTGAGGCCACAATAAGTCGCGAACTTCGAAGAGGTCGAGTTACCGTAAGAGATAGTGACTGGCGCGATTATGTTAGTTATTCGGCAGATGTTGCTCAAGACGATTACGATAGAAAGGCAACTCATAAGGGACCTAACTTGAAAATTGGTAACGATCATAAATTAGCTAATCACATTGAAAAAAAGATAATTGAAGAGGAGTATTCTCCAGATGCTGTAGTGATGGAAATTGCATCTGGTAAATATATTTTCGAAACATCAATATGCACCCGTACTATCTATAATTACATAGAATGGGGTGTGTTTGCCAACATCACTAACAAAGACTTACCTCGGCAAGGAAAAGCTTCTAAGCAGAGGTATAGGCATGTTAGAAAGTCTTACCGTAATGTTGGCGCTAAGTCGATTAGTGATAGACCTAAAGAAGCTGATGAACGCTCCGAGTATGGTCACTGGGAGATGGACTGCATAGAGTCTGGTAAAGGTAAAGGAGCAGCTTGCTTATTATCATTGATAGAGCGAAAAACTCGGGAAACATTGATTTTTAAGATGCCATCCCAGACTCAAAAAGAAGTCAAAAAGAAAATGGATAGCCTAGAAAGAAAGCTTGGCCGAAAACTGTTTTCAGAGAAATTTAAAACAATCACAATAGATAATGGGTCTGAATTTTTAGATTGGATAACATTAGAGAAATCATGTTTAGCTCAAAGTAAGAAAAGGACTAATCTTTATTACTGTCATCCATATAGTTCATGGGAACGTGGTAGCAATGAGCAGATAAATGGTCATATAAGAAGATTTATTCCTAAAGGAAGTGCAATAAGCGGATACACAAATAAACAAATCAAGGAAATTGAAGAATGGCTAAATAATTATCCTAGACGAGTTCTACACGGAATTTCAGCTGAAGAAAAAAAGATTCAATTAGGGATAGCAACCTAACAAAGATAGTTTTATATCATGCATTAAAACTTATTTGTATCAAAGAGAAAATTCCTTTCATTTAGACTTGCATTTCACAAACCATTTTGATGACACACTTGATAAATCAGTAACCGTTTTAGAACACCATTTTGAGCCGGGGCAGTCAAGCGCAATCTTTTCCATTAGGGCATATGACCCAGCAAAGGAGCATGATTGACGTTCCACCTTTAGGATAGACAGTACGAGGGAATTTGGCA
>CAZJCV010000082.1:0-6517 GCA_964544535.1 uncultured Lachnospiraceae bacterium | reverse complement strand
GCGAATATTGTAAATAGAGAAAATACATTGGTCAGCAAAGAAGGCAGATACATTATTGCGGAAGAAAAATACGAATTTCGTACACATGTTGTTTTAACCAATCCCGAAACCAAAATTATTACCGATCATCTTGGCGCAGAAGCTTATACAAACTTCTTAATTGGCCGACTTCAAAAATGTGCAACGATTGAAGAAGCAAGAGCTTCTGGAAATGGAATTACAGCCGATTGTGACCTTTATCGAAACTTTAGTTTTGGTAAATTAAATCCTCGTCTATATACACCCTCATTTATTGGTAGAGCGGTAGAAGAGGCACAAATTAACCAAAAACGGCTTGAAATTGAAGAGCGAACCCGTTTAATTAATAACTACAAAAAATTATATGAGTTAATTTCTCGTGCTAATAATTTAGAAATCATTAACACAAACGAAATTAATAATATTGCTAATTTCATCGAACGCTTAATGGAACTTAATCCACTTAAAGAAACGCTAGTTTATCTAGATAGTGAGTTAGCTAAGCACGACTTAAGTCAAATTGAAAGTCTTCAAAAGCGGATTGATTTAATTGATGAAGATACCGCAACTTTAGAAGAAGAAAAGAATGCTCTATTTGAAGAAAGAGGTAAATTAAACACCCAAATCAATACGCTTTTAAATGACCGCATTCCAGAAGTAGAAGCAGTATGTAAAGAACGACTTAAAAAAATTAATCAAGAATTTGATGTTTTCTTTGTCAACGATATAGCAGAACCTGCTTTTAAAGATTTAGAAGAAAAAGGTATGAGTCCGATTGATATTAATACGGAATATCGCGTTAAGTTTGGTCATGCCCAATACTTAGTTAATAACGTCTTTACGCAACTTGTGAAATTAAGAAGAGAATATACGCTTGATTATCGTCTTACTTATGATACAAACTCAACCGATAATGTCATCTATGATGATGAACTAAATGATTTAAAAGAAGTTAAACTACCAGAATATGAAGTTAAAATTCATGATGCTTATCAAAAAGCTGTTAAACAGTTTAAAGATGACTTTATTAGTAAACTTCGTAACGCAATCGAAACAGTTGAAGATCAAATCATTGAACTTAATGATGCCTTAAGTGCTTCGACCTTTGGAAATGACTCTTATTATTTTACGGTTAATCCAAGTGCAGTATACCGTAAATATTATGACATGATTAAAGATGATCTTCTTCTTGAAGTTACCGATAACGATAGTGCCTTCTTTGAAAAATATGATGATGTTATGAAAGATTTATTTGCTCAAATTGTCTTAAGCAGTAAAACTGGTGATCAAAATGCTGCCGTTCTTGCTAATGTTGAGCGCTTTACAGATTATCGAAATTATCTTGACTTTGACTTAATTGTTAAAGATAAGACTGGACAAACTCAACGTCTAAGTAAAATGCTTAAGAAGAAGTCAGGTGGCGAAACGCAAACTCCATTTTATATTGCAGTTCTTGCCTCATTTGCTCAACTCTACCGTGTTAATGATGGCGGAGAACTTGGTAATACTTCACGAATTATTATCTTTGATGAGGCGTTTTCAAAAATGGACAGCGGCAGAATTAAAGAATCAATTCGCCTGCTTAGAAAATTTAACTTACAAGCCATCTTATCTGCTCCAAGTGATAAGGTAGCTGATATATCTGAATTAGTTGATGAAACGCTTGTTGTCTTGCGTGGAAGGAAGGCAAGTAGCGTTCACTTATACGCTGAATTAGATAAGCTTACAACAAAATAAAAAGAAAAGACCTTTATGGTCTTTTTTTTATGCTACAATGATAGAGGAGAGAAAACATGAACATCCATAATGCATTGTCGACGCTAATAAAAAAGCGGCAACGTACGATGATAAAAGTTTATTTGTTTGGACTTATTGGTGTTGCAATAGGCGTATTTTTGTATGCCATTTTTAAAGGATTAAATTATTACGGTGTAATTACTACTAGAGATGATGCTCTTTCTAGGGGACTTTTAATTATGGCTTTTACTCTTTTGTGTTTAGCTTTATATATCGTTTTCTTTGCGCTCTACTATATTAGTAAACAGCGAATAATGCTAGAAGAAATAAGAAAAGTTCTTAATCCTAATATCGTTATGCATGATATTAGTAAGGAGAAAAATAAAAAAGTTATTATTTCAGAAATTTATACTCATTTTCTAGAACTTTTTGATATAAAGAACGCTACACTCCAACGTACTTATGAGATTACATATTTAAATAAAACTCTATATTTGCTTTCGTTTCATTTAGAAGATAAAAAACTTGTTACTGCACTATTTCTTAAAAAGGAAGAAAGTAACGAATATATCATTATTCGCAATGATACATTTCCGACACCTCGCAATTTTAGAAGTGAAAAAGTCATTCAATTTGATCATGCAAAAAAGGGCGATTTTGCACTATTTACCAATGAAATGCGCAATATTAACAAAGTTAATGATACAGTTTTAAACGCGGTAAATGAATTTTCTAAGGGTTTAAAAACGCCATTTGCTTTAGTTAGTTCGCCATCATACTACGCCCTTTTAATCGCTCCACGTTTTAAAGAAAAACATTTAATTCTTCTTGAAAAATTAGATAAAGAAACCCTTTATCAAATTAAACAAGAAATGGATTTATTAGAATTAGGAATTATCTATTTATTAAAAAATCCAATTTAGAAAAGAAAGGAAGGAATAATGAGTAAACAAATTGTTGCAATGATCTTAGCAGGAGGTAAAGGTACACGCCTCTACGAGCTAACAAAAAAGAATGCAAAACCTGCTGTTTTTTTTGGTGGGAAATACCGCATTATTGACTATGTAATGTCAAATTGTTCAAACTCAAATATCAATACAGTTGGTGTTTTAACGCAGTATGAAAGTATTGATTTAGCGAGTTATATTGGTAATGGTGAAAAATGGGGATTAAATGGCGTTCGCTCTTCAGCTGTTGCTATCGCCCCAAAACAAACCGAAGAAGGTAGTAACTGGTTTGTTGGGACAGCGGATGCTATTTTTCAAAATATTGCCTTCCTAGATTCACAAAATCCTGAACATGTTCTAATCCTTTCCGGTGATCATATTTATGAAATGGATTATCGGAAAATGTTAAGTGTTCATCTTGAAAAGAAAGCAGATTTAACAATTTCTGTATTAAATGTAACGCTAGAAGAAGCAAGTCGCTTTGGCATCATGAGCGTTGATGATCATGATCGCATTATTGAATTTGAGGAAAAACCTAAAAAACCAAAATCAACTTTAGCAAGCATGGGAATATATATTTTTAAATATAAAACACTTCGAGCAGAACTTTTAAGCGATAGTGTTGATCCAAATAGTGATCACGATTTTGGAAAAAATATTATTCCAAACATGCTTGCAAAAAAAAGACGTGTATTTGCTTATCAATTTGATGGATATTGGAAAGATGTCGGAACTATTAAGTCACTTTGGGAAGCAAATATGGATTTAATAGAAATGGTTGATGAACCTTATTTTGAAACAATTCGTTCGCGCAATAAGATTTATGGTGAAGACACTCATAGTGTCCCACATTATGTCGGACGAGAAGGCCATGTTACGCAGTCAATTGTTAATCAAGGGGCAATTATTTTAGGTACGGTTCATCATTGCGTTATTAGTAACGAAGTTATTATTGAAGAAGATTGTCTTATCACGAATAGTGTGATTATGCCTGGCGTCACTATAAAACGTGGAGCGAAACTTCATAATGTAATAGTTGCACCTAATATTACGATCGCGGAAAATCGTGAAGAAAATTTAGGAAACGATGATATCGTTCTTGTGCATAAATAGGAGGGAATATGGCTAATATTTTAGGAATTTTAAATTTACACCACTCACCTGAACTAGGTCCTTTAACTAAACGAAGAAGTATTGCATCAACAAGTTTTCTTGGTCGTTATGCTTTTATGGACTTTATGCTTTCAAATTTTTCAAACTCAGGTATAGATATGGTTGCTACGTTAGTAAAAAAGCATCCTCGTTCAATTTTAAAACACCTTGGTTCAAGAAATATTTGGAATGTTAATACTAAAAACGGATTTGAAGTTATTGCCTATAACGAACAAGGAATTAAGTTTGGTGAACGCTATAATACGGATATTGCAAATATTTTAGAAAACAAATGGATTTTAAGACAAGCTAATCCTGATTATGTTGTAATTGCACCAACACACTTTATTGCACCAATTGATTTTAGACCTGTTATTGAAAATCATATTCGTAATAACGCAGAAATTACAATGATGTATAAAGAAGTCGATAATGCTCGCGAACATTTTATTGATGCTTCAACATTTACGATAAATAATGATGGCTTAATTACAAATATTGCTCAAAACAAGGGTGCTTTTGACCGTGTTAATGTTTCAATGGAAACTCTTATTATTAATATGGATAAGTTTAAAGAACTATTAAAAGAAGCAAAAAATCTAAGTGCATTCTTTTCGATTTATGATGTTATTGCTTATCGACTTGGATTAGGAGAACGTTTTCATGCTTATGAATATCGTGGTTATTTACGCTCGTTTGATTCTCTTGATCATTACTTTGAATATAGTTTTGAACTACTAAATTACACTATGCGAAAAGAACTATTTTTGGAACATTGGCCAATTTATACAGTAACGCACGATACTCCACCTGCAAAATATGATGAATCAGCATATGTTCGTAATTCATTTGTCGCTAATGGAAGTAAAATTGCAGGAACTGTAACAAATTCAATACTATCTCGTTATGTTCATGTTTTACCAGGAGCTAAAATTGATAAATGTATCATTTTAACTGATTGTGAAATTGGGCCAAATCGAGAACTCGAATACTGCGTTATTGATAAGGCGGTTAAAGTTACTAAAATTAAAGAAATTAAAGGCACTGCTGATAATATTGCCTATATTAAGGAAGGAGATATAGTCTAATGAAAATTTTAATGGTTACTAGTGAATCTAACCCATTTGCAAAAACGGGTGGTCTTGCGGATGTTGTATATGCTCTTAGTAAAGAACAAGCAGTTTTAGGTCATGAAGTAAGCATTGTATTACCTAAATATGGTTCTTTGATGCAAACTGAAAACTTACAAATGAGATTTATAGCGAGTGTTCCTGTCTCACTTGGATGGAGAGAACAAGTCGCTAAAATTTTTAAAACAGTGTTAGATGGGATTACCTTTTATTTTGTTGATAATGAATACTATTTTGCTCGCGAAGGTCTTTATGGATACTATGATGATATGGAACGTTTTGCTTTCTTTACTCTTGCAGTAAGAAATATGCTAGAAGTAATTAAATTAAAACCTGATGTTATTCATGTCCATGACTGGCAACCTGGTATGTTACCTGTTTTAATTAAAGAGCAAAATAAAGATCAACCATTTTATAAGAAAATGAAATTTGTCTTAACAATTCATAATCCTGCCTTCCAAGGAATGTTTGATCCTAATTTAATTGTTGATTTTTATGGGTTGCCAATTAGGCTATATGATAATGGTCTTCTTAGATTTAACGATCGAGCGAGTTCTCTAAAAGCTGCAATTATGACTGTAGATAAAATTACAACTGTTTCACCAACTCATGCAAGAGAACTTCTAACACCAGAAGGCTCAAAAGGGCTTGACCCAATAATTAATCTACGGCGTGATGATTTTGTAGGAATTCTTAACGGAATCGATTATCAAGAATTTAATCCACTGAAAGATCCTAATCTACCACTTAATTTTTCTAACCGTTCGCTTAATCGTAAGGAACAACTAAAGAAACTATTATTTGAAGAATTAAATATTGATTATCACGGCCAAGCTTTATATGGGATGGTTTCCCGTCTAACTTGGCAAAAAGGCATTAATCTTGTTATAGAAGCAGCCGAACTAGTTTTGCAAAAAGGTGCTAGTGTAGTTATTGTTGGGAGTGGTGAATATGGTTATGAACAAGAATTTGAAAGACTACGTGCTAGATATCCAAATACAATGGCTATTTATATTGGCTATAACAATCAACTAGCACACCGTGTTTATGCTGCTAGTGATTTCTTCTTTATGCCTTCATTATTTGAACCATGTGGTATTGGTCAAATGATCGCGATGCGTTATGGTACTCTTCCAATTGTAAGAAGAACAGGCGGACTTAACGATACTGTAAGAGGTTATGATGGTCAAAATGAGAACGAAGCGACAGGTTTTGTCTTTGATGAATACAATCGTTATTGGATGAATCTAACCACATTATTTGCGCTTGAAATTTATCAAGATAAAGAATTATTAAAGAAACTTCGTCTTAATGCAATGTGCGTTGATAATCGCTGGGAAAAATCGGCTAAAGAGTACATTAGTCTATACGAAGAAATTGTAAAATAACTTGTTTTTGCAAAATTGATACAAAAAATGTTGACCTTTCTTTATTAAAAAGCACCAAAAACATATAAAAACCATACATTAATAATACAATTATTATTAATATGTGGTAAAATGAAACTGCTTTTGAAAGAATATAGTTCGTAAG
>CAZJCV010000081.1:4623-6537 GCA_964544535.1 uncultured Lachnospiraceae bacterium | reverse complement strand
TTCAGATACTATGCCTTTTGTTTTATCTAAATATAAATCAGCAAGAGCTTTTGCTTTAGCACTTATATTTTTCTCTGTTTTATTTAAATTATTTTGTATACTTTTAATTTCTTCATCGTAATTTATTGTCTTTATTTGTTCTATAGTAGCTTCCTTTGCTACTTGATTTTCCTGATACAACCCCATAACCCTTTTAAACTCAAAATCTACATAATTATATAAATCAGTATAAGAAATTCTATTTAAATACTTGCAAATCAAGTTTCCACCATGGGTATTGTATTTACATTTTAGGTATGCATACTGCATATCCTTATATTGTTTATTTCTTGTTCTGGTAGTAGACCTAATCATACTTCCACCACAATGTAAGCAACGTACCTTTGTTGCAAAAACATGTGTTTTACCCTCTTCTTTTTTTGTTCTTCTTCCTGCATCTAGCAATTTTTGAACTTCATAAAAATCTTTTTCACTAATTATAGCCTTATGTGTATTTTTTACAATTATCCAATCTTCTTTGTCTTTTCTTAGTCGTGTTTTGTCTTTATATGATACTGTGGTTTCTTTACCCTGAATCATTGTTCCAATATATAAAGGATTACGTAACATTCTTCTTATTGTTGTATGTCCCCATAGTGAATATTTGCTTACATTGGGTAATTTAAATTTTTTATATTTTTTTTTCATGTAAGTTGAAGGTCTATCAATTCCCTCTGACGTTAATATTTTAGATATTTTTTGTACTCCATAACCCTCAAGGTAAAGAGCAAATACTCTCTTAACCACTTTAGCAGCTTCTTTATCTATTATAAGCTTATGCCTATCCTTTGGATCTTTTATATATCCATAAGGAGCAAATGCACCTAAATATTGTCCATCTTGCATTTTAGATCTTAATACACCTCTAATATTTTTTGATGCATCCTCAAGATACCATTCATCAACTAATCCATGTATTTGTCTTGATTTTTTATTGCCCTCTACAGAAGTATCAGCTCCGTCAAGTAAGGATATAAATCTAATTCCCCATTTGTAAAACTTTCCATGAATTATTTCTTCTAACTTTTCCATGTCTCTTACAAATCTACTTTGTGTTTTACAAAGAACAATATCAAACTCTTTCTTCTTAGCATCTTTAAGTAACCTTTCAAATTCAGGCCTGTTTCTATCAGCTCCCGAATAGTCTTCATCTATATAAAAATCATACAACTGCCAACCCTTTCTTGCTGTATATTCAGATAACATTAACTTTTGATTCTTAACACTTTCACTATCATCACCTTTATCAATCTTATCAATATCTTCTCTTGATAGCCTTATATAAATAGCTACTTTTTCAATACTCATATTTCTTACCTATACCTTAACTGCTTTTTAATACTGTCATTATCATTTGTTTCTTTGTCTTTCATATTTTCTAAGTCTCTATTAATTATGTTTGCCATTACTGATGACATATTTAATGCAATTTCATCATTTGTTTTTGAAGAAAAATGACTGTTTACTGTTACCTTGTCTTTCTTAGTTGTTACTACCATTCATATTCCCCCTTAAAATATTAATATAATATAATCTATGATTGTAATTTATTAATAATGTAAAGTTTTAAACAATAGAAAACAATATTATAGACTGCTGAAGCTACTCACCACATGATGTGAATTACTCACATCCCACCCTCGCTATTGCAGACGGCTGGTATCATAGAAAGTATCATTATACCCTCTGTAGGATTATTGCAATTTAATATGGCTACACACTAATTTAAAGTCAGAACTTATCGCTCCTTCAACCTTTGATATTATCAGTTTGATACATATTTAATAAGTACAGGTGGTCGTGACGATTCTACTTACGTTGCTTTACCCTTTCAGGCATACAGAGGAACGTATCTATAATATTTTTTATTCAATT
>CAZJCV010000081.1:0-4523 GCA_964544535.1 uncultured Lachnospiraceae bacterium | reverse complement strand
GCTTTACCCTTTCAGGCATACAGAGGAACGTATCTATAATATTTTTTATTCAATTATCAAGGATCAGGTATTACTTTTCACCTAATGGGCGAATCTTTTATTTATATATTAAAATGTGAAAGGAAAGCTTTGTTACATATAAGCTTCTACATATATAAATCTAATTGTATTTTTTGCGAACTTTTAGTTCTTTTGTTGGTCAAAAAAAAGTTCTTCTATTGTTTTGTTAAACAACTTTGATAGTTTTTGGGCTGTTTTAATTCCCGGAACTCTGCTTCTTTCGATTTGAGAAATATAATCGGAAGTTACACCTACAATATCTCCTAGTTCTGATTGAGTAAGCCCCTTTTCTTTTCTATATTTCTTTACATTATTCAATATTTTTCCCTCCAATTTGTATTTCTTAATTACAATTAAACAGAACTATAAGTTCTATATCAAGAACTTTTTGTTCTATTTTGAACTTTATATGACTTTCTATGCTGTAATAAATCAATAAATTTTAGAAGGTGGTATATCTGATGTTTTGTAGGATTTTCAAAAAACTAAGAAAAGAAAAAGATATGACACAAAAGGATATTGCTGATTATTTTGACGTTTCAGTAGACTACCTTCTAGGAAGAACTAACATTAGAAAACAAAAACAGTCTGTGGATTCAACTGTAAGCGAAATAAAAGATGACATAGATAACCTCTCCCCAGAAAGTAAAGACGACTTGAAACGATATTTGGAGCTATTAAAGATAAAAGATATGCAAGAACGTAACTCGAATGGAGATGAAATAAAAAGGTCAGAATAAAGAGAGAAATTAAAAGAGAAAAAACGCACTTGATTAATATTCTCAAAGGACAGCATGTTAACAAAAGATATTCAAAAAACAAGAGGTAATAAGATAATAGAATTAAAATTAACATAGAGATTATATTTGCAAAGGTTATATATTTACCCATTATAGCCTTTACTTTGTAATAAAAAACTCCTACAGGTTAGTATATAACTTTATATACTATCTACATGTAGGAATTTTATTTATTCGCCCATTAGGCGAAAAGTATTTTAGTATCTTTTCGTCTATTGGGCGAAAGGTTGTTTATAATTCTAAATTAATATTATCCAAAACAAAATCAAAAACTTTAAAATGATTGATTGTCTCTTGAATATCATTTCTGGTTCTATTGCTGAATATCTACTCTTTATTCATCTAATTGTCCCTTGGGCTAGCCCTTTTATTCTTTTCTCATTATTAGCCTTCTATCCTTCTTTCTTTGAAGATGGTATCTACCCTTCCTTTGTGGCGTTTCTTTTATCTCTTTATTTATTTCTCCAACAACTATTTTACACTAAGATAGCCTATCCATAATATTAAAAACTACCCTTGTAATTCTGAAACAACAGCATCATAATATGATTCTTCACCAACAAGAACTGCTTCGACAATACGATTTGATGATTCTCCTGGTGCATAAATTCCCATCTGATAATTAGTAGATATGAATCCTACTTCTTCTTCATATATTAGGTTTTCGTCTAAAGTTTCAAAAAGCATTTTTACCTCAAAATAGTCTGCACCAATAAGTTGAATATTGTTGAAAAATACAGTTGCTGGGCTATAAAACTCAAATGATAAACTTCTGTTGTTAGCATTATATTCTACCTGCACAAAATCGAATTGATCCATATCATTATTCCAACTTGTTTTATCCACATGTTTAGACAAGTCTCCTAAAATTGTTTTAATTTCCGAACTTGTCATTCCAAGTTTAATACTATCTGTACCTTCAAAAGGTAATAATGTGAAGTTCATATTAACATTTCTCCTAAGTTTTATTTTACCGATCCAGATTTAATGTAACCTTTACTTACAGCGTAATTAATCATCTGCGTAATTGCTTTGTTATACTTTGTCCCAAACTTACTTCGAAGATCATTTACGTCCATCTGCATTGCAGCATCAAACTTGCCACTTGAAATTAATTGTTTTTGTTTGTTACGATATGCAACAGCTGATGCTTTATTTCCATAACTAGCGGTTTTTTTATAATATACACATATATTAACTTACAACTTACTTTTTGTCAATATGTAGCTAAATTGGTTATTAATAGTTATTTTAAGTTGTAATGAAACACTTTTTCCCTTTCTTTAATATTTATTAACTATAAATTTTTATTATTCGATTAGATTTATCTCTTAGAATAAGTTTTGAGGATGTTTTTCTGTTATTTTATGTATAATCTTATTTATAGAGAATAAATTTTCAAGATATGTATTTGTCAACTGAAAAATACATCCAATTCTTAGTATCCCCGGAATCGCCTATCGTATGGGTGCTATGATCATTGCAGAAATAGGTGATTTCAATAGGTTTGATTCACCAGATAAAATACTTGCTTACGCTGGGCTATAACCCTCAATCTACCAGTCTGGGCAATTAGAATCTTCGTATTCTCGTATGGAGAAACGAGGTTCTAGATATTTGCGATATGCTTTATTTAATGCCACTAAATTTGTTTGCAAATGGGATTCGATATTCGCTTCCTATCTTGCGAAAAAGCGCGCTGAAGGAAAGCATTACAATGTAGCTATATCCCATGCAGTTTTCAATGTTCAAAGATATTTAAAATGCATTTTTACATTTTATTTTAAAAACATTACTTTGAGCTTGACATATAATAGTTAGTCTCGTATATATTATTCATTACTATCACCTACCTCTATACCAAAATTTGATAATATCTGTCTTAACTCAATTATCTCTTCATCTTTAGAATCACTTTGAGCTAATTCAAAAAATTCACGTTAACTATTTACTTTAAAACATTCTAGTAATATATTCATTTTTACCCTCCTGTTTTTTATTTATAGTTCCATTTCTTTATTTATTTTATTAATTTTTTCGTTATTTATAATTTAATCACTCTTTTCTCTTTTTACTTCATTTCCGTGGTATTTCTTAGTAGATACAAGGTTTAAGCTTTGCTTAATTATATATATAAATTAAATTATATATATAAATTAAATCACTTGTAAGAGGTGTTAATTTTTACTAGACCTGTAAATAATCAGACGACACACTTTTGTTTTTGTATTATTACTTTTTATGCTTCTTCCAACAACAGTAGCAGAAGCATGTAATGCTTATATAGTTTATGACAATCCAAACGGTTTTCCCTCTTAGGCCAATGCCATGGCACTCAGATACAGTAAAGGTCATAAAATATATTATCTATGAAGCAGTAGTGATTTTGTGAAGGCATGGAATAATATTGCATCACAAAAAATACACATATGTTATTATAAGGGATAAGAATTTTTATTTGAATTTTTAAATATTAGGTATAAAATAGTTGTAAATATCAAGGAGGATAAATTATATGAATTTTAAATTTGGCAAAAAAAATATATTTATTGCAATAATTATATTAGCATCTTTTTTAATACTGTTTGTTGTTATCTTTTTTATAATTAACTATCCTAGAATTAAAGGTCATTTTTATACTGGCGAACGTATAAGCGTTAATTTAAAAGTGATTTCTAATGGACACGAAGTACCCCTCAATGATTTGGTAGCAACTGGTACTTATGATTACAACAACGATTTTGATGTTGTTTCCGAAAATGGTGTTTACAAAGCATTAGGTGGAGAGCATGGTCATTACCAATTCGAAATAGTCATCCCTAAAGAACGTTTAAGTGAATATGATCATGACTTAATTGTTCAACTAAATTATATTAACACAAATAATTGGTATATATCCAATAGCGATTGCGTAATAAATTTAGATTTCGATGAAAATGGCTTTACATCAGGCAACTCCTCTGTGTACATATCATATAACGACAGAACTTCAAGTGAGTATAAAGACAAAATAAAATTTAATGACAACATCATAAGTGTCGATTGGGGATTATAGATCTCAAAGGTTGTTTTTCTCCGAACATGATATAATAAAATTATAGGAGGAGAGACAATGGGTTATAAGATATAATAAAACAAAGTCCTTTAATGCAGAAGATAATAAAACTGATAAAAACTGAATTTGTATATCAGAATAAGTTTGAGACCTTAGAGGAGTTACAGTTAGAATTGGCAGAGTATGTTTATTGGTATAATAATCTTAGAATTCATGGTTCTTTAGGCTATCTAACACCAATGGAATATAGGGAGTTAAGCACGCTGAAGTTAACAGGATAGGAACTGTTGCGAAAGTAATTTCTTGTTCGGAGTAGTTTTGTCCAAAAAGGGGTTGCCAATCCAAGGAAAGATTAATCAATGAGAATATTTACACGCGAATATATAAAAGATAAGCATGTGTTTGTGTTTTTATCAACACAAATATCCAAAATCAAAATCGTTTGCTGACTGTTGGATTGTGGACCACTTAATAACTTTTGTTTGAGAAGGATTTTTTGCTAATATTACTGTACTCATGTGTTAATTCTAATTTTTCTTAAAAATACCAAAACAAAAGGACAATAGCTTCTACAATATTGTCCTTTTGATATTATATAGTAGTTTATT
>CAZJCV010000080.1:0-6566 GCA_964544535.1 uncultured Lachnospiraceae bacterium | reverse complement strand
GCAACCAGAAGACTCAAAGCACATGTCTCTATACTGTGGCGTAATAAATAATCATCATCAAGAAGATTAATTCGAATTAAAAATTCTACAACAATGGGATTTTCCAATATTTTGTGTGCAATGTCTCGTGCTCTTTTAGAAATTGTAAGCATAAAATCTGATTTATTAGCTTCAACTTTATCAGGTGAAAGACGTAATATTTCTGATATAAGTTTTTCTCTTACTTCTTTTTGAATGGCAGATTGGGGCTCAATCAAAAGAGTATAACGTTCAGTTATTGCAACAGTTTTTATTTTATGTTTATTAATTGTATGAATATGAGACTTGGTAATTATTGTCCCAGCATTCAATAGTAATTTGTTGTTTGCTCCGAAAAAAAGTGGTTCGGCTAAGACCATGCCCTCTGAAATTTGAGAGGAGTCGATTCTAATCATAAGACTTCTCCTTTTCTGACAAATATTAACTCTAGATTTAAGTGCTGGAGGAACTATGAATTTTAAATGTTTTATTTTTACTTTTATTATATATGTTAGATTATACTCTAAAAATGAACAGTTGTAAAGGTAAAGGATACCGCATATGAACGACTGTAAAGAGAAAATAGCAAGATGAAAAATCTTGCTATTTTATTTTTTGAATTTTATATTTAAGTTTTATTAATTAATAACCAACATCCTCTAATGCCTTATCTATAACCCAGGCATTTATTAAGGAAAAATCATTACTTACAAGAGGACTCTCGCCATCTGTTATGCATCTTCCCATTTGTTCAACTTCTAAGGTATAGTTGTTTGGAACTTTAACAGTTCTAGCAATTTTTTGTTTATCGTTCACAATATAATAAGTTAAATTTCCCTCTTGGTTGAATTCGATTGGCGCTTCTATCGAACCTTCAGTTCCGTAAATATAGAATCTATCTCCACGCCTGCCAGAACACATGCCACATAGAGCATTTGCTTTAACATTGTTTTCAAATTCCAGATATATGTTTCCATAGTCATCAATTCCGGCATCCGTAAAACTAGCAATAGCTTTTACATCAATGGGTTTTTCATCCATAAAGTTTAAAATTAAGCTGATTGGGTAACAACCTAAATCATATATGCTACCACCAAGTGTTTCTTTTCTCATACGAATATTAGTAGTTGGAGGAGTTGGTGACACAAAAGTAGCTTCAATAAAAGTAATATCACCTATTTCACCATTTTTTACAACTTGCTTTATTTCTTTAATAATTGGGCTATGTAGATATGCAAATGCCTCCATAAGAATAACTTTATTCTCATTACACACATCTATAACTTCCTGTAATTCTTTCATGGAAGCTGTGATTGGTTTTTCGCATAAAATATGTTTGCCAGCTTTAGCTGCTTT
Source organism: uncultured Lachnospiraceae bacterium (assembly GCA_964544535.1). Lineage (GTDB taxonomy): Bacteria > Bacillota > Clostridia > Lachnospirales > Lachnospiraceae > JAAYRG01. Next base: position 5,192 of record CAZJCV010000080.1, on the reverse strand, counting down.
CTTTATCCACTCACCATGTATATGATTTGGGAGAGGAATGTAAACTACATCAATATTCTCATCATCTAACAAATCCTCATAACTTCCATATACATTGTCAAAGCCAAAAAGATCTTGAAATTCTTTTGCTTTATCAAGATTACGACTAGCAATGCCATAAAGATTACAATTATTTGCTTTTAACATAGCAGGAATAGTAACGGTCTTTCCAATATTAGCAGTACTAAGAACACCCCAGTTTACTTTTTTCATAGTTATACCTCCGTATGTCTGTGTAGTGTGAATGTTTACATGTTATATAAGTATTATATATTCTATTTATAAAAAAACAAATAGAAAAGATATGAAATTAAAGTTTCAAAGTAACTTTTTATGAAAGTAACTCAAGGAGGGGGAAAGCATTACAATCAGATCCAAATAAGGAATTAGGAAAATGGATATTAAGAGATGTGCTTCAGATTCACGGTAAACAATTAGCTAGCAAAGAAATGCTAGACGAAATTCACTTGATGATTTTTATGTTATACTATTGATGGAAATAAATACAATAGCAGAAACAGGAGGGGACCTCATGAACATTGTTGTAATAAATGGAACAATGGTAAAAGGATGTACATATAATATTAAAGAAATTTTTCTATCAGAACTGAAGCATGACAATAAAATTACAGAGTATTATTTACCCAAAGACCTACCAGAATTCTGTTGTGGATGTAAGACTTGTTTCTTTAAAGACGAAAACTTATGTCCTCATTCTCAGTATACTATGCCCATTTGGAACTCAATATTAGAAGCAGATTTAATTGTATTTACAATGCCCGTGTATGTTATGAGAGCACCAGGACAAGTCAAGTCCCTACTAGACCATTTTGGATGTCATTGGATGGTACATAGACCCGATAAGTTAATGTTTGAAAAACGGGCGGTTATACTTACCAATAGTATTGGGGCACCTAATGGTTCAGCACAAAAAGATGTAAAAACTAGCCTGACATGGTTGGGAGTATCAGATATTAAAACTTTGGGAATTGGACTTATGGAAGGTGTAATTTGGGATGAACTATCTGAAAAACGTCGTAATAAAATTAAGCAAAAGACATTAAAGCTTTCAAAGAAATATCAGAAAGAAAAAAATGTAAGAAAAAGTATTAAAATAAAGGTGTTATTTGCCATGTGCAAGGCGATGCATAAGTCTGTATTAAAGGATGAAGAAGTACCTTCTGCAGATAATCAGCATTGGATAGATAATGGTTGGATAAAACATAATACACAATAACGGAATATTATCTTTACATTTATTTTCTAAAGGTGTAAAATACATTAAATAGAAAAAAGTGAGGAGAATTTAAATGAAGAAAAAAAACATACTTATTATTGGTGCAGCTGGTCGTGACTTTCATAATTTCAACACATGCTATCGTGACAATGAACTTTATAATGTTGTAGCTTTTACAGCGGCACAGATACCAGATATAGATGATAGAAAGTATCCAGCAGAGTTAGCTGGCAATTTATATCCAGAGGGAATACCGATTTATTCGCAAGACAAGCTGGAAAAACTGATTAAAGAGTTAGAAGTAGAAGAATGTGTTTTTGCTTATAGTGATGTAAAATATCAAGATTTAATGGGAATATCAGCAATTGTAAACACAGCAGGAGCAGACTTCACCCTTCTTGGGCCTAAAAAAACTTCAATAAAAAGTACAAAACCAGTAATTTCAGTTTGTGCAGTTCGTACAGGGGCTGGAAAGAGCCAGACTTCAAGGAAAATAATTGAATTATTAATGGAAAATAATCTTAAGGTTATTGCTATCAGACACCCAATGCCATATGGTGATTTAGTAGCACAAAAGGTACAAAGATTTGCTACCGTAGATGACTTAAAGAAGCATGAATGTACAATTGAGGAAATGGAAGAGTATGAACCACATGTAGAACGTGGAAATGTTATATATGCTGGTGTTGATTATGAAGCTATACTTCGTGAAGCAGAAAACGATCCAGATGGTTGTGATGTAATCCTATGGGATGGTGGTAATAATGACTTTTCATTTTACGATGCAGACTTATCTGTTACAATAGTGGATCCACATCGTCCAGGTCATGAACTAAACTATTATCCTGGAGAAGTTAGTTTAAGAATGGCAGATGTAGCAGTTATTAATAAGATTGATAGTGCTAGTCAAGAAGGAATCGATACAGTTGAAGCAAATATCAAGAAAGTTAATCCTGATGCTCAAATTATAAAAGCTGATTCAAAAATAACTGTAGATAATCCGGATATAATTAAAGGTAAGAGAGTTTTGATAGTAGAAGATGGGCCAACTTTAACTCATGGTGAAATGAAATTGGGTGCAGGAACAGTTGCAGCTCAAAGAGTCGGAGTGGCGGAAACAGTAGATCCTCGTCCTTATGCTGTTGGAAAACTTAAAGAAACCTTTGACATATATCCAGATATTGGTCAATTGCTACCAGCTATGGGTTATGGTGAACAACAATTAAAAGACCTTGAGGAAACTATTAATAAAACTGAATGTGATTCAGTTATAATAGGGACTCCAATTGACTTAACTAGAATCATTAAAATCAACAAACCATATACTCGTGTTCATTATGAATTAGATGAGCTTACTGGCCCAAATCTTAATGAAGTAATAAAAGAGTTTATTAAAGACCACGGTCTTGAAAGGATATAATTTACAAAATGATAAAACTAGTTGTATCTGACATTGATGGCACTTTAATTCCTGATGGATACCATACACTAAACCCTAGGATGAAGGAGTTGGTATTGAAATTAAAAGAAAAAGGAATTATTTTTGTAGCAGCAAGTGGTAGGCAGTATCATAGTATGAAAAAGTTGTTTGATGGTGTTGAGGATGAAGTTATATTTGTTGCAGAAAATGGTGCTTATGTTGTTTGCAGAGATAAAGAATTAGAAGAAAATGCTATGGATAAAGTATTAGCAGAAAAACTTATCAGGGAACTTAGACAATTAGAGGATTGTTTTTTGACTGTTTCAGTTAAAGACACCTTGTATATTGAATCGAAGGATGAAGAATTTGTTGATTTGCTAGTTAATGGCTACAGGAATGAAGTTACCATAGTAGAGGATGTTTTATCACATGAGCTTAATATGATTAAGATATCAATATACAAAAAAGAAATTATTGATGACTTAGCAATGACTATTATTCCAAGGTGGGAAGACAAACTTAAAGTCAGTCTTGCAGGACATAGGTGGTTGGATTTTATGGATTTAAAGGTTGATAAAGGTCACTCTATAGCTAGAATACAAGACTTGCTTAATATTAGCATTGATGAAACTATTGTATTTGGAGATAACATAAATGATATAGGAATGTTAAAAAGAGCAAGAAACTCTTATGCAGTAGCCAATGCAAGGCAAGAGGTTAAGGCGGTTGCAAAGCATATAACAGACACACATTTGAATGATGGGGTAATTAAGGTATTAGAAACACTAATTTAATCCTTCGCCCATTTAGTGAACAAATAAAATTCCTACAAGTTAGTATAGAATTTCTATACTGGCTTGTAGGAATTATTTATGTCCACCTGCACTATTCTACAGCCTTAAAAGCTTCATCTAAGTCTTCAATAATATCATCAATATTTTCGGTTCCGATGGATAAACGAATCGAATTAGTTTTGATTCCTGAACTTAGAAGTTCATCATCTGTCATTTGTGAATGTGTTGTTGAAGCTGGGTGTATAACCAAAGATTTAACATCTGCTACATTTGCTAGTAAGGAAAAAAGCTCTAACTCATCAATAAAATCTTTGGCTTTTTGCTCGTCGCCTTTAATTTCAAAGGTAAAAATAGAAGCAGCACCATTTGGAAAGTATTTTGTATACAATTGTTTTTGTTCTAAAACATCTGATATTGAAGGATGATGGACTTTTTCAACTTGCTGGTGATTCTTCAGATAGTCAACTACTTTTAAAGCGTTTTCTACATGACGTTCTACTCTTAGTGACAAAGTCTCTAGGCCTTGAAGAAATAAAAAGGCATGGAAGGGTGACAATGTGGCACCTGTATCTCGAAGAAGAATAGTTCTAATTCTTGTTATATATGCAGCAGCACCAACATCTTTTGTAAAGCTTATTCCATGATAACTTGGATTTGCTTCTACAAGTTTAGGAAATTTACCAGAAGCCTCCCAGTCAAACTTTCCACTATCAATTATTATCCCTCCAACACTAGTTCCATGTCCACCTATAAACTTAGTAGCTGAATGCACAACAACATCTGCTCCATACTCTATCGGCCTTAGCAAATATGGTGTTGCAAAGGTGTTGTCAACAATCAAAGGTATATTGTGTGAATGTGCTATATTTGCAAGCTTTTCAATATCAACAACTTCCGAATTTGGATTTCCCAAACTTTCAATAAAAAGCAACTTAGTGTTTTCTTTAATTGCACTTTCAACTTCATCATAATCAAAAGGATCAACAAAAGTTGATTCAATTCCAAAATTCTCAACAGTATGACTTAATAAGTTAAAGCTTCCCCCATATATGTTCTTTGCTGCGACAACATGATCACCACTGTGGGCAATGTTTAATATAGAATAAGTTATTGCTGCGGATCCAGAAGCAACAGCTAAGGCAGCTATACCGCCTTCAAGGCTAGCAATTCTTTCTTCGAATACACTTTCGGTTGGATTTGTAAGTCTACCATATATATTTCCTGAATCAGAAAGATTAAATCTTGCAGTTGCATGATCACTATTCTTAAAAACATAGGATGTAGTTTGATAAATTGGAACAGCTCTTGAATCAGTAGCAGGATCTGCCTCCTCCTGTCCAACATGTACTTGTAATGTTTCAAATTTGAAATTTCTTTCTTCTCTACTATTTTTGCTCATTTTTCTATTCTCCTAAATATATTTGATTTATGTAAATGATTATAACAAGCTAGTAAAAAAAGTGTTAATACTTAAAAAGTTGATTTGGTTATAAAGATTTCCTATAACTAAAAAACTAATTTGAAAAATGTTTTACTAAGTATGCACGTTTTTGTAGTATTTAATAAATATTTGTTGTATACTAAGAATAAAAGAGCATATCTATAGAATGGAGTTATATATATGACCTTTAAGCAGTTGCAATATGTAATATCTATAGCAAAGAATAAGTCAATAAACAAAGCAGCTGAAGAGTTGTTTGTG
>CAZJCV010000079.1:0-6607 GCA_964544535.1 uncultured Lachnospiraceae bacterium | reverse complement strand
TAATTAATTATAGCATTTGATCCCTTATTTCCTTTTCATTTCTCACCATAAATTCATAACTTTCATCCATAAAGCCATCTATAGAATTATTTTTATACATTTGGTCTAAATAATCATATAATGGTTTCCCTTTAATAGACATATTATAAAAATATGGGTACGCATTTCCATCTTGATAATATGGATTAATTTTATTAAAGTCCTCATCTTTGAGTACCTGTTCTACAACTGCTTCACTCAAAATCCATATTAAACTAGGGGATTCATATTGATCATATGAATCATTATGTTTTTGATTCCATAGGTAAAACCATAAATAATGAGCAATTTCATGTAATGCAGAACCTATTGCTCCCTTTTCACTATTCATATAAAATACATCAAAAATATGCTTTCTTAAATATGATTATATTAAATTATTGCCAACTCTTCAATAGCTAACACCCTTATCTTTCATGCACTGCTTACAACAATTAGATCCTAATTATTCTAATCAATGAATGAATTATTTTTAATTAGGGTCTTAGGGGGAACCCCTAAATCTTTCTGATAAGAACAAGTAGAAAATTTTATATACAAAAGTAGGTCTCACAGGGTCTACTTTTATAATTTTCTTGTAGCTGTACATACAGCTACTGTGCTTGCTACTAAAGTTTTAATAGACACAGGGGGCTTGTAACTGTAACCTAGGATTCCAGGAACCCCCAAATAAGGCATTAACATTTCTCTTTATCCCCATAGGCCTTGATACTACTGCATCTCCATTTCTACTAGACCAATTCTAATGATTTTAAAAGTTCGGTTACAAGTTACAAGGTTACAGAGTTACAATTTTTCTTTAATACTTTTCTTCTCTCCTGTATCCATTTTTATCTGATCTGACTCTTGCCATTCTTTTGGTAGAATATTATTATCTACTTCTATAAAATCTTCTACTATGTTTTCTTGCTTTTCGTAGTATAATTTTACTGGCATAGATACTCCACTAGGGGAGATCCTTTTAGTCTTTGAGGATCTAATTGCTTTCCATTCCGGGAAATAATTATCCATTATTTCAGAGAAAGATTTTGATTTTATTTGATACCCCTGCATAACCAATTCCCTGAAACAAGTTATATTAGCTTCTTGACTTCTTGGTTTATACTCTCTCAAAATATGTCTAATATCCTCCACATCTGGGTTAAGATACTTAAACTTCCATAAGGAATCCTAATCCTATAACTTAACTTAGATAAAAAAGATTTAGCTTCGTTGGCTGATTTAGCAATTCTTAAGGCCACAAATTCTTCTATTTCTACTACTGTCTTGCCCATTAGATTCATTACTGCATCCTTGCCCTGAATATTCTCTATGGTACAAAACCAATCTTCTTCAATAGGCAAATATCTAGCAAAGGTAGATTTCCCCACACCCTGCCCATCGACTAGGACCATCATTTCATCAAATTTAGATCCTGGTTCCATTACCCTTTTAATTAAACCTAATAGCATATGTTCCATAATCCGGGCATTAAGTTCTGTAGCTTCTGCTCCAAGGTAGGTCGGTAGAAGATTACGAATTGCATTTCTATCTCCATCCCATGCTAGTCTTTCTAGATATTGTTTGGGCGGACTTATTTCATACTGATGGGCGACAAAACGTACTGCATCCCACATTTTATTGGCATTGTAATTAAGTCCAAGGTGTTTTTCTATTTCCAAGCCCAACCTATTGTTTAAGGAATCATCCCGAAGTCTAATTTGATTTGGTTTAAGTCCTTTTTCCCTTCCTCAAAATATAATTTTCTGATATCATGTACTTGGGTCATTGTTAACATCTCCATTCCTCCTTGTAATTGTTTTTTGTTAGCTAACTACAAGGATATAGTTTTTTATGGAGTTTTTGCAATGTCCTATTTGCATTTGTGGAGAATTCTTATTGCAAAAATGGGGAATTCCTTTTGCAACTTTGTCCTATTCCATTATGCAATATACACTTACAAGGATTCTGCCTTAGCCCATAATATTTAACTGCATGGTTGAAGATATAAGATAACTGTGCATGTATTGATTTTAAATAGGTCGGCTTATATTTTTCACCCTCTACATTTTCAATAGTCAATAATATATTGTGCCATTTTTTTACCACCACAGGCTTTTATAAACGTCAAGTAGTTTTTTACAGTTTCCGATAAATAACTTTTTATACTTTAATACTGAAATCTTAACTCTCTTACAGGCTTCCAAAAATACTTTGTCTATGTTTTATCCTATAACTATCGTCATCACAGAAATTAATAATGACTTCACATTTGTTAAGGATTCTCCTCGTGACCTTTCTATTATCCTATCTATGTTCTCCGCAGTATGATACAGCTTCAGTGTGGAGAAGCATAGATTCTAGATTTTCTATAAATAAAAAAAGGATACGTAGTTGATTATTTAAGTTTTAATAAAGCAAAAAAACTTTAACAATATCTATATTGATTTATATTAGAATTAATATATAATTGTTTATATAGTAAAATTAAAGAAAATATTGAAAGGTGATTAAAATAAGAAGAAAATTTAGTAAAGATGTTTTTAAATATGCTACTAGAAGTGACTGTATCATTTTTTGGTGTTCAGGAGGAATTGATGAAAATAAAGACGCTACTATTTTGTTCAATAATTTTCTTTTAAATATATCAAAAGAGCATAATATATTCTTTAGTGCCTATCGATTACCTGATGTAAATGAGATAATTGATGCGAGTGTAATAATGTCAAAAGCGGAAATGTTACTTGCTCCATTCCATACTTTTTTTCGCTTGAGCGAAGCAAAGGTAAAAAGCAACTGTTTTGATAATGCCTGCGAAGCAACGATATATTACTTCGACAAAAGTGTAAACTGGGCAGATTTTTTAGCCACCTCAAGCGATATAAACAAGGCCAAACTAATGAAAGAAGAACTATTATTTGCTTATTTTTCAAGCTTGGATCAAGGTGCGGACTTCCGGTTTAAATGCAATAGAAAATACGAAAACAAAGTATTTGAGCTAATGGATGGGATGTCAAGTTTGGGATGGCAAATAAAACGGTCACATTACTTATTAATTCCATAATGAAAATGTTTTCTTAATCAAGCTGTTTGACGAATAGTTGGAGGGAGTCAAATTATGGGAATTAGTGACAATGCTTACGGAGGTTTTGTAATCTCAAAAAATGTCAACAAGGATCGTCCTATTAGATATTCATACAGAGAAGAAAGCTCACTTCCACAATTAAATGGGTGGACAATATATTCCTGTGACGATAGCGATGAGTATGAAGGTTCTTTAAAAGATCTTGGATATCGTCCAGGCTACCACATTCTTTTGCTAATAGTTTTACTAAACTCTTTTTCGTTTCATGCATTTTGTAACATCTCCTTTATTGGCCATTGTTACCAATTATACGAAACTTTATATAGTCCCCCCAACTTCAATCCTATTGAATCCGATATGTTTAGAAATTTGTCTAGATTTTAAAAATAAATATACACACAAATTGAGACACCATAGAATCTTATTTAGATTTCTATGGTGTCTCAATTTGTAAGCCACTTGATACTATTTCTTGAGTTAATCTAAAAAACTTTTTTACCCAATTTTGTTCCAGTTGATAGTTTTAAACCTTTGTAACCATTAATTTAATCAAACTTGTACTTTGTTTTTAACTACTCCCACTCTTTATTTTCTAGTATTCGACAAATGCTAAATTGCTTAATATAGGGCTTTTATCACAGTACAATTCCGTTCTGTCCGTTCCGTTAGTACCAGTACAGATATTTTTTTACCCATTCCAGTCCCAGTTCCGGTTGCTATTATTGCTTTAATTGACTATATTTTTCAATATGTATTATGCATTAAACTATAGTTCTTCAATCTTACTTGCTAAAAGAAATTCCAAATTATAAATTGAATTCATTATATCAATGTGCGATTTATCACTATCAATTAACTCTGCACTTGAGTGAGAAAGAGGATTCGAATTTCTTATCCTATGCGCTTCCTCAATAGTAGAATTTGAATTTGCAATATTACTGTAGAGTCCTTTTAAAACCCCCTCTTTATAGTAAGCTTTGTAGTTAGGTTTGCCTTTTCTTGAATCATTATTTACTGTCTTACCTAAATGTGCGGAAATTCTATCAAAAAAATTTTTATAATAAGCAAATGCTGACAAATGGTTATTCTTTTTATATTCAACCATATACATAAAATATAAAAAAAATAATTTATCATCTGTTTTAGAAAAATACTTTTCTTTAAATTTCTCAATATATGCTTGTTTTGATTTTTCTATGGATTTACTTAAAGCGCTTTTGCAAAACGTTTCATAATATTGATATACAAGGGGTTCTTCTTTCTTTAATATTTTAAGCAAATCAGTATGCTCAAAATTTCTTTGAACTAAATAATTAATGGCTAATGATGTATCGTAAATATTCCAAGTCCCATTTCTATTAGCTTCAAAAAGCTTACAAAGCATTTTTTTTATTAACATACTATTTTTTGTTTTCAATAACATTACAACCAATCTTTTAGTATCAAGTTTCATAAAACTATAATCAAACTCTATAAGCTCCTGCAATATATTAATTACTGTTTTATCCAAAAACAGACTATGATTTTCATATATTAATGAATTATATATTTCTTGTGGAGTATACTCAACTCCTGGTAGATAAAAATATTTTTCAAGCAATTCTGCATATTTTTTCAGGTCTAACCTATATGAATATAGGTCTAATTTTATTTCACCTAGAAACTTAATTAGTATTTTTGAATCTACCATATCAGTAATTCTAAAATCTTTACCATGGATATACTCGTCATATAGTGATTTTTTTAGTTCTTCGCTCAATTCTATATTTCTTCTCCATCTTGTTTTATCTCTATTTAATGAAAGGTTTATTTTCTTTAACTCGCTAGAATAACAGTTTAAAATTCTATTTACAATTGGTGTGATTTTTTCTTCTGGAACTTGTGAATTAAATAAAATATACAAATCATCCACATATCTTGCCATCTTAAAATTAATTATACCAGCCTCTTTTTCCTTAATATAACTATATAAGTTAATATCAGCTTCCTCAAGATAAACCACTGTTGAAAGGAATGATGAAGAAGTATTGTTTTCGATAAGCGGAAATTCTCCTTGTCCTAAACACGAAAATAATTCTTTATATAAAATTAAATCTTTCTGAGATATTTCCTCCTCAAAATAAAGTAGATTAGTATTTATCATTTCAAACAATTTATTTAAATCAATATTTGAAAAAAAATCCTTTATATCAGTTTTTATAAAATATTGATAATCCTCAGAAGCTTCATTCAATAATTTATAGAATAAGTCATAATCCTTGCTGTAATATAGTCTATTTTCATTAAAATTTCCAGCATAAAATACATTGATATCTAATGATCTTTTTGAAAAACATTTCTTTGAGATTGTTTTTCCTATAGTTAAAGCCAATAAATACATTAAGGGAGATATCAACGAAGCATTTCTAAAATTTCCATCTCCCTTCATCATGTAATTATTTGCTACAACCCAGTTTTCTTGATAATATAGAAATAATCCTGTTTTAATATATTGCTCAAAAAACTCTTCGCTCAATATTTCTTTTCTATCTTTAATAGATAATTTAGTAAATGGGTACCATTGCAAATATATCTTCTTTCTTCCACTTCTTTGATAAAATATTTGAGAACAAATATTTTTCCAATCTTCATATTCTATCGAAAACAAACGTTCACCACCCTAAAAATCATCTTCTGGATAGGCCATTATTTTTACTACCCTATTCCATAGACTTGAAAGCATCATAAAATTTGATTCCCATATCTTGCATCCATTCAAATTGCTTTCTCCATTTTTCCATGTTTTTTAAATCTACCTGTTTTTCAATTAAAATCCTACTAGCTTTTTTATCAGGCAATTCTCTCCAATCCAAATTCACTCCAATTATTTCTTCTATCTTCTCTTTTTTTGTATAAAATTGATGATACAAGTCCTTGTTATCTCTAATATAACATTCTACAGCTATAATATTTTTAAGAGTATTCAATAAAAATGAAAAATGATATTCTGAATTCCCTGCTCCCACACTATACCAATGGTCTGTAGAAGGCTTTCGTTTATTATATCTTTTCGAGAACTCGGCAGATTGATATACATACTCACTAAATTCCGTCCAATATTTTAATTTAAATGACATAGTATCAGATATCTCATGAGATGCTTTCTTAACTTCTTTGGCCCAAGTATTTGGTTGCTCTAATACATTAAACCTGGGTGCTGGATTAGAATCATTTATTTTCCAAAGCTCAATTTGTATTAAAAACAAATCAATCTTCTCATCTATATTATTGTTTAGCCACTCAATAGCTTTTCTATGCTCATCTCTAGCGTTTTTTACTATCCAAATAATAATGCTTGCTTCTATCCCACTAGCATATGTTATTATCTTTCCTAAATGATCATGATTTGTATCTTCTAATTGATTTTCTATTACTATTATTCTATCTGTATTGGTTTCCTTGGCTACAATGTCTGCTGAAAATCCACCTATTGGAACCTCCGTTTCTACTTCTGATATTTCCAAA
>CAZJCV010000078.1:4331-6667 GCA_964544535.1 uncultured Lachnospiraceae bacterium | reverse complement strand
TTCAATATGTATCCTTTGCCCTTATTGCAAATCAGGCATTTGATATTTTTTTAATAGAAATCTGATTTAAAGAATCAACTAAATTTCTATTAACTTTATTATCTCTTTTTAAAAAAATAATTAGAATATGAAAAATCACTCATTACTTTAATTAAAAGTAATGAGTGATATAATGTTATTAAACTTATTAATATATAAAGTGATTAATTTTCTATATATTACTAATTATTAATTGAAAGTAGTGAAGTGAAATGACAAAAGATGCTTTTATGAGTGCATTTACATTTGAAAGTTTTAAATGTGAAGTTAGTTTTAATGAAATTGTAGATACATATACTGGGGATAAAACAAAGGAACTTGTCTTACGAAATAATAGTGAAAAATTCCGCGCAGCATATCTTTATGGGGAAGGCTTAAAAGAAATTGGTAGGGGAAAAAGTGGTGAAAAAAACAACATATTAGGAGAGTTTATAGGCATTGAAAAAAATGACTTAAATTCAATGATGTCATTTTTTAAAAAGTATGGATTTTTATTTCCTCTAAATAATTACGAACAATTTGTAACTTTTCAAATAAAAGATGTAAATTATATAAAAGACAATCTAGAAGCTTTAATAAACATCTTTAGTGCCCAGGATACAGACAACATTGATTATAGAACTTTATTGGATTCGGTTCTTTTTCTGTTACTACAGAAAGAAAAGGTTATAAAAATCAATGACAACACTTGCTATAAATCTTCGAATAAAGACTTATTGCATAACATTAATAATGCAAATAAGATACGATTTGATGACAACAGCAACACAATACAAATTCCTAGAGATGATGGCGGGACAGTGCCAGCATTCGAAGTTAAGGATTATCTTTTAGGTGGGGGTCTAAATGTGGTAATTATTGAAGAATACGAGAATTTAATGCAGGATGATGATTATTCATTATCGTTTCTAAAACAAATTGTAAAGGCCTACGTTAGTAAAAAAACAACTATTTTTAGTGAAGATGAATGTTTGATTATTGATTTTTTATATCATTTTTCAAGAAGAATCTCTATCATCATCCCAGAAGATATTTCATTAAATACACTATTTCAGGAAGTGGTATATGATACATTTACTAAAAGGGAGAATGATGATTTAAAACAAGCTTTATTAAAAATATCAAAGTATTTAATTGAAAAAGAATTGAATCACTTTTTATCTGAAATCAAACCAAAGTATGATGCAGACACGATGCGTCCCAACTGGAAATTACCTTCTTTATTTTCAGCAATGTATTTATCACTTTTTTACTTAGATTCTAATCAAGCTATGTACAGGGTTTGTCAAAATATAAATTGCAATCAATTATTTCTAGTATCCAAAACAAACCAAGTTAAAAAGTACTGCTGCGTTTACTGCACTAATGCTGTATCACAAAGGAGATATAGGCAAAAAAAATAGAGTGGAAACTTTTATTAGTTCCCACTCTTTTGCATTTTTTTATTTCGTATTAGACTATCCTTAATTGCATCTGATAGCCTTTTAATTTCCTGTCGATTTGGCTTAGTAGAATTTGCCATTAACTTTTTTACATCTATTAATATCCCCTGCACACGTTCATAATCTTTATCCGCCTGTTTCCAATCGGCAACAGCTTCGCCAATAGAATAATAGTTTTCATTTCCTCCAAGTCTATTATCATATAGATTGAATGGTAATAAAAATGCATTAAGTATCTGTTTATTATTCTTCCTATCCTTAATAAACTTTGAGTTTTCAGCTATATATTCTGCATATGTTATCTGTTTATTTATGGACGTAGAACGTGGTAGATCACTCACTCTTCCAGTCACACCGTACTTATAATATTTTGCATCCAATACCGCGATACTTTCATCAGTAATCATAATAGTATCCGGTTCAAGAGCCGCATTGTCTCTGTCACCAACACGTAATTTCCAGTTAGTTTTAGGAAAATAATAACCTTTATTAGACACACCATAAGTCTCATCAATTAATTTTTCCCAAACATATTCAAAATTGTTAGTTCCAAAATAAAACTCTTCAGGATCATCTGCACTATTTCTGAATTCAATAATTGCCAACATGCTTTGAAATAATTGCTTTAAAGAATCTTCATTTGTTTTCTCGAGTTTTTGTCGCAAAATAGTTTGATACATTTTAAGGTTTGGATTTCGAACATTAGCAGGTTGCGGTAACCTTTGCTTATAAATCCATCCCAATTTCATAAAGCTTTCATATACACAAAACTTATTTATTTCAGTGATAATATGTTTATCAGTATCACTATTTTTTCGAACCATTAAATTAGGATATACAAAACCTGTTTTTTGA
>CAZJCV010000078.1:0-4231 GCA_964544535.1 uncultured Lachnospiraceae bacterium | reverse complement strand
TTTTTTGAGATATTATATCCTATAGGGAAATTCACACTAATTTCATGCTTGTCTCCCTTAATTTCTGATTTAATACCTACAAATGTATCTCCTTCTTTATTCGTTGCATTTCTACAATAACTGTTCAAAGTTTTGGATAACACTACATCAGTAAAAGCTTTACTCATCCTCACTATCCTCTGTATCTAATGTTCTAAACAAATTTTCTTTTATGTCTTGATTGAAAACATTAAATCTTTCATCACTAACAGAATAGTTAAAAGTATCCAAAACTTTTTCTAAGCTTTTATATTCAACATCAAACAGCTCATCTCTACTAAATTTGAATGCATCATCCCAAAGATATTTAATAACTTTATCCCCAAATCTTGAATTCAAATCCTTAATAGCTTTATCGATTTTATCTGCATCTCTATCATTAATACTATATTTTTGTATTACATCATCAAGGTTTTCTTCTTTACTATAGAATTTTAAAACTTCTTCTGTTACAAAGTAAGCTCCTAATCTCTTATCCTCTGACGATAATGTAGCAGCACTACTTGTAATAATTTGGTCATTAATAACTGTATTAAATCTTTCCCATGTCACATTTGTATCAAGTATTGATTTTGAAGCATGTTCAGCCTTTGATACATCATTTTCAATCATCTTCATATCCCATCTTCTTTGAAATGCAGTATCTAAAGTAAATACATTTTGATCTGCGGTATTCATTGTTGCCAGAATATGTAAATTAGAAGGAAGGTAGATAGGCTTTTCTTTCTCATCAAAAACTTCATTAGCTATATTGTAATTGGTAATTTCATACGAACTTTTCCCGACATCATCCCTATCAAGTAATTGAAAAATCTCACCAAATATTGCTGGAGCATTTCCGCGATTAATTTCTTCAATTACGAGATAATAATGGTCTCCAGGATTTTCAATTGCTTTTTTTAACACTCTTGTAAAAGGGCCAGGTGTGAAGTCGTAAGTAATCTCTTTATCTTCACCCTCCCCCTTTACTGTTGGTAATATTTGTCCAACAAAATCCGTGTTCATATAATCCGGGTGGAAAACCACTCGTTCCATAAAGTTAAAATCGTTACAATATTCTTTTTCAATTTTATAACTTTTGCCTGAACCGGGAACACCATATAAAAGTATATTATTTCCACCAGAAACTCTTGAACCATATAATTCATTTTCTTCACTTACTTCAATTGTATAAGTACTTTCATTTTTATCATCTATTTGATCGACAATATATTTAGTATTCAATAAACTTAAAGATGCATCAACACGACATTGATAGAGTTCAAGTTCCTCTTTCATACCATCAGCTAATTCAAGCCCTCTAGTGTTTGAATAATTAATATAGGGATTCATCCCATCTGATAAAAGTGATTTTAATATCCTTAATGATCCTTTTGGTTCTTTACTTCCATTTATATCAATTATAGAGTTTTCATTTTCCAACAATTTAATATAAACACTATTCATATTAAAAATTACATCTTTATCTTCATCAACTAATTTGTAAACTGCTTCTTCAGATAAATGCACCAATAACTTTAATAATGACGACTCATTTTCACTATTCACATCAATGTCTAAACCAATCCATGCTAGAAGAACTTTTGAATACTCTATTTGGTTAGACATTAATATAGTATCTATAATATCCATGTTTTTAGTGAATGCTATTGTTTTGGGATATCTCTTTCTTCCAGTTCTTTCTGATGAAGCTGGCCTATCATCAAAAAACTTTATCTTTCCTACCCTCCAAATTAATTCGAATGCTACAATTAGGGATTCCAGCTGTGATTTAAACATCTGGTTTTCATTAACTTTGTCTATAAATTCATCATCTGAAACTCCATATGATTCATATATTGGTGCAAAGATATCAATTAATTTAGATTTTAAGTCTTCAATTAATATTGTACTATCGCCATCTATCTGAGAATATGTTATCTCACAATTCTTATCACTAGCTTTCCAAAGCATAAAGAATAAACCTAAAGTCGATTTAACCCTAGGCAATGAAGATTTAATTCCCAACTTCAAATCTGGATTATGGTATTCTTTTATTTCATCTGGTCTTAACATATCAATCACCTTTCACAATATCTTTTTTTATAGTTAATGCAATTTCCTTTGCAAGTATTGGCGGTACTGCATTTCCTACCTGCTTCATTTGTGAACCTTTATTTCCTATAAACCGAAAACTATCAGGGAATGATTGTATTCGAGCTGCTTCTCTTACTGTAATAGCTCTGTTTAAGTAGGGATGAGTAAATTTACCCGAAGATGGTGTGTCAAACCTTGTTGTGATAGTCACTGACTGCTCTTCCTTGATCATTCTAGACCAAGTACCACTATAAATGGATTTTGTTAAATGCTCTTTTGGCAAAACTTCTCTGCCTTTATTTGGTGGAATCATTCTTAATCTCTCTAAAGCTATAGCTGAATGTTTAGTAGCCTTATGATTAAACACCCAATTACTACCCTCACGCATTTTTCGTTGATATTCAGTTCTAGCTGGTAATTTGTAAGTATCACGCTCTAACCCTTCACCAGATTCTAAATAAGCTAGGTCACTGATCGCTTCCCATACAGTAACTCTTTCACACGATTTTTTAGGATCTTTAACAGATCGTTGTCCCAATTTCCCTATAATTATTGCCCTTCTCCTATTTTGCGGTACTCCGTAATCGGCAGCATTCAAAATATTTGTTGTTAATTTATATCCTAAATTTCCAAATAATGATTTTATTTCCTCCTTGAAATATCCTCCTTCAGATGTCAATAAATTAGGTACATTTTCCATAACAAAATATTTAGGCTGAACGTATTTCACCACTTCAACAAACTGCTTAAATAAATAATTCCTGTCATCATTTATAGATTTCCTTTGACCCTTCTGAGAAAATCCTTGGCAAGGTGGCCCCCCAATAACTACATCTATTCGATCTTTGTAATCTGAAAATACATCTTTAATTGATAATTTTGTTATATCTTCTACTATAACTTCTGTGTCGGGATGATTATATATATATGATTTCGCAATTGATTCTTCAAATTCATTTGCTAATACTATTTCAAAACCTGCCATTTTAAAACCTAAAGATAATCCACCCACACCTGCAAACAAATCAATTACTTTAGGCTTCATTCCCGCACCTCTTCAATACGTTGTCTAGCTATATTATAATATTTTTCATTTAATTCTACACCAATAAAATTGCGATCGTTTTTGATTGCTGCTACTCCTGTACTCCCGCTTCCCATGAATGGATCTAAAATTGTGTCATTTTCATTACTCAACACATTCACAAAGAACTCCATTAGTTTGACAGGTTTCTGTGTAGGGTGCTTTCCGAACCTTCGTTCCCCATTAGATGCAACTGCGGTTTCAATAAAGTCATGAATCATTTTTCCGTCATTATTAAAAGTTCCTGTTTTCTTCTTATAAGTGAAGTAAATCCAAGTTTCTGTTGAATTAACAAAATGTAGATTCATATTGCGTGGCATAGGATTCAACTTATGCCAAATCCCTGTCGTCTTATAATACAAACCATGACGTTCAGCGATTTTAATGATACTTTCTACTTTAATAATAGCCATAAAAACAATCATAGAACCGCCATGCTTTAACACTCTAACAGATTCTTCAAAAAAACTATCCATTGATTCTTCCCACTCTTCAAAACTTAAATCATCCCAACCCGCTGATCCGAAAAAATTGTCTCTCATTTTTTTTAGGTTAGTATCTCGGTCTCTCATAAAATTACCTAAATTATATGGAGGGTCTGTTAAAATTAAATCTACAGAATTCTCCTCAATACTCGTCATTACTTCGATACAATCTTGATTATGTAAAATTAAATTAGCCACAACTAATATTCCCTCGCTTCAAATATATACTATTTACTTATCCGTATTCTCTAATTCCACTTCCACTATTTCACTTAACTGACATTTTAGGGCGCAACAAATCCTTACAAGCACATCTAAGGACACATATTCATTTTTCCGCATTTTTGAAAAAGTACTAGGTGCAATACCTGTAGTATGATATAAATCGGAAACTTTAAGCTCTTCATCTATCAGCCGTATCCAAAGCTTTTTATAATTGACTCCCATTTATCTACCCTCGCAAACATAATAAAGTCATTAAAATATTATATCACTCAACTTTCGATTACTCAAATGTTTTTTCGAGTTTACGAAACCCATCCATCCT
>CAZJCV010000077.1:0-6787 GCA_964544535.1 uncultured Lachnospiraceae bacterium | reverse complement strand
TTAATCGTTCTATAAATAATCATGGAAATAAAATACAAAAATACGGCACCTGGGGCTTAATCCTTTTAGTAGCCATACCCCTACCAGGCACAGGAGTCTGGACAGGAAGCCTAATAGCATCCTTATTAGATATCCGGTTTAAATGGGCCTTTCCCGCTATCATCATTGGTAATATTATCGCAGCCATCCTAATCATGCTATTAAGCAATGGAGTAGCAACAGTGATTTCCGCATCTTAAGAACCGCCAAACATTCACCTCTTGTACCAATTCATTTTTTACTAGAAACAATAGATGAAAAATAAATCTTTATTAATTTTAAATCAATCAAATTAGCCATTTCACCCGCATCCATATACATTATAAACATGGGACAAATAGCATTACCTGTGATACTGGAGTCATCTGTAGCCAGCCACAATAGGAGCCATGTTATTTGCTGAACCAATAGTCAACTTATTATTTGGTAGGGGAGCATTTGATCTAGAAGCCCTTACTATGACCACTTCTGCCTTATTCTTCTATTCCATTGGTATGATCGGTTATGGATTAAGACAAATCATGTCCAGAGCCTTTTATTCTGTACAAGATACTAAAACACCAGTAATTAATGCTACTATAGCCGTAGTAATTAATATTACTTTAAATCTAATCCTTTCTAGATTCCTAGGTATAGGTGGTCTAGCCTTAGCCACTAGTATTTCTGCGTTAATCTGTACTGGCTTATTATTTATTAGCTTTAGAAAGAAAATGGGGGCCTTTGGTTTAAAAGACATAGTAATATCAGGGATAAAGATTATAAGTGCTTCTTTAGTAATGGGAATAGTAGCTAAGCTAACTAATCAATTACTACTAAAATATATAAGTGCTAACCTAGCTTTATTAGTTGCCATTGGAATCGGGGCTGGAATATATTTCGTTATGATCTTATTTATGAAGATTAAAGAAGTGGATACCATGATTGATGCGGTGAAGGGAAGGTTGGGGAGAGCAGAGTGGTAAAGGGATAAAGTGAAAGTTTTATGTAAACAAGTCGCCGTTAGCGACTTGTTTGTAAAATGGTATTTTTAATGGGCAGGAAAGGTAAGCAGAAAAGTAGAACTAGAAATATAGACAATAAGTATAAGCTAGGACTAAGATTAAAAAATGTTTTAGTAACAATACTGATTTTAAATGGCCATAGTATAAGTATTGGGGGAGTCACCATGGGATAAAGTTTCGAAAGCTTACACCGGAGAATGACCTCGATCTAGGCATTTATCGGGATGCCTTAGATTTTGTATTTTTACATAATGATCTCAAGAATATAGCCATAACTGGAACATATGGTGCTGGTAAAAGCACTCTTATTCAGTCTTACGAAAAGCAAAGTAAAAAAGAAAAATTCGTTTACATTTCCTTAGCCCGCTTTGGGGAAGACTGTTCAAAAGATGAAGATAGCTCAAACAACAACAATCAAACCCATGAAACACCTAAAAAGTCATTACAAACACTTGAAAATAAAGTAATTAATCAGTTAATCCATTCTGTTGCTCCACATAGGATACCCAAAACAAGATTCCCCATTAAAAAGGAGATTTCTTCTCGCAAACGATTAATTATAAAAGCCTTCCTTACGGTACTACCCCTGTTACTTTTACACCATATTAAATCTAATTACTTAAAAGATTATATTGACGCACTTGAAACCCAAGACCCAAGTGTGTTATTAAATGTCTTAAGTTTTATTGCCAATGAGTGGGTGCTTTTTTTCACGGGAATATTGCTAGTAGTCGCAAGTTTCTATCTAGTTTACGTCCTAATTACCTATCTAGAAAGTAATAAACTACTTGCCAAAGTTTCATTAGGTAGCAAAACCATTGAAATTTTTGCAGCAGAGGATGATTCAAATTTTGATCGATACCTTGATGAACTGCTGTATATAATTGAATGCTCGCAAGCAAAAGTCTTTGTTTTTGAAGATATAGATCGTTTTAAGAGTAGTGAAATATTTGTCAGACTTAGAGAAATTAACCAATTAGTTAACCAACGTCTTAGTAACGACATAAGCAAAAATGGTTGCAGGTCTTCTCAAAATAAGCACCCACGGGTTATAAGGTTTTTTTATATGATGCGCGATGACCTTTTCACCTGTAAAGATCGAACAAAATTTTTTGATTTTATTATCCCTGTTGTTCCTATTATTGTAGCCACAAACTCTTATGAACAATTAGCTAAGATGTTAAATACGAGTAACCTAAAGGAGCAATTCGATGACTATTTTCTAAGAGATATTTCTTTATATATAGACGATATGCGTGTTTTGAAAAACATTGTTAATGAATATCAGATTTACAGTAAGCAATTAAGAGAAAGGCCACGGTTGGACTGCAATAAGCTTTTTGCCCTTATTTCTTATAAGAACTTGTATCCTGAGGATTTCACTAAGTTACAATGCAGCCAAGGTCCTGTTTATGATCTATTCGCTTGGCGTAAAAGTCAGTTTGTCGTGGGGGAGGTTAACTCTCTCAATGAAAGAATTAAAAGCCTTAATAGTGAGCTGGAAGAACTATTAGCACATGAGCAAGAAGTTGCAGCTACTGAAACAGTTCCTGTAAGTTCAACCTCGATCGCGGAGTGCGAAGATTATCCTGACATTCAACAGGAATTAGAAAAATTAATAAATAAGAAAAATAAGATGGAAACAAGCAAACTGCATGAATTAATTAATGAAGATAACGAAAATGAAATGCTCGGATGCCTCCAGCCATTAATAAAGTACCTAATTAGACAAGGCTATTTAGATGAAACTTATGCTGATTACATGAGTTATTTTATAGGTGAAAGCAATACCCCTAGGGATCATCAATTTTTACGTAGTGTTACTGATAGGCAAGCAGAAGAATTTGATTATCAGCTAGATTATCCGGAAAGAATTTTAGTAGACCTTAATCCAGCATATTTTGGAAATGTGGAAACCCTAAATAATGCTTTACTAGATTATATACTTGAAAATGAGTCTAAATATAGTGAACAAAAGGAAAATATTTTTCAGCAAATACAGCGTAATAAAGAGGGAATTGACTTTATCCATCAATATATAGAGCGAAGTAAAAAAAGGTTGGTTTTCATTAAAAAGATAAATCTCTTATGGCCTCAAGTATGGCAGGAAGTTTTAAATAGCGAAATATTTTCAGCTCATCAGTTGCATCATTATGTTAAAGATACTTTGTTAAATTCATCAAGTCAGGTAATCGATAAGATGAATATTGATAATTCACTAACGGATTATATATCACATAATGCTAACTTTTTAAAAATGGAAGGTTTAAGTGAATCTGAAATTGATCGGATAGTAATAAAATTACTACGGCTTGGAGTTAGATTTAATGAAATAGCTTTTAAGAATGCCAACAAACAATTATTTCAGGCAGTTTACAATGCAGATCTATACGTTTTAAATAATTCTATGATTTATTTGATATTAAGGGAATGTTATGAGATTGCCGAGGGGGTAGATTTTAAGCATAAAAATTATACGCTAGTGCTCTCCAATAAAAAGCAGCCCTTAGCTAAATATGTAGATAAGAACATGGAACACTATGTCAAATGGCTTTTGGAGACCTGTGATTCCAAAATACATGATTCTGAAGATGCAGCAATTGAACTTCTAAATCATCCTGATGTCACATTTGACAGCAAAAAAGGATATTTGAATAATCTTGAAATAGTTATTCAAGATATAACTAGTGTATGCAATAAAGAACTCTGGCCAATTATGCTTGTGCAGGAAGTTGCCAAACATTCCGAAGGAAATATTCTACAGTACTACTTTACTTATTCCAATTCATTTGACAGTTCCCTAATCGAGTTCATTAATAATAATGATAATGAGTTAAACTTTGACTATGATGAAATAGGAAGCGAATTTGGTGAAGATATGTGTAATAAATGGCTTTCCGCTCTTATTAGTTGCAACGAATTGTTAAACGTGAGATATGAGTTGATTCTAGCCGGTTTTAAGATTCATTATAATAATTTTTCGTTTGAGGGAATTGAAAGCGATAAAGTCCGTATTTTATTGAAACAAAATAAAATTAAAATGAATTCCAATAACCTAAAGTTCTTGAGAGCAAATTATCCTGACCATGTTATTGAATACATTTTCCTTAATATAACAGAGTTTTTAGAAGACGTTGTTGACGAAGACTCCCTTACCCATGAAGAAATCCAAGAATTATTAAGCAAAGATATTATCGATGAGCACAGAATTCAATTGTTAAAGCAAACAGATAAACCAGTTCCAGTCTTAAATCAAGGCTTTTCCATATTGATTCAAGAATATGCGTTAAAAAATAACTTCGATGAAGACGAAATGGAACACTTAATAGTTCAGTTTGATTCCTTAGGCACATCAATTCAAAGGATTTTTAAAGATATCTGTATTGAAAGGATGGACAGGCTCATCAAAGAGCAATTTGAACTTCCATTTACCTTGTTGCAAGCTTTATTACAACAAGAATTTGACATTAGCACTAAACAGAAACTTTTAGGCAACAGCCTTCATTCCCTTAGTATAAAACAAGCCGTTGAATTGTTAAAGCTTATGAGTTTAGGGGAATTAGTAAGGGTTTTCCTGGGGGGTAATCGTTCACTACCATTGAAAGATGAAGTAGAGAGAATCCTAGAGATATGTGAAGATAAGGAATGGATTTCCAGTTTTAAAAAATATGGTAATCAGTATAGAGCATTTGGATTTCGAAATGAATTGTCGTTAAAACAAATAAGACAAGGACTTAAATGATTAGGGCTTTTGATAAGAAATTAAAAGTTATCATAGATTAATTAAAGGCTGCTTCAAGTAAATATTTCCTTTTTATCTCTTAAAATTTAAGGAGGAAAAACCTTGCTACCTAATTATAAAGTTGCTTACTTTGACGAAAGTGGAAGTTTTGGTTATGACTTTGATAAGCCCGGCACGACACCTTATTTTATTGTATGTGCCATAATAGCTGACCCTAAGCAAGAGCCTATTTTAGTGGAAGCTGTACAAAATGTAAAAAAGAATGAAAAGATTGAAGGTGAACTTAAGTCTAGTTCTATAGGTAGTGATTATAGAAAAAGATTTAGGGTTCTTCAGGCATTTCAAAAGCTACAGTTTCATGTGGTATATACTGTTATCGATAAGAAAAAAATATATCCAGATACTGGACTTGCTTATAAGCCTAGTTTTATTAAATACAGCCATAATATTTTATATCGGGCATTGAAAAATGGCTATGAATCTTTGAAGATAATAGCCCATGAACATGGTACATCAGAGTTTATGGAAAGTTTCAAACGCTATGTAATGAAGCATAGTGGGCTTTTTAATCCTTATGAGTTTGAATTTGGGCAAACAGACAAATTTCTCTTATTACAATTAGCAGATTTTATAGCGGGAACAATCGCACTGGGATATAAGGAAGAAGTACCAGAACACTATAAGGCGTATTTGCGCTATTTGCGGGAAAAGATTATTTATTCGGACGTGTTTCCAAAGGACTCTCGGTGTGGTATACGTTTGATTGACAGACAGTTCAAAATGAATGATTTTGATGAGAGAATTGCTTATTGGTGTTTGAAAATAGTTAATGACTATATAGAAGAATATGAAGCATCTAACGTTCCTTTGCAGATAGATAGATTGGTAGTATTAAATAGATTGTTATTTCAACTTCAAATAGAACCAACTATGTATATTAGTGCACCTGAATTGCGACGTGTAATAAAGGGTTACACGGGACGATCATATACAAGACAAAAATTTAGTCATGATATTATTGGACCGCTTCGGGACAATGGCGTTATCATAGCCAGTACGGAAAAAGGCTACAAGATTCCACTTAATATTAATGAAATTCATTCTTATTGTAATTTGACATTAAAAATAGTTGGACCCATGTTAGACAGATTGGAGACATGTAGGCGTAGTATTCTTTTAGGCACTAGAAACGAATTAGATATCATGGATGTGCCAGAGTATTCAAAAATCAAAGCTTATTTTGATATGATTGGACGGGATAGTGCAATTTAATGGAGCATTTGCTAAAAACAAGGGATTTATTAAATAAATGAACTTTCCTTAGAGCAACTTGCATTACTTAGGGACAATTCTCATTAGTAGTATTACCGCAGCCCACTTAATCATGTTATTAAGCAATGAAGTAGTAAAAGTGATTATTGCAACTTGAGAACAGTCAAGCTTTCACTTCTTGTACCTGCTCATTTTTTATAAGAAATAATAAATGAAAAATAAATCTTTAATAATTTTAAATTACTCCAATTAGCCATTTCACCTAAACTCATACATTACAAACATGGGACAAATAGCATTACCTGTGATACTGGGGTCATCTATAACCAGCCACAGTAGGAGCCATGTTATTTGCTGAACCAATAGTCAACTTATTATTCAGTAGAGGAGCCATTGATCTAGATGCCCTTACTATGAACACTTCTGCCTTATTCTTCTATTCCATTGGTATGATCCGTTATGGTTTAAGACAAATAATGTCTAGGGCCTTTTATTCTATCCAAGATACAAAAACACCAGTAATTAACGCTACTATAGCTGTAGTAATTAATATTTTTCTAAATATAATTCTTTCCAGATATATGGGTATTGGCGGACTAGCCTTAGCCACTAGTATTTCACCAGTTCTTTACCCAAATATTCCAAAAAAAAGGTTACAATTTTATGATTGATCTTTATCGCTTTTGCATTATTGTTTGACTTGGCTGATAAGGTTATGCAGTTAGATTACTTT
>CAZJCV010000076.1:0-6865 GCA_964544535.1 uncultured Lachnospiraceae bacterium | reverse complement strand
AATATTAGTACCACCCATATCAATTCCTACAATCAATTTGAATTCTCCTTTAAAAGTGGTTTCTTTTTACTTGTCTCTTAGTAAATTATAACATAAAAATCTCTTATATATTCTTAACTTTACATAGCTTTTATTGAATACATACGAGATGTTAAAAGGGCAACAACTTTCAAGTTGATACCCTTTACTTTCTAACTATATGAAATGTAATTATTTACTATTGTTTTATATATGGAATGTTATTAATGGACTCGCTATATAACTATACACTTGGCTTTTCTGATTCATGCTCCATGTTTAAAATAACTATCTTGTCATCTTCTAAAAGCAAAATATCTCCAGATGGAACAACAATATCACTGTCATTACGTTGCACCATTACAATTAAGCGGTCATGCTCTAATTCTAATTCTCTAATATATTTATTTTCCCATTTGTGACCTTTTGGAATGGTAAATTCAATAAGATCTTGCCCAGTTTCATCAAAGTGTAGTTCGCCAGCTAAAATAATTAAGTCATTTTCTTCTATAGTTACATGTCCCCTAGGAACAATTGTTTTTCCATTTCGTTCAATCTTAGCTACAATGAAGTCAAAAACAAGGTTCAGATCTTTTACTTGCTTTCCTATTAAGCTACTATTCGGATGAATTCTAGTTTCTAAAAAACCTAGCTCAGCTTTGCTTTGATAATAATTGAAGGTCTTCAAGACTGAATCATTCGGGTCTAGCATATTCCATCGTCTTGCTGCAGATGGCATTAAAGAACCTTGAACTAACGCAGAGAGTACACAAATACCAAATACTATATGGTAAATATCCACGGAAAAAGTCGCCTCACTATTTACAGCCATAATCGCAAAGGCTATAGCTGCAGCACCGCGAATTCCTGCAAGTGAAATCATCTTCAATTGATTGCCTTTGAGACGAAATGGTAACATGAGACCATAAACAGCTACTGGACGCGCAATGATAGCCATAAATAAAAAAACAGCCAGTGCTATTGGGAATACATGAATAAATTTTGAAAAGTCGGATAATAGACCCAAAATGAAAAAGAGACCAATCTGTATAATTTCGGTAAAACCATCAAAGAAAAATATAATATCACGTTTACCTTTGAATTCCTTATTACCAAGATAAATACCTAGAACATAGAGTGCCAAGTAGCCATTTCCACCAATAAGGTCTGTTGCAGAATAAGTAATAAGCATTACAGATACCATAAAAACAGCATAAAGTCCGTCCGCTTCAAATGGAAAGTTTTTAATCAACTTTTCAACACCATAAGCAAAGATAAAACCTACACCAAATCCAATAATTATCTGAGTTAAAACTAGAATCGGAATAGATACTTTCGAGCCTGCAATTACAGAAAGGAATACCATAGTCATTGTATAAGCAGAAGGATCATTGGAGCCACTTTCAAGTTCAAGTAGCGACGCTGAGTTATATTTTAAGTTCAGTTTTTTCGAACGTAATATATTTGAGACGCTGGCAAAGTCAGTCGAACCGACAATAGAACCAATTAGCATAGCCTCTAGTAAATCAAACCCTAGAACATAATGTAAAAACAAACCTGTAATTAATGCAGTTGCCACAACACCCAATGAACTGAGCACAATCGCTTCTTTTGCAACTGGTTTTGCCATGTTCCAATTAGTCCCGAATCCGCCATAAAACATGATGACCATAAGTGCTATGGTCGCAAAGTTATAAGAAAATTCGAAATCCTCAAAATTAAAACCAATTGCACCAAAAGCCATACCAAGCACAATAAATAATAATAGTGCAGGTATACCACGTTTATTGGATAAACGTATGGCAAAGAGTGCAAGAATAAAAATAGTACCTATAATTAAATATTGCATAGAATATACCTAACCTTTCTGCTGTTCTATAACAAATTCTAGTCTTTGAAAATATTATAGTCTATATACCGTCTAAGACCGAGGCTATATATAAAGTTTTAACCGTTGTCAATATTAACATACAAAAAAGTATATACAAGTCATATATACTTTTCTGGGGGTAATGACTATAATCTTATTTTTTTAGATTTAGAATCGATATCATATACTCAAAATTTTCATAAGCTTCTCTAAACTATATTGATATTATACTATCAAATCATAACTTCTTCAAGGTTGTCAACATAAATGTTTTTTATTTGAATCCTATCTCTGTACTCTCGCGCTACCGCCTTTCATGAGCTTTTCCACTTCACTCTTACGGGCCATGCTTGTGTCTCCTGGTGTAGTCATTGCCAGTGCACCATGAGCTGTACCATAATTTACAGCTAATTCAGGATCTCCTGTTTCCATAAGACCATAGATAAGTCCCGAAGCAAAACTGTCACCACCACCAACACGATCCATGATTTCTAATCCTTTGTAAAATCTTGATTTATATATTTTTCCATCTACCCAAATCATAGCTGCCCAGTCATTTACTGTTGCGGTCTTTACTTCACGAAGGGTATTTCCAATTGCTTTAAAATTAGGATATGCTTTTGCAACTTTATCAATCATTTTTTTATAGCTATCTACATCCAATTCCTTTAGGTTCTCGTCATTTCCATCAACTTCAAATCCCAGGCATGCTGTGAAATCTTCTTCATTACCAATCATAACATCAACATACTTTGCAAGTTCTTTGTTGACTTCTTGACATTTTGCTTGTCCACCGATTCCCTTCCATAGAGAAGGCCGATAATTCAAGTCATAACTTACTATTGTTCCGTATTTTTTTGCTGCTTTTACCGCTTCGATTACTAACTGGGCTGTTGTTTCAGATAAGGCAGCAAAGATTCCTCCTGTGTGAAACCATCTGACACCTAATTTACCAAAAATATAATCCCAATCGATATCTCCTGGCTTTAACTGGCTTGTTGCTGTATTTGCACGATCTGAAACACCAAGTGCTCCACGAACACCAAATCCTCTTTCTGTAAAGTTTAAACCATTTCTCACACTTCTTCCAATGCCATCAAAGTCTTTCCATACAATAAATTTTGAATCTACGCGTCCTGCATCTATCATTTCTTCTATAAGATATCCTATATCATTTTTAACTAAGGCTGTAACTACTGCTGTTCTAAAGCCAAAGCATTTTGCCAGACCCCTAGCAACATTATATTCTCCACCACCTTCTGATGCTTTAAATCCTCTTGAAGTTCTGATTCTACCTTCGCCTGGATCCAAGCGTAGCATAACTTCTCCTAAAGATAATTCATCGTACATACATCTTTCTTTTGATTTTAATTGAAGTTCCATATGATACCTCCCATATAATACCATTTATCAAATAACTAGTAACCTACTTTATTACGAATATCTAATGCTTCTTTTGAAAGTCTTGTAATCTCTTCCCAGTTGCCACTGTTAATCAATTTTTTTGGACACACGAAGCTTCCACCAACAGCTTCTATCTTATTATCTTCCAGATATTCAGTTAGATTTGTCATAGATATGCCACCAGTTGGAATAAAAGTAGTTTTACCAAATGGTGCAGCTAAAGCTTTTATTGTTTTTAAGCCACCATAGTTTTCTGAAGGAAAAAACTTAAAGATCTGGATTCCTTCTTTTAGACCTATAATAATTTCGCTTGGAGTAACAGCACCTGGAAGCATAAAAACATCCAGTTCTTTTGCTTTTCTAATTACATCTATATCAGTTCCTGGGGAAACAATAAACTTAGCTCCAGCCTTTACAGCCCGTTCTGCTTGCTCACTAGTAAGAACTGTACCTGCTCCTACTAACATCTCTGGGACTTCCTTTCTAATTCTGGCAATAGACTCCTCAGCAGTATCTGTCCTAAAGGTAATCTCTGCAACATAGATTCCTCCTGCAATTAGAGCTTTTGCTAGTGGCACAGCATCCTCTCCTCTGTCAAGAGCAATTACTGGTATAATTCTGGATTTTCTAATTCTTTCAATTGTATTCATTTGACACCTCTTTCTTGCAAAACTTTCACTTTATCATATTTACCTACTACAAGGTGAATTTCACGAATCAATGCATCTAGATAAAGGTCATTATAGTACACTGTGTATAATAATAACATATATTCCAAAAACATCATTAATTTTTTTCAATTTAGATTTTATTCATATAAATTTTCACAGCATTTTCTATATTTCTAATGTATCTGTTAATCTTTTGTGTTACAATTATTTTTATATATAAGTCTTTTAATAAATGTATAATTAAACCATCTTTATATATATAGTAATTTTTTTATCATCAGTAGTGTATTACATCCTGCTCAGGCATCTGGGTGACTAAACATAATAAATTGAAGAGGTGATAATTTGAATGATTTAATTGATAAGTTTAAAGAAGTACTGGCATCAGTACTACCTATTACACTGATTGTACTGATACTTCATTTTACAATCAGTCCTTTGGAAACTAATATGTTATATGCTTTTCTCATTGGGGCTGTTCTAGTTGTAATTGGTTTAACAATATTTTTGTTCGGAGTTGACCAAGGAATTGAGCCTATCGGTTATGGTGTTGCTAAATCAATAGTTCATTTTACTAGCTACGCAGTCGTAATTACGGTTTTATTGATTTTAGGGTTTTTTATTTCTTTTGCAGAGCCAGACTTACATATTCTGGCCAATCAGGTTGATAAAATAACCGGTGGTCAATATAGCAATATGATGATGGTTGTAGCCGTCTCAATAGGCATCGGAGTCATGATGACTATTGGTATGATACGTATACTAAAAAATGTTCCCCTTAAATATGTGTTTACAGGGGCATACGGCTTAATCTTTATCTTGTGTCTGTTTTCTACACCTGAATTTTTAGCCATTGCATTTGACGCTTCTGGGGCTACTACAGGTGCAATCACAGTTCCTTTTATGTTAGCTTTGGCTGCAGGAGTTTCTTCCTTAAAAAAAGACGGAAAAGCTGGTGAAGCTGATAGCTTTGGTCTTGTAGGTATTTCTTCAACAGGTGCAATTCTCGGAGTTTTAATTACTAGCTTATTTATAAAAGATAGCAATTTATCTGGTGCTTTAACAGATGCAACCATAGCAAACTCAGGTTTACTTGAAACATACGTTTCCAAGTTATCTCACATCGCTTTTGAATCGCTTATAACCTTACTTCCAATCATTGGGACTTATATTGTCTTTCAAATATTTATTTTAAAGCAAAAAAAGAGTAAGGTACTTGATATTATTAGGGGATTAATTTTTACCTATCTAGGACTTGTGATATTTTTATTGGGTGTTAACAGTGGATTCATGGATGTAGGCTCCCAGCTTGGCATGCAGCTTGCTTCTATGAATTCAAAAATTCCAGTTCTTCTTGTGGCTTTGCTACTTGGAGTTACAACTGTTTTGGCTGAGCCAGCTGTCCATGTTTTAACCCAGCAGGTTGAGGATGTTACTGGAGGATCAGTTAAACGAAATCTAGTTCTTCTATTTCTATCAATAGCAGTTGGAATATCCATCTTTATGTCAGCTCTTAGGATTCTTATACCTGGCATAGAACTTTGGATGTATTTACTACCAGGTTTTGGCATGGCAGTATTATTATCATACTTTATACCTGACCTGTTTGTAGGTATGGCATATGATTCAGGTGGTGTAGCATCGGGTCCTATGACCGCGACCTTTTCCCTTGCTTTTGTTCAAGGTATTGCTGCACAAATACCAACAGCCGATGTAGTTTCCGACGGCTTTGGTATGATTGCTATTGTTGCAATGATGCCTATTATAGCGATTGGAATACTTGGTGCTCTCTATCAAGTCAAATATCGCAAGATATCAAATTCTAACACTAGTAAAAGTGATTAAACGGAGGTAATTATGGATAAACAAACCAATGAAGTGGCTCGTGAAAACTCCTTTCTTAAATTGAAACTCATCTTAAATGAAAGTCAATGTCACAAATTACTTCATATCTTTAACGATAAGAAGATAGCTAATAAGATATTATTTGTAATGCTTGGTAAAGGAACTGTCAACAATACTATTTTAAATGTTTTAGGTATTAAAAATCAGAAAAAAGAAATTATAACCATACTGATAGAAAAAGAAAAAGCAAATGAGACTTTAGATTTTATTACAGAGGAATTACATCTTGATAAACCTGGAAAAGGAATCGCTTATATAACCAATATTAAGAATGCCCAGCAAAGCCTTTTTAAAAAAGATGTTTTAAGTTCAAGCAAAGAAATGGAGGGAAACAGTATGTATAAGAAACTAACAGTAATTGTAAATAGAGGAATGGCAGAAGATGTAATGGATATTGCTCGTAATTCTGGTGTTAAGGGTGGCACCATATTGCACGGAAGAGGCAGTGGTTCCGATGAAATTGTAAAGTTATTCGGTATGGTAATTGAGCCTGAAAAAGAACTGATTTTGATTGTTACATCAAGTGAAATAATAGACAAAGTAATAGATAACCTACACGAAGGACTGCAACTAGATATTCCTGGAAATGGAATCATCTTTGTAGAAGATCTTCTAGATGTTCGTGGTCTGTTTGACGAACATGAGAAGAATGAGTAAGATTGAGAATTTTAATTTCGAAGATATAGAAAAAACTGCAACAGCAATATTATTCTTTGCTGCTGCAGTTTTTCATTTAATAGGAAAGTGCTCCTATTAAATAAAAAAACGTTCCACTGTGGAATTGATAATTATATTCTTCTTGCTGCGTGATATCCTTCATGTACTGCTTGAATGATTTTTCTAGGTTTGTTCACATCACCTATAGGTATTATATCTACATTTGTAAGATTACTTCTTAGATTATCAAGCAATGTCCTGTCAGATTTCAAACCTAGTGCATGAACTACAGCATCACCTTCATATGTTATATTCTCATCATCTATCCTACACTGTGCAC
>CAZJCV010000075.1:0-6890 GCA_964544535.1 uncultured Lachnospiraceae bacterium | reverse complement strand
TTCAGCGTAAAATCATCAAATTCTGAATTACTAAAATTCAAAACATACCCACCATCATTAAAAAAAGTACTAATGAAATTTTTATCGTTAAAGCTAAGCAAACCCTTACACACCTCGCAGTCTTACTACATGTTTTAAGGATAACATCGACTCTTTATGCATCAAACGATATGCATAAAGAGTCATAACACTATAATTACTAATCAATCTTTATATCTAATAATGTCTTTTCAACTGTATCCACAAATAGATTAATAGATTTCAGGAAATCTTTTCCTGATTTATCAGCAATATTTATAAAACAAGCCGTTATTACATAAGGATTAAATATATCTGAATTTAAAGTGAGCGTCTCCGGTCTTTTGTTTAAAAAAGAAGGATACAGTAGAATTACTTTTTTACTATTTAATAATCTTGCATATGTAACAATTTGATAAATATCGCTATTATTAAAGACATTATAAGCTTTATTTTTAACATCTAAAACTCCATAAGCAGAAGGTAAATAGTCATAACTTTCATCTTCTACAAGATAACGATAAACGATATCCGGTTGATATTCTCTACTATCATAAAAATTATCACTTTTTAGAATATCTGCAAATTTCTTGGAATTTTCCCATGTGAAAAACTCCCTTTTATCTGGAGTTTCTTTTAATATTTTAATAACAAAATCCTCAAATAACCTATCGAAATTTATAATAAAACTTTCTGTTCCAATTGTGTTTCCCACATCTTCATAATCTAATTGATCTATTATCATTGATGCGTAAATCAATGTATTTCGATACCTTGAAGTATTGGAATTAAAATTTATATTCTTTAATAATTCGCTACCATTTTTAACATTTGGAGATACATTTTCAAAATACATTAAAAGTTTTGTAGCAGTTGAAGTATATTTCTTTACATTTTTTAGTTTCATTAAAGCAGTAGCAATAAGTCTATTAATATCATTATTTAATGAGAGTCTTGATACCTTTGTGTCGACATATTTCTTTTTGTTTAAAAGATAATTCTTGTAGGTGCTGGGATAATGGACATTACCTTTAATAGTTCCAAGCTTTTCATTCGATATTCGATAGGACTGTATAATACCCAACTGAATATTTTTTTGAAGGTTTTCCAAAAAAAGCTCCGCAACATCTACCTCATTTTGGGCTTCTGAGATATCTAATACAGACGAACTATCAGAAGTCCTATACCCATAAACATATAAGTACATTCGAAAAATATGCTCGAATCCTATTTCATTATACTTTGGTTCCAAATTTATTTTGCGAACAGGTGTTACAAGATACCCAACATAGGATTGGCTTATAGTTAAAATAGAGTTGTTCTTTTCTTCTCTCGCCCATCTTATATTGTTCTTATGTACAAATTGTTCAAAATAACTAAATTCTTCATCCAATACATTTATAATTGTTTGTCCAGCAGTCTCAATTTTATTAAACATTCACTCACCTACACTTGAAACTCTGCTTGAAAAGCTATTTTAAATTCATCTATATCTTGAATACCATCTGCAAGGTTTTCACCAACTATAGTATTTATTGCATTAATATCATTAAAACTATATTCCACCAAAGTTGGTAATAGCACAAAATTAAATTGATTTTTAAACTCTTCAAAGTTCCAAATAAAGTCATCACCTGTTTTGTTTGGAATGAAATAAGATTGCCCTAAAATCAATTCGGAATCACCTAACGTTTCTAAAATTCTTTGATTTATAATTTTTAATATGTTACCTAGGTCAAAATCTTCAAGAATGACTTTTTCTGATAAAAAGTCGTAATTTGGTAATAAATTTATAAAAGCAAAACGCCTTCTGATTGCTAAATCTAAAAATGCTATGTTTCTATCACTAGTATTCATCGTTCCTACAATATATAAATTATCGGGAATGTTTAATTCTTTAATTCCTTTAATTGGACGTGAAAGTTTTACCGAATATCCTCTATCTAAAGTAAGGATTGTCTCACCAAATATTTCTGCAATATTACCTCGATTTAATTCATCGATTACAAATAGGTATTTATTATTTTTATCCTGCTTTGCTTTTTCTACAAAGTCTAAAAACAAGCCTTTTTGAGTTGAAACAATCGTTGCATTTTGGTCATTTACCGTCAACGTCTCAGATCCTATAAAATCTTCATAAGAATAGTTAGCGTGAAATTGAACCATTTCTGTTTCTGCAAACTCTCCACTATTTTTTAATAGATTGGTGTATCTAGATTTCCCAACTCCAGGAACCCCCGTCAATACAATTTGCTTTTTATAAAGTAGCGTATCTAGTATTTCCTTATCTGAGGGATTATCACCACTTAAAGCTAAATATTGTGTCGTTTCTTCTTTGGTCAATAGATTTTGTTGGTACTCCTCTGAAGTACTGATTGATTCAACCTCAGGTTGTTTTTTAGTATCAAACTCAAACTTATCTCTTATTTCCGAACCTTTGATAATAGTTTTAGAAGGTGCAATTCTATTAAAAGATATATCATCATCAAAAAGCCATAAAAAATCCTTTTTATTTATTTTAAATAACTTTTTAATCACTTTTTCTAATACACGTGTAAATTCTTTTTCATTCGGTTCATGTTCAAATTCAAATCTTGTAAAACGAAGCACCCATGCAGTAAAATGCGATAATGATATCCTATTCCCTTTAAGATAATATTCTTCTAATATTTCTTGATAGTTATGTTTTAATGTTAAATTTGAATTATTATCCTCATAGATAGGGATATTGAAATTTTTCTTTTCTATTGTGTCCTTAATTCTACCAATAATTCTAGTAAATTCTGTAGCTGGTTGATATAACTCAAGTTTTCTAAAACCGTTCGGGAACATCAACACTTTACTTTTAGGTTTCTCAGTTGAATCAAATAATCCACCTAACATCCACAATGACTTTAAGTAATCAGTTTTTTGCTCTTCAGAAAGACTTCCACTTTTGTATGTTACCGGAAACGAGTGGGAAATCCCAATTCTTTTAGACAATAGAAAAAGAAACAATGAAGAGTCAGGATCCACTTGAAGATTTTCAAAATAATCTATTGAGTTTAAAACATTTTCTTTTGAAATATAATAATTCAATTTATCTCACTCCATATAATAAATTTAATATCCCGCTTCAATTAGCTGCTGTACTATAGATTTACCAATAATCTCTCCTAATTTGGGTGGAACAGCATTTCCTATAATTGTATATTTAGCTGATACTGAATCTCCGACAAAAATGTAATTATCGGGAAATGATTGAATTCTAGCAATCTCCCTGACAGAATATCTTCTATCCTCCAAAGGATGTAAAATCCCACTATTTTCAGGGGTACTAGCAGCTGTGATTGTTCCATTAATCTCATTTCTAGCAAACCTTCTATAGAAATTAGGAGAACGATATTTTTTCATATTATCCCTAATCTTTTTTAATCTCTCAGGTAAATGTTCGTATGGGATGTCTTTCCATGAACCTCCCTCAGGAATGAATGGGACTAGTTTCTTGCTCTGAGGAGACAACTCCCACACCTCATTTTGATTAGGTAATCCTTCAACACCTTTTAATACATATCCTACAGTTAACTTTTCAGGATCATAATCAATTGGTTCTGGAAATTCATAATCAATGTTTATATCGCTTCTAATGCCGATAATTATAACTCGAAATCTATTTTGTGGTACTCCATAGTTGCTAGCTTTTAAAAGTTTATATTTAACTTTATAACCAGGCTCTGTGTTTTCTAATAGAGTAACAATAGAATCCATTAATTTGGAGCCATCTTTATTTTTCATAGATAATAAGCCACGAACATTTTCCATGATAACAACTTTTGGCTTTTTGGCATTTATAACCTTTAATACTTCCAAATATAAATTTCCTCTGTCATCTTTTGTACCTAATCTGTTACCTGCACTTGAAAATGGTTGACAGGGAAAACCAGCTACAACTACATCAGCATTCGGCATATCGTTAGCATTAATTTTTGTGATATCTTCTTCAGTTATCTCTCCGATATTAGCACGATAATTTTCAATTGCTGGTTTTAGAATATCATTAGCAAACACTATGTTAAATCCAGAATTAATTAAACCTAGATCTAACCCTCCTGCTCCACTAAATAATGAAATAGTATCTAGTGACATTGATAAATCTTTTTTTTCATTTACATACTCAACAATATCTTCTAATCTACAATCTAATGTTTTACAAATACGACCTAATATTTCCATGCTTACATTTTGATTTTTACTTAGACGTGATAGTGTTTGATTAGTTATTTTTGCTCTATCTCTCAATTGAGTTTTATTAATATTTTTCTCTAATATTAACTTCCATAATGGTTTATAAGAAAATGCCAATTCACTCACTCTTTCTAGAATAAAATTCTCTATTAATAGAATATCACATTTGGATATCAATTCAAAATGAAAACATCTGTTCTGTCAACTCCCCCCACCCAAAAGTCATCCTATCAACTCAACCCTACCTTTACTGAAAACTACTCTTCCTTTTCAGCATAATAAAAATAAGATTCCCCAGCTTGGACATTCTCCAAAACCACTGGAAAACCTTATTATATCAATACTTCAACTTCTTTTATTCATCCACCTTAGACATCAATGCTACCAACTCGACATGATGTACTTAGGCTATTCTACACATCTTTTTCAGTAAGGATAACGCTTGTGTAGACGTAAATTGCCATCATTTTTGTCAATTCACTATATCTTTTTTTGATTAGGCTATTAAATGTGAATTAATATTTCATCAATTTGTTTTTCATGTATTCTAAAAAATCATCTATCGGTTTATCATTCCACTTCTTATTATGTACTGCACGATGACAATTTGCACACAGCATAATTAAGTCTATCTTTCTAGTCATCCTTTTTCCCATATATAGTGGTAAAATATGATGTGCTTCAATAAAATCAATCTCATATGTTTTCTTGAATGAAAAGTTACACGCTTCACAAAAAAGTTCCCCATGCCTTTTAAGAAATTCCTTCTTTGCAATATTTATTATTTCTGGATTACGTTCAATTTGATAATGAATACGATGGCGTCTCATTCCTTCGACAGTTTCATACTCATTTACTATTTCATTATCATGAGTCCGAGCATCAATCCTATCAAACTTTCTACTGTATATCATAAATGCTTCTTGTAAAGAATCTTTCACTTCCCAAATAAATAGTTCCTTCTCATAATATCCCTTAAAAAAATGACTCCAGTACCTTTCCTTTTTACTGTTTTTCCTTACATCAGCTACAAATGTATAACCTTTTTTTCTTAGCCGTTTAACTGTTTGAGCCATAGATGAATTATATACTTGATATGGACGTCCAGTTATTTCCGATATTTGTTTGGCGGATCCTTTACCACCCATTTCAACCACTAAGACATAGATGGCTTCAAGTAAGACAGGAGTAAAACAGTCTTTCTCTTGTAACATCTGAATCCACTCATCGACAGTACAATTTTTTGCATTTGTTGGATAGTAATCTAATTCTTTTTGCATATAAATCACCTACCATTTTTTATATTCTCAATTCGCATAGTAAACTTATCTATCCAAAAACTCTTGAAACAACTAGTTTATTAATCAATTCGTCTTTTGGAACTATACTTTTTATCTTTCCGTTTCACCCCATTCTTCCCTTTCACAACATTACTTCTCTTTTTCTTTTCCTCTTGTACCGCTTCAAATTGTTCTTTTGAAATAATTGCTGGATGGTTAT
The DNA here is from genome assembly GCA_964544535.1 of uncultured Lachnospiraceae bacterium. Lineage (GTDB taxonomy): Bacteria > Bacillota > Clostridia > Lachnospirales > Lachnospiraceae > JAAYRG01. The sequence goes on along the minus strand of CAZJCV010000075.1, from coordinate 1,148 downwards.
TTTCTGAAACATAATGTTCTTGGTGTTCTCCCGCATTAAGTAGCCTAACCACACCGATATATTTCTCATTGCTCAGCATGACATCAATCGTTCGTTTACTCCAATTTTCTTTTCCGGTTGGGGTTTTTATTCCTCGTTTTTCTAACTCTCGCTTTATACCAATAATACTAAACCCGCGCAAATACAGTTCAAAAGTTAATCGGACATGTTTAGCTTCATCTTCCTTAATGATCAGTTCTCCATCTATATCATTTTCATAACCGTAACATTTTCGGTTATATAATTTTGATGTGCCTTGTGCCGCACGACGTCTATAACCCCATTTAATATTTTCACTACGAGATTCATTTTCTGCTTGGGCAATGGATTCAATAATGGAAATCATCATTTCACTATCCGTATCGGCTGTATCTAATCCTTCTTGTTCAAAAATAACACGAACTCCATGTTCCTTCAGTTTATTCAATGATTCTAGCACTTCAACTGTATCACGACCAAAGCGGCTAATATTTTTAGTGATAACAATTTCAATGTTTTTCGCCTGACAATCTTCTAACATACGAATAAATTCTATTCTTTTTGAACCAGACTTTCCTGATGCAATATCTATATATGTATCGACAAGCAACCAATTCGGAGTGAGGGCTGTTAACCTGGTAAGTGCAGAGACTTGATTTGCTAGACTTTTTAACTGCTCCATGCTGTTTGAACTAACCCGGCAATATATCCCCACTCGTTTCTCTCGTTGCACAGGTCTAGGTGGAATGAAATGGACCCTTCGATTTTCAGACATTTTTTTATCCTCCAATAATTACATTTAGACTAATCATATTCAGTGCACTTTTCGTAATATTAGTTAGTCTAAATATAACACGATTTCCCCCAATTATCTATCCTGTCAACTCCCCTACCCAAAATCTAATCTGTCAACTCAACCCCATTTTCCAGCTCTTCCAACACCAATAACAAAAAGGGTTTCGCCTAAGTTTATTCACATAAAATAAACTTAGGCGAAACCCTATAAACCTTGATATATAAATATTTTTATTACTGATGTACTTATTCCCTAGACATCAATGCCACAACCTCGACGTGCATCGTCCAGGGAAACATATCCACAGGCTGAACCTTCTGCACATTATATCCGC
>CAZJCV010000074.1:0-7104 GCA_964544535.1 uncultured Lachnospiraceae bacterium | reverse complement strand
ACCAGCATTTCAACTAATGGTTGACAAGCCACGTGACTTAATCAAACCTATAGTAATGTTCGACTAATCATAATTGTTTAATAATTAGTAAATAAAAACAGGGCTCTATGTTAAGTCTTGGGGTGCGATTCCATCGAATCGTGCTCCATTACTAGATGTAGGGTCATTTTGATGTCTACATATATTTGGGAATATTTTTGCAATGTCTCTATAGAGTTCTCACATATCCATAATAAAGAACTTGGTTTTCAATTGATCTTTTCTAGGCATGCTAAGGAAATATTCACATAAATGAGATTGTTTACTGTCTGGCAAGATATCAATTACAGATTGATGATTCTTTGCTACATTAACTAAAGAATGCTTAGGAAAATTAACTCTAAAAGGGATGTGCTTTATTCTTTGTAAGCGATAGTCATGAATTCTTGATGTTAAGTTACTGCATTTTGGACAAGTGTGAGCCTTAGGTTTTGTTTCTAACATAATAAAAGTTGTGTTAAAAAGTCCATGAGAAACCTTTTTAACGATTACATCTTCCCTTTGAAGTTGATTTACACTAATAAGTAGGTTTGTTACAGATTGCAACTTTATATTAGGATTTTCTTTGTAATAACCCAATGAACACTTTCTCATATATTTGCTTGACAAAGAATTTTAGTAGTATTAAAATTATAAGCGTTCAATTCAATATAATTTTATAGATAAAAGGGTAAACCATGCGAAAGTATGGGGCACAAAACTTGAAGCCTAAAAGATGGCTTATACTACAAGACATAATTTAATACATCAGGGTAAAAGTAGATAATGCCTTTCATGGTAGTGAAAGTTGCGGTTTAAATAAATGTATAAAAAATTTTTATACATTTGTTTTTGCTAGCAACTTTTTTTAGTATAAAACTTAAAAATATTTTTAATAAGGGAAGGTAATAAAGGATGAGTATTAAAAAAAGAAAGAAATTTATAGCATATCTACTATGCTTGGTAACATTAACAGCAATGATACCAACAAATGCCTCGGCTCAATTTGAATTATTAGGAAGTGAAACTGAGGGGGAAGATCAAAGTTCCAATGACCATATAAAAAGGGATGCTACTATATTGTATAAACTAATAGATGAAGAAGAATTCAAGCCTCTTCCAGAAACTATTGAAGATAGTACGAAGGTAGAGAAGTTTCATGCAAGCTATAGTTTTGAGATTAATGACAACATAGATGATACAACAGGCCAGCCTAACAGGACTATAAAAGAGGGAGATTATTACTATATTCAATTGCCAAAAGAAATTAATATATCTGATGGCGAGAAAACTTCTATTATTTATAAAGATGCTAATAAGGATAGCAAGGAGATAGCACATTATCAGTTTATGAAAAATGACGAAACAGGTAATTGGCAAATAAAAGTTACATTTGCAGATATAGTAGATGATCTTAACGAATTACAGATAAAAGGCACTTTTAATTTTGTGTTTACACTGGATTTAAAGAACCATGACTATGATGATATAATAACAATTGAAATTCCAATTGATGAAGAAAAAACTGTAGATATAGATGTTATAAAGCCAGATTCTGATTCACGAGTTCCAGTTAGTTTGGAGAAGACTGTTAGCTCATACAATGAAGCAACAAGAGAACTGGTATGGAATGTTGCTATTAGTCCTTCTGATGGGATTTTTGGAGCTTGTATATTTACAGATACAATTGATACAACTAATCTAAAACTAGAATCTGTCCAACACGGCCCTGAAATACTAGAGAAGGATGCAGAAAATGGATATAGTTTTGATGAATCAACAGGATTACTTACTTATATAATCCCAGAAGAGGGCAGGAATGGAACACCCTATAAGGATATTAAAATAACAACCAGTGTAAAAAGTAGTGTGTACGGTAAGTTAGAAGCCACATCTATAACGAACCAAGCATACTTAAAGAAAGCTCAAGCTGGAGTTGATATAAGCTCAGATCCTGTGACCTATGTAATCCAGCCAGGTTGGTTGAATAAGACTGGAAGTAAGATAAATGGAAATCAAATTGAGTGGACAATAAGGGCAAATTCTAGCAAACATTCTATGTATAATGCTCTTATAACAGATAAATTTAATAGTGATGTAAAGTTAGATATGAATAACGTAAGGGTTGATGGTAATCTTATTAGTGTTCACACTTCTGCTTATACACCACATGATTCTTCAGAGATTTATGGAATTTATACAGAGAATTATGATGACACAAGTGAGCTTAAAATTTATCTTGAAAGAGGTAGGGATAATGCTAAGGCAAGTGAAAGAGTAGTTACTTTAGTAACAGATGTAGTTCCAGTAAGTGATCCAAAAGAAAACTCTGTTTATAACAATACTGCAAGTCTTAACTGCAATTATGATACAGGAGGCCAAGGTGAAGGGGAAATTCATATAGCCGACATTACAACTGAGGGAGTTGCAGTGCCTAAAATTTTTGTTGATAAAGGCTATAAGGAAATGACTGCTGATGATAAGAGAAATGGTACTATTACCTGGATAATTAAGGCTGCAAGTAATTATTCAAACTATAATAAGGCACAGATTGTGGATACCTTGCCAGATGATTTAACTATGGCACAAACCTATATAGAAGCTCAGTGGTTAGATCCTAATACGGATGAGTTTGTAACTTTAGATGAAGAGACTGAGCCAAAGGCATTAATCAGTGAAGATGGCAAACAACTTACCATAACCTTTGAAGAGATAGGAAAAGCCTTAAGTAAAGAGCAGATATTCCATGTAAAAACAAAGATGAGTTCTGATGCCTATGGTAAAAATCTAGATAAAGACTTTAGAAATGATGTTAAAGCTATTTTATTAGATTCAAATGATAAAACTATAGCAATGGATGATGATTATAGTTATATAAGAGTTAAAAACTCACTAATTTCTAAGACTAATAAAATATATAATACTAATCTTACTAAACAAGGTGTAAATCCTCGTGTTAACTTTGAGATTATAATTAATGGTAACTTGATGAATTTAAAAGATGTGAAGATTACAGATGATTTAAATAGGATAAGTACTCAGTTTAAAAAAGTAGGAGAAGATACAGCTGTATTTCTTGAAGGATTAAAATGGACTTACTTAGAAGACTCCATAAAGATAAAAAAGATTTCTGGAGATAGAGATTCTTTTGAGCTTGGCCAAATATCAGCCAGAACAAATGGTGATTATGACCCGAACACTAATGTGCTTAGTGTGGATTTTGGACAAGGGGTAGAAGTAAATGATTCTTATTCTATAGAATTTACTGCTGAACTGGATCTTTCAAAGCTAAAAGATGATGAAATATATAATGTTTTCAAAGAAAATGGAACTATCATTTGCCAAGGCAATATAGCTGATATTGAAGGGCTTGGTGTTGCAGGAAAAATATCAACTCCAGCAACAGAGGGCTCAGGCGAAATTAAAAATGAGGTTCTTGACAAGTCTGGAGTTTACAACAAAGACGAAGGCCAAATAATGTGGACCTTGAAATTTAATCAGCGTAGAATAAAGCTAGACAATACTAAAGTAGAAGACATACTTCCAGATGGTCTTAGCTTAGACCCTACTTCTATTAGACTTTACAAAGATGTGATTGGAGAAGATGGGAATTTCATTTCCGGTGAAGAAGCAGAAAAGTCTGCTACAGAAGTTTCATTTAACTATAGTTATGAAGTTTCAGAGGAGGAAGAAACTATAGGTAGAAATGTTCTAACAGTAGACCTACCTGACAATGAAGCAGACTACATACTTCGATTTGCAACAGATGTTGAGTCAAGGATTGTAGGAAGCCAAGTTCATAATACAGCATCCTACATAGGTGAACAAGTTGTAAATCCAGGAACAAGTTCAACCTCAATTACTATTCAAGGCCATGGCGCTGGTAGTTCCGTTACTAAAACATCAATTAAGGTTAATAAATATAGTAAGGATAAAAAAGACAATCCACTCTTGCTAGATGGAGCAGTATTTGAACTAAGATGGCTAACAGATGGAGATATTGACAAGTCAGCGTTTGTAAGAAGGCTAGAAACAAAAGATGGTACGGTTACATTTTATGGACTTACAATAGGAGAAACATATTCTATTAGTGAAGTTCAAAGCCCAGAAGGATATTTATTAGACGATTTTAAACCCCTTGTTTTTAAAGCACAGACGGATGGTATAATCGAATTAGAATCAGGGGAACAAGTGTCAGAAATTAATTTTGGAAATACTCCAATTAAAAGAGGAAGTTGGCAGCCACAGGCAATAAAATATTTACATGGGAGAGAGCTAGACCAAGCTTTCCAATTTGAAATTTTAGATGATAATGATAAGCTTGTCATGATAGGAAGCACAAAAGATAAGTTGCCAGATGGTGGCTACTCCATAGAATTCCAACTTGAAGACGGGGTTGAAGAAGAAGGTGTATTAAGCTTTAGTGACAAGCATATATTTGATGAAGAGGATCCAGAGGGAACTGAAAAACAGATAGATAAAAAAACATTTAAAATGAAGGAATTGCTACCAGAATTAAAGACAAGCGGATACATTTACGATGAGACAGTGCATGAGCTTAATCTTCATATTATTAATGTAAAAGGTGAGGATGATTTAAGAATAATTATTAAAGACAAAGATGGAAACAATCTTTCTGATGATAGTGGTAGGTTTACCAATGACAAAATACCAACGTTCAACAATTTGTATATGGTAAAGGACTCTCTACAATTAACAGCTGAAAAGTTACTTCGTGGTCAGCCTCTAGCAGAGAATCAGTTTGTTTTCCAACTATATGAAGGAAATGAGATTAAGGAAGAGTTCCTAATTGAAGAAGTGAAAAATGGGGCAGGTACTTTAAAATCTGAGGGTATCTATGGGGCTAGTGTAATTTTCAGTCCAATAGAATTTAGTCAGGATGATATAGGTAGAAGAACCTATACAATAAAAGAAAAAAATACAGGACTTGATGCTTACATTTATGATGATACAGTATTTAATATAGAGTTAGAGATTTTTGAAGGTGATGATGGTACTCTCGACTTTATCTATAGAGTTACAAGAGTAAATGATGAATCTAGCCTTGTGAGTATAGAGGATATAGTATTTGAAAATACTTATAAAGAAGAGCCAACAGACCCAGAAGAACCAACAGAAGCAGAAGAGCCAACAGAAGTAGAAGAACCTACAGAAGCAGAAGAGCCAACAGAAGCAGAAGAGCCAACAGAAGTAGAAGAACCTTCAGAAGCAGAAGGGCCAACAGAAGCAGAAGAACCTTCAGATACTGATAAGACTACTCAGCCTAAAGATTCCAACACAACAGACACTGACAAGAAGATAACAGATGTGCCAAAGACGAATGACTATTCTAATATTAGACTTATGTCTGCAATCTTACTTACAGCAAGCTTGGGAATTATAGCATTAATACTTTATTATAAAAAAGAGATAGTGAAATAATTTATGTATGAAAATCCTCCAGGTTAAGGTAAATATAAAAACTTAATATGGAGGATTTTTGGCTCGAAATCAGCTATGGATATGAAGAAACCATTTCATGGTTAAATAGTAAAAAATAGTGGACCGTTTTTGAAATAATTTTTAGACCATTTTTCATTTGACAAATACAATGATATAACAAATATAAATTTTAATCAGATTATACAAGTGAGCTCTCACCATTCATTTTCAAAAGTAAATTGACGCTATCTGTGTTTGAAATTATATTGACACACCAGATTTAGCTTGTTAAACTTTAAGTTAGAAAAAGATTAAAATAAAAGTTTAAGCAAGGGGATAATAATGAAGGGGGGACATTATTATTAAATGTAAACTTGAAGGGAGAAAACCTAATGAAGAGACTAAAGATATTAGTGACAACCATATTACTATCTATGATACTTGTTTCTTGCAGTGAAACAGACAAGCAATCATTTGCAAGGGATAAGACAGAAGCAAATGAGTTAGTAAGTAAAGAGGTTTCTGAGACAGATGCTACAAAAGAAGAGCCCACAAAGGAAGAGCCCACAAAGGAAGAGCCCACAAAGGAAGAACCCACAAAGGAAGAAGCAACAAAAGAGGAACTACAATCAGAAGAGGTACAAACAGAAGAGGCACAAACAGAAGAGTTAGAAGAAACCCAAGAAGTTGAAAGCAAAAATCTTAAAAAGAAATATAAAAAAACAAATGATGTTAAGTATGCAAAAAGTGATGTTAATATAAGAAAAGGTCCAACTTCCAAGTATGACAAGCTAGGAGTACTTGCTAAAGGACAGAAGGTAAATAGAATTGGAGTTACTGACAATGGATGGGCAGTAATAGACTACAAGGGAAATGAAGCATATGTATCTGGCCGTTATTTACAGGACACTAAGCCAGAGAAACAAGTTACAAAGAAACTAGTTGAGACTGAAAAAGTAAAAGAAACAGAAGCATCCAAGGAAACAAAAGAAGCAAAAATAGAAATTAAAGCAAAAAAAGAGAAGGAAACGACAGAAAAAGTAGACACATTTTCCCCAAATAAATACGCTGATGAAGTATTGAGACTAGTTAACATAGAACGCTCAAAAGCTGGCTTACCAGCATTTACAACGGCATCTGCCCTAAGAGAGGCAGCTAATATACGTGCTAAAGAAATTGAAACCCTATTTGATCACAAAAGGCCAGATGGAAGTCAATACTATACTGCACTGGAGGAATGTGGTGTTTCTGATAGACCAGCTGGAGAAAACATAGCATCTGGACATACTAGCCCAGAGCATGTAGTAAATGGATGGATGAATTCTCCAGGCCACAAGGAAAATATACTTGGAGACTCTTTTGGAAAAATGGGGGTGGGTGTTCATAAGACTGAAGATGGCAGCCTAACCTGGGTACAACTTTTTACGAATTAAAAACAGGAGCTGGGACAATGAACCTGTCCCTTTTCAAACAAGGAGGAAATACACATGATTTATACAGCAAATGCAAAGAGGTACACAAACATGAATTACCGACGATGCGGTTCTAGTGGTTTAAAGTTACCAGTTATGTCCCTTGGTCTTTGGCACAGCTTTGGCAATGATAGTAATTATGAAAATGTCAAAGAAATAGTACTAGGAAGCT
>CAZJCV010000073.1:0-7128 GCA_964544535.1 uncultured Lachnospiraceae bacterium | reverse complement strand
ACCTGATTGACACTAGGACAATTATATCATGGGCTTAACCTAGCCGATTGATATTAAATATATAAAATTAATAGAAAGGAAAGTATAAATCTTAGTATCTAAAGATATTATACGAGGAAAATAATTTATGAAGAAGAGATTAGTTTATGTGTTCGCAATTTTAAGTATGATGATTTTATTTGTAGGATGTGGTAATGCAAAAACATCTAAAACCTATACATTTAATGTTGAAACGGGGGATTCCGTAAAGGTTAAGCTTGATACATCAGACAAATATAATATTACTTCAGAAGTACCATTTGAAATTTCACAAGATGGAGATATAAAGAGCCAAGGAACCTTTATATTTGGGGAAGCCTATGAACAATATAAGGATGTAGTAGATACTGATGAAAATGCAGAACTTTTAGATTCCGGAAATAAGGATGGAAATGAATATGTGTTTTGGTCTTACAATGACTCAGAATATAATTATGCTATTTTAATAAAAGGTTCTTCAACAGGGCTTATATTAGGAAATGATGTTTCTGAAGAATCAGCAAAAGAATGTTTTAACAGATTGACAATTGAATATAAAGACTAAGGTGTACCCTTATAAGTAATAAGAAGCTTTGGTTTAAAAAACTCTCTTTAGATAGGGAAATTCACACAACATATCTTATCTAAAGGGAGTTGTTTTATAATAAAAATAGAGAAAATCACAGATGATATGCTGGCATCTCAGGGAAAAACTGATTAACCTAATGGGTCTAGAAGAAAAGAAGGATGAGGAATAGGATGGAATTTGTTATTCAAGGGTATGAAAAAAAAGAACATACAAAAACTAGTATCCAACAAGAAGACTTCGGTTCGAATTATTAAGATAATTGAAATGGTAATACTAATGATAGTTCTAGTTGGTGGATTTGGATTTATTATTTTTAATATATTATATCCAGATGCTTATATAGCTGATTTCAGAGGCGAATTAATAAAAGATTATTCATTAATTTTACTTATAGGAAGAATAAGGATAATGGGATTGTTAACAACATGGATTTTGGTATATACACTTAGAAGAGCAGTTTGTCGTGCAGCTATTGGAAATAAAACAGATGAATGTATTTCTATACAAGGTGATTCTATAGAAGAGAACTGTCTACTTTATTCATATAGAATAAAGTATCAATCGTTGCCTACAGACAGGGGTTTGGTTGCAATTATGTTAAATGAAATTAAAAATATTAAATATGACAATGAGTTTAAAAAAACAACGATTCAAGGAAAAATGTATGCTGCATGGATTGAAAATTTTCAAACCTTAGAAGAAATAGATATTACTAACAAAAAAGAGGGTCAATTTATTATTTACGATTACTTTTCCCCTAGTTTAATAGAGGAGATAAAGAAATATCCTATAAAAATAAATTACGAGGATAAATTATAATATGGAAAACTATCGGAATTGATGACAATTAACCGGAAACTAGAAACTAATACTAATTTGACAAAAGATAGTTTGTTTATTACACATAAGGAGAAAAGTATAGTTATGAAAGAAAGAAAAAGGGGTAAGAAGAGGTCAAGGAAGTTTCTTTTATGGTTAGTAATCGTCTCAATAGTGATTGGAATAATAATAGAAATTTGGCTTGAGAACTATTATAGCATAGCATTAATTATACCCATTCTTTACTTAAACAATATACGGAAAACTCTTTAAGAAATGTAGTATTGTAACATTTGGAAACAGAAGAGCCAACCTCCATAGAAGAGGAAGTTCAAGAAGTTGAGATAAGTGTTTCAAAAGAATAAGTGTTTCAAAAGAAACTGCTATTATTTCTAAAGTTGAAACTTTAATGCTTTAAGACCATAAGGCAGATTGACAATGAAATTAAAACATATTATTATAAATGTAGGAAATATAAGTACAACATGATATAAACATTAAACAGGGTAAACCATGCGAAAGTATGGGACACAAAGCTTGAAGCCTAAAGAGAGCTAAGCTTACAAGACATAAAAACAAATAATTACATACATCTAGGAGATAAGTAGCCAATATATTTCATGGTGGTTCAAGTTGCAGTTTAAATGAATGTATAATTAATTATATTATACATTTTGTTTTAGCTAGCAACTTTTTTGCGTTTTATTTTTTTGAGTCTATGGATTTATATATCTATGATAGCAGAAAGTTATTAAAAGATGACTTGAATAGCATTATGAGCTGGCACTGAAATTGAAACACATATTATATAACATTAAAAAAATATTAAATATTAGGGAGAGAGAAAAACAATGAAAAAAGTATTATTAACAATTATGATTTTAGTTCTATCTGTAACTGCTTTAACAGGATGTGGTATGGGGAAGGAGCCTATTACTTCGGAAGAATTTACGGAATACTTTTCAGATGACTATATAATGACGGAAAAGTCCGATGACTTCGATGATAGTATCGTGGTTGCTCTAAATGCTGAATCGGATGATATAATTATAGCATTTCTTGAATTTAGTGATAATGATGCAGCAAGAAATAGTTTTGACAAGGTCACAAACGAATTTGAGATGCAAAAGGATTCTATGAATGTTAAAGCTTTTAAAAATGCAAGAACAAACAGTTATGGTTCATATAAACTAACCACTGACTCTCAATATGTTGCACTTGTTCGTATCGAAAACACTATTCTAGCTTCAGTAGTTAGTAAAGAATTTAAAGATGATGTAAATGATATAATTAAAGGTTTGGGATATTAAAACCAGAAACTAATAAGATGAAGCTTAAAACGCCTGAGGAAGAATCATTAAAGGAATGCTTTGAACGACTGACATTCGAATTCGAGAACAAATACATAGGTTGGGTCTACAAAGGGGATTATAAGAAATGGTTTATGTATTTAAAATAATTTTTTCGATATTTTTCAATATATTTTCGATTATTCTATCCATTTACCTTTTTATCAAACTTATCGAATGGATAATTAAAAAAGATAGAGAAAAAAGGGGATATAACAATGGAGAAGAAATTCTAAGTATAGGCGATATACTTAGAACAATAGTAGGGAGAAAAGAGATAAAAATAGTTGTAAAAGAAGAAAACATAAATAAAACAAGTAATACTACAGGTAGAATTATAAAAGCTGAGTCGAAAGGCTTAGATGGAGCAATGACGATAACTGTTTGCTATGAAATCGGTCTAACTCCGTATGAACTTACAGAAGATGTTATATTTAGAAATAAGAAAAGAAGAATACTTTTTTTCCCGGTAGGCCGCAAAAAGACACCTGTGATTGGTGAGACTAAAGTAGGAACTATTGTGAATGTAATGTACAATCCAGAAAATCCAGCTGAAGCTTTTTTGCCAGATAATTATGGAATATTAAATCTAAAATGAATAAGATAAAAGGAGCATGGAATAGCAAGGGGAAGATAGTACCGTTTATTTAGCTAATAACTCCTTTATAATATTCAAATCTAATTCAGCCAAGTTATTAATAACCAAATCAGCTTCAGACAAATCCTGATTTCCAGAATAGATATTTTCAAGGCCAACACATTTCATTTTGGCAGCTTTTGCAGCTTTCACACCGTTGCGTGCATCTTCAATAACTAAGCAACATTTTGGATTAACATTTATTTTTTTAGCAGCAGTTAAAAAGATTTCAGGATCTGGCTTACCTTTATGAACTTCTTCACCACTTATGATGAAGTTCATATAATTACTTAAGCCAAACTTTTCAACAACCTTATTAACTATTTTCCTGTTATTCGATGAAGCGATTGCCATTGGATAACCTTCATTATATAGAGATAACATAAGTTCTTTAAAGTTATCCATTAATTCAATTTCATCAAATTTTTCTATAAACATTTCTTTTTTCATTTTGATTATTTTTTCTACTGCGGGTTCAAGGTTGAATTGTTCTTTTAATGTAGACCACATATAATGGTCTGTCGTACCGACAAATGCTACATGTGCTTCTTTGCTCATTTTCCCACCTAGTTTTTCAAGCAGTTCCTGCTCCACTTCAAAATGTACAGGCTCACTATTAATAATTACTCCATCCATATCAAAAATTATTGCCTTCATCATATTACTCCTTAGTTTTATATTTTACAGATACTGTAATCACAAAGATTTTATCCTTTTAATAAATACACAGTTGAAACACTTTACCCTTTTTTGACCACTATGTTCTCTAAAATTAATTCATTTAATAAGTCTATAGTTTTCCCTTCAACATGATATAATCATAGCATAATCTTCCAAGCATTTGTAGTGCATATTAAATATATTGGATTGATTGCAAATAATTATTATAGGAAATGAAACTATTTTTGATTTTGAACCGTCTTATATATAGAAGATCTTCTCTAGGAGGTGTATAGACATAAAAATTACTGAAAAAGAATTTGAAGAGTTATTTCATGAGTATAAAACCGATATTTATAGAATTGCTTATACTTATGTAAATAATCAGGCGGATGCGCTGGATGTTGTTCAAGAAACTGCCTACCAAGCTTATATTTCAAAGGATAAAGTTCGTGATATTAGCAAATTCAAGTCTTGGCTTTTGAAAATAGCAGTTAATAAGTCGAAAGACTTAATTAGGAAGAACAAGTTAGTCTTATTAGAAGATTTTTCTTCCTTTGACACACTAGAAGTAAAAAACAAGGACAATCTTGGGATGTTCCTTGAATACTTAAAATCTTTATCTCTTGAAGAGAAAAACATAATAGTTCTAAAAGTATATTTTGAATATACCTTTGAAATGATAGCCCAAGATGTAAAAGTCCCTATTAATACAGTAAAAAGTAGATATTATAGGGCTTTAAAAAAATTAAAAGACGAGGAGGATCTATATGGATAAGAATCTAAAAAATAAGTTAAATAATATTTCAATTCCTGAAGATTTGGATAGGAGAATTGAACTTGGCTTTGATGATGCGCGGAGAAATAAGAGGAAAAACAAATTTAGAAAATCCCTTATTGGTCTGGCAGCATCATTTGCTCTAGTATTCATATCTATGAGTTTTATTGGATTTGACAGGGTTGAGGCAGCTATCAAGCAAGTGCTTCAATATATACCAGGATTTAATTATGTTATTGAATCTGATGAAGATAATGTACTGGTTCTTAAAGACAAGGTGTTTTATGAGGAAGATGATTTCTATGTGACTATTACAGCAGCAGCAAAGTTGGATGGAAACTTAAATGTGAAAGTTGAAAGTAATTATATGATAGCAGACCAAGAAACCAATTATAAGACCGCAGATGAAGCAGCTAACAAGTTTTTTAACGATGTTAAAATATCCTTAAAAGATGAAAATGACAATTTATACAACTTTTCGGAGTGGGGAATTGCTCTTGGTGGAGAATTTTGGAGCGGAGAGTTTCCCTTTGAAGTAGAAGATGCATCTAACAGTTATTTTCTATTAGTAAATGATGTGGAAGTTCCCTTTACTCTAGAAAAAGGAACTAAGGTTGAGAACTTTTTACAATTAGGTAATCATGCCTCTGATAAAGGCGTAGACATAGTGGCTATTAAAAAACCCTTGGAAGAGGGCTTGATGATTAGTCTTTTAAATCAATCTAAGGATATAATGGTTTTGGATTACCCATTCAAAGAAGCCTTGTATGGAATAAGTTGGGACAATGAGCCCTTAGAAATTGAAGAAAACATGTATATCCTAGATAAAGAAGGAAATAAAACTTATCCCGATATACCTTCTTCTTTTGGAGGTTTAATGTCAGATTTTTATTTTGACATTGAGGATAAAGAAGGCTTGCAACTAGTGTTACCATATTTGAGAGTTGGAAACCCAAACATTAAGTCAGACAAATTAAAGATTGAGACTCCTAATGACGGAGAATTAATAGAAATAAACGAAGTACTTAGCTTAGGGGATTTTGTGATAAATATCTTTGATATAAGGCGTCAAGATGAAGACTTAATAATCAGAGTAGAAAGTAACTCCTTAGAAGAACAAATACTAGAACGTATAAGTATTGGAGGTATTAGTGGATATGCATATGGGACAAATGAATCCACGGGTGAAATAGAAATTACAATAGATATAGAAGATGCGGGAAAAAGTTTTTCAATATATTTTGAGAACCCAGAGACGATTTTATTAGGTAATTGGGTTATAGATTTAGATTAAAACAAGAAAGAGTTTCGCTTGCGAAACTCTCGTGCCGAGCGCGGTCAGCATAGCTGACATAATGCTTAACGCGTGAGTGCGCATCCACAGTGGAACGTTTTTTAATTTAATAGGAGCACTTTCCTATTAAATTATAAAAGGTGTCAGCTTGGAGGCTGGCACCTTTTTGAAATAAAATTCAATGAAAGTTATGGCAATAATTATTTGGTATAATTCTTACACATTTCAATAAAATTTATGATCGCCTGTACGTCTTTTTCTTCTTCTTTTGGTCTTGTAATAAATTGAATTCCGTATATGTCTTTGTCTGGATTTTCCATAGCACCAAATGGTCTATCGTCTCCAGATTTCACTTCTTGTCCGCTTGCTAGAATCTTAAAACCTTCAGGCAGTTTTGATACTGCAGCGTCAAATCCTAGTTGGACCGTTCTTTCCCTATCTCCATTCTTGAAGATTCCTTCTTTAGTATTATGAAATGTTAGTTTTGATGGGGTGGGTTCGTATACATATCCAACAGCCTTTACTGTGCCACCTAGTTCGTCTATAATTACTTGCATCCCACGGCCTAGTCCAAGTATTGGCATATCCAAGTTTAAGATTTGTCCATCAAAGGTCTCTAGATCGTCTTCCATCTTTGTGCTATATCCACCAGACAGAATTATTCCAATTACATTTTCTTGGGAAGCTATTTGCTCTGTTGTGGTGTCATAAGGCAATAGTGTGGCTCTAATATTTTGTTCTTCTATGACCTTTATTAGGTCTTGATTATAATCATTTCCAAAGTCTAGTATAATTATTTGCTTCATTTAATCATCTCCTAATCATATTTTAACTTACAAATTTCTTTAGTCAAGTTGTTCGCTTCTAATATGGTTTTGAATGTATTAATGGTATAATGTGGATAAGGATAATAAATATAAAAATTATATATTTATTAATTTTAGTATAACTGTTGATATCTTGAGATTATCCTGTGATTATCTT
>CAZJCV010000072.1:0-7388 GCA_964544535.1 uncultured Lachnospiraceae bacterium | reverse complement strand
GATAATATGATAGAAAGTAAACGTTGTCCATGGTGTGGTTATGTTTTAAAACATGATTCTAATAGTTTTAAAATAGATCGTTATGCAATTAAATGTTTAAATTGCCATAACTGGTCACGTCCAAGAATGAATATAATATTACTTATATTGGTATTATTAATTGTTGTTATAGGGTTTTTACGGAGTTACCTGAAAATTTCTTTTGTATTTTTTTTAATTATTTCACAAATATTACTTATATATACATATAAATTACCTTATAAACGTATTAGCAATGATAAATGGAATAAAAGATTAGAAGAAGATGTGTTTATTGGTGTTGCACAAATTTCATGGTACTCAATAAAAGAAGGCGGGCTATTTCTAATCAAACATAGGGTTTTAAACCACTATATTATGCCAATTTGTTTCTATGATAATGATAATAATCCGACTACTCATACATTGTGTGTCCGGCTAGAGAGAGTAAGCCTAATTAAAAGGGATAAATACAAAATTTTTGCCCTTAATCATAGTATAAATATTGATATCATAAATAATAATAAAAATTTCTATGTATTTAACAAGAAAAAGATAATTGCAGATGGAAGACTACTATAGTTTAACATGTCTGTGTTCATTTTCTCAGTAGGCATACTAATAAAGAAACCAAAACTCCTTATTAGTATGCTTAATAAAATGTTTAATAGATTTCGCCATATTACCAAGAAATAATTAGTCTCGCTATGCTTGCAAACATCATAATTGTTAAATGCATCTGTAACATTAAAAGTAGTCCCTAAAGAGTTGTATTGTTAGGCTTTTTATATTAAGTTTGTCTAAGGCCTTGTATTATGTTTACTTCTACTGGGTAAATTTAATTATATTTCTTAAATAGATTTATTCTTCATTAGTTCTGTTTTTATAGGAACAAAAGCATACTCATATTTTTGTGAATTAATCGGTGAATGATAGTGACTAGAGCACGCAGAGGTTTGGATTTTGGCATTAAACTTAATCTCCAGGGCTTCGTTAACAACGATAGAAAAAAATATCGAATCATTGAACAGTCAATTTCAGAAAACCTTCATAATTAATAATAATTGCTTTCCACTCATTAGGATTTAATAAAGAAAAATTCTCAGGTATGTATATTAAATCTAATATAATTTCAAACATTTCTTTGCAATCACCCAAAAAAAAGGTAAACACCTAACATATGAAGATAGGGAAGAGTTAGAAGTAATTATTAAACAAAATAATCTTACTAAGAAATCGAACAAATTAAGTCAACGTCAGATTGCTGAAAGAATAGGTGTAAGTCCCTCTACTATCAATCGCGAGCTTAAACGAGGTGAATATATTTATTTAGATAGTGGGTATCGCGAGATCGAGGGTTATTCTGCAGATATAGCACAAGATGATTACGATAAAAAAGCAACAGCAAAGGTGTGTAAGTTAAAGATAGGTTCAAATTTTAAATCAGTAGAAAAATAGTACACTATATAGGTAAAGAAAAATATTCGCCTTATGCCACTATTGAAAAAGATCTTTTTTAAACATAACTAAAGTGGACCTTCAATTAGCGGACGCTATCCTATAGAAGATTTAGGTTGATAAAGTATAAAAAAGTGGTATAATTATTTATAATGAAATCGAAAATGAGATTAGCAAATTAGTAAGATGCCAATCCAATTTCGTTCGACAAGATTTGAAGTAAAGTAAATATAAGGCATCTAAAGACGAGCATAAGTTAATAAAACTTTGCCCGTCTTTCTTTAATTAATAAGCTTAAAAAGTTGAGTGCTTATAATAATATTTTGACGAGTCTATATATACAAAAGGTGTTTTCAAAAACAATCAAGAAAAAAGTTTTAGAAGGACAAGAAAAAAAGAAATCCAATTTAAGCAACAATAAAAGGTAGTTGGTTATTTATAATATACTCAAAATAATAAAGTGAAAAGAAACATATAAAAACAGAAGGTATAATTATAAATAGATATAGGGGAATTACTCCTTTTGATATAGATAGACTAGTTTTCACTTGATTAACCTCAACAGGCGTTAAAACATATTATGTACAGAAATTGATATTAACCTAGTTTCATCATTAAACATCTAGGAAAGGATGGTATATTATTATGAGTACAGAAGAAAATAAAATACTAAAGAGCCATGATTTAATAGAAAAAGAAAATGAAAAGTTATGCAAATGGTCTATAGAACATGAATCCGAAGAATCAATAACTGAAGAGACACACAGAACAAAGATAAGAAGAGATAGAGATAGGATATTATATACTGGTGGTTTTAGAAGATTACAAGACAAAACCCAAGTATTAGCCGCAGTAAAACATGGAGATCATAGAACAAGATTGACTCACACATTAGAGGTTGAGCAAATTGCACTAAGTATTGCAGATGCTCTTTCATTAAACAAGGATTTGGTTTCAGCAATTGCTTTAGGCCATGATGTAGGTCATACTCCTTTTGGACATGCAGTAGAAAGGGAATTAAACAAAAAACTATCTAAAGAAGGTGGCTTTTCTCATGCTGTTCAAAGTGTCAGATATCTACAAGGACAAGCATTTGATGGCAAAGGGGCACATCTTTCGTTTGAAGTATTAGAGGGTATACTAATGCATGATACAGACGTATATGCGGAAGATTTCAAACTAGATTGTGAAAACCTAGAAGAAGACGACGATAAATTAATTTGTGAAAAACTAGATACAAATACACCAGGTAGCTTAGAAGCTCAAGTAGTATATTGGTCAGATAAAATTGCATATCTAACACATGATTTTGAAGATTTTATAAAGCAGGGAATTATGGCTACTGCCATAAAAGAAAATGAGAATTTAAAATATGAAATAAAAATAGTATTAACTGCTTTATTAGAGGAAGATAAGTGTAAAAAAATAGTTGAGGGTCTGAGAAATTATAAAACCCGAGATTTAGTAAGAAATATCATAAATCAATTATTGGAAGGTAGCAAAGTAAATCTGGATAATATTGGGGGAAAACCTAAAGATATCGACTATCCGCAACATGCAAAAGACCAAACCCTTGAAAATATCAAAGAAAAAGAGAAAGAATCAGAAGAAAACATAAAAAAATATAAAAATAAAGTACATAACTTGATTGAATTAAAAGCGAATGGTAAAATTGAAAAAAAAATAGAGAAAAATATTTATGAGATTAAAGAGGCTCAAAAAGATCTTATTAAGGAAATTAATAAGTTAGAACTCATAAAAGAAAAAGATGACTCATTAAAATGTAATGAGATGAAAGAAGTATATAAAGAATATGTTAAACAGAAGAATAAAGTAAAGGAATTAAAAGACGAAGAAAAATTATTATCAGAAATAAAAAACAATGACATTAGTAAAAAAGAGGAGGGGGAAATAATTGTCGAGATAAGAAGAAAAAAGATAAAAAAGAAATCATATCAAGAAGGCCTAATAATCAATTTTACAGATGATTATAGAAGCAAATATCTAACAATGAGGGATTTGTTGGATGAACACTATATTGGTAGTCCGACAGTTATGAGATCTGATGCTAAAGCGGTCAGAATTGTTGAATTTCTTTTCAAGGAATTCACAAAAAATACTAAAGTTATGCCGCTCAATATTCAAAAACAAATAAAAGACGATGGAACAAATAAAAATAGGGTAGTAGCTGATTACATAGCCAGTATGACAGATCGTTATGCAAGTGAGACATATCATAGTTTTAACGCCCTGGACAATGAATATAATTATTAATATTACATATTTAATATAAATAAGGAGACCTAATATGATGGACAAAATAAAGACCAAAGATGACAAATTAAACTATTTAGCAACAACCAAATTAGCAAATACAGCTCAATTTATTAGTTTTAAACCTGCTAAAGAAATTACTCTACAACATGTAAATATAAGAAATTATAATTATGAAGAAAGGAGTACTTATAAGAAAATAATCACAGATTTAATAAATCATTCTAATTCAAAGTTTGTGAATATTAGAAGTTTTAGTCATGATTCAATGAAAGGCAATAGATTAATCATGAATAAAGGTATTGATGATTTGAAAGAAATAATAAATATAGTAAAGGAAAATGCTGTTAAAGATAAATTTACTATTATAAATGAGAATATAGATATTAGTGATGGTGGAGTATCTGGAGTTGTATTAGGCAATATAATAGAATTTGCTCCAGAAGATACTCCTAAATGTGTAGACAAAGAAGGGGTTTGTTCTTTACCAAAGGAAATTGGATACAATATATTAGATAAAGTATATGGAATTACACCAAAACTAAACTTTGCAGATGAGTACAGAGTTGAATTTAGTATACATCCAGAGCGACAGGGAGTAAAAAAAGAACATACTATAGTTTGGGAATATGAGAAACACGATTCACAAACACATAATGAAAAGATAAATTGGCCCAATAGATTTTCACAATTCATAGGTGATAAGGTTTTTGGATTATTAGTAGCTGATTCTTTAAAATTAAAGGTTCCAAAAACCACGGTAATATCCAGAAAAGTGGCTCCCTTTACATTTGGAAAAGATACAGGCTTGAAAGAAAAATGGATAAGATCATGTCCAATATTCAAAGAACCAGGCAAATATTACTCAGGTCCTAAATGGATAGATCCATTTAAACTAATAAGTGAAGAAGAATCCAAAGGAGATAAAAATATTAACATTGCATCTCTGATTAGTCAAAGTGCTATAGAATCAAAATATTCAGGTGCATCATTTATTAGAGAAAAGTCTGAAGACGATATTATAGAAGGTGTTGAAGGTGTTGGAGACAAATTTATGGTTGGAGAAGAGAGCAACTCAAACCTTCCTGACTCCATTATACTTAAGGTGCAAAGCTTAAATGATGAAATTAGAAAACATCATAAAACAATAGGGGATGTTTCTGTTGAGTGGGTATATGATGGAGAAGATGTATGGATAGTTCAATTGAATCAATTAAATAAAATGCAGACAAGTAAGATGACTATAGTAGCCGGTAATCCTGAGGAATTTATAAAGTTTTATGTAGAAGATGGCTTGGAAAGTTTAAGGAAATTGATTAAAGAAATAAAAGATAAAGATGTAGGGGTAGAGTTAATAGGCAATGTGGGTATTACTAGTCACTTTGGTGATTTGTTACGATTGGATGATGTGGCGTCGGTGCTTGTAAAAGAGTAGTAGATCATGTATTTCTTGGGTTATACATTACTTGTTTAGTTATATAAATACACAGATTAACGTAGGGTCATTTTTCTACTCAGATAGGTTGAAAGAAAATGAACTTTTTTATCCCTTCCAATACCAGGACGTTTTATACTGTAAGTAAAAGCAATAGAAGTGCCAGTGCCAGCAATAACTAATATGAACTTATAAACAGGGGTTGTCTCTCCGATTACAAAAATCGAGAGGTAATTGATTTACTGTTGGTATGTCTAATTCTATTATCATATAAAGTAAAAACTAAAAAAACAAGCTGCATTTCGGTTATAAGACTAAAAAACTTAGCTCAAAAGTTGAATCTCGTTTTACAAGTGACCTTAGAAATAATGAATCAGTAATCTAGAAGTTCGCATATTACTGGTTTTTGTTTAATAGCGTAAAGTTACCTTCGGTTATGGAATAGATTGTTTGTACTTCAAATAGACAGAACAAGAGAGCACCTATTTGTGGTATGATTGGATTAACGAAAAACAATCTATCTCAACAAAGGAAGGTGCTCTCTATGTATTATACTATACAACATTTTATTGAAAAAGACATCAAAGAAATAGAAAATAGTTTAAAAGAAATTATTATGGGTGAAAAAGATGCTGAGGATTTATCAGAAGATATCGAGGAACGAGTGTTAAAGCTAGGTACTGGCTTGTTAGGTGAATTATATGAACTTTTAGATGAGGAAATTCGAAAAAGTATCTCCAGAAAGAAACATTGGAACATTGAGCATCGTAATCAAGAAAAGACTCTACTTGATACGATGGGAAAGGTTACTTTTAATCGAACTGGCTATTACAACAAGCATACTAATGAGTATGTCTACTTACTTGATAAAGTACTAGGTTTTGAATCTGCTCAAAGGATCACTCTTAGATCAGTTGCAAAGGCATTAGAAGAGACAATAGATAGCAGTTATAGTAAAGGTGGCAAAAGCGCTAGTTTTACCGATGAAATAAGCAAACAGACAGTTAAAGATCTTGTACATAAAACTGTTGTAGAAATGCCTATTAAAGAAGTAGAAACAAAGAAGAGAGTTAAATATCTTCATATCGTAGCTGATGAAGATCATGTGGCAGCACAATTTCAAGAAGAAAAAGGTGATTTACCTAGAGATATTAGAGGGTATAAGATTAATACGATTATGCCAAAACTGATATGTCTTTATGAAGATATCAAAAATGAGTCAGGTGAAAAGTCCAAAAACCCAAGGTATAAGCTAATTGGTAAACGATATTTCAGTGGTGTTTATGCAGGAGGAAGAGCAAACGAAGAATTATGGAATCAAGTTGCTAGATATATAGCAGATATGTATGACACTGAATATTTGGAGCGAGTATATATATCAGGCGATGGAGCCTCATGGATAAAGGCAGGCTGTGAATATATAGAAAAAAGTAAGTTTGTATTAGATAAGTTTCATATGATGAAATATGTAAATAGATCTGTAACCCACCTTTTAGACAGTGATGAAGAAGGAAAAGCAGAAATATGGCAAGCTCTTAATAGGGCTGATAAAGATGCATTAAAGGCTGTATACAAAAGACTCTTGGATGTAACAGAAGATGAAAACAAAACAGAAGATATCAAGACAGCACAGAGATATTTTTTAAATAATTGGGATGGAATAAAAATAAAGGTAGAAGATGCAGGTGGGTGTTGGAAATGCTGTGCTGAAGGGCAAGTTAGTCATGTTTTATCTTCTAGAATGAGTAGTCGTCCAATGGGCTGGAGCAAGTTTGGCTGTGACCAGATGGCTAAATTTAGAGCTTTTAAATATAATGGTGGAAAGATCATTGACTTACTCAAATATCAGAAGGAGAAGCAAAAAGAACAAGAGCACAGAGAAGAACAAGAAGAGTTAATAAAGGAACTAAGAAAAAGAAAATCAGGCTGGAATAATGCTGAAAAGACCCAGGCCGTTATTCCAGGGCTAGAGAAAAGTAGCATGAAATGGATGAGAAATTTGATAGATATTCAGGTAGGTTAAACCTACAAATATTCATTTATTGCTCAACTATAAAATTCAGATGCAATAGATGAATAATAATAAAATATGGCAGATTTATGCGAAATGTAGTATGATAAAACTAATATAAATATTAATCATATCATATGGGTGAACTCTCACCATTCATTTCCGAAAGTAAATTGACGCTATCTTTTTGTT
>CAZJCV010000071.1:0-7394 GCA_964544535.1 uncultured Lachnospiraceae bacterium | reverse complement strand
AGATGTCCAAAAATATCTGCCGATTTTTGTTCAAAAGTACTTGCCGTTTACACCTATATACATCATTAGTTAAGAGCTTGAACTCAAGAGTCTCTGTACATAATTTTCAGTTAGGATCCACAAAGTTAGTATGAATCGTTAGCGTTTATTTATTAGTTGGTTGTGACAGGGAACTCTTTATATTTGGAGATTGTTATCGTCATAGAGAACAGTGCCCATTCGGCAATTCTCTAACAAATCTATTAGATTTGCAGTTTTACCTATTGCAAGCAATAAGACCGCAAGGGTTTTGATAATAATTTGTAGGGATAACGGAGTTACCAATGTCTTCGTTATTTTTATATTGTATTCTGAGGTGGACTGAAAGCTTAGTTTAATACGTAGGATTAAGGTGTCTCTCCTTATTTGTTGGCATAAAAGTTGGCAATGAGAACACTTTCCTTTCTAAGCACGGTACTAAACAAAGGGTGTATTACCATTGCTTAGTATCAGTGTAACTAGTTTATTTAATTTTAGTCGTATTAAATCGACTTTTTCTGAAGTAGCAGAGCAGAATAACTTTTACTTTGCTAGTATAGTATTTATCCCAGATAAAATATGTAATCCAATATGTTCAAGTAGCGGACAAAAATGCTCAGCAATTCATCAAATCAGAAGTAGGAGCATTCCTGTAATCCTTAAAAATGGACTTTGAAAAAAGAGACACAACGCAATACAATAGTATTGTCCCCGAATGGCACAAATACTAAAATTGGGAGTGTCTCTATTTGGAATCGATATTGCTAAGAAAATCCACTTTGCTCGGGCTTTTGACAATAGGGGGATCGACCTAGGTAAGCTGCTAAGATTCGAAAATTCGGCGCAAGGTTTCGAAGCCTTTGATGCTTGGTTACAGGGAATTATGCAGAAACATGCGATGAGCGAGGCGATTGTTGGCTTTGAGCCAACAGGGCACTACTGGTTTAACCTAGGAGATCATCTAAAGGTTTGTGGGCACAAATTAGCTATTGTGAATACTAATCATGTCAAATGGGCCAGAGAATTGGATGATAACACTCCAAGCAAGAGCGATCGGAAAGACCCGAAGACCATTGCTATGCTTGTAAAAGACGGTCGCTATCGTGTGATGTTTATATTCCAGTGGGTGTCTATCAGGAACTCCGGGAGTTAGTGTGTGAACGAGAGAGGCTCCAAGAGCGGCTTTCCGCTTTAAAAAATCAAGTTACCTGCTGGCTTAACATCTATTTTCCTGAGTTTACAACAGTCTTCAAGGATTGGAGCAAACAAGCCGCTTGGTTGACTTTAAGACATTTCTCTACCCCACAAAAGGTAGTTGATGCGGGGATCCCAGAAATACTGCGTGCTTGGGGGGAGGAGATGAAAAGACCCAGCTTAAAGAAAGCGGAACAACTTTGCTTGGTTGCTAGTCAATCAGTTGGGCGGACGGAGGGTACAAAAGCGTCCATCTCAAATTTGCAATTTTTAATGACCGAATACGAGCTAATTACAATACGTCTTGAATCGCTTAAGGAGCAGATGGCGGAGTGTTTATCTCAGATTCCGATGCCCATTATCTGCTGGCAATCAAGGGTGTGGGTGTAGTTGCAGTAGCTATCATCGTTAGTGAACTCGGTGATATCAGTCGGTTTACAGATCCGCGTCAATTGATTAAGTATGCTGGTTTGAATCTACGCGAGAATAGCTCTGGGATGCATAAGGGCAAAACCACCATCAGCAAACGGGGGCGCAGAAGGTTACGGCACGGCTTATTTCAAGCTATGATCCCAATTCTCGCAACGAACCCGGAATTTCGGGCTTTGCATAAACGCAACATAACTCGTTCGCAAAATCCATTGACAAAGATGCAATCACTAACAGCCCTTTGTAGCAAGCTTTTACGAGTAACTTTTGCTTTATTAACCAAAAGCGTTGCTTATAATCCAGAAAAACTTGTAATTGAACTACCAGCAATAGCACAAGCGGCATAAAATACTGTGCGTAAGCAAAGAAGTAATGTTCTATCTAGATTTTGCTTTTAGCCTTGCTTAAGCCGCTAAGAAGGCTATTCAGAACTATTTTGATGAAGCGATTGATGAAATCAGTAGCAGTTTTAACACACCATTTCGAGCCGGGGCAGTCAAGCGCAATTTTTTCCATTCGGGCATATGACACAGTTTAGGAGCATGATTGACGTTCCGCCTTTAGGATAGACAGTACGAGGGAATTTGGCACAAGATGCCGTAAGACATGGGAGGTTTGTCACCTAAAATGTTCGTGGAATCCCGAGGCCACAATAAAGCAAAAACCTTGCGGTTTACTTTGTTGTACTCATTTTCCGCAAAACTCTTTAGGACAGACAATATCTAGAGGGTAAGCCTGGAATGGTACGAAAAAGGAATGTGAAATACTGAGATATCAAGAGTAAAATAGAGAGAAAGAGAGATTGTTAAGGGAGGCAAGAAATAATGTGGGTTATTTATGTTTTATTATGCACTGGATTATTTGCTTATTTCAGACCTAAAATATGTCGAACTATAGATAATTATGCTATTCAGTTAGTGCTTAATAAGTTGATCAAGAGTGGCTACAAGGTTATTAAAAACGATCCAACTGGGGAAATAAAAGCTGACTACATTATTATGTCAAGATACGGGATTCATATAATTAAGTGTAGTGTTTTTAATAAAAGAAACACTTTCTGTTCAGGAAACGAAACACAAAGGACATGGACTTATTATGAACCATATCTCTTAAATCCAAAGGCACCTAGGGATCTATATGGAGGACCACCAGGAAATGCAGATAGATTCGAGATGTATAACCCCGTAATGGATTTGGAAGAGGGTACTAAAAAAATGGGTAGTATTATCCAATTAGAAACCAAAAAAATCCCCATATTTCCAATAGTCTTATTTGTACCTAAAATAAAATCTGTAAACATTACTCGAAAACCTAAAAGCAGAGTACACATTGTTTTCCTAGACATGTTATACCAAACAATAGCTAGCAAAGATAATATTGTTCTTTCAAGCGAAGAAGTTAATCACGTTGAACGGATACTAATGGGGTATATAAAAGCAAGCTAAAGGTAGTAATTGTCAGTAAAAGTCGACACACACACACCTTGATAACTTAAGATGAGTTAATTTGTTTTTGACATTATTAAATTTCTTTGCAGATAAAAAACTCCACTATTCAAGTGAAGGTTTGGGTGTAAATTATTATTTATCTTTTGGAGTTCTGCAATGTTCTAACTGGACGAGTACTTTGTCGTCGAGGAGATAACCCATTAGAAGAATATAAAAAGAATAAGCACATTCATGGTGTTTTAAAAATAGATCCTGGAAATGCTCCAGAGTGGAACTTCTATAAAACTCAAATGACACGAGCGAATAGACCGTATGAGTTTAGGATTTTGTTAGCAAGGTTTACATGGGATGATGATTATTTTTACAGCTACATCAATGTTCGTGACAATAATGGTTCAAATGTATCTTTTGATTATTTACTAGACATTATCCTACTTGAATTTTTCCATGATACGGAACTCTTATTTACCTTTAAAATAATATTAAATAAAGATTATAAACCTAACGTTATAATTAGAGATCAGGACAAAAATATAGAATTATCAGCTGATCCCAAATGTACTTTTATCAAAACAGACTGTGGCTATGCTTTAAATCTAAGAGTACCTTGGGGTTTAGTTAAGAAATATTTTGATTTTACACCGCAACCAAATCTTGAGCTTGGCTTTAATATATCCTTTAGTGATCATAGCCCTGAAGGAGAGTGGACACAGAATAGAATGGATTGGAGTTTGCCACCGGCGTATGGGGTATTTGAGTTTTGAAATATACTTAACTTAACCTTTATCTATTCAAGTTTGTATAAGGTTAGCTCTTGTGTTTGAAAGATGATAAATCACATGTGATTTGAAAGGATTGTTATCCTCATGAAAAAATATGAAAGACCTGATCTAGGAATACTTGAAGTTGGTTTTGTAAGAATGTATAGAAATTTAGGCAATTCCATTTGTCGTAGAATTGTATGTACTGGAAATGGTGGTATTAAAGTCAACAGCAATGATGATAAGGTGGAGAAGTACATCAGCCTATTGATAGAAAAAGGTAAGCTCACAAAATAAAGAACTATATTGTTAGAACAATGATGTTAGAAAAATAGAAAAAACAAAATTGGCTCAAATTTTTGTTTCGATTATATAGTGAGGGGGAATCTAGATGACAAAATACGAAAAGCCTGATATGGGTATAATTGATGCATCGTTAATCGAATATTTTGAAGCGTTTGCTTCTAGTAATGTATCGTGTACCACAGCTGCAAAAGTAACCTGCACTGGCAAAGGTGGAGTTAATGTATGTTCTGCTAATTCTGCAGGGTGTGGTTCGATGTCTTACTGTACAACAAAGTCTACTTCGTAATAAATCATATGCTTCGTGAGAGTCGTATTAGTGTTTAAGTGAAAAAAATTTCGAAACCAATTTGAGCCACTTTTACTTCGTAAGAAATCATTTATAGAACGTTTATTATGATAGTCCGCTTTACGAAATGTAGCATAATCCGTTGAGATAAAACTAAACTTCCTAAAGAAAGGGCGAACTATATGATTGGAATTTCGGAAAAACTCGCGATCCATCCAAATAAACTGATTTTGGTATCAGGCGAAATAAAACAAAAGGAGGATTTCGATAATAAATTAAATACCCTTATACCAGATATATTCGGAAATAGCCTTACCTCTTATGATATTTTAAAAAAGAGGTATGATACAACTGCTGTAGATTACTCAGTTATGTTCCCTATAAATGGGGGAATATGTCTTTCCGATGCTTGTGATCTTCGGTGTAATTACTGTGCTTTTTCATCTAATGAAACAGATAAAATGATTGCATCTTTAAAAGATACTAAGGTTTTTGTTGACTTTCTAATAAAGAACTTGGTGATGCGAAGACTTGTTTCTAAAACAGAAAAGGATGAGATTTTAGATATTTATTTCGCTGGAGGTGGTGAACCAACTTATAGTTGGAGTTTACTCACCCAAACTGTTGAGTACATTAAAGAACGGGCAGAAGAACTTGGATTTAAATATACTTTGGGAATTACTACGAACGGTATTCTCAATAAAACGCAAGTAGATTATATAATAGAAAATTTTAATTTAATTGTTGTTTCCTTTGATGGAATTCCTGAAATTCACGACAAGAATAGAAAAAAAGCGGACGGTGGTGGTTCCTTTAGTATTTTAGGTAAGACACTCGAATACTTGAAGGAAAAGAATTGCCCGATAGTCATGCGAACAACGATATGGCCAGAGGATTATAAGTACCTTAACGATATGATTAGATTTGTATGTGAAAATTATCCAAATGTAGAAGATTGGTCTGTTGAGCCTGTTAATGCAAGAAGCCGAGCTATCGACAGTTGCAGCGAATTTGTAAGGGAAAGTTATACAGATTATTTTATTAATGCAAAAAAATTTATCGAACTAAATCAATATCGTAATATACTTTTATCAGGCAAGTTTAAAGACAATGTTGTGGATTTTCTATGCGGGACTTCTTATGGATTGAACCCGTGGCTTCTTCCAGATGGACGACTAGTTACATGTCTAGATGCAAGAGATTTAGCTCCAGTTTTAGGGAAGATTAATCAACGAAAACTTACGAAATATGTATTTCGCGACACACTTATCGAAAAATATGTAAAATATCGAGGCCGATGTGAAGAATGTTATGCATTTCGCTTTTGTGGGGGTGGGTGTCCGCTGAGATATATAAATAGGAGGTGCTAGCATGATTAATAGTGGATTAAAAGCAGAGATTATGACTTTTGTCAAATACTATGATTCTCATGGAAAAGCTGTTGGTGTAGTTTTGCAGGGAGGCTATGCGAGGGGAACTGCTGCTCGAACCTCCGATATTGATCTGGTATTCTTTTTTACAGATCAAATAGCAGCTGCCGGATTGGAATTTGGCTCGTTCCAATTTAAGGATTACAGTTAT
The DNA here is from genome assembly GCA_964544535.1 of uncultured Lachnospiraceae bacterium. Taxonomy (GTDB): domain Bacteria; phylum Bacillota; class Clostridia; order Lachnospirales; family Lachnospiraceae; genus JAAYRG01. The sequence goes on along the minus strand of CAZJCV010000071.1, from coordinate 1,371 downwards.
GATGTTCGCCATTGTTATTTGGACAATCTTGTAGTTGAACAATGGCCAAGTAAAGTACGTTATATCTATTCTGAAGAAACAGTAATACTTTATGATAAACTTGGTGCTGTAGCAAAGATAGTGGAAAAATCAAAGATGACGGCATTAGAACAAAAACAAGTGGCTATTTATGCTATTAAAAAGTTATCCATTAGGGGAGTAACTTATCAAGGTTATTTTAATTGTCAGTGGCGAGGGCTGAATCTTGACATATCAAGGGATTATTGGATTGAAAAAGGTGATTTAATTTCAGCACATATGCGGTTAAATGAATGCTTGGAACTAATTGCTATGCTTCTATTTGCATTAAATGGTTCGTTTCTTCCTTCGCCTAAGTGGCGTTATAACAGGATGCAGAACTTAAAGTGGTTACCCGCAAGATTCAGCCAACTTTGGGCAAGTTCTTTGGAGATTGTGATGGATGTAGAATCGCACAATAAACGACATTCTGCTCTTTGTCATTTGTTAACTGCTTGTATAGAACAAGCAGATTCTGTTGGTTTATTACCTGAAGACATTCGTTTATTTTATCGAGAATATTTCTTCAAACTCACAGATAATCCAACGGAGGTAGTATTAGGAAACAAAGTTCGAATAGGTTGTGACAGTTGGAGCAGTTTTAAAATTAATAAAAAATCCCTCTAAACAAAAGGCGAAGGCGTGATAAGGCTCTAATTTTTTTCTTCTCGTATCTAGCGTCGCTATCCATTCTGTTGCTTCTTCGAGTGACATTCCTAAATAAGTGTATACAGTGTTTCTGCAAACTCCGAGCTTGCGTGCAATTGCTGACTTCGAAAACCCTTGGTCTTTCAATTGATGAATTTGTATATACAAGTACAATTTTTCCACCTTTCCGACCTCCAACTAAAATAAGCTTTTACTATCTTATCTTATTTTAATTGAAGTTTTGATCTGGGAAAAGTGTTCATTCTTATTTAACGGAAACTGTTGATTATAGTTTAACAGTTACAATATTGGATAATTATGGCTAAACACCTGCTACTAAACGGCTTTAGGCGTAAATATTTTTACGCCTAAAGAGCATATTTAGATAACACCAAGCTGGGATACTTAACCCACTGGATTCATATTCGGATATTCGTTCCTTCCAAAGCTGATGCTTTTGTTCTTGCTCTTCATTATATGTCATAGGTTTGCCCCCTCTTTTGGGACAATTATTTCATGATTAAAGAGCTGTTACTATGTGGGTTTGGTTTGACGCTTACGTTGAACAAAGGCTTATTACTGATAGGATAAGCTGGAGTACAACAATTAATTTAATGATAATTGTTATATTTGGTAAAATGTTTTCAGGTGGTAACAGTAGGTAGA
>CAZJCV010000070.1:0-7590 GCA_964544535.1 uncultured Lachnospiraceae bacterium | reverse complement strand
AGATACACAAATAACCGGTATAAATAAGATGAGTTCGACGGAAAAGAAGGCTTCATAGGCGTTAAGAATAGCTTCGGACAGCGGATATAATGATGAGTCGGCTACATGTATCGAGCCTAATAAGTAAATACTGCTGTCTTCATCACTCACTTTCCAGAATGCGCCTTTTGACTCACTTCCGGATTCGTATATAACAAATTCGTAAACATTTTTTGCAAAAACCATAAGCTCCTGCCTGCTGCAAGTACTGTCAAGGTCTAGAACATCATTGCTTCTGCCTTTTAATATGCCCTTTGAAACTGCATATTTTACTATGTCAAGCGAATCCCCGGAGATTTTACCTGCATCACTGAAAGCAAGGTTTATATCCGCTTTGTAATTAAAGTCGGGTTGAGCTGCTTTTATTGTATTACATAAACCTGTTACCATTTCCAGCCTTGACACGTCACTTTCAGGTCGGAATTCTCCCGTCCCGTTCAATATATCAGCTGCATAAGCCTTTAGTACTGCCTCACTGTCTGTGTCACTAAAAGGACTTACATCAATTGGTATAATGATATCACCCGTTAATTTCTCATAAACACTGCCGCATACTGAATACAGCTCTTCTCTGGTTACCTTTGAAGCGTATTCCCCGTACATTTCCTGACCGGCAAGTCCGTAAACAGCCGACCACCGAACACCTTCCACAGCCCACTCACTAGGCTGATCAACGGGCGCAGATATTATCTGGACTTGTTCCTGAGCAAATATACCCGTTTGAACAGATAACATCATAATAATTGCAATTAAAATTGCTGTCGTCCTAGTTGCTTTTTTCATTTCACTTCACATCTCCTTGTAAATTTTATGATAAGAAACTTCTTCTCATTCAGTTCACATTATATCAAATTATTACACTTATATGGAAGTCGAAAGGTATAAAAATCTTGCCAAATTATGACGACCGATATTATATAATCAACGTTGGGAAAAATTAAAAAGGGTGGCCGTCGCCTGTGCATGTACTTTTTAATTTTTCCCTTCAAGAAACATGCATACTTGCTGACTCTGTAATTTCGAACCTTCCCCTGCCATCCCCTGACTAACTAACACAGTAACTCTTGATTTCTTTTTATTTAGATAATAATATAAGTATAGTAAACTTAAATTATTATTTTGAAATGAGGTTAAATCATAGTATGCTTAAGTCGGCAAATATTAAAGTCAGAATACCGAAATATATGACTTACTTTAAATGCATTAGTTCAGAATGCGAAGACACCTGCTGTACTACTTGGAATATTGAAGTAGATAAAGATACATACTATCACCTTAAAACCTTGAAATTCAATGATAACGTACAAAACTTTTTCAGGATTAATAAAGGCGGAGAAAATTCCGAATTCAGGTATGCTTCTATAAATATGCTTCAAAATGGAAATTGTCCCTTTCTGGATAATCAGAAATTATGCAGCATTTTGATCAGTTATTTTTAGTAATAATGTAAATTCCTACGCTTTAATCACAAATCTAGCAGTCTGCAACACCTGCTACTGGTGCATATGGTCTACAGAAGAACAGTAATAAGAATAGAATAATAAACCATAAAATTTCGTCGTTATCAAATATTCCGCCTACACAACCTTTTCCTAACATTATTGAATCAATCCTTTCATTATGAATTATTCTCAATAGCATAATATTCACTAACAGGTTGTGTTGTTACAAATTTACATATCAAAATAAAATATTTATATACTAAGGAAGTTTCAAAAAAAGCATATTCAATAATTGCAACATTTTAACAAAGGATGTTTTATTTTAATTATCGATTAATTTTTAAACCACGAGCTATGCTCGTGGTATTCGTTTTTCCACCTTTCTATACATTTTATTGATATTTGCCATAAGGTGTTTCGAAAAAATCGTACTCCCAATTATTCCAACAATTAAAGTTACGCTATACTAAACCTACTAAACCTAACAAATACTCTATTTTATTTGCTATAATGTATTATAATCCTATTCTACCTCTCTCAAACAATTTAAAAGAAGCAGAATCAAAAAGATATTTGGTGATACTTTTAAATATTTGTAAAATAAAGCTTATTTCCAAAACTGAGCTTCTCAGTTTGTAAGTGTTGTCTTTTATATCAAGCACATGATTAAATCTTCTAAACAATCCTCTTTAGAGAGCGAAGAAAGAACATCAACAACCCTTGTTCGTCCATTCTTTTGTTCCACATAAAGTTCGGCAGGTATAACAGCGTTTTTTATCCAGCATGATTATAAATTGTAGCAATCATTTTATTAAGTAATCTCTTTTTTTTACGACAGCCATCGCCAATAAATGAAATATCAATCCGGCTATCCAAAGAGCTATGGTGATTTTGAGCATACTTTGACCTGGATTTGGCTGAATCCATTCACAAGGATGAAGAAGCCAAAGGCCTCCACCTCTAAAGAAAAAACTTACCATAGTCCATAATATCGGTACACAAAAACCAATTATACCGTGACGGGTTACGAAAAGACTTAATAGCCCTACACCGGATAAGAAAAAAAGTGATCCTGAAATTAAAACTCCTTGGAGAAAGCCGAACTCAAGAAGTTGACTCATCTTTATAAGACTTTTATCAGAAATATTATATATTATTGCAAACAAAGCCAAATCAAATATCATGTAGAATAAATATAGCCTTAATGTTCTAAGAAAAACGAATGTAAAACCTTCTATTGGCAATGAAAGTATCAATTCCTTGCTCTCAGGGTTAACCATTTCCAAATAGGCTGGTAATATCCAGACTAATATTCCAACAGCAGATAACAAAAATACTGACACCTGAAGAGATATGTATCTACTTGAGGAACCACCGGTAATTACCAAGTTATATATGAAAGCCAAAGAACACGATAGTAATATAAAATAGCCTCTATAACTTGCCATCTTGAGTTCAGAAACAAAAGGTATCATTTTATTTACTTGCCTATCCATGTCAAATACCCCTCTTCAACAGTTGGAAACACAGGTTCAGCATCTTGTGACGGCTTTTTCTCGGAATAAATCCTCACTTCTAAAAGGCCATCATTATTGGTGTTTGTTGAAAGTATTTTAAACTTTTGATCTATTTCCTGATATTTGTCGCTTGTTATAGTAAGTTTCCATACTTTATTCTTTGCCATGTCCTCAAGATCTTTAAAACTGTTAAATTGTTCGCAAAAGCCATTTTTTATCAGTGCTAGTCCGTCGCAGTTATTTTTAATATCTTCCATGATATGAGTGGATAATAAAACAACTCTTTTTGAAGCTATCTTTCTAATTAATCCCCGAAACCTTATACGCTCTTCGGGATCTAGTCCAGCTGTGGGCTCATCAACTATTATTAACACCGGATTTCCAAGCATTGCCTGAGCAATGCCGAGACGCCTTCGCATACCTCCTGAGAGTGTGCCTACTTTTTTTCTTTCTTCGTTATGTAGGTTTACCTCATTAAGTATCTTGTCTATTTGAGCTACTCTTTCTGTCTTACTGGTAATTCCTTTTAAAATTCCTATTGTATCGAGGCACTCTCTTACTGATATGCTTTTGTAGCAACCAAACTCCTGAGGCAGGTACCCGATTTTATATCGGAATTTGTCTATATTTTTTAAAACGTCATCACCATCAAATTTAACACTACCTTTATTTGGTGCTATAAGCCCTGCAATTATTCTCATTAGCGTGGTTTTGCCTGCTCCATTTGGTCCTAGTAGACCGTAAATGCCATTTGCGGCATTAAAATTCACAGAGTCTAGAGCTTTTTTCTTACCATAATACTTTTCCAAATTTTCTATTTGTAATCTCATACTACTTCTCCTTAGATATCGTTATCCATTTATTTAATATTTCATATGCTATCTTGTTAATATTAGTTTTGGACTTTGCATTAATCAGCCGTTCAATTTCATTTATGTCATCAATGTCATTATCCCATATAATTTTGTTTTTTTCTTTATCAAAATCATTGTCTTTAAACCACTGTTCTAAATCTTTTACACGCAAGGCCTTATCATCCATTTCCCATAAAAGTATTATATCTCTAAAATAATATGCCGGAATACTACTTTGTTTAGTTAATTCACCATTCCTGAAAAAGTGCTCATACAGAAAATTGGTTTTTAACCCTTCACACATTTTTTCAGTTGCTTTATCTGGATTGTCATTGTAAAAGGGATAAACCCATTTTAGGTAGTTTATATATAATTCTGAGCTACAACTTCTGAAAGTATCACTTTGTTGTTGAGGAGGCAAATCCACCAGAAATATTTGATTATAATTTGTTTGTAATTTATTAATCCATTTTTTATCAAGTTTATTGGCAAACTCCTTTTTGTAATTTGAAAATATTCCAGGTATTACATTAACCGTATTCTTGTAAAAATTAAACATGGATGTCGGAGCAACAAAATGAATTCCATTTAAGTTTTCACTCTTATACTCACCTTGTATGATTGCAGGTCCGGTCGCTGTACCTTTAAAATGAATTCCACTGGTATATGATAAATTTGTTATTATATTCCCTCGCGAGCTGTTTATTTCAATATCGTAAGGTTTATCTGCTGACAAATCATTTGAAAAATAAGCATAATCTAGTATCGGGTGTAAGACCTTATGCCTTCCCAATATTGGATACCATGGAAAGTCGGGTGTCAACAGCATTGTTCTATCGGATATTTCTCCTAATGAGTAAGGAAGTGTCCCAGTTACACTGAAGCAAATCTCAATATTTCCAGCAAGATTATTATCTAAAATAATCCAATCATTATCTCTCACAAAATGCTCCTGAAACTGACCGTTTACTTTAACATCCGTTATTTCCAGAGTTCTATATAATGTGAATATAAGTGTTTTTTTTGATACATTGCTAATAAGTATTTTAGCATCATATCTTAACAAATCATCTTTACTCTCATCCAAATTGATACCGAGAAAAGTTGTTTCTCCGTTTAGATACTCTGGTTTATAATTTTCTTTTGCCTGTTCTAAAAGATTATCCTCCATATCACTGTTTTCCCAAATTAACCCTTGCGAATGTGGGGTTGCAGATATTATAGCCAATGGTATAGAACTGACGAGCATAAGTAATGATATAGCAGCAGCAGTTTTAGATTTAAATGTTCTTAATGACAGATTGTGTACTTTCAATAAACTAGTGAAAATATATAAAAACATACCAAACATCAATAACCAAATCTTTCGTGATAATAACCCAAAATTCATTTCAAGACCATAATGAAGCAATCTTGAATTACCATATGGTTGTTCGACAAATTGATTAAGCATCAATTGAACAGATTCACCATATAGATTTCTTTCAAAGGGCAAAATGCTATACCAGATAACTAATAGAATAGGCCATCCAATTATAGGTTTTAGAGTTTTTTCTACAGAGTAAGCTATAAGCCATGTTGAAATCATAGGAATACCGAAGTTAACCGATATATATATCAAAAACTGTGGCCCATATTTACTAATATTATTAAGTACACCAGCACTCAAAGAAATACATAAAACTGCAAGCAACAAACAATAAACTGCTGTAATTATTGACCATGCTAACAGTTTAGCGGTATGTCTTCGCCAGAAAGCAGGTAATGTATTCATTAATTCATCTAACTTAACAGACTTTTCTTGTTTGGCACTTATAACACCCGAATAAATTGATATTATAGTTACTCCCATCATAACGTATCCACTTAGTCTTATGAAACAGAAAATGTCAAGTTGATCATTCAAAGTTATATATACATAATATATGTATATATAAGACAGTAAAAGTGGTATTGTTATATAGAATTTTTTAATAAGCAATTTAAATTCAAATATTATGTATTTTGCAAAAACGACCATATTATACCCCTCACATAGTATTTGCCCAGATAAAAATCTGGGCAAATATAGTATAGTTCAATTATCTTAGTATTTCAAATTCACCATTACCTTTCGCAGACTTAACACCAGATAATTTTATATAGTATCCGTTATCCTGATAAGGTAAATTAAATCCATTGTTTGTTGCGTATGTAGAAGTACTTGAAGAACAAGAAGCTAAAGTGTTATCAGGAATCCACGCTCTAACAGCCTTAGCTTCAGCGGTTACTGTAGTACTATTAGTAGAACGAACTTTTAAATTTCCAGTACCAGTAGAACCCCACAAAGCAACTATGCTTCCAGTAGTTGAAGTTTGCGTATCAGATTTAGTAGCGGTTGAAGTTCCAACAAGTGTTGCCGCATTAGTAACTACGCTTAAAGTAATTATACATGCAGCCGATACAGTAAGTAATTTAGTAAGATTAAATTTCATAGAATTCACTCCTCTTTTGAATTAATATTATGATGCTGTTATTAAATATTAGCTAATATTATAGGAATTAATTCCTTAACAATATCTAGTGTAACTCGTACATATTAACTTGTCAATAATTTCTTGTATAAAAGTATAAAAATCTGGTTCTGGTGCAACAAATAAAGCGAAATGTTATTTGAGCAAAGTACCTCGTAAACTATTATGAATTTTAAGCAGTTATACTTTCTTTGGGGTAATTATAACATTACTTCTCTTTCGATTTTCATGGCAAAAGAATACATAAAATATTTATACAATAAGGAAGTTTCAAAAAAATTTGTATTCAATAATTGTGTTACTAAACCCATTATAGAAGCTTTTAAGCTTCTATGCATAAGAACATTATTTTGCAATAAAAAAAATGGCAATCAATTTTTTTGAAATTCCAGTTGAACAGTTATTTATATGGTTTTGCCTCACTTCAAACCATGCTATATTTTTTGAAAACACCTAATCGGCACTTCAAGTACAATAAACGTTAACATTTACCAAATTCGCTTCATATTGGTCGATTTTAGTATTTGCAAAATAATTTTTAATATGCTAGACTTTAATCATCCATTTTTGATAACCTCTTTTGTTTTTAGTGCAGTTTTAAAATTGCAATAATTTTAACAAAGGATGTTTTATTTTAATTATCGATTAATTTTTAAAGCCACGAGCTGTGCTCGTGGTATTCGTTTTTCTATCTTTCTATACATTTTATTGATATTTCCCATAAGGTGTTTCGAAAAATCGCGCCCCCAATTATAGTTATTCATTATGGTGTGATTAACCTTTCCATAATATGTAACAAAATCAAAAACTGCACCCTACGCAACACTAAGACTAACAAATACTCTATTTTATATGTTATAATGTATGATAATCCTGATTCTAACTCTTTTAAACAATGTAAAAGAAGCAGAATCATAAAGGGATTTAAGTGTCCCTTGAAATAACTTTTATGCATAAGGAGGCTAAATATGGCAAAGTCTTTAATTTTTAAGTTTAAGGACAAAGAATATCCATTTTCACCAGTAAAGATTGAAAGAAAAAAACTCTACGGCTGGACAGAAAAAATTGCTTTAGATGATGAAGGAAATGAATGTGAACTTGTAAGCATGGATGAATCGGGTACTGTTATAATACCTAAAGGATGTATGGGGCTTGGTATTTTAAATAAAGATAGATAGGTATTTGCTTTTTTCATAATATCATATAAAATTCTGTTTTTCACTAC
>CAZJCV010000069.1:0-7860 GCA_964544535.1 uncultured Lachnospiraceae bacterium | reverse complement strand
TCAAATGTTTCAAAATCTTCTCGATAGTTTCTTCATCCTCTACAAACGAAATTATACGGAATTTTTAATGTTTTTACTAGAATAATAGCTAACTCCGCTCTTGTAAGTTCTCTATCAGGTTTTACACTCCCATCTTCGTAGCCTGTAATAATACCCATAGACTGTAGCACAATAATTTGATGTTCTGCCCAGTGCCCCGCTGTGTCAACAAAACCTACTGAAGGTTTTTGTTCTTCTGGCTCAATAATTTCCTTTGTTTCCTCTTTTCTATTAATAATAATAATATAAGTTTTAGCAGTTCCATCTTCTGCCTTAACTGTAACTGTTATAGTATTTACACCCACGTTTAAATTGTTATCTCCATCTACTTTTACATCTGCATGTTTATCTGATGTCTCATAACTAACTTCAACACTTGTTACATTATTTTCTACTTCACCATTATAAACTAACGTATCCGGTCTAAACTCTGGTAACAGTTCTACTCCATCAATAAATAAATTTTTAATACTAGCATCATTTGACTTTAGTGAAATACTATCTGCTGTTGTTTTTCTCACAGTAGTAGAAGTAGGTCTATTTGTTTTGTCTGGAACCGGAGTAGGAGATACTTCCTTTTGTGTCCTAAAACTAATGGCATTACTTGTGACACCATTTATAGAAGCATTAACCAAACCTGTCATTGGAATAAAATTGTTTTGATTTAGAACGGTCAGAGTAATTCCATATACACTTGCATATTCATTCTCTTCTATTATTTTAAATACAGGTATTTTATTTGATACATCATAATTATTACCATATTGATCCTCCCCTGAAATTCTAAGCTTTGAAAGGTCATACTGGGCTCCCATCTCTAATACTGGAATAGTGCCACTTAAAATAAGTTTATCTAGATATGGGGGGTTTTTTATTGTAAATGAGATTTCATTACTCCTAATACCATTTACACTTGCAACTAAGTCTGTTTTTCCATCATTATCAAAATGCAATCTACTATTTAATACAGAAGCACTATATTTACCATTAACAACTTCCCAATCTACAGGATACATTGATATGTCATAAGGATTCCCATATTGATCAAAGCCAGTAACATCAAGATTAGAAAGATTAAAACTTTCTCCTGTTATAGATGGGGGAACAACACCAGTAACTGTTATAAATGATAATCTTGAGGGACTTTTAACACCAAAGCCTATAACATTACTTTCTATTCCATTCACAGTTGCACTAATAGTTCCATGTCCTTCTCCTTCACCAATAAGAAATATTCCAGATATGAGTCCATAATTTTCTCCACTTTCAATTTTCCATGTTACAGGTAAATTATTAAAACCATAATAATCAAAATTGTAATTATTAAGTCCTGTCAATTTTAGTTTCTTTAAATCAAAGTTTTCTCCTACATAAATAGGGCGTATTCTATCCTCTATTTCTACTCTTGCAAGTGGATAAAGGGGAACGGGCTCCGACGCTCTCATTGAATTAAAAACCCCTTTATAAACAAATTTCCCTTCTACAGTCGTAACTTCAGGAGAATTATAAATGTTTTTTGTCCATTGTTCTAATCCAGAAGATAACCCCTCTGTATTCCAATCTATCCAATTGTTATAACCAGGTATATTCCTATTAGTGTATAAATCCCACAAATGATCTGCTGCACTTATGGTATCACTTCCAAATTTCAAGGTTACATCTGGTCTATCTATAGGATGATTAATATTTGAATTTCCCCCGTTTCTTAAAAACCCTATAAATGTAACACTGTACTCAATCCGAGCATCAGTTGAATATTCAACTGAAGACAATACATCCTGTGCTATTTGAGAAAGAGTTGTTTTAGTATGTGGAGGAGCAACAGCACTAAAAGAATTTGTAATTGTGTCTCCAGAACTTTTTGTAGTTGAATTTTTCCAGCCATGTTCTGCTGAAAACTCAAACTTTGTGGTAACTTCTGCACCTGCCGAGAAAACCCCAATATTAACTCCTGCTTTAGTAGTTTGCGATATTCCAATAGTCGCTCCTAATGTTGTATTAGTTTCATGAGTCAGCTCATGAGCTGTAGAATAACTGTATTCCTGATTAACAGAACTCATAGAAGATGTTGCATTAGTTGAAAGAAAAGAACCTGCAACTCTTTCATCTCCTAATGTAACTTGGGGTTGCTCCATATTAAAGTCATCTGGGTCAAAAGTAACTCTAAAATCAGAAAATATCATCTTCAGTCTCTCCTCTGCTCTGTAACCATCTGAGTAAGGATCTCCCTCTCTATAGTTTGCATAAACTTCATAGTCACCATTAGACAATCTTTTCACACTAAAATCTTCACCAACATATTGTCCTGCTGTTCCTGCAGCCCATCCAAATCCCAAAAAATGACCTAAACTTGCCCACTTTTTTATTACATCTTGATTTGTAACCAAAGCATATTTTATTTGGTCTTCACTTTTATTTTCAGGCGTTATGTTATTAGGTGCTGCATTTACTGTAAACAAGTTAAGTGAAAATACTATTGATATTATTAATAAAACTGACATCACATTTTTAGCTAAAAAGACTTTTTTTCTTTCATTTGTTTTAGTTTTCATCATACTTATACTGCTATTTTTGATACGCATTATAAATACCCCCTCTAGAATTAGTTTGATTTTTTGTTACCTTTATTATATAAAAACTCCACCTCCACTTTTGATATAATCCATTTATTTCATATTCAAATTAATTATATCAAGTAGCTCTGACAGAATTCTTACATAATATTCTTATAATTTCCCTTAATTATTCTCTGAAATTGAAGGAGGTAATCTACACCACATAAAGGCACTAACTTTTTCTTCTCTTCTTAACTTATTCTAGGCTATAAAAACTATCTCCCAAAAGAAGTGTTATAATTTTTATAGTCTCACCAAACTAACACTATCTGTCTATATTTACATCGTAATCATCTCTTCTAGAATATCTATTGTTATAGATTATTATGTCACCTTTAAAAGAGTCTGAATTATTTCAATATTTCCATTTAAAACCCATATTCCATCTTCTTTTAAAGTGACATTTCCATTAGAGTCTAATGACATTTCTTTTTGCTCTCTATTAAATTTGTTTTGTCCACTTAGTTTTATTTCTCCAGCTTCCCAGGTCTGAGTATAGGCTCTAATTAAAGAGCTTGTCCCTTCAGTGTTTTCACCTTCATCAGTTATATATCTATATCTATATGATCTATTTACAGTATTTGAAGCTTCAACTGTTGTTTCTGTATTTTCTGACAACGACACGTTTACAGTTATATCCTTTTGCCACTGACTAGAATCAGGAGTAAATATTATATTTCCTTCTGGATTAGTTTGAGGTAAGTTTTCGTCATCTGGAGTATCAACAGGAGTGTCATTTGGATCAGGTATAGTTTCTGGTTGGTCATTTATAGATATATATTTATATCTCACCCAATGGTGAAGATTGTCTTCTGTAAGAATTATTCTTCTTGCCTTGTCTTCAATTTCAGTTTGAGGATCATACACTCCTCCTGAATTTAAAGCACTATTATTTGATATAAATTCAAAATCCATTCCAAGGTAGGAGATTTTAGAAGGTGCACTATGTTCTAATATGCATAAATCTATGATATGAGGAAGGTTGTCAATATTAATTCTATCTCTCCATACAAAATCATCTTTTATTTTAATTGCCGAATCGTTATGTTCTCCCCAGTAAGTTTTTGTTATGCTGTAGTTAACTGTTTTTAATGCTTGGAAATCACGTTCTTGATTGAATCTAGTTTTAAAATCATCTATAGTTTTAGATCCCCATGATGCAGCTCTTAGTACTTCATCTAAAGTATTAGCTAGAGTTATACGTTGACCGTATTCACCTCTAGCATTTGTTCTAAATACTTCTATTTGTGCATTTAAAATAAGGATCAGTGTCACGATTATCAAATACATAATCAAGTTCATTTATGAGTGGGTGATTGGATGTTACGGTGGGTGATTCTATTATTTCAGATAGAGGTATTCTTTTTGTTAAGTCACCTTCTGTGATTGAATGCCAGTCATCAAAGCCTACAAATTTTCTTCCTAAATAAGTGTTTTCTTCTTTGCAAATATCTATGTTCACACCATTCGTTCTATATCTAACTGCTGCCCCAGAGCGAGCAGCAGTTGCAGTGGCATGAAATACAAGGCCTATTTTTTTAGATGTATTATTATTTTGATTAGCTCTAATGTATTTGCAATATTCATCTTTCCATTTTATAAAGAATCTCCCTTTAGTGTTCGCAAAGAATTTTTTCATCGTACTAATACAAAGCATTATCTTAGATATTCATAAACCAGCTATAACAATTATTCAAAAAGATCTCTCCTAGCCTAATAATGTTTTCCATCAAACCCCTTTTATTTTTCTGCATCCTTTATCTATTATAGATCAGAAAATTTATCGAAAACTTGTATAGAATCTACACTGTCATCTTTTACTATAACTAGAGTCATTTGCCTCATGTCATCGTAACATAAATCATCCCCTTGCCTTAATTTAGTTATACTTAATCCTATCCAATTGTTTTCGCCTACCCTAGCAATATCACCGCAAAATTCAAAATCACCCCCCTACGGGGGGTGAACTGTTCTTCGGTTAAGTCTCTTACATTTAAACGCTCCTGCTTCAAAAATATCATTTCTTCAAGGGCAAATCTTTTTTTAAAAGTTTATCAGTAGAGGCTTCTAGATTTGGTAATAACGATTGTGGTGTTCACGAGCCTGATTTTTTAAAAACATCTATTTTCAAAACTAATTTCAGAATTATTATATACTCATAATCACATATATGAACATAATTAACTTAAATAATTATTTAATTCAAGTTACATATATACTTGACAATATATATATATATATGTATAATATACATTATATTCTTGCAATGGCCATTTTGGAGAATAATACAAATTAAATTCAGGAGGTTAAAGATATGTGTTTATTAAAAAAAATTATAACAACACTTTTTGCTTTAAGTTTGATAATTTCTTCATTATCTCTAGTATCGTTCTCACAAAATAGTATTTATGAAAAAAACAATCTTAACGACATTAAATTACAGATAGAAGATAGTATCAAAGGTATCTTATATGATGGATTTTCAGAATTTTATCATGTTAATGGGTTCCAATTTAGGTTTGATGATTTTACGTATGATGGAACAAAAGTAACTGCAGATGTTTCTGTGACCATGAATAAAACATTAAAAGCTGAAAAACCAGAAGACCTTCCATATATAAAAGGTATGCTAAAGAAACTTAATTTAGATGAGTTGCCTTACCGCTCTGAGACTAAAATTGCTAAAGTTATAGCTGAATTTAATAAAGACATTAAGGTTGATAAAAATGATAGAGTAGTAAGGGAAATTAGAACTAAGTTTAATGATTTAGATGAATACATAAACCAACCTTTTGACAATAATTTTCACTTGAAAATATCAGCAAACACTAAAAGTGGTCTTGTTTTAAAAGAAGAGCTAGTAATTTTAGCTGAAAACGTTGATTCATTAACTTCAATTACTAACGTACTTCCCCAGTCATCTGATAAGATGGAATTAAATGGTTATAGTGATATGCAAATGCTACTAGAAATGAATGATAGAAACTACTTAACAAGGTTATATCCAGGCTATGATAGGATTGCAGCTCGAGATTATGCACGTGAATACACCTCAGATCCTGCAAATTGTGATGTTCATGGATGGTCTTGTGGTATGAAGCAAGATAGATCAAAGTGGAATTTAAGTAGCTATCCATATTATAGCGCACTTCTTCATAATGATTGTGCAAATTTTGTTTCTCAGTCACTCCATGCAGGTGGAATACCTACAGATAGTCAATGGAGATATTATAGAATGGAATGGGCTAATACTGCGGATTTAAAAAACTATATGAAAAATATTAAAGGATATTGGATACCGTCTACTTACTCACTAGCTGCAGCAGGAGGAGTGCTATATACATCTTCAAGCCATGTTGTTTTAATTGTCCGAAATGATACTGTGGTCAGGGAGTTTTGTGCGCATACAAATGATAGATGGAACGAGAACTATTCAAATAATCCAAATTTTGAATATTATGTTCTTTGGTAGTAAGTTAGAGCAGGAAAACAGTTCTTCTGTTTTCCTGCTAATTTAATATTTTTAAGTTTTTGAGGAGGAAATATGATGAAAAAAATGTTTTTGTTAACTTTTATCGTTAGTATTTTTTTGATTATAAATGGTTGTGATAGTTTAAATCAAACTAGTATCGATAAAGAAAAAATAGAAGTACCCTTCTTATTTTATGAAATAGACTCAAGCAAAGGTATAGTAAATGCAAAACTCGCAAAGTGGGACTTAAATGCAGGATTAATAGACTCAAAGGATAAGCCATTATATTCATTTAAAGATACAACACCTGCTGATGATGGAGAACCAATTGTTTGGGATGGAACAAACTTTGTATTAAGAGATAATGTTAACATAGAGAATCTTGAAGAAGAGAAAGTTGAAATCGTTTCTGATGATGGAATATTAGAGTTTGGTGGTAATATCAGATTAAAACAAGTCTACAATGATGATGGTGATATTGTGGAGCATAGATTAACCCTAAATACCAAGGACGGAGTTAAAGAAAAAAAAGCACTTTTGTTACATGATACAATTAAAGACACACATGGAAATGAATTTATTATTGGAGAAGATCGTGCTTGGATTGAATTTAATAAAGAGACAGGTGAAGTTTTACACATTTGTGTAGATAGGATAACTAATTCTTATTTATATATTGGAAAAACAAATATTGAAAGCATAGAAAAAACCAATTGGAACAAAATATCTTTACCTGACTATATGCAAGCAGGTGGAAATTATTCTCCATGTCATAACAATAGTCAATTGGTTGGTAATAAGTACTACATTCAAAGTTTCTATTCCGAAACTAATTCAGCAGGATTAGGAGTAGTTGACATTGATACTGGCAAAACACAATTATTAGATGAACTGGTTAGTGAATGTAGAGAAATAGTAGAAGAAGGTAGTTTTGAACCATTATTTCCTAAAGATATTAGACCTATTGGTTCTTATAAAGATGTTTTAATAGTATCAGTTCCAATTAGTACAGATACACATGCTGAATATTTAATGTGTGCAATAAAAGATAATATTTTTGTTGGGGCATTACATCTTAAAGCAAATCAGCCTTGGGAAATAATTAATTCTAAAAAAGAAGTCACTTCAACATTTGATGTTACTAATAAAAATTTATTGCCAAGGTTTTCTGAATATTTAAGTTTTCCAAGCAGTAATCGTAGGTATTATGGAAGGTACAAGCATTAGTTTATAGTAGCATATTAAAAGAATGTATCTATTTTTGCTTTAATATAAAATATTCGCCAGTACTATCTAGATAATTCTTTATTATACGAGTTGTTAATAGACAAAAACCAATGTGCTGTTACCTAAAAAACAAGATAAGAGAGTGGAAGGAATAATATGAAGCTAGTTTTGTTAATATATAGGACGAAGACAGGATTTACAAAAAATATGCAGAGTGGATTTCAAAAGAGATTACTTGTAAGACAATACCCTTAGAAATAATTCTATAATTTGATATTGCAATTCGATGAGTATATCTACCAAGATATAACTGCTATAATAAATCTTGGTAAATGGACATTTACTGTACGTATACCAAGATTTATTATAGCAGTTATCTATCAATTTTTGAAAAAGATTATGTTGCAAAATAACTATATCATAAAAAATCTCATACAACATTTATTTTCTTTAAAAGGTTTGTGTCAAGTAAAAGTGTGCAACTTTTCTATCTTTCCTGAAAACAAT
>CAZJCV010000068.1:0-8388 GCA_964544535.1 uncultured Lachnospiraceae bacterium | reverse complement strand
TCCATGATGTAAAAGAACTGGTACGTGCGGCGCGCCTCAGAAAAAATAATTGCTAGAGAAATAACCCTTATTTTATAGTATAATATTATTTAAAGGGGGTAATAATAATGAATAAGAGAATTTTACAGCAGGCTGGCTTTGGCGAAGAAGTTAAGACTGTGGAACAAAAGGAATGCCCTATATGCGGTATAAAGATTGGCATGGTGGCATTCAGGGATGAGTTATCTGTGAAAGAGTATGAAATCTCCGGAATATGCCAGAAATGTCAGGACGATATATTTGGCCAGATCCGATAAGTTACTTTTAATGGACAAATCGCCAGAGGTAGTGGAAGAGCTTATAAAGTTGAACGAGGGGCTCGTTGGGAAACAACTTAAGAAGTTTGGGCTAATAGGGGATCCAGAAGCGCTGAGTCTAGGATACGAAGCATTGTATAAAGCGATAATGACTTTTAACACTAGTAGAAGCAACCAATTCTCTACCTACGCTACCGTCTGTATCTACAATAGATTAGGCTCATATATGCGGAGCCTCAACACAATAATAAACAAGAATACTATTTCTTATGACGTACCTGTAGATGACAAAGGAACGACCCATCTAGACAGCTTTGAAAGTGCACTAACTGTTGACGGAAGGCTGCTAGAAGAGGATGGAGTCAAGGAAATAATGCAGTGTGTTGAGCGATGCATAGCTGAGGTAAATAATAAGACACAAAGAAACATACTAGAATGTTGGCGAGAATCCATGTTCAAAGCAACCCACAGAGAGATAGCGTCAGAGCTCAGTTGCTCACAGTCTTATGTAAGCCAGACCCTTAACCGGTTCAGATGTAACTTAAAAAACAAATTGGAGGTATGATAATGAAGGAAATCGCAAGAACAGTATACGAAATTCAAGCGACATCAGGTAGGAATGATAAATTAGCATTGCTAGAAAGGTACGCAGAATTGCCGGGGTTCAAAGATGTTCTACAATTTATATACAACCCGTATATTAGAACAGGCATAGCAGCTAACAAATTAACAAAGGGAGAGCACTCTATGTGCGATATGGCAATAACCGTGCACGACGCAATGAGGCATTTTGAAAAGAACCAGACAGGTTCAGATAATGATGTTCATTTTGCATGGCTATTTATAAACGCGCAAGATACCACAGAGGCCAGGAATTTAGCAACCGCTATGGTTACAAAGAACCTAAAGATTGGGATATCCGATAAATCGCTAAACAAAGTGTATGGTGACGACTTCATACCAAGAATAGGTTGTATGCTAGGCGTACCGTACCCAGAGAATAGGCATAAGGTGAGAGGGCCATTCATAGCTACAGAAAAGCTAGACGGTATCAGAAGAATACTAGTTAAGGAAAATGGTGAAAGCAGGATGTACAGTAGGTCAGGAATTGAGGATGAAGGCCTTGTAGAAATAATTGAAGAGGCAAGATATTTACCAGATAATACCGTATATGATGGAGAGCTTCTTGCGATAGGTACTTATGAAAACAGTATCGCATTGAGACAAGCAACCAACTCAATAGCTAATAGAAAAGGAATCAGAACAGGAGTATCATTTAATATATTTGATATTATACCCATAGATGAGTTTAAGAAAGGCAAGTCTAAATATACTGCGCTAAATAGAAAGTTACTATTAGGCTCTATGTTTGGCGATGAAGGCGTGCAGTACCTGAGGGACGATTGGGCTAAACTGCTAGTTGCATTTGATTTAGGGCATAAGTTCAGGACCATTAAAGCAGTCACTATATTGGGAGTAGTAAATACCGAGGAAGAAATAATAGAGCTGGTCACGCCAATCTGGAAACGCGGCGGCGAGGGAATTATGCTAAACACCTTTGAAGGGCATTACGAATTAAAGCGCTCCAACAGTTTATTGAAAGTGAAATATGTAGAATCCATGGACTTAAAGGTTGTAGATATACAGGAAGGAACCAATAAGTATGAAGGTATGATGGGGGCCTTGGTTGTAGACTACAAAGGATATAGAGTAGGAGTAGGCTCAGGATTTAGCGATGAAGAGAGGCAGCGTTTCTGGGATAATCCAGAGGAGATAATTGGTAAGACAATTGAAGTAGACACCTTTGGAGAATCAAAAGACCAGTTAGGAAACGTGTCACTAAACTGTGTAATATTCAAGGAGGTGCGTTATGACAAATAAATTATCACTTAAGGAGCAGTTGCTAGCCGTCGCCGAGACTATTGAAGAACCGAAGGTGTTAGTAGTTGCTGTAGAGTTACCTACAGGTGCTATTGAGATAATAACAAATACATCCAATATTGACTCTAAGTTAGAGTACTACACTACTATGTACGATGATGAATTTAGGCTACTAGCTAATCCTAAGGTTAGGATAGTTGGCGCTATGATTGTGTAAGGAGGGTGTACATGGATATAATGACTAAGATACAGATGGAAATGGCTGCAAAAGAACTTAAAAATATGATGCCTGAGTATGAAATGGTCGCTGAGGTTGTCGCAGCGCAGATGCAAATGTATCTTAAAGCATTAGTGGAGGCTGGGTTCACTGAGGAACAGGCGTTTGAATTGGTGAAGGAACACGGCGCTAATGTTGGTAAATTAATATTAGGGGGGAAGTAAATGATAATAGCGATAGATGGAGCCTGTAGGAAACCTGGGACGCCGGAATGCTTCTCAATTGGAGCCTATATAGTTAAAGATAAAAACAGTAATAAGATATATGGGCATGATGCTGTATGTGAGTCACAGTCCACTGGACAGCGTGGTGAAATATTAGCTTTACTACAAGCGCTTGAGAGATGTATTAATTCTGATGAGGAGCTAATCTATATAATCTCAGACTCTGAATATGTAGTAAACTGTGTCAATAAGGAATGGTATAAGAATTGGGAAAATAAAGGTTGGATAACAGCTGAAGGCGAAGAGGTCAAGAACAAGGACCTATGGGAAATAGCATCTGGTATGCTAGGTGCGTTAGAAGACAAAGAGATTGTAGTTTATCACATAAAGGGGCACGTATTTCCATTCGGCAAAGTGACTGCTAGGAAGTTAATAGAATCAGATGCTTCATTGCAGGCTCTATACGACGCGGTGGCTGATAAGTTCGATGTTGAGTATCCTAAGAGACAGAAAGAGTTAGATTTAGCGTGCGCATTGTTTGAGAAGAATAACGGGATAGAAATGGAAAAAGACAGCGAAGTGCTGAGGGAACTGGTCATTGGAAATGTGATGGCGGACCTAATAGCTGGTGCCTACGCTGATGCAGTTAATAATTAAAGTACAAATTAGGGGGTGAAGTAATGGCTAAAGTTTATATAGTAAACAATACAAATCATGACTATTCTAAGGCAGAACAGTATGGAGTGCTGGTGGACGTTACTAGAGGAAGGTTACCGATATTTAAGACGAGTACAGTGAGAGCAATGTTAGAAGAAGGACTTGTAGATTTCACTAAGGATGATTACTTGTTATTATCAGGACCTGCAATAGTAAACGTAATGGCAGCTACAATATTGTATAACAAATTTGATACCATGAAATTCTTAGTATTTGATGCTAAACAGCAGGATTATGTTGTAAGGCATTTGAATAAATAATAAATTAAGGGGGAATCTGAAAATGACAGATTTAGTAAAGAAAGAAAACCAAGCAATGATGGACTCAATGAATGGTGTACCATTAGGATTTGAAGACGATAATGAAGGCGATATGATTATACCTAGAATAAAGGTTATCAACGCACTTAGTCCAGAGAGGAAAGATAAGTTAGCTGATGAAGGTGACATCATAAATTCTTTGACAGTTGAGAAACTAAACGGTAAGATATTTGTCCCAGTATTCAAATTCAATTCTAATATTGAATGGAAAGATAGAGCGGATGGAGGAGGAATACACTGTCATGCTAGAGATGGTAAGAGAGGTTTCGAGTCAGACGGTACTTCAAAGATGTGCGCTCAGTGTAGAAGAAACGAGTTCGACAATACTAAGGTGGGCAGGGAAGCTATTCCTAAGTGTACAAAATACATCAACTTCTTTGGGTTCATTCAAGGAGAAAGAATGCCAATTATCCTAAGCTTCTCAAAGACTAACTACAATGAAGGTAGAAAACTATATAGCTTAGCAAGAGTATCAATGCAAAACATGTGGAACCATGGGTATACATTGGAATCTAAGCTAATGGCTAAAGGCGGAAACGAATGGTATAATATTGTAGTTGCAGCTGCAGGAGCGACTTCAAATGAGGACAGAGCCTTTGGAATGGAGTTATTCAAGTCATTCAGGCACTCTGACTTAGTATATGATTTAGATGACACTAGCACTGAAGCAGCTTCCGCGTCTCATGCGTCCCAGGAGGAGATCGATTCAGCCGAGTTTTAATGTTAGATATGGGAGGCTAGTAACCTCCCTAATCTTTTCTAATAAGGGGTGAGGTAGATTAACTGGAAGGATTATCGTAACAGAATTTTGGCAGAGATTGACAACGAAGCATTCTTTATGAGTGAACTAAAGAATATACATCGACGCGGTAGCGAATTGAAGGCGGAATGTCCGTTTAAAGACCTACACGCAAACCAAACAGATAACACCCCCTCTTTAACAGTTAATGTAATAAAGGGAGTTTATTATTGCCAGACGTGCCATAGCAAGGGAAACGTCCATACCCTCTACAAGACATTGTACGGACTATCTAATGAGGAAGCATGGTTTGAACTGGGCGATGCGCTGCGCATTCCCAGACCAGATAGTACAAAGCCTACAAGACCTGATATCAACATGGGATTAATATCTGAGTACCATCAAGCGCTGATGGGTCTAACAGGGCCTATAAGGACAGTGATACGCAAGCGAAGAGGCCTTACAGATGAGACACTTAGGCGCTTCCAGATAGGATGGGATGGGGAAAGAATAACTATACCAATATATGATGAATTCAATACCCTGGTAAACTTTAGAAGGTACAAATGGAACTCATATGAAGACCAATATAAAGTAACCAACTATAAAGATGAAATAGGGAACACATATGGTGAAGTCAGAATATTTGGTATTGAAAACTTAATTGATGAAGACGCAGAATATGTAGTATGGTGTGAGGGTGAAATGGACCGTATCATCAATGAACAATACGGATTCCCTTCAGCATGTCCCACCAGTGGTGCAGGGTCGTGGCGACCTGAGTGGACTAAATACTTCAGAAATAAAAAGCGGGTGTATGTAGCGCAGGATAATGACGACGCGGGAAGAATAGCTACACAAAAGATTTGTGAAAAACTATTTAGAATTGTAGATGTGTATGTAGTGCAATGGCCTGACAATTTCCCAGATAAGGGGGACATAACGGACTTCTACACAAAGTCTGGGCAGACGGCGGATGATTTCCAAAAGCTACTAGATAGTGCCGAGAAATATATAGACCCCTCTCAAGAAGTAAACCTAGCAGACGAAACAGAAGCTAAGGAAGTGCATCTAGCTGATTCAGCTGATGCGGAATTATTTGGCACAAGGATCAGAGTACCCGTTATGATTTCAGGGAAAGATACCACGCCATACATGTGTCCCGAGGTAATCAAGGGATACTGCGGCGATGCGGCAGATGCAGATAATAAAAAGTGTAGTAGTTGTTATCTAGCCGCAATGGCTGGCGAGTATACAGTAACGCTTGGCGCTACAAATAAGGATACTATGAAACTTATCAAATGTACTGAGGCACAACAGGAAGCGGTCATAAAAGATATACTAGGAATCAACAAGTCGTGTCCAAAACCAAGGATAACAATTGAAAAGTACATGAACATAGAAGAAGTAAGGATGATACCAAAGGCTGAAGCAAATTTCGGTTTCGCAAAGGAACATGAGTACGTAGTTAGAACTGGATATCATATAGGTAGGAGCCTTAAATCTAATGAGAGATACACCTTAGCTGGGTATATGTATCCTGAACCTCAGACACAGTACGCTACCTATCTATTTGATAAGGCATATCCTGAGAAGAATATGATTAGTGATTTTGAGATGAGCGAGAATATCTACGATATGCTTAAAGTATTTCAAGTTAAAGAAGGTCAAACCATTGAGGATAAGTTCAATGAAATACACAGAGACTTGGAGAGGAACGTAACTTATATCTGGGAGCGCCGCGACGTGGGAGTAGCAGTTGACCTCGTATACCATACAGTATTGAATTTTTATTTCCAAGAGCAATTTGTAACTAGGGGCTGGGGAGAATTGCTTATCATAGGTGACTCAGGTCAGGCTAAAACTACACTTGTAGAAAGACTTATGAATCACTACAAACTGGGCGAACTACACTCTGGTGAGTCATCAAGGCGTACAGGTCTAGTATACAATATGCAACAGAACAACAAACGATGGTTCCTAGTATGGGGTGCATATCCACTAAATGATGGCGGTCTTATAACCATAGATGAGCTGTCAGGGCTTAGCGAGGATGATTTAGCGCAGATGTCCGACGTTAGGTCCTCAGGTATAGCCAAAACTACAGGTGTTATAACAGCTGAGACCACAGCGCGAACCAGAGCCATTTATATATCTAATCCTAGGAATGGTAGACAACTAAACGCTGAAACTTATGGTGTTATGTCTATACTAAAGTTGTTCGGAAAAGCTGAGGACGTTAGAAGATTAGATCTAGCTATCGCGGTAGCGTCTGGGGACGTCAACCCATCGCTGGTTAATAGAAGTCTAGGAGATATCCCTGCAGTACCTCACACATACACATCAGACCATTGTAATATGAGAACGATGTGGGCATGGAGCCGCAGACCCGAGCATATTAAGTTTGAGGATGACGCCGTTGCTACAATATTAAAACTAGCAACACAGATGGGTAAGAAGTATACATCTAGAGTACCCTTAGTTGAGGCAGCAGATCAACGTATTAAAATAGCTAGATTATCTATAGCATGCGCGTGTTGCGTATTTTCAACTATTAATGGTGAAGATGTTGTAGTTAAGAAGGAGCATGTAAAGTTTGTAGTTGACTTTCTAGACAGGATATACAGCACTAAGAGCATGGGCTATGATAAGCTTAGCGAGCAAGAGAGAATTAACACAGATTCATCAGACGCTAACATAAGAAAGTTACGTGTAACATTTGCATTATTGCCTCTGCAAGACTTTAATGAGATGGTTAAGGTATTGTATCAATTGCCATACTTTAATAGGTTTACTTTGGAAGACTATACAGGATTACCTAAGGATGACCTAAGACTGTTGTTAAAGTTCTTGACCAACAATCACCTAGTGGAGCGTATCAGAAGTGATTATAGACGAATGCCTATAGGCACTGAGTTTTTGGAACATTGTATAGAGACTCCATTCACATCTGAGGAGATTGACGAAGCTAGGAGGAACTTTTACACTGGCGTAGAGTTTTAAGTATGAGAATAGTGCATTGGAAGAAAGAACCTTACGATGTTTATATTGGACGACCAGGTAAATGGGGAAATCCATACATTATTGGACCGGATGGAACAAGGGAAGAGTGGGTTAGAAGCAGTCCAACTATGATGAGAGCATTACATCAATTGAAGGGCAAAGTGTTGGGCTGCTGATGCAACCCAGGAGTACCGTGCCACGGCGAAGTATTACTGAAATTAATGAAAGAACAAGGTATTGAATAAAATAAAGGGGGAATAGATAATGGACGTATTAAAATATCTTACAAATTGCAACATATTATCTACAGTCACTCAGGAGGAAGATGAGAAGGAGTGGTTAACAAATAGGATCAAGGGTATTGGCGGCTCAGATGTTGGTGCTATATGTGGCGTAAACAAATGGTCAAGCGCTAGATTGGTTTATCTTAAGAAGACTGGGCAGTATCAAGACGGCGAAGACGAATTTAGTGATGCTGCGCTAGAGAGAATGCACTTTGGTCATATGTTAGAGCCTATTGTAGCTAATGAATATGTTAAAAGAACTGGTAACAAGGTTGCGATATCCCCAGCGACGCTTACGCATAAGGACTATCCATGGGCGATCGCCAATGTTGACAGACTTATAGTAAATGACGAGGGTATTCCATATGGTATATTGGAGTGTAAGACAGCTAGTGAATATATGAATGATGCTTGGTCAGAAGGTGATGTTCCTGTAAGCTATCTATACCAATTAAACTGGTACTTATGGGTTACTGGTTTAAAATATGGTGTTATAGCTTGCCTTGTAGGTGGCAACAAGTTTTACTTCTATGAGATATACAGGAACGATGATTTATTGAGAGACGAGATATTCCCAAAGGTTGATAGGTTTTGGAACTACCATGTTAAAGAGTTAGTTGAACCTGATCTTACAAGTACTGATGCAGACACTGAGTACGTGGCTAATGAAAACTCAGAAGTAATCAAGGGCTCTGAAATAGTTTTAG
>CAZJCV010000067.1:0-8507 GCA_964544535.1 uncultured Lachnospiraceae bacterium | reverse complement strand
ATAAAAAAGAAAAGAGATTATGACAGATGAGAAGTAGTATTGACTTAACAAGAGGAAACGCAACCAAAGTAATGCTAATATTTGCAATACCAATGATTATAGGAAATGTATTTCAACAACTATATAATGTGGTAGATTCTATTATAGTAGGAAAGTTTATAGGGCCAGATGCTCTAGCAGCAGTTGGAAGTTCTTTTACGGTGATGGTATTTTTAACATCAATCATATTGGGACTTTGTATGGGTAGTGGAGCAGTATTTTCTTATTATTATGGAGCAAAGGATATAGATAGCTTAAAAAATAGTTTATTTACTTCATTTTGTTTCATAGGAATCATAACTTTAATCTTGCAAGTGGGAGCTATCATATTTATTGATGACATACTTAGACTTATACAAATTCCTGAAGTAATATTTAGGGATACAAAATCATATATGGAAATAATTTTTTATGGAATTATTTTTACCAGTATATATAATTATTTTGCAGCTGTGGTTAGAAGCCTTGGCAATTCAGTAATTCCACTGATTTTCCTTATTATATCCACTATAATAAATATAGTATTAGACTATATTTTTGTGGTGCCTTTGAATATGGGAATTGAAGGAGCAGCGTACGCAACAGTTATAGCTCAGGTTATATCAGCAGTAGGCATTGCAATTTATTCTATAGCTAAGGTACCCCAGTTGCGAATTAATAAAAAGCACATGCTCTTAAAAAAGAAAATGCTTAGCAGGATCGCAAGTTTCTCACTTTTGGCTAGCGCTCAGCAATCAATTATGAATTTTGGAATTCTTATGGTACAGGGCCTAGTAAATAGCTTTGGAGTTAATGTTATGGCAGCTTTTACTACGGGAGTGAGGATAGAAAGCTTTGCATATATGCCTATGCAAGACTTTGGAAATGCATTCTCGACATTTATTGCACAAAACAGAGGAGCTAGAAATCAAAAGCGAATTAAAGCAGGCATAAAATCAGCAATTAAGGTTATAGCAGTTTATTCTGTAATAATAAGTGCGTTTGTAATGGTGTTTGCAAGTTTGCTTCTAAGAATATTTATAGATACAAGTGAAAGACAAATATTAGATATTGGTATGGGATATATCCATATTGTTGCTCCATTTTATATATTAATAGGCTATCTATTTATGTTTTATGGATTATATAGAGGCTTAGGAAAGAGCAGTATTTCTGTTATCCTAACTATAGTTAGTCTTGGAACACGTGTAATCCTAGCCTATACATTATCTGCCATCCCTTCCATTGGACTTATAGGTATATGGTGGTCAATTCCAATTGGATGGGCTCTTGCTGACTTACTAGGACTTTTGATATTATATTTCCAACAACGTACAAAAACATGATAATAAAAAAAACGGTGTACAAACTAATGCACTTTTTAACCCACAAATAAATATGGGCTGAAAAGTGCATTTTCCATGTATGCTTTATTCATGGTTGTATAAAACTTCAATCTTCCGTAAAACATATACTCATACTATAATAAACACATCAACAAAAATAAACTAACTTTACGGAGGGAACAGAATGAAAAAGTTAAACAAGTTTTTAGTTTTACTAGTATGTGTTGTTTTACTTGCATCTTCTTTAGTAGCATGTGGTAATAAAGATGACGAAGATGATAAGAAAGATAATAATGCTACTACAGATACTACAGAAGAAAACGATGATACTGAAGATGTTGCAGAAGAAGTTGAAATGGAAACTATTACAGTTTGGACTGACAATGCTCATGAAAAGACACTAAGAGACCAACAAATCGAAGAATTCAACAATACGATTGGTAAGGAACTAGGAATAAATATTGAATACACAGTATATGGCGATAACTATACAGATACAGTAAAGATTGCAGCACAAGCTGATGAAGCTCCAGATTTGTATAGAGCTGATTCAAAGTATATACAGGAATTTATAGATGCTGAATATGTAATTCCAATTGAAGATTTACCAGGAAGTGAGGAATTACTAGACAAATATTCTGACTTGCTGTCAAACCAAGCTCAAATATTTTATGGAAAAACATACACTTTGCCATACAACCTAACAACATATGGTTTCGTTGTAAATAAGGATCTATTTGAAGCATCTGGACTTACAGAAGATGATTATCCAAAAACATGGGATGAAGTTGTAGATGTTGCTAAAACCATTACAGAAGCATCTGATGGACAAGCTTTTGGATTTGGTATTGCTCCAAGTGCTCAATGGACTATATCTTCATTTTACACCATGGGCGGTGGACAAAATATCGGCCATTATGGATATGACTATGCCAAGAAGCAGTTTGCTTACTCTGACTACAATCCTATGATTAAAGCCATAGACCAAATGGTGGCAGACGGCTCTGTTATTCCTGGTTTCGAGACCTTGGATGCGGATATGTTAAGGGCACAATTTTCAGCAGGTACTATAGGTATGATGGGTGCAGCGAGTTTTGATGTAGCTGTATACAATGAACAATTCCCTGCCCAAATCGACTGGGAAGTTATAGAGATTCCTACTTTTGGTGAAGAAACACCACCTTATAAAGCTTTTGGTCAACCTACTAACTTATTGATGGTAGGAAAAAAGGCAGAAGAACATCCAGAGAAAGTATTAAAAGTTCTTGAGTTCTTTTATGATGACGAAAATGCAGCACAGATGTATGAAGAAGGATTATATATTCCTGTTAGAAGTGAAGCTATTGCTTTAGCAACTAGGGAACCAGAGATGAAGAACTTTGAAGCATTTGCTAATTTTGATGAGATATTCCCTATGGCTCCTGTACCTGATACATTAATTCAATTTGAAGGTGAGACATATCGTGAAGCTATTGCTAACATGTGGACAGATCCAGCCTTAAATGATGTTGATGCAGTAATGGGAGAAATAGATGAAAAATATAATAAAGCTTTAGAAGAAATAGACCAAGCCATGATTGATTTATACGAGCTTCCAGAAGGCGTGGTAGTTGAAAGAACTAATTAATTTTAATCCTTAGCCAAACAGAATATTAAAATAGAGACATCAATGGAATGACATAAGATGGATAGCTACTATGCCCTGACTGACTTACTCCCCCCCCTCAAAAAATATATAAAATAACTTAAAGTCAGGGCATATATAAGTAGCTAAATATTATTTACAGTTTGAAACAGATCATTTTAATAATTTTAGAAATGTTACTAAAGGTATTATGTAGAATGTGAATAAGGATTGGCATATGGAAGAACTTAAGGATGGATGGTAGAAGGAGATAAGAAGTGAAGGCAGATAATGAAACAAATGGAAATAAAACTCGTTGGATAAAAAAAGATTCAACACAGGCAGTTCTAATGCTGGCTCCTATGTTAATTGGTTTCGTACTATTCACATATGTGCCAATTCTATATATTTTGCGTTATGCTTTCTATAACTCCAATGGTTTCAAAGAAACATTTATTGGAATGGCGAATTTTGCTCGCTTATTTGGAGACAGCGCATATTGGAACTCCTTAGTTAATACGTTTATACTTACATTTGGTAAACTTGCTGTGGAAATACCACTAGCACTTTTACTAGCTGTTTTATTAAATAAAGGGCGAAAAGGAACAGGAGTTTTTAGAATTACCTTTTTTATGCCCACTGTTATTAGTGCCGCAATAGCAGGTCTAATATTTTCTCTAATGTTTGCATCTTTTAATGGAACAGTTAATGGTATTTTACAATCTGCAGGAGTAATAAGTCAACCCATTAGTTGGTTTTCACAAAAAGGATCAGCATTATTTGTTATAGGATTTGCATCGGTGTGGAATAACTTTGGTATTAATATGATTTTCTTCTTGATGGCACTTCAAAGTGTGCCCAAAGAATTGTATGAATGTGCAGATCTAGATGGAGCAAATGTATTTCAAAGGTTTTTCAAAATCACCTTACCTATGATTGGCCCTACTTTCCAAGTTGTATTACTTAATGCGATTGTGGGTAGTATGAAGATGGCAGACATTGTATTATCAACAACCAATGGTCAACCAGGAGGAAAAACAGAAGTTGTAATGACCTATGTGTTTAAGTACTTCTTTGGATATGATTCAAGAGCGATCGAAGTTGGTTATGCTTCTTCAATGGCCCTTGTAACAGCAGTGATACTTGCTGTAACTGCATTGATTTATATGAGATTAACAAAAAAACTTGGCAATAGCTATTAGGAAGGAGATGCGTGATGCAAAATCGCAAAATTAAGAAATTATCAGGAAATATTTTTATATATGCCTTGCTTTTGGGCATATTAGTCATCACGATATTTCCGCTAATATACACACTTTTTGGTTCGTTTAAAAGTAATATGGAACTTTTAACAGGCGGGACCTCCATTATACCGTCAAAGTTTGTTTTGGAAAATTATAAACAAGCTTGGGAACTTGCTAATTTTAAGCAATATACTTTCAACAGTATATTCTTGTCATTCTTTATCGTAGTGGGAACTATTTTCACCAGTACCATTGCTGCCTACGTATTTGAGCGAGGACAATTTAAATTTAAGAATATTATCTTCGGCATGGTAATATCCTCAATGTTTGTTTCCTTAGGTAGCTTGACCTTGTATCCTCAACTTATGATTGCAAAAGTTTTTGGTATGAATAAGTCTCTATGGGGTGTTATCATCATCAGGGTGTTTGGCATGAATGTTACTAATTTATTTGTTGCAAGATCATATATTCGTACCATATCACCAGAAATTGATGAGTCAGCTAAAGTAGATGGATGTACTTTCTTCCAAATATTTAAAAGAATTCTTTTCCCATTATTAAAACCTCTAGTTGCAACTTTGGCAATTCTTGAATTTAGATTTGCTTGGAATGATTATCTTATGCCAATGGTATTTACCTTATCTAATCCAAAGAGAATGCCACTAGTTGTTGGAATAATGAATCTGAAAGGCTCTGGAGCTGCTGCTTCATCATGGAACTTGATGCTTGCGGGAACATGTATAGCAATTATACCTATGATAGTGGTATATTTAATATTCAATCGATACTTTATTGAAGGCTTGACAGCTGGGGCAGTAAAGGGTTAATAAATTTATGACAAATAAGGCAATAATGATTTAACAATAACATAGATAAATATGAAAGGAAGAATATTATGACAAATCAAGAGTTGATTAATGAATTGAGAAAATACAGAAATGCGGATTTATCTGATGCAATGGATGCATTAGGTTTAGTAGACAAAGGTACCATGGATGAGAAAATGAAACCTCTTCGTCCAGGAATTGAGTTTAAAGGCTTTGCACATACTGTTAAATTATTACCAAAACAAGATAAAGTTAAGGCATGTGAAACAGTAGAAGAATGGAGAGAAGAGTTAGGTAAAGGTTGTAATGATATTTACAGTTTCGTTGATACAGTAACAGAAGAAAATGCTAAAGATATGGTTATTGCCTTAGATATGGGTGGTATCCGTGGAGGCGTATGGGGTTCTGAAATATCCATGAATATGATGAGACGTGGTGTTGAAGGTTTTGTTATAGATGGTGGTTGTCGAGATTCCCATGAGACAAATCTTCAAGGCTCTCCGGTATTTTGTACAAGAAGAACTTTCACTCATGCATATGGCCGCGTAACAAGAGGAAGTATTGGTGAACCAATTAACTGTGCTGGAGTTACAGTAAGAGAAGGTGATATCATCTGTGCAGATGATGATGGAGTTCTTGTAATACCTAGAGATGTTGCAGAAGATGTAATTAAGTTTGCAAAAATGCAATTAGAAGATGATATTGTAACAAGAAGTGACCATTATAAGAATTTAGGATTTGAGCCAGACGATACATTAAAAAGATTAGATTAATAGGATAAGACTAATATAAAGAGAGTGCTGTAAAAACATGACGGCACTTTCTTTGCAACATATTAATATAACAATAAATGGTGGATAAATTATGGTTATCAATTTAATTAATGAAAAAACAGAAATTACTGAACCGGTGAAGTTTGCACTAGACCATATCCGTAGGGAAACTTCTAAAATCAGTGACAGTACGATAAGTTTAGTGCTTAAAAATGAAAAAGGAATTGAACCTCAGGGATATAAAAGAGAATTCTTAGATGAAACAATTACAGTCTATGCATCAGATGAAGCAGGTTTTATGTATGGTATTTTAGATCTTGAAAAAGAAATCAGTCACTATAATGGGATAGAAGGTATAGGCGATAAGCAAGTCATACCCTATATAAAGAAAAGAGGGATCAAGTTCAATATTCCTCTTGATGTAAGGACGCCAAGTTATTCAGATGCATCTGATTCTGCTTTTCACAATATAGAGCATATGTGGGAAATTGAATTTTGGACTGAATTTTTAGATAGAATGGCCCTAAATCGCTACAATGTACTATCTCTATGGAGTTTGTCCCCTTTCCCCTCTATTGTAAAGATCCCTGAATATCCTGAAGTGGCTCTTTCGGATGTTAAAAAGTCAATGAGACCAGCTAAGGGAGACTTAGCTGGCATAGGAAATTATAATGAGGATATGGCTCAAGATCTAGTAACAGTAAAGAGAATGACCATTGATGAGAAGATAGAATTTTGGAAGTCTGTAATGTTATATGCAAAAAATAGATGTATTGATATATTTTTATTTACTTGGAATATATTTGTCTATGGTACAGAACATACTTCCTATGGAATTACAGCTGACCAAAAAAACCCTATTACCAGGGATTATATATATTATGGAACTAAAGCATTATTAGAAACCTACCCCCTTTTAGCAGGAATAGGAGTGACCGCTGGGGAGAACATGCTTATGAATGAGTCAGATATTGCTTTCTTGGCAGACTCCTATGGTGAGGCAGTGACAGACTATATTAAAGAGAATCCTGAGAGAAACTTTGAGTTTATCCCCAGGACTCATTACACCCAATATGATGTTATAAAGAAGGAATTTAAAGATATATCCAGCTCATTAGGGATTAGCTTTAAATACTCTATGGCTCACATGTATTCCAGTACCAAGCCACGTTTTATTGATAAATTTCTACAAGAAAAAGATAAAGAACAGAAGATATGGCTTACTATTCGTAATGATGATTATTATATGTATCGGATTGGTGACCCTGAATTTGCAAAGGAATACCTTCAACAATTACCAATAGATGAAATGAAGGGATATTATATGGGAGCCGATGGATATACTTGGGGTAGAGATTATATTGATATAAGGGACGAATCACATCCCTTATATATAAGGAAGATGTGGTATATGTTCTCTATATGGGGACTTCAATCGTATAATATAAATCTTTCAAAGGACTATTTCCGCAGGGAATTAGATAGTCATTTTGAGAAAGACACATCTATACTATATGAAACCTGGGGACATGCTTCAAAAATTGTTCCAATATTAAACCAAGTACATTGGCATAATTATGATTTTCAGTGGTATCCTGAAGGTTGCTGTATGTATGACTTTGAATTTGACAAACTGATTTTTGCAGATGTTAATGAATTTACACGTTGTCCAAGTATGCCAGGGAGCAATTATTACAGTGTTGGTGAATATTGTAAATTACTTTTGAATGGTGATACCATTGAGAAGATAGATCCTATCAGTGCAGCAAAGTCTATGGCAAAACATGCAAAATCAGCACTGGAAGGTTCAAAGAATTTATATCATGAAGGGCAAGACAATCAGGAGTTAAAATATACATTAGATGATATAGAAGCTTTAGGTTACCTTGGTTTGTATTATGCAGACAAGATAAAAGCTGCTACTGCCTTAGAGTTATATCGAAGGACAGGAAAAAAGCAACACCAGGATAATGCTGTTACTTTACTTCAGAAGGCAGCTGTTACCTGGAAGAAATATTCGAGAAAATCCAAGGAAATGTATCGACCTCAAGTATTAGGTAGGTTATGTAGCTTAGTAGATGTTCAAAGGTTTGATAGTTTAGCTGAAATGGATGCTTTGTTGCCATTGAATTAGATAATGTAGTTAAAAGGAGTAATATTAGATGTCTTGGTGGAATAATTACCCATGGAGAATGATACAGACAAATCTACGAGAAATAGACATGGAGGACATTAAGGCTGAGAGATTTGTAGAGGACTTACTTTACTTTAAAGCCAACGTAGTCTTATTAAACGCTGGTGGAATAATAGCCAACTATAATACAGATTTACCATTCCATTACCAAAGTCCCTACCTAAAAGGTGATAGCTTAAAAGATATAGTGGAACTATGCCATAAGAATAATATTCGCGTTATTGCAAGAATGGATTTTTCAAAGGTAAGTTATGAAATATATGAAAAGTATCCAGAGTGGGCTTTCCAAACAATTGATGGTGAAATCATGGAATATAATGGATACGTTCAGGCCTGTATAAACGGTGAATACCAACAAAAATATGTCTTTGAAATTATTACTGAGACATTTGACAAGATACCTTTTGATGGTTTATTTTGTAATATGGGTGGTTTTCAAAACAGGGATTATGATTTTAAAGATTATGGTTTTTGTCACTGT
>CAZJCV010000066.1:6127-8802 GCA_964544535.1 uncultured Lachnospiraceae bacterium | reverse complement strand
AAGATGCAATCCCTACAGATTTTGATGTGGATTCACGGCTTGATGTTTTTGGAACAAGCAGTGACATGATAACAGGTGTAAAATCCACAGTAGAACATACAGGAATAATAGAAGTTAGGGGAGTAAATAGTGAGCGTGAACTGATGGGAGTAGTAGAAATCATGATGAATCAGCTTAGAAGGGAGGCAAGAATCAGTTGAAAAACCTTCAAACAACAGATGGCGTTTTACTATCTAAAATCTTAAAAGAAGTCTCACCTATTATATACGAATCAAATAGGCAGGTGAATAAACTTTTAGATGGATCCTACCATGTTCAGATTATAGGTGAACCATTAAAAAGGAAAGAAGCAGTAATTTTATCAACCTATAGTCAGGTAGAGCAACTTAATAGGCTAATGGATAAAGGAAGTCCTTTAATTTTAAATAATCTTGACGAAAGATATCTTGTTTATATTGAGAAACCTATAAGCTGGAAAAGGCTCAATTTTGGACATGGAGATAAGAACAAAAGTTACTTTGAAGGGGTGATTATAATGCTCCTTGAAAATGAGGTGCTACCGTGAGAAAAATTGATCCATACCTTAATGAAAAATTAAATAGTTCAATGCAGACACCAGCAAACAACTCAGACCCTAAAATGAATGTTCTAATAAGTAGGGCTAGATCCACAGTAATGGACTCAGATTATTGGACAGTGGAAACCATTAGAGAAGGAAATAATTTGAGTGATGTAAGTGTTGCACCAAGACGATTTAAGCCCTATGGAACGCCAAACCGCATATATGAAATACATGTAAATGATGGACAGGTAGGAACCTCTGTTAGAGAGTATCCAGACAAACTAAAAGATGGCTTTGTTTATCAATTTGGATTAGGTGCGGGATCTTCTGTTGGCATAGCATTTGATGGGGAATGGAAAAAGTATAGGAAGTTATGGAGGCTAGTTACAGAGGATAAGCCTTGGATTTTCTGGGTAGACGATAAAAATATCTTGTGGAAACAATACTGGGATGAAGGGGATACAAAACGCCAGATTGATGTAGGGGTAAAGTCTGTACAGGCAATCCGAGCATGGAAGAGTATAGCTATTTCAGAGATAGATCAAGGTTTAATAGTTGGGTATATAAAACAAGATGGAACAGTGTGGTATACAAACTACTGTAGACAAGCAGACCGTTCATATATATGGGAAGGACCACGCAGATTAGAAGAGTTTACTGGTATAGCAGTTTCATTAAATTTATTTATAACAAATGATTATCGTATGGGTTTTGCGGTTGAAGATAATCTAAAGCAAATTCACTGGTTAATAACTGTAAGAGATTGGGCTGGTATGGCGGTTGAACAGGATAAAATTATAGCGTCTCCTAAAGCAAGAGTTCAGTTCATCCCGGTTATTTACCATAAGGCTCTAGAAGATGAAATTATTATGGCAAGGTCTTCAGCTAAGGCTGCTATGTTATTTGCTAGGACAGATAACACAGTTGTTAGCTTAGAAAATATACCAACAACTCGTATCAACGAAGAAGGGGAAGAATACCAAGACTGGGGATTCAAAGTACGAATACGATTGAACTTTGAAACTATGAATATACCAACATTTCATATAGTGGTTGCATCAACTATGTCTAGTATTAGCATAGCTAGTATTGAAGTAATTGACCATGGTTATGAATATTTGCTGACTATAGATGATATAATCCACGAATTTGGATTTAATGGAGTTGAGGGTGATATGAGTTTGTCAGTATCCAATTTTTCAAATGCGGCCGGCTATGATTATGAAATGATAAATATATTGTTTACACCTATAAACTTGATACCACCAGCAATACCATTACCAGAAGTGGAGGGCATTTGGAATGAGTAAAGGATTGGGCCAAAATATTGTAATTAAATTCACACAGGATTTAGTTGGTGAGGTCGATGGCTTATATCCAAATGCTACGTGGGAGGGGACTTCGCCTAACAGGTCTACGTCTCATAGTATGAGTAATGCTTCAGCATTTAAAGTTACTGGGCGTGAATACAAACATGTTAATGGAGAGTTGATTGATAAAACCTATTCTGTCGAAATTGTTGAAAGGCATCTAGACCATGCTGAGAATACCATTAGATTAGTTATGCATCCTCAAAGCAGATTTAACAATGTGGAAGGCAAAATAATGGTTCAGTATGATATGTCTAAGGGGAACCTGCAAGGAAAGGGAGGTTTTATAGAAAGCTTTTCTAGGGAGTTTATGCCGACAGACTTAGTTCCATTACCAGATCCATATGTAGCAGAAAGGCTAACAGTTACACCAGATGCTTTAGTAGCATTCATAAAAGTGGATATTAGAGACAGTTATAAAGAAGAAAAAATAAATGTTATGCCAAATG
This sequence comes from uncultured Lachnospiraceae bacterium, assembly GCA_964544535.1. Taxonomy (GTDB): domain Bacteria; phylum Bacillota; class Clostridia; order Lachnospirales; family Lachnospiraceae; genus JAAYRG01. Next base: position 6,421 of record CAZJCV010000066.1, on the reverse strand, counting down.
CATCCATAACATTTACTTATACAGGCATTATTAATCCATAGGAGGTAAAGCAGTGAATATTAAAATGGGAGCCAAGTTTCATAATCGATTTGTTATAGAAGTAAGGGATAAAGATACAGGAGCATTAAAACAAAAAGGCGTAGCCGAAAATATTCTACTTGATAGAATTTACACTAGGATCTGTAATTTTAATAGCTATTTTAGCTATATTCATTTTGGTAGTGGAACAGGGACGTTAACTCCAGACAGAACCACCCTGTTTTCATCAGTAGGTTATAAGTCTGCAGAGGATGA
>CAZJCV010000066.1:0-6117 GCA_964544535.1 uncultured Lachnospiraceae bacterium | reverse complement strand
AGCCAGAGGAACACGTAGGTATAACTATAACTGAGGTGGGGGTATCTGAAGCAACAAATGCTATAAATACACATGCACTTATTAAGGATGCAGAGGGGAACCCGTTAAGCATTACAAAGAAAGATATTGATGTAATTATTATATATGCAACTATATTTATTGAACTTTCTGATGCTAATAAAATAACATTTAGTAAATATCAGGCAAATGCACTTAGTAACTATTTCATTGATAACAGTTCGATGAGTCCCAATTTACAAATGGGGGATATTGGGGAAACTACTAAGATGAACACAATAGGTCGTTTTCTAGAAGCTTTTTCTTTAACTCGGACGGTTGATTTAACAAATAGGTCAGTTTCATTTTCGACAAGGCTCGGTATAGACGATGGTAATTATGATATAAGAGAGCTGTCACTAGGGAATATTTGCAGGGTCAATATGGAGGACTCAACGATATGGAGTGGGTACACCCTGAAAGATGTACCAATAGGAGTAGGTGACGGAGAGAATAAAGTTTTTGATATAGATAAATACGACACATCAAATATGATAATTAAAGTTGATGGTCAAATTGTAAATAATTATATTTTAGAAAACATGTCAGGAAACAATAGAGAAGTTTTTCCTTTATGGAAATTAGTAGACACGAGTTCACCCGATATTGATATGGATATTTATAGGGGTTTTTCTGTAGGTAATGCAGAAGCAACAGGTGGAAGGCCTAATGGTGTAATAGCTATAAAAGAAAGAATTATGCCCGTAAACTCAGATACTATTGTTGGAAGTATTTTAGAGGGAAGCATACGTGGATATTCTTCTTTATCATCAGCTACCGGTATGATATTAAAAATAGATGGTTCTTATGATGGAGAAACATATGAAAGTATAGCTTCATGGAGTGTAGGCAGAACGTCGATACCTGTGATTAGCCAATGCACTATAAATTATGCATATAAGTATTTAAAATTTACTTGGTACAATACAAGTGTGAATGCAAATCATCCTGTTGGATATATAAATTACATCTGGTATATAAATCCAGACCATAAGAGACCACAAATTGTTTTTGATATTCCTCCACCTTTAGACAGTACGATAACAGCAGATTATACAGTCCCATATATCCCAAAATCAACGGACTATGTATTAGATGTAACCTTTGAACTACAATTTGGAGAGGGGGTATAGGGATTGAGGTATGGAAATATAAAGTGTGTCTGTGGTAAGGAATTTTACTTTGAGACCTTGGGGAAAAAGATAAATTGCATATCTTGTGGAAAAGAATATGATACGCAAGGTTTTTCTTTAAAAACAGAAGATAAGCAAAGGTTTGCTGATAAGCAGGCTAAAGATTAACTAAAGGCATTAATGAAGGCAAGGGGGTGGGGAAGATACAACTAACATTTGAGGAAATTGCAGTTATAGGAAGTGGCAAGTATCCAGATTTTATTCAGTTTGAACGAACAGAAGGGGAACTGTTCTTTTTAAATAATGGTTTGATGTATGGGACTCCTTCAAAGAGATTCAAAGGTGATTTTAGAAATCCAGAGTGGATGGATACGGTAGAAATTGGCCCTCAAACTGATACTGATTTAGCTTATCTAGAGCTTAATAGTTTATCTGGATTTGGGATTGTAGGAAGTTATAAAACGGATTATGAACAAAAGCTAATTATCTATGAATATTATCTAGATATGAATAGATACCTTGATTCTGGTTCAATTAAACACTCAATAAATACACCCATTTCTTCCTTTAGCCTTACTTTAGAAAACCCTATTAATGAAAACCCAGAGTATGAAGGAAATGTCGCTATTTCAGAAGAAAGTAGTTTGATATCACCTGGAAGTAAGGCTTACTTTGAACTTATAATGGGGGATAGTGAACCTTATCCTCTAGGAACTTTTTATGTAGATAGAAGCAACTTTACGCTACTTTCAGAAACTGTTGATGTAGATGGTAGGAATTTAATAGGAAAAGCACTTCATGATCAAAGCTTTGATGAAGATAATGTTTATCCATACAATATACTTCATGAAACATTGAAGGAAATTTTATACAAAGCAAATATTGATTCAGATGATGTGCTCGTAGAAAACACTTCTACTTATGCTGGATATCAGTTTGATTTTAAAATGACCTATCTTGATGGGATAATGGAAATATTAAAGGCTTTTGATAACTGGCAAATAAAAGAAGAAACAGATGGAACTATAGTTATAGGATCATCGAGCTATTCGGGGTTTACTAGAAACTCAAGATATACGTTTTATAGAGATCGTGATATTTTCTCAAGAAGTATTGTTAGAGACGACCAGGAAGCATATAGGAGGGTTTGTGTTCATAATCAAGATTTTACAATTAAGGTTTATAGGGATGTAGAAACTTATAGTGGATGGAATTTACAAGCTAATAAGACGCTATATGTATCAATGCCTGAAGGTACAAGTTTAAAAGATGCAGAAATATATGCCTGTCAGATAGCAAGTAGCCTTCAGTATGTTGGAAAGATTGAAAGTTTTACTGGGCCAATAAGACCACAACTGATGATAGGAGATGAAGCTGAGATTATATCAGATACTGGTAAAGTAAATCTAGGACTTATTACAGAAATCACTCACAGATTTGGAAAGTCTGGGTTTTACACAGATTTTTCTGTGGATAGTGGCGGTAGACTTGGAAAAGGAAGACTAAGCGACTATATAAGTAGAATTACTGAAGATAAAGCAAGTAGTAATAGAATATATGAATAAACAAAAACGCCATAGTTGAATAAGGGCGTTATTTTTATGCAAAAAAAAAGGAGGTTTTAGATTATGAAGGAAGTATGGAACTGGATTCAAGTAGTGTTTATTGCTATTGGTGGCTGGCTTGGATATTTTCTTGGAGGATTTGATGGCTTTATGTATGCTCTGCTTGTATTTGTAGTAGTAGATTATATCACAGGGATAATGTGTGCAGTTCTTGATAAGGAACTGTCGAGTGAGATAGGTTTTAGAGGGATATTTAAAAAGGTACTTATATTTACTTTAGTTGCAATCGGACACATCATTGATGAAAATGTTATAGGAGATGGCTCTGTTATACGGACAGCAGTCATCTTTTTTTATCTTTCAAATGAGGGCATATCAATACTAGAAAATGTTGTTCACATAGGTTTGCCAGTGCCACAAAAGTTAAGGGATGTTCTTGAACAACTAAATGATAAAAGTGAGGGGGAAGAAGATAATGAATCTTAAAAAACTGATACTTACCCAAAATGGATGCTACAAAGCGGGTAGAACAATAAAACCTAAAGGAATCATGGTACACTCAACAGGTGCTAATAACCCCAATCTTAAACGCTACGTTGGCCCAGATGATGGTTTGCTGGGGAGAAACCAATATAACAACCATTGGAACAGGGAAAAGCCGGGAGGAAGGCAGGTTTGTGTTCACGCTTTTATTGGAAAGCTAAAGGATGGAAGTATTGCTACCTATCAGACCCTGCCATGGAATCATCGAGGTTGGCACTCGGGAGGTAGTGCAAATAATACACATATAAGTCTTGAGATTTGCGAGGACGGTCTAGCTGATGCCTCGTATTTTTTTGCAGTTTATAAAGAGGCAGTAGAACTTTGTGTATATCTTTGCAAACTCTATAATCTTACTGAGAAAGATATTATCTGTCATAGTGAAGGTCATAAACTTGGAATAGCTAGCAATCATGCAGATGTTATGCACTGGTTTCCAAAGCATGGAAAGAGTATGGATACTTTTCGTGATGATGTAAAGGCAACACTTCGTAGCAATGATGCCTCAAAAAAGACACCAATAAAACCATACCTGGTAAAGGTTAGCATTCCTAATTTAAATATACGTAAAGGACCAGGAACAAATTATTCTAAACTCGGAAAGTATACAGGAGTTGGAGTGTTTACCATTGTAGAAGAGTCAAATGGTAAAGGGGCAACAAAATGGGGTAAATTAAAAAGTGGTGTTGGTTGGATTTCACTTGATTATACAAGGAAAATATAATAAAGATACATTCATAGCCTGTGGAGGTTTTATTTCTACAGGCTCTTTTTTTATGTTCAAAATTAAATTTTTAATTAAAACCCTCAACTTTTAGCGCTTCCCGTGGCTATTAAGTAGAGGGATAACTCCTCAATTATAGGAGGTGCATATTTAATGACAAATGAACAAAGAGAAGAGATTAAAAAGTTACGTGCTGATGGATATGGATACAACAGAGTTGCTAAGGCACTTGGTATTTCAGTAAACACAGTAAAGTCCTTTTGCAGAAGAAATAATTTAACAGGTAGGAGGATGAAACCAAAGACCCCTGCTGATGAAGTAATAGGCTTATGTAAGTACTGTGGTATTTCTGTAGAGCAGAACTTAGGAAGGAAAGAAAAAAAGTTTTGCTCAGACAAGTGCAGAATGAAATGGTGGAACAATAATCTTGATAAGGTTAACCGCAAGGCAATGTATGAGTTTATCTGTCCGAATTGTAAAAAGAACTTCACAGTCTATGGTAATTCTAATAGGAAGTATTGTAGCCATGAATGTTATGTTGCTGACCGATTTGGGGGTGGCCATGATTAGTGAAGAACAGTTACAAAATGAAATGCTGTATCAGACCACAATGAGCCTAGTTAGAACTATGATAAAAGAAGGTATGATTTCCGAGGAGGATTACCATGAATTTGATACAATTATGCTAGAGAAATACCACCCTGTTTTCGGCACATTATTCTCCGACATTAGCTTGAATTAATCACTCTCCTGAGTGATATATAGTAATGGAAGGAGCGGATAATATGCGGAAAATCAGCAAAGTTGAGTCGGTCATACCAAAGATAAAAATAAAGAAAAGAGTCGCAGCTTATGCTCGTGTATCCAAAGATACAGAAGTGCTTATGCATTCTCTATCAGCACAGATTAGTTATTATAGTACTTTAATTCAAAAGAACCCTGAATGGACTTATGTGGGTGTCTACGCTGATGAAGGAATTACTGGTACCAGTACCAAGAAGCGAGATGATTTCAAGCGTCTTGTTGAAGACTGTGACGCAGGAAAGATTGACATTGTTCTTACAAAATCTATAAGTCGATTTGCAAGAAACACAGTTGATCTATTGGAGTCGGTTAGACATCTAAAAGACATTGGAGTAGAAGTACGCTTTGAAAGAGAAAATATTAGTACTATGAGTGGCGAGGGAGAGTTAATGCTTACCATCTTGGCATCATTTGCACAAGAAGAAAGTAGAAGCCTATCAGAAAATATTAAATGGGCCATTAAAAAGGGTTTTGAAAAAGGCGAGCCACACTCACCACCAAGAGTTCTAGGATATGAATGGGATGGGGAGAAATATAAGATTGTCCTTGATGAAGCAGAAACAGTCAGGTTTATTTTTGATAAATATCTAGAAGGGGTTTCAACTTTACAATTACCAAAGCTATTAAGTAAAAAAGGTGTAGTAGGTGTAAATGGGAATCCATTGACAAGGCCATCTATAAAGGAAGTTTTATCTAATGAGATTTATACAGGCAACCTAATGCTACAAAAGTACTTTTCATCTGGAATAAGAAAGAAAACACGAAACTACGGTGAAAGGCCAAAGTATTTAGTAGAAGATTCTCATGATCCAATTATCAGTAAGGATTTATTTGAAGCAGTGCAAAAAGCCAGGAAAGAGCGTGGTAAGAATGCACCTAAAAAAGAGTTCACCTGTTTTAGTAGTAAAATCAAATGTGGAAAATGTGGCTACAAGTGTAGCCGTAGAAATATTGTTCATAGTAAAAAAACAAAGAGAAACTACTATAAAAGATGGATATGCAATGCTAGGGAAACCAAGGGGATGGGCTTTTGTGATTTAAAGCCTATAGATGAAGATTCATTAAGAACTGCATCAGCTTTTATAATAGGAGAAAAAAAGCTTGATGAAGATAGGTTTAAAAAGGAGATTGATATCGTTGTAGTTTTTGACGATAGGCTAGAATTTAATTTTAAAGATGGGAGGAGATTAGAATGGCAAAGAGAGTAACAACGATTCCAGCTACTATAAACAGAGTTACTGCTCAGCCGATTGGTAGACTTAAGAAACGAAGAGTGGCAGGATATGCCAGAGTA
>CAZJCV010000065.1:0-8853 GCA_964544535.1 uncultured Lachnospiraceae bacterium | reverse complement strand
CATAATATCAGGAAAATACTCTTTTAACATTTCCATATGAACTTGATTTAAAAAATTACCTGCAAAAATACCAGCCACACGCCGTTCATACTGTTTAGCCACCACTCTATCCATTAGTAGCTTTCTTTCATATACACTTCTTTTTGAAAAAAGCGCATTTCTCATATCCATTATGTCCCAGTAGCCATAACTGGAGTTTGAACTTATATAAAGCTCTTTAAAAACAATTTCAAGTTTTGAAAATAAATCTTCTGGTACTAAATAAGACTGTATGCAAACTTCTACCCTAAATTCCCCGCTAGGCATAAGTATCTTTCTGCTAAGTGCACTTCTTCCATATGCTTCTGAATAATAATGTCTATGGTTGTCATATGTAATCTGAAAACGAAAGGGAAATACCGTATTGCTATCAGTATCCTTTAGCCTGCATATAAATTCAAAATCTTTTACTTTTTGATCCTCTAGTTTTTTTAAAAATGTATCTAAACTTTTTGAAGATACTTTTTTCTGAGTTGCATTTTGTGATAAATTATGTCTTAAATAATAATCTCCTTTGTTATTATTAATACCATCCAGCAAATTTATCATATTAATTATAGTTTTACTGAAGGTGTAAATAGGTTCACAACTATAACAGCGGAAAACAATGTACCTTGTATCTTCCATATTTTTTTTACCTCCTATCTTAACTAAGAACTACATTGACCAGACAAAACCTTTTTGTCCAGTCAAATAGATTGATTATTGTAACATTATATAAAACACAACGTTGCCAATGACATTCTGAAAGAAACATATGCTGTATAAGCAATCATGTAAGCTACAGAGGCCGCCAAAGCCACTTTTACAAGGTTCTCTGTTATTGCTTGCAACTCAATGACAGTAAGTTGTGAATGTAATATATAAGCATTTATAATATCTTCAGATTCTCTACCTAATGAAAAAACAGCTTGTTCAACCTTCTCCCATACTCTTTTCTCTATTCTTCTATTAGGAAACCAGTAAAAAATCACACCAGCAAAATTTCCTACAATAATATATTCAGTCTTAGTTTTAGGTTCTATATGCGGTCCATATGGTGGAACCCATTTCCCTGGCCTCCATCCTGTTCCTATTTTAGCATTCAAAATCCCAACTGCATTAAGTGCAACAATGTAACCTGCTAATTGTACATGCCCTGTTGCTACTCCATATGGACTTAATGGCTTGATTTCATAAACTTCTTTTGTGTCAAGATCCGCTATATCAGGAAATAATCTTTTTGTCCAATTTGGGATCATCCCTGTCAAAACATTTTCATTCGGATACAACCAATCTCTGATATGCTGATGAATAAACGTTCCGATTACGGCTGCTGAATATAAACCAAGGTAATCAACAAAATTAACCGGGTTGTTGTGGCAGTATGTATATTTATGAAGAGACGGTGGATCAAACACATTACCTTCATATGGATCCATTGTATGGAACCTTCCTAGTGAAGGATTCATGTATCTTGCTCTCAAATAATAGAAACCCACATTATTATCATACTGCTGTCCTGTAAAAAGGTATTCATTCAACGTATTGCCCGTTACTTCTAGTATCGTTCCAAAGGCTCCATACGTATAAGTATCAGTTACCTTTCCTTCCTCATCGGTCAGAACCCTGGTACTTCCAAGTCCGTCAAAGTGGTAATAACTTATGTCTTCTCCTCTCTTCTGGCTGATTAAGTCCTCACCGTGAATATAACTTACCACAAGATTACCGTCTGAATCTCTTTCCTCCAGTACCTGAGCATATCTTCTGTTTTTATCTACGGTATATCTGCTATTGTACATACCATCAACTATTTTTTCAACTCTTATTCCATCTGCATCATAGATATACTCAACCGTTTGTGTACCTGTTTCACTTGTAGTAACTGCCTTTTTTAATCTGTTGTTGTAATCATAAGAATATGATACTGACTCATTTATTCCTGCTTTTAAAATGATATTTCCGTTATTGTCATAAGTATAAGTAGTGTTACCTTCTGAAAGAAACCTGTTGTTTTTATCATATGTATACTGTACGGTAGTGCCATTGTCTTCCATTGACAATCTGTTTCCAACACTGTCATAGGTATAGCTTATTTCACTTGCTTTCTGCCCTTGATAAACTATGGTTTCCCTTAATAACTTATAAGTCTTGTCATATTCATAATCTACAACTCTTCCTGTATTTTCTTCTATTTTTATTCTGTTTCCGGTCGGTCCTAGTGTAAATTCATAAAGGGATATAATTTCCCCGTCTGCTTTTAAGTTTACAAGTTTAGTCATTTGGTTAAGCTTGTCATACTCATATTCGGTTTTTGTACCATTAGGATATGTAATGCTCTTTCTGTTGCCAACCAAATCATATTCATATACCGTTACTTTTCCGTCAGGATCAGTTACCGTAGAAAGTCTGTTTAATGCATCATAAGTGTATGAAGTTGCCCCCGAAGGAACTGTAATATTCGTTACATTTCCTACTTTATTATAGGTATATTCTACGCTTATATCATAAGGATTGGTCTCTTTTATTAACCTTCCCATAACATCATATTCAAATTTTGTGGTTCCCCTGCCGTCTGTTACTGTTTTCTTCTGTCCCGAAGGAGTATAAGTGAATACTTCCTGTGTACCGTCAGGAAAACTCTTTTTAATGATTCTGTCGTTAACATCATATTCAAATGTTATAGTATCGCCATTAAAATCAGTTATGCTTATAATGTTTCCAACAGCATCATATGTATAGATTTCAGACATTCCCATAGGTAATGTGCGTTTTATTCTTCTTCCTAGCTTATCATACTCAAATGTAGTAGTATTTCCGTTGGCATCGGTCTGTGATATCATTTTTCCTAAGCTATTATACTCATAAGATGTTATATTTTCTTCTGGCTCTATTACTTTTATAAGTCTTCCAAATGAGTCATATTCAAACTTAGTGGTATTACCTGCCCGATCAGTCTCAGAAGTTTTCATTCCATTTTCGTTATGCTTAGTAAGAATAAAGCTTCCATCTTCAAAAATCGTCTTAATACGGTTTCCAACCGAATCATATTCATAATTTACCGTATTTCCATTTGCATCGGTTATTCTAATCATATTTCCATTTGCATTATACTCATAAAAAGTGGTATTCCCTAATGCATCGGTTACAGAAATGTTTCGTCCAAGTGCATCGTAAGCATACCTTGTAACATTCCCCAGTTCATCAGTATCACTGATTATCTGACCGTTAGCATTGTATTCCGTTTCCTTAAAGGTACCATCAGGATAGATGGTTTTAATCAACCTTCCAAGCTTGTCATATGAATAGTAGGTGGTATTACCTTCACGGTCTGTTGTTGAAAGCTTTCTTCCCTCTTTATCATAAGTATATTCCTCTGTTGTCCCGTCAGGATATATAATCTGTTGGAGATTTCCAAAAACATCATATATATATTCTGTTCTTCTTCCAAGCTTATCAATAATAGCAGATTGTTTTCCTATGGAATTATATTCTATAATGGTTGAATTTCCATAAGTATCTGTAGTTTTGACAAGACGACCCATACCGTCATATTCATATGAGGTAGTAATTACCTCGTCTCCACTTTTTACTGTCTCACTCAGACAATTTCCCATTGTATCATATGTATAAGTTGTTGTGTCCTCTTTTAGGTCAGTTTTGCTTAGAATATTCCCACTGGAATTATAAGTGAAACTCGTTGTATTTCCTTGGAAGTCAGTTATTCTTATCAAGTTACCTTTAGAATCATAAGAAAAGAAAGTTGTATTCTCCTCCGAGTCTGTGATACTGGTTAAATTACCTTCTTTATCATATGTATTTGTAGTAGTATTTCCCATAGGATCTGTTTCTGTAAGCACTTGCCCTTTGTCATTATAGGTGTATTCTGTCTTATTTCCCATTGCATCTGTGATGTTCAACAAATTATTATTTGAATCGTAAGTATATGTCATGGTATTTCCTAGAGCATCAGTTTCTGTAAGCCTGTTTCCATTTTCATCATAGGTATACTTCTTTGTATTTCCCATAGGATCCGTCTCTGAAAGGACATTACCATTATCATCATATGAAATAACAGTTATATTACCCAACCTATCCTTTATCATTTCTTGCTTTCCTTCTAAATCATGGCTATACTCAATCCTGTTACCTTCAGCATCTATGTGGGCAATTATCCTTCCATTATCATCATACTCACTGCGAGCAACTCTCACACCCCGTGGATCAATTATATCCAACAAACCATGGTTAGAATTATATATAAACCTTGTAACATTGCCTTCCTGATCTGTTACTGCAACAAGATCACCATATGCATCATATTCATACCTGATACTATTTCCTGCTGGGTCAGTTATTTCTATAATTCTACCTTTGTTATCTCTTTTGAAAGTAACACTCTTTCCTGCTGAGTGGAAAATACCATTTTTCTCAAATGTTATTGTGTTTCCATTTGGTTCAGTTATACTTTTTACTCCAGTATTTTTATTTATTATGTATTCAGTTCCATCTTGAGTTGTAAGCTTAAAGTTTACAGGATCATATAGGTCAAAATTCCCACCTAGCAGTTCATACCCTGTACTGCCTGACATTATGAAGCAATTATTATCATCCAATGAAATCAGTTTTGAATATGTTCCATCCTTTGGAACAAACGATACCGTTGTCTCTAACAATGGTGTTAATACTTGATTGTCTGGAGTACACTTCACATAAAATTCATCTGTTCTGCCATCACTATAAGTTACGGTAATTATATGCCTTTTTGAATCAACTAGATTATAATTAGGAAGCCCTAGGGGTCCTTGAGAAGTTACAAATTTCCAGTGTTTTCCTAAAGGATAATTTGAACTTATTTTTATATCCTGTATTCCTAATGTCCAACCAATTCCAAAGTCACCTTTATCTTTATTTCTGCTGTCATAACTTCTGTTTATAACTATAGGTATTCCCGCCATTGGCAATTCAAGGTCTGTAAAAGCTAAGGAGAAATTACCCACTTTTGCTTCCCCATCAATTTGATAGGTTGTAGAAATTGTCGAAATGTTTCCACTCTTATCCTCAGCAGTAAGCCTTACATCATAAATACCGTTTCTCATTAGTGTAGGATCTATTACACCAAGAACATCGTTTTCTACTGACTTAGTTCCCCTTGAAATCTCTATATAATTGTTTTCACCTTTTATTGAATACTCAAGTTTATACATAGTAAGATTTTCATCGCTGGCAGTACCTATAATTTCTGTAGGCATGGTAAGCTTTGTATCAGGTTCAGGGGATATAAATTCTACAACCGGAGGCGTTGTGTCCCCTTCTTCTATAAATCTTATCTCTTTACTTGAATATCCTTCGTTTCCTGCCTCATCATATGCATATGCAAGAATTTTAAACACACCTGGAGTATCCGATGTATATTTTATCTCATCAGATTCATTTAACTCTACAGGAGTATCATTTATTTCTATTAATTTTTCTACTACACCAACATCATCATGTGCATCCAATACTATGATAACTTCATCATCAACTTTTAAAACATCTGCATTTGTCTTTATCTCTACAACTGGTCTGGTAAAATCACCTGTTGGTTCTTGGGTCGGTTCTGATGTTTGTTCTGGCGTTGGTTCTGTCGTTGGTTCTTGGGTTGGTTCTTGGGTCGGTTCTATAGCTTTTACATTTATACCACCATTACTAAATGTAACAATCATTACATTTAAGTTGGCATCTATAAATTCTCCTTCAATCAATTCTACTGGGCTAAATCCAATATTTTCAGTTTCATTTATTGATGCTTTTATCCTTGCAAATTCACCATCTGCACTTATTAGCCCTGATTCTATTTCATCAGAAAATATAAACCTTATAGTTCCCTCTTCACTGTTAATTGTTGTACCAAAACTTGCAGCAGAATGTTCAATTATATTTCCTGCAATAACCTCTTCCACATTTATAACATCAGGGTCAAAAGATAATATAAATTCACAGCTATTTACTCCGATTTTTGAAGCACCTTCAAAATATACAGGAATTACTATATCTTCGTTCATTTCTCCTTCAACTGTTCCAATATCCACTTTCAGAGTACCTGGTGTCGGTTCTGGTGTCGGTTCTGGTGTCGGCTCTGGCGTCGGGTCAACTACCTCTACTTGCACAGATGCACTTGATGTAAGCTTACCATCAAATGTTTTTATTCTTATTTGATAAGAACCTGCCTCATTAAAGGTTACATTAGTTGTATAATTCATTGAGTTATCAAAAACAACCTCACCAGGTCCTTTTACCATTTCCCACTCAAATTCTAAAGGAGCTCCATAAGGTTTACAGTCATCATATACATTCGCTGTAAGCTTAACAGTTTCACCTATTAATACGGTATCAATTTCTTCAATTTCAATAACAGGCTTTTTATTAGAAGTCATTCTTAAAGAGTAACTCTTTTCTGAAACTGTCAAATCATCAAGTACAGGGCTTTTTCCATCACTTGAACGGGTTAATCTTACCTCAATTTTCAGATAACGTCCGTCAGGCACATTAAAACTACTCATGTTTTCTGCTTTAACACTTTTGCTAAATGTAACATTATCTTCACTACTTGATAAATAAACAGATATATCACCATCATTATATACTGTACCATTCCATTCAATATTTCCCCAGCTGACACCCTTCTTGCCACTGTCAAATACTGTAGTCCAAGTACCTACAGGAGGTGCTCCTCTCAATGTACTTCCTGTCATGTCACTATAATTATAAAGTTCTCCTCCTAAATATGGACTCTTATAATCTACTTCACCAATTGGAGTAACTCCATCCGCTCCAATTGGCCCTTTATTAGGATCAATTCTGTATACAGTTCCTTCGCTAAGATGTGTAACCCATATTTTACCTTTAGCATCTACAGCTACTCCAGTAGGTCCATTTCCCACTGTGACATTCCCTACATATGTTCCATCATTTTTTATTCTTCCAACTGTATTTCCATAACTAGAATGTGCAACCCAAATATCTCCATTATGGTCAGCTACACAACCTTGTGAGTAATAGGATCCATGTTGGTATGTACCAATTAGAGTACCGTCTGGGGCAAATTTTCTTATTTGATTGCCTGTATGAGATGTATTCCATACGTTACCATATTTATCTATTGCTAAGCCATAACTATCATGACCATACCCTGTCCAGTTTCCTCCACTGGCTCCTGACAATGGTAGGGACGTGTCCCATCTAAGCATAGGCCTTGCAGACCATATTACACCATTTCCATCAATTAGTCCTCCATAGCCTCCATAATGTACAGTTCCTTCTGATCTGATAATTTTCCCTGTCTTACCATCTATTAAATCAAATATTCTATTTCCTGTACCACTAACCCATACATTGTTATCAGCATCAACAGACACATGTCTTGTACCTGATGAACTAGTCCTTACATATTGGATTATTGCTTCATCTTCCGCTGTAGATACACCTCCACTTGTATCTGCACCATTTGTATTAGGCCATGGCATCAGATCTCCTAATCCCGTTGATGTATTAACTTCTCCATCACCATTTCTGTCTTCCCATTGACCGTTTTCTACTAAACCTATTTTAACCACACTATTTCCATTTCTATTTGCCACCCATACATTTCCTTCGTGGTCAACAGTTGTTCTAGATGGATTTAAAGGCTGTCCTTCTGGCGCTGTTCTATATTCTCCAAGTATTTCTCCTGTATCTGTATTTATTTTAACCACAGTACCTTTACTAGAAACAGCAACCCACATATAGTTAAAAGTTTTAGTAGTTTCATCAAGTTTTAGCTGATTAATTGCTTTAGAAGAAAGATTTATTTTTGTTCCCTCTTCAAAATCCCTTGTAGTAGTATATGTACGATGAATTTTACTTACATCTGTAGGTATTGGACTTGGCTTTGAACCTCCACCAGTACTTGGAATGCTTGGTTTAGGTGTCGAAGTACTTGTTGGTTTCGGTGTTGACTCCGATTCCTTGGTTGGAGTTGCTGTTTCAGGTGGAACTAGTGGTGGTGTCTCTTCCGGCACCTCAATATACTTAAGTACAACATCCATCATTTGAACTGCTTCTGCCCTTGTTATTAAATTAAATGGTTTAAACGTTCCATCTGGATAACCTCGAACTATTTCATGAGATGCAAGATTTTTTATACTCTTATACGAGTAATCAGGAAATGTATCCTCATCTTCAAACTTAACTTCATCTGCACCTTCAAAAAAATCCACTTCAAAAAGCCTTGATACAAGTACAGCTGCATCCTGTCTTTGCATATTTTCCATTGGTTTAAATGTTCCATCTTCATACCCAGCTATCAAACCTTCACTTGCTGCATAAGATACTGCATTATAAAACCAATTGTTTTTATTTACATCTGTAAAGCTATTTCCTTCTACCTGTTTTTCTTCTTTAAATATATTTACAACCATAGCTGTAAACTCTGCTCTAGTTACAAGTCTATTTGGACGAAACAGTCCATCATCATAACCTACAACCCAGCCTTTGTCCAAAAATTTTTCAATAACATGTTGGCACCAATGATTTTCAATATCCGAAAAACTTTGTTTTTCATCATTAGCATTAACATTTGAAGTCTTTTGGATATCCTGCCCATAGGTGCTAACTTCATTTGAAAAATTTAATCCTTCAGCGGCATACGCCACACCTGTCATTATCATGGAAATGATAAGTAGATAAGAAATAATCTTTGTTTTCATTTATTATACCCCCCGTAAATATATATACTTTTTTAAAATCATTATATATCATAATAATTTAACTCGTTTATCGAATTAGCAAAAGCTCATACTGATGACTAATCAG
>CAZJCV010000064.1:0-8855 GCA_964544535.1 uncultured Lachnospiraceae bacterium | reverse complement strand
GTTTTAGCCAAGAAAAAAAGGTTTGAAATTGTATCAAACCTTACGTTTCAATATGTCTTTAAAATACCAACATAATACCACTAGAATAGGTGGAAAATCTTTGCTGATACCAACATAATACCATTTTTTTAGGGTAAAAACGCTATTTTTTACTAGTTTGGCAAAAAGTTATCAAGCGTGATGATTTCAAAATTTACTTCATGTCTAAAGGTTTCTTTGAGAGCTTCAACATTTTTATTATCGAAAGCAATTAGATAATCACACTTTCCCATAGAAAAAACTAAATAACCACCACGTCTTTTTATTTCATCAATTACTTTTTCGATAATATCTGGCTCATCTTTAATACGATTCGCAATTACATATCTTTTGCCGATTAACTCACTGTCGTATTCTTTGCCTTCGTTTTTTGAGGCTTCCTCTCTATATAGAGACCAACCGAAAGATGTCTCGTCAGATTTGCCGTCTTTATGAAGGGCTCGTTTAGCATTTCTTCTTCTGTTTCTTTCTTTTTCTTTTTCGAGCACTTCTTTGCAATATTCAATAGAATCTAATTCGCATCCATCGCACACTTCAATCATTTGTTCAGGTGTGAATTCCAATTCCTTCAACATAGCCTTAAAAACAAGCATTGACATATAAGCATCATCGACCGATCTGTGCTCGATTAAATCACGCTTTTCCTCTTCGGGCACTAGAGTCTCATAGACTTTGTCTAAAGATGCAAATCTTCTTCTTTCTTGCCCGAAATAAGAAAACATTTTTTGAATGTCGTATGCCTTATATTTTATAGGAGGTAATTTATACCTTTTGCATGCTTTATCCAAAAATAGAATATCATTGCCGACAGAATGCCCAAAGATCATAAGATCCTTTTGTTCTAACGCAAACTTGATATTGTCATATACATCATCAAAGACAGGTGCCTTTCGGTATTCTCCCTCCGTGAAAGAAAGAACCAAGTCCTTCTGTCCTTCTCTACCAGTTAGCTTAAAACTACCTTGTGGATTGATAAGATAAAGTTTTTTGTGGACAGGATTCATATTGGCATCGCAAATCACTAAACCAAATTCACAAATTTTATAATTGCCATCAGCAGCTTCAATATCGAAAAATGCGTATCTCATATTTAATCAAGTAAAACAAAACTCATATTCATCTTTTCTATTCTCTTAACAGTCACTGCTTTGCAGATATTCGATTCACTGTTTGAAACCAAAATAAATGTTCTATTTCCTTTATCTTCTTTATTTAAATCAATAAGTGCGTGACCAACAGTTCCGCTTCCAGCAAAAAAATCCATCACTATCGAATGATCATTAGTTGTCGCTCTAATAAGTTCTTTCATCAATTTAACAGGTTTTGGAGTTGAAAAATAATCTCTTTTCCCAAATATTTCTTTGATTTCATCTTTAGCGGAAGATGTTGTGCCAAAGCAATCAAAAGTCTCTGGTATTTCTGCATCTTCTTCTAATAAGACACCATTATCTAAGTAAGGTTGTTTAATAGGCATAAGTTTTGCTTCAGATGTTTTTTTACAAATAAGAATATACTCAAAATCCGTTTGAACTTTATTTGGATTGAGTATCACCCTATTCGCATCGAAATATGGATGTTTTTTCTTCCATTTATGTAAAGAAACGTTCTCAAAACCAAAAATATCAATTAAGAGGACTTTTAAATTGTCTTTTTCGCCTTCATCTATATTCAAGATAAGGAAGCCTGTAGGACTAAGCAATTTATAAGCTAATTCAATTCTTTCTTTCATAAATGAAATATATCCTTCTAAATAGTCAGAATCTTTATAACCTATGTAGTCAATATGCGAATTATATGGAGGATCAATTAGAATTGAATCAATCTTTCCCTTATATGCTTTTTGCATACTTCTAAGAGTATAGATGTTATCTGATTCGATTATGTAGTTTGAATTAAAAGACCTTTTTATTAATTTTGCAGGACAATTTGAAAAAGCATTGTTATCAACAATTGTTTTTTCATGAACAGAAACTTTTTCTAAAGAAGAACAATATGCAAAAGCCCATTCTCCGATATATGTAATCAAGTCACTACAATAAAGATCCTTGAGCGATGAGCAGTTAGTAAAACATGATTTGTTCACGATGTTAACATTATGCAAATCTAAAGATGTCATCTTATCGCAACCGGAAAAAGCACCTCTTTCAAGAGTAATAACTGATTCCTTTAGTTTTATGTGTCCAATTGCTTTCCAAGATGGATAGCATATTACTTTTGATTCATCAAAATTGTATAAAACATCATCTATAACTTTGAATCTTGGTGAATGTGATTCAAATCTAATATTCGAGCATCCAACAAACGGATTATAACCAATATCAACCAATGATTTAGGGAAAACAATTGTTTTTATACCTTTGCAATTCCAAAACGAATTCCTGTTGATGGTTTTTATTCCTTCTAAAAGAACCAGCCTATCAGAAGTAATTTTATTTAATGTTCCAACAACAGAAGTTTTAAACCCGTTATAAATAACGTCATCCTGAATATAATAGGCTTTTGAATAATTTACCAATTCAAGTTTTGAGCACCCAGAGAATGGATTGTTTTCCATTTTTTCCAACGATTTTGGAAGTATTATTTTTTCAAAGCGATCACAAAGAAAGAAAGTATGTTTGCAAATAACTTTTACGGTATCGGGGACAACAAAGATCGTATCTTCTCCCTTAATGGAGCAATAAATCATTGTTTGTTTATCTTTTGTATATAGAGCTCCGTTCTCATAGATAAAGTATGGCGATTCGTTCCTCACTTCCACTAGCGGACAGCCAGCAAAAGGATTATTGCCCATTAAATTACATTTTTCTGGAATATTTATCTTTCTGAGGTTTTTACAATTATAAAATGTATCTCCGCCCATATTCGTTAAAGTCTTTGGAAGAATAACTTCTTCAATGGATTGATTATCCCAAAAAGAAGATGATTCAAGTTCTTCAATGCCTTCAGGAACAACAACAACTCTGTCATGTCCAAGATAATGCATTACTCTATTCTCCTCGATGTCGAAATCAGGATTGGAATAATTTCCTTTAACAGCTTTTCTTAAAGGAGTAGTATTCTCTTCAAATAATCCATAGTCATACCATTCACTATCACTATGAATCTTTGTTTTATACTCAAGCACTCCACTAACTAGCCTTGATTTATAAATTGCTACACCATCAACTTCATTTGTCTCAAAGCGATCATCCCAAACAATAAATTTAATTAAAAATCCACGGAAAGAAAACTCTAGCTTTTCATCTAATGATGAAATATCTTTTATAGAATAATTTAGACTTAGTATCCTGTTGATACATTCCAGTTTTACAAAGCTTTGATGAGTATCAAGCAAAAAGGCGAATTTATCATTGATAAAAACTTCCTGTGAATTTGATTTGATTACAATATGAGTTCCGTCATCAAATGTTTTTTCAAAAACATCTGGTGCATGCTCAAAAAACCTCATCGCCCAATAAAGAGCTGTGTATTTCATGTTTTTGCTTAATCTTAAATCGCTAAGTCTTTCCATTATTTCAATTCTTCTAAAATTCTACTCACCACTTCATCCGGCGTGAGTTTTGATGTATCTATCACTATGTAAGGGAATTGGAATTTTTCACAAAACTCAATCATCCTTTTATAGATTTTCTCTGATTCTTTTGCTCTTGCGATATCTTTATCATTTTTATCCCTAGATATTAGCCTTTGAACAATTACTTCAGAAGGTGAATAAATGATGACAGTAAGTTTTGGCTTCCCTAACTTTTTAACCAATAGTTCATAAACATCCTCATTATAATCAGAACCGCTCCAAGCATAGTTGGAAGCAAGATGTCTATCAGTAACAATGTTTTTATTCTTAAAAGCATCATACATATAAAGGCTGCCCAATCCATAAAACCACGAGGTGAAATCTCGATTAGGATTTGAATTAACTTGATCTCTGATTCTTAAATACTCATCAAAACAGTTCTCATCTTTATCGAAAAGATAGTGAAGAGGTTTTTCTATAAATTCATAGCTGAGTTTTTCGGCAAGTAATTTGCATGTTGTTGATTTGCCAACGCCATCCATTCCTTCAATTGATATATGGTTCATTCTTATTTGCCTCCTTTAAACTTATGAGTTCATCTAATGTTCTAGGTTCGAATCCACAGACATCGACACCGCAATTGTATGCTGGCAAATCCTTATAATAGTCTTTTATCATCTTATAAGGGTGACCATTATTTGGGGTTTTGTTGTGAATGTGTCCATAGACCAAAATACCTTGTCTATTAAATTCCATCCAATCCATTAATGGATAATGACAAATACAAACTTTCCTATCGTTATCCATTATTAGGTCGATGAACTTAACTGATTCAAAAACATTAGATTCTTTTATATCTTCAATAAAAAGATGATCGTGATTGCCAACGATTAGGTGCTTATGACCATTAAGTCTACTGAAAATCTCTAAAGAAGATATATCATCATCTTTGGTTATGTCACCAAGCACATATACAATGTCCTTATCTTTGACTTTTGCATTCCATTTTTTGATAATCACTTCTTCCATTTCATCAAGTGATTTGAATGGCCTTTTGCATTTATCAAATATGGCTTGATCTCTAAAATGAGTGTCTGCAATATAGTAAATCATTAATTTGTTTTCCTATTCTTACTTTCGTGCATTTTACCTTGAGTAAAATAATCTTGTATTTCAAGATATCCAGATACCCTTCTGATTCTTGTTATTTCTGTCGAGCCACACGCTGGGCATATATCAAAAGTCCCTGATGCGCCACATTCTTTGCAAATGTCTTTTGGAAAATTAAAACCTAAATAATGGACGCCTGATTTAACTGCTATTTCTATTAATTCATCAAGGCCTTCTGCATTTCCGATTGGCGCTTCTGATAATTCAACGTAAGATATACAACCACCATTTGTATAGATATGGAACGGTCCTTCTAATTCGAGTTTTCTGAATGCTGGCAATCTGCTATCAACGTCAACATGAAACGAATTCGTGTAGTATCCTTTTTCCATAATTGGAGATTTAAATAATTTATTATCAATTTCTTCGAATCTACCGCTTATGTATTCTCCACTTGTAGCTAACAAAGAGAAATTAAGATGATATTGAGTTTTCAATTCATCCGTATAATCTCTCATATACTTAACAAATTTAAGCGCAATTTCGTAGACGGAATCATTGGCCCAATACTTTTCACCGCTTAAAACTTCCATTGCTTCACTTAAACCAATGAAGCCGATAGATAAAGTTCCATGTTTAAAATTTTCTCGTAAGCCAACTTTATTAACGTCTTCACGAGTTAGCTTATACTCACGAATTGTTGGAAAAAGTTCAATATCGGCCTCGCATGTTTTTTCATATCTATCTAAAAGAATATCTTTAGTTAAACTAGCAACATGAAGCCACTTTAATTTAAAAGCAGCTACTTTGTCTTCTAATGAAGAATTATGCATTTCTTTATCTACTTCTAATGCTAAACGAGGAAGATTAATTGAAATGTTATCTACATTGCTTCTACCGATAGCTCCTGATTCTCCAAACAAATCATCAACGACTCTTGTGCGGCATCCCATGATTGAAAGTTTTTCAGGATCTGTATTTTTATCAGCATCACAGTCGCACAATAAGTAAGTCGGAATCATCTTTCTTGCTGTGCATAGAAGAGCTTCTTGGAAGAGGTCATAGTTCGGATCTTCAGGAAATCTATTAATGCCTTTATGAACTTTGAAAACAATATTTGGTTTATAAACCAAGTCACCTGCGCAACTGAAGCATTCTAGTAACGTATATGATAAAAATCTTTCTGCGTTATTGGTTCCTAGCCCGATACAGAAAGTTACATAATAACTCGTTTGGCCCATTCTGGTATGCATGTTATTGCACCACAATATGAGCGATCTAATACACGCTTTAAAAAGTGGGTGGTTTTCAAGTACTTTAACACCAAGATTCTTAAAAATTAGAGCAAAGTCCTTATCAAAGTTAGCAAATGACATCCCACCACTTTGCTCGTTTCCAATCTTGGCGAGCAACTCTTTAACAAAATCGAAGACACCAACAATCGTTTCTTCGGCTTCTAAGCCGTCAAATCTCTTGTAGGGAAATGCATTAAGAATGTCGAATGTTAAACAATTATAAGTTAGTCCATAAGCATCTAAATCGTGAATATGAATATAACCATCTCTGTGTAGCTTAGCCCACTCGGGATTTAAGCTGTTTAATACAGCTTCCTTTTCATGCTTTTCACCAATATTGAATACATGTCCAACATAGCTTTTTCTATTAGCAGCATTATCATTTTTGTTTTGTTTCTTCATGGTGGATCCTCACAAATTTTTGATTTTTCGAACCAACAAACGGAGTTGTGCTTGTTCTTTCTTTAAGAATAAATCTTCCAACTTTTA
The DNA here is from genome assembly GCA_964544535.1 of uncultured Lachnospiraceae bacterium. Lineage (GTDB taxonomy): Bacteria > Bacillota > Clostridia > Lachnospirales > Lachnospiraceae > JAAYRG01. The sequence goes on along the minus strand of CAZJCV010000064.1, from coordinate 2,408 downwards.
TGTATTTTAAGTACTTAATGATTTCTTCTGGAACCTCTTCAATTTCATGTCCGGTGTATAGGCATAAATCAAAATCTTTCAATTCCTCAAATAATTCCAGCAAAGCATCTTTTTGAAGCAAAGGTTCCCCTCCACTGATTGTTACTTTTTTGTTGCTAACGCTATCTCTAAGTAGCTTTGCTAAGTCCTTAGTTTCAATAAGCGTTCCTTTATTAATATCCCAGGTGCTTTTATTGTGGCATCCCTCACAATGAAAATTACATCCTTGGAGGAATACTACTGTTCTATAACCAGGTCCATCACAAAGAGATGGATTTTTCATAATCGAATTGATTCGTATTTGACTCATATCGCTTACCTTTTATTTTATTATTTTTTAAGTTGCTAGTAAAGATTTATCTATCTGCAGGCTTTAAGCAGCTTACGATAATTAGACCAATTAATCCTAAGAAAAGGCCTCCAAAAAACCATCCAACGACGCTTCTTCCTTTGTAACTAGCGATGATTGGACAAGCAATCATAGCAACAACCGTGTTAATGATTCCTAATACAGTAGCCCAAACAGGTACATCAAACATATGGCTTACCTCCTAATAAGCAAATGATTCTTCGTAGGAGAACCAGTGTTCGTAATCTAGCTGATATTTTTTATAAGATTTCTCTTTAATAGATCTCTTTTTATTTTTAAATTCAACTACGCTTCTTCTATCTTTTTTAACAATTGTTAAATAGCGTGGTTCAGCTTCTAAACGATCTTCAAATCCAGCTATGTGTGATTGTTCCTGCGGATTTTTGCATTTCAAATAAGGATCATTGTTATTGATCTTTTGTATGATTTGATACTCTTCATAATCAATCTCGACGCAATTAAGTATTGCATCTTTGTGATCGTGTTTGACTCTTGGTAATTGGCGAGCGATTGCAGCGCCTTCTTTGCCTGAATCAGCATTAATTGGAAAATCAATTCTAATAAAGAACTGCCTTCCGACATGTCCGCACTTACAAGTGACTCTAAAGAATTTTGATTTCATCTGGATTTTCGACGTAGCTATCCAGACTGTTAAAAACATCAACTAATTTCTTTGGCTCCTTGATATCAATCAAAATTAATGGTTTATTTCTATCTTTGATAACAATATCAACTGAACCGTGATATTTATTTGCTTTTGGCCCTAATTCCATTCTCTCTATTTTTTCGAGCGGAATATAAATTGAATTTGAAGCTGTTTTGTATGTACTAATATGCAAGTAACTATTCGTTAATGTACCGAAATGAACCGTAAAAGATCCTTTTACCAAAGACTTAATTATTCTTGGTAGCATAATAGTCAAACTAATGCCACCACCGAAGGATCCACCAGCAACTACAAAAGCAACAAATGTATACCACTGAAAATCATTTTTAACTATTGAATTTACAATAATGATCACTGATAAAACAGCTAGAACATCCAGGACTAATGCCAAAACGAGTCTAACAATATCTTTTTTGCTTCTTTCAAACGCATATATTGAATAAGAAAAAGAATTATCTATTTCAACTTTCTTTTTTCCTTTTTCGTTATTTAAGACCGCATAAAGAACCTTATCATCTTCCAGATCAACGCTTTCGTCTAAAAGTGTATCAAACGAGACATTAAGCACCTCTGCTAAATCTCTAATGTTTTCGAGCTTTGGCTCAAATTTTCCATTTTCCCAATCAGAGACGGTTTGGCGGGAGATACCATCCTTATTAACTCTTGATAAACTATAGCCTAGTTGTTCTTGTGATAAACCACGTGCTTTTCTCAAGATTCTAATTTTGTCCGATAGTTTCATCTACTGCCCCTCCTTTCGAGAAAATTGTAAGATATAGCCTGACATGCACTCTACCAAGCCCACGCTGGAATTTTGTCAGGAAGAACTTTACATTTAGCATTTTATCATATAAATATTCGCACATTTTATAAATTGTTTAAAAGACAAAAGAAAAATCCCTACTACTCACAACAGTTGTTTTCGTAGGGGGTAAATAGATTGATTATTGATTCTTTTTTCTTGGCTTTCTTCTTGAATCACTAATTTTAGCACAGCAACATTTCATGACCATTCCAACTCCGACGCTATCCGCATCAAAGCTCATGGCCATGTCTTTATCAATACCTAGTCTTTCTGCTTCATATTCTGTATCAATGTTTGCGGCTTGGAAGATAAATTCCCATCCACATTTCTTTTGAAGTTCAATCATTTCTTTAATTCTTTTATAAGAATATTCTTTAGAAGCATTTTCAAGTCCATCGGTCATAATAGAAAAGATTGTATGTTCTGGAAGCTCATCTTCTTTAAGTTTTGAATGCTTTGCTTTGATAAGACTAATTGCAGCACCTAAAATGGAGAATAGGGTAATGATAATGAGCCAAGTAACTTTG
>CAZJCV010000063.1:0-8874 GCA_964544535.1 uncultured Lachnospiraceae bacterium | reverse complement strand
CAATTGTATAGCAAATTTTTTAGTATTTATATCCGTTAATTCTTTTACGCTTACATAATTTTAAATAACCTTGTACACTTTTAATTCCGAATTCCTTTTTTGCTTTTCTTCCCGCAGTGCATTTGAACTCTGTAAAGTTAAACTTCTCAGCTTCAAGCTTGTCTACCCATTCTTTATAGTCATTAAACTTTCCTTTTTTACTTTCTCCAGCCCATGTATTAGTTCTTATTACTCCGCCTTTACCTTTAAACTTGTCTATTAATCTAAATAACCTTAATATTTCTTTATCCAGTGCAAAATCAAATATCTCAAATAGAATCTTCTTGTCCCTTATAAGCATATAATCAACTCTTGTTCCGATTTTAGTTTTCATTTCATATTTTTTATTACGAAGCAGAATCTATCTATATCATATAGCGTCACGAATTCTTCTAATTACTTTCATCTGATCTACTCTACCTTATCCAAATTCTCATCACTTATGTAATTCATACATATCTTTATACTCAATATATACATTTCTCTTATTAAGAAGCCTCATACAAAAACTTACAACCTGTTTTTTCTTTGCATATGCATATTGGGTCATACAATCATTCCTATAGTTTATTTTTTCCCTAAAATCTCTTTTGTCCTGAAATAACAAACTTAAACAACTCTTCACCGTTAATCATATCTATATTTTTCTCAGTAAACAAGTTATAATATTCTTCAAAACTCTCAAGCTTTTTGCCATAGTATTTTTCGAATAACTCAAATTTGCGGGTATTTTTTTCACTTATACAACACAATTTATACACATCATCAAAAGGCAGCTCTTTAAGTCTCCTCATACCATTAATCTGTTCATATAATCCTATTAGCATATATCTAAGTAAAATCTCTTTTGAAGCTGTATTGTTTTCAAACCAGTCATAAATCAAATTTATAAACTTTTCCAATTCTTTATTAATGGAATTTTCGCAAGGTTTCTTCAAAGCAAAAAGTACGATTATTTCCTCTAGCTCACTGTTAAATTTTATTTTTAAAATATCTTTGTCTTCTCTATATCGTTTATGGCTTTCATTACTTTCTTTTATACATTCTCTCGGCAGATCGTCAAACATACCACTCTCAAGCATCGCAGAAATATCCTCTTTACTTAGAGAAAAAAATGAATTCACTTTTTTTTTCAATATTACATTATTAAACAAGAAATCAATTTCCCTTAAATTATATGATGTATCATTACCTTTTTGATATTGAGTTTTATCATTATTTACATAAATTTTTTTTATTCTAACCTTGTCATTTTCAGTTATAAAATGAACTGAATATATACAACGTCCTGTCCAACTCCTGTGAAAGTAAAGAACATCTGATTCAAAGAAAATAAACCATTTATCTTCCATCGACTTTGGAATAAATCCTCTTTTTATTTTATCAAACTCCTCAAGAGTAAATTCTTTATCATAATATATACTTACCACATCATCTGGCATCTCTTCTATTTTCCATGAATCTCTTTTCGCTATCTCTTCACTCATAGTATCACTCCTCGTATAATAGTATTTGTAATGTTTTTATAAGTAATTTTCCAGTTATAAGCCCTTGCGGTATCGAGCCAAAATCACTGAAATTTCTCTTATATATCTACTTCGAAGGCTTACTCAAAAGCCTTCTTCAAAGCCTATCTTACATAGATATATGCTTACTGCGTAGCAGTAAGCGGACGCCCTGCCTTCATCGGCCTTGTACTTTGACAATTTGCATATTTACCTTTTCATTTACCTGTGCAACAATGGTATTAGAGACCATTGCGGACAGTTTTGCTCACCCCTTGCGGAGCCTTGTGCTGCTGCTTTGATAGTCTGTTCCCCGGGCCTAGCGTTAGCTTCGTACCACTGGGTGTTTATCCGCCTGTAACCTGCACCCTTTGGCAGGCGGGTATCGTGCATAGGTTACTTGCGAACTCGATTCTAATTGCGAGGGCGTCGATGCGTCTGAATCCACAGGCATTTGTTAAGGTAAATGTACCTCATATTCTTTAAAGTAAAGAGGTGACCCTAATGCCTAATTCATTACTGGTAGGCATCGATGTTAGTTCCAGTGATAACAAGGTTAGATTTTTGGATTCTTCTGGTAATAGTCTTTCGAAGTTTTCTGTTTCCAATAACCAGCCAGGTGCTAAAACTCTTGTTTTCAAGATTATAAGCACCATGACCTTGAATCGCTTCGATTCCCTTGTGATAAGCCTTGAAGCTATCTCTGTCTACGGCGAACCTCTTGTACATTTCTTGAAACAAGACGCCGGTATAGGCACCTTCAAGCCCAGCATCCATGTACTAAATCCTAAGCAGGTCAACGCTTTCAAGAAAGCTTTCCCCGACCTGCCCAAGACGGATGATGTTGACGCCTGGATAATTGCCGAAAACCTGCGTTTTGGACGCATTAACCAGGAGGTTTACATGGATGATAGGATAACAGCTTTAAAAAAGCTTACCCGGGCCCGTTATTATGCAGCCCGTAACCTTACAAGGGAAAAAAACATTTCCTCAACTCCCTGTTCCTGAAGTTCTCTTCCCTTACACAGGAAAAGGTCTTCTCGGATCAGTTCGGAGCTACTGCCCTCGCCGTTGTTGAGGAGTTCCTCTCTGTTGATGAAATAGCTTATATGTCAATTGAGGAATTATCCGCTTTTGTTAATGAAAAAGGCAAGGGTAAGTTTAATGTTCCGGAGGATGTCACCAAACTTATTCAAAAGGCTGCCCGCAGCTCATACCAATTGACTAAGACTGTTAACGACTCTATCAATCAGGTCCTGGCCATTTCTCTTGTAGCCATTCGAGCTTTGAAAGACCAACTGAAACTGTTTGATAAAGCCATCGAGGAACACATGAAAGTCATTCCTAATACACTGACCTTGGTTAAAGGTATCAGGCCAGTCTATGCTGCAGGCATTATTGCCGAGATTGGCGACATCAAGCGTTTTAAGAATCAGGCTGCTTTGGCCAAGTTTGCCGGTATATGCTGGAGTAAATATCAATCCGGCAAATATACCGTCGATAATACCCACCATATTTCTTCGGGTAACCGCTATTTGAGATACTACCTCATGGAGGCTGCGAACAAGGTGCGCATGCACGATCCCGAGTTCAAACGCTTCTATGACCTCAAATACCGTGAAACGCCAAAGACGCCACATAAAAGAGCACTCGTATTGACTGCCAGGAAATTAGTCCGATTAGTCTATGCACTGCTGCATGACAATCGGCTATACATACCTCCAACGGAATAGCAGTCCGTTGGGCTGGCACACCCTGCATTTCCAGTAAAAATGGCAGGGCTTTTTGAGGATTTTCTTTTGTGCCAAAACAGCTTAAACAATATGCATTTTTCAAAGATCTTTTTCCAGTTTACCTATTGACATCTTACCACTGGATTCATATAAATATATTTCAAAAGTGCTTAAATTTAAGTTTAATTATCTGCAAGACTAGGCTTTGACTCAAAACTTATACTCTTTCCTACCTTTCCGAAGTCAACATCCTTTAATGTTCTTTCCTAGATCATATAAAACGACACTTGGCGTAAATTCACTATTTCGCTTTGCCAAATTAGTATAGGAATCAAATATTCATTCTCTCCATACACATTGAAAGGATTAAAATAAACTTTTCTATCTGTTCTAATGGTTGCAACTATGCCTGTTTCACTGGAAAATCGAATAGCAGTACCAATATCAGTAGTCAACGAAATAAACGGTGAATTAGTTGAATCACGAGAATGATCTTCAGCAAATTTTTCATAACCCCTTTGCCTAAGTAAAATATTCAAAAAACACTGTGCTATAAGTGATTCCATATTTCTGGCTGCTTTACTAAGTATAGGTTTTTTAGCCAGACACTCGCTATAATCAAGGCTACTTAATCCTCTATAATATGTCATATATTTTTTGTCTCTCCTTGTTTGAGCAAAATCAATCGATGTTGGAATTTCCTCTGATTCATCTCGTATTTCCACCCTTGAAATCCAGGGTAAACTTACCGAAGCCGGCCAATGAATAACGTTAGGCATCGCTATAAAACTCATAGACAATACTGAAAGCACGCCCATTATCGTTAATGCTGCCATTTGAGAATTTAAACTCATCGTCGTATATCCGGATAAATCGATATTATTAACACCGTCGCTGTTACAGTATAAATACTTATGGAGCGATTTAGGTTCGAAAACACTTCCCTCATACACATCCATTGTTGTAAACCTTCCCACATTCGGATTCATGTATCTTGCCCTCAGATAATAGAATCCTGCATTAGGGTCATACTGTTCCCCTATATATAAGTAATCATTTACTGTTGTTCCTGTATTTTCAAGCAAAATACCAAAGGCATCATAGGAATATGTATCTGTTACCTCACCTAACAAATCTGTCAATGCCCTTGTGCATCCTTGCCCGTCATAAATGTAGTAAGATACAACACCAGCCCTGTTCTGACTAATCAGGTCATCCCCGTATACATAGCTTACTATCAGTTCTCCTTTTGAGTTACGTTCCTCAAGAACTTGGGCATAATCACAGTTTCTATCAACTATGTAGCTGATTTTTTCTCCGTTAACCGTCTTTGATGTCCTTATGCCATCAACATCGTATTCATACAAGATGGTCTGAGTTCCGGTATTTATTGATATTAGCCTGTTGTTATAGTCATAGCTGTAAGTTATTGTTGCTCCTGTTGCATCAGCCACGGATAAAGTGTTGCCATTCGCATCGTAACTATAGATATTGTTTCCTTCCGTAATCAGCCTGTTATTTGCATCGTACGTATATTCAGTCAGTATACCGTTCTCATTCTTTGTAAGCCTGTTACCTACAGGGTCATAGGTATAGCTTATCTCTATAATGCTGCCGTCAGGTTTGGTTATTTTCTCACTTATTAGCTTATAGGTATCGTCATAATCGTACTCTACAGTTCTTCCCGTGTTTTCCACAACTTTTGTGCGGTTTCCTGAATCTGAAAGTGTATATTCGTATGAAGAAATTACTGTTCCGTCTGCCTTCTGATTAACAAGACCTGTAAGCCTGTTAAGCGAATTGTAGCGGTATACGGTTTTTACACCGTTGAGATAAGTTACACTTTCGCGGTTGCCTACTGCATCATATGTATACGTAGTAATGCCTCCGTCAGGTGCCGTTACAGTCTCAAGTCTGTTTAATGCATCATATGTATATGACGTAGTGCCCGAGGGTGTTCCGACACTGGTTCTATTCCCCGCTGCATCATATGTATATGTGAGTTTTGATCCATCAGGATTCACTTGAGTTATAAGTCTTCCTCTTGCATCATATTCATATGCGGTTGTTCCTCTGGAATCTTTAATGGTTTTTATCTTCCCGGAAGCATAGTAAGTATACTCTTCAACGCTGCCATCAGGATAAATCTTTTTTGAAAGTCTTCCGTCTTTATACTCGTACCTGATAGTATCACCATTAAAAGAAGTATGTGTTAATATGTTTCCAAAGTCGTCATAAGTAAATGTTTCATACATCCCCATAGGAAGTGTTCTCTTTGTCATTCTTCCCATGCTGTTATATTCATATTTAGTTGCATGACCGTTTGAATCCTTTTGTATATTGAGATTCCCAATACTGTCATATTCATACTCAGTTATATTACCTAATGCATCAGTCACTTTTATTAAATTCCCATTTTTATCATAATCAAATATTGTAGTCTTCCCTTCTTGATCGGTTTCTGATTTTTTATTTCCATTTTTGTCATAATCGTAAACTATGAATGTACCATCAGGATAAACTACCTTTTCCAGCATACCATTTACATCGTATGAATAGGATATGGTATTGCCCTTTGCATCGGTCATTTTTGTCATATTTCCCAATCTATCGTACTCGTAATACGTTATATTCCCTAATGCATCTTTAACTTTAGTATTTCTACCGGTCTCATCATAAATATACTCAGTTATATTGCCTCTTTCATCAATCCTTTCCCATACTTTACCACTAGCGTAATAAATTGTCTGGTTTGATGTCCCGTCCGGATAAATCACTTTTATCTGCCTGCCGGCTTTATCATACTCAAAATACGTAGTCAATCCGTCACAGTTTGTTTCTGATTTCTTTCGTCCTTCCTTGTCATAAGTATAGCTTTCTTCTGTACCATCAGAGTATTTCGCTTTAACCAGGTTTCCAAATATATCATATTCATACTCTATTCTTATGCCGCCGGAAGCAACTACCGCCGATTGTCTCCCGTTTTCATCATACTCAACAATTATCTCGCTTAAATCCGGGTTAATTGTCTTCATAATTCTATTTTTATTGTCGTAGACATAGGTAGTCGTAAGTACCTCAGTTTTTTCTCCAACTTTTCGTGTAACTGTTTTCGAAGTCTGGTTACCATTGGAATCATAGGTATAAGTAGTTTCATTACCGTTAAAATCGGTTTCCGAAACCAAGTTACCCGAACTGTCATATTTATAGGATATGGTGTTTCCTTCCGCATCAGTCTCAGTCAAAAGATTTCCTTTATTATCATATGAATATTTATAGATATTCCCCTTCTTATCGGTTGTTTCAATCAGATTTCCTCTGGAATCATATTTTTTCGTTATTATATGCCCCAATGCGTCTTTTTCAATTTCAACCTGTCCAAATGCGTTATAAGTATATTCCGTCTTATTTCCCAAAGGATCTGTAATGCTTGTCACATTACCCTTTTCATCATAGGTATAAGTTGTGGTATTTCCAAGAGGATTGGTTTTTGTAAGCATATTCCCTTTTTCGTCATAGGAATACGTCGTTGTATTTCCCATAGGGTCCGTCTTGGAAAGAACATTACCGTTATCATCATATGATATAACAGTTATATTACCCATCCTGTCTCTTATTATTTCCTGCTTTCCTTCTAAGTCACGATCGTACTCAATCCTGTTGCCTTCTGCATCAATATGAGCAATTATTCTTCCGTTATCATCGTATTCGTTGCGGGCAACCTTCACGCCCCTCGGGTCAATTATATCTATTAAGTCATGGCTCGAATTATATGTAAATCTTGTGGAATTACCCTCCTGATCCGTCACTTTAACAAGATCTCCATAGTGGTCATATTCATATTTTATGCTGTTGCCCTTGGGATCTGTTATCTCTGTTATTCTCCCCTGGTCATCCCTTTTAAAGGTTATATTTTTACCGGCAGAATGTATAATACCGTCCTTTGTAAACGTAACAGTATTGCCGTTCGGGTCTGTAATACTTTCCACCCCGCTGCTTTGATTTATTATGTAAACAGTTCCGTCCTGGGTTGTAAGTCTGTAATGATCAGGGTTATACAATTCAACATCAAAAGTATACAAGCCATAACCATTAACATTGTTAATTACTAAGCAGTCATTTGACATATCAAGTGCTTCTAATTTTGAATTTGTTCCTTCCTTTGCCACAAAACTTACGGTAGTGCCCTGTATAGGTGCATATTGTTGAAAGGATGGAGATACCTCGATACCAAATTTTTCAACTCTTCTGTCAGGGTATGTAATACTTATTGTATGTTCCTTTTTTTCATACAAATCATACCTACGGTTTAGTATTCCACCACTTGATTCATGCATCCAGTATTCGCCCGGGACACAATTTTCTTCAATTTTAATATCTCTTAAAGCCATTGTCCAACCTATTCCAAAGTCGCCTTTTTCCTTATTGCGACTGTCATAGGTACGTAAAATAGTTATGGGTAATCCCGCCATAGGAATAGTAAGGTCATCAAAGGTCAAGGAAAAATTTCCAACCTTCTGCTCTCCTTCAATCATATATGAAACGGTACAGGTTGATACAATTCCTCCTTCATCATATGCAGAAAGCTTTATGTCATATTGGCCGTTCCGCATCACAGTGGCATCCAGTCTGCCCAGCACTCCGTTTTTGACCGGAGTATCTCCCTCAGCAAATTTAATATACTGGCCTTTTCCTTTTTCCGAATATTCCAAAACATATTTTACAAGGTTCTCATCATATGCGGTACCAATAACATCCATTTGAGATGTTATCTTTGAGTCCTCAACCGGACTTTCAATAGCTACCTCCGGAGCTATATTGTCAGCCTTTCCCTTTACAAACAAATCTTTTTTTGCATATCCCTCATTGCCCTGGGTATCAATGGCAATGGCATTAACTTCAAACATGCCTGTCTTATCTGCCTTAATAATCCCTATTCCATTTTCATCTAAATCAACAGGCACTCCGTCATATTGTGCGCTTACAGACTCTACTTTCACATTGTCTGTGGCTGTAACACGTATTGTTACCTCACTGCCTTTGTCTACAACTGTTGAACTCATTTCCAAAATTACAACAGGCTTCTCATAATCAATATCAATAGTTGGTGTCGGTGTTAACACCGGTGGCGTTGGTGGCGTTGGTTCCGGTGTTGGTTCCGGAGCTTTTACATTTACACCACCATTATTAAACGTAACAATCATTATATTTAAGTTGGCATCTACAAACTCTTCTTTAACTAACTCTATTGGACTAAATCCAATATTTTCAGTCTCATTTATTAATGCCTTTATATTTGCAAATTCTCCATCTATCTTTATAGTTCCTGACTCTGTATCATCTGAAAATACAAACCTTATAGTCCCCTCTTCGCTATTAATAGTTGAACCAAAACTTGCAGCAGAATGTTCAATTATATTTCCTGCAATAACCTCTTGTACTTCTAAAACATCAGGGTCAAAGGACAATATAAAATCACAGCTGTGTACACCACTTTTTGAAGCACCTTCAAAGGATACAGGAATTGTTATTTCTTCTTTTATCTCTCCTTCTACTGTCCCTATATTTACCTGTAAAGTGCTTGGTGTTGGTGTTGG
>CAZJCV010000062.1:0-8910 GCA_964544535.1 uncultured Lachnospiraceae bacterium | reverse complement strand
ATGCCTTCATACTTCTGAATTTATACACGTTAAATGGCTTATTGTTCCTTCCACACCGTGTTTGTTTAAATATTGCTGGAGTCCGTATGTCTTCCAATTTAATTATGATATGTAATAGTATCATAAAAGGAAGTAATATTATCAATAGCAAAATGGCTAATGTTAAATCAAGAATCCTTTTAAAATATCTTTCATAAATACTCTTTGCCTTTGTTCCTTTGTCCTTACCTTCCACTTAAATCCCCCTTAATTTAAATAGCTTGTCTGATTTCAAAATTTAATCTACTTGTTTGACTATACAGACAGGTAACTTATCTTTTGTCGTATAAATAAAGATTGTTGTTTATAAATATGCATACAAAATTTATACTTTTCTTACTTTTTAATCCTTTCACCCTTTGTTAAATCATTACTCAACAAATTATAACAAATTTCTTAAGATTCTTCAACTAAAGTATAAATATTAATTTACCAAAAAATTCAACATCTTTCTGTTTTACTTGTGGACATTTGTAGGCTCATATATAATTGTATTTGAAACGTTTTTATAGTCAAGTGCTTGATGTCATCTTTTTGTGACTATTCTTTTTCAAGGTTATATTCTTTTTTCTTAATCCCTACTATATAAGTCTCTAGTATATACTTTATCTTTTATCTCTTTAATATTATCATCTAGTCTATTAGCTACAATCACATCAGATATTTCTTTGAATTCATCTAAATCTTTTATTACTCTTGAATTGTAGAATCTTTCTTCTTTTAGAGCTGGTTCGTAAACAACTACTTCAATTCCCTTGCCTTTTATTCGTTTCATAATGCCTTGAATTGAAGATTGCCTAAAGTTATCAGAGCCCGTCTTCATTGTTAGCCTATATATCCCTACCACCTTAGGATTTTTTTTGATAATCATATCGGCAACGTGATCTTTCCTTGTCCTGTTTGCATTAACAACTGCTGACATAATATTTTGTGGTATATCTTCGAAATTAGCAAGTAATTGTTTTGTGTCTTTTGGTAAACAATATCCACCGTACCCAAAGGATGGATTGTTATAATGATTTCCAATACGAGGATCTAGGCATACTCCTTCAATAATTTGCTGTGTATCTAATCCACGAACTTCAGCATAAGTATCAAGTTCATTGAAATAAGAAACACGAAGTGCTAAATATGTATTAGCAAATAACTTTATGGCTTCTGCTTCTGTCGAATTAGTATATAATATTGGAACATCTTCTTTAATGGCACCTTTTGCTAATAGATTTGCAAATGTCTTAGCTCGTTTGGATTGCTCACCTACTATTATTCTAGAAGGATGAAGATTGTCATACAAGGCCTTGCCTTCTCTTAGAAATTCTGGTGAAAAAATAATATTATCTGTACTAAACTTTTCTTTAATCTCTTTTGTGTAACCTACAGGTACAGTGGATTTAATAATCATGACTACGTCTGAGTTTATCGATAGGACATTTTTTATTACTGCCTCAACTGAACTAGTATCAAAATGGTTCTCATCCGGATCATAGTTAGTTGGGGTTGCAATGATTACATAGTCTGCTTCTTTATAAGCAAGTAGATTGTCTGTTGTAGCTGTTAAATTTAAATTATTGTTTGCTAAGTAATCCTCAAGTTCTGCATCGACTATGGGTGACTTCTTGCTGTTGATCATGTCGACTTTTTCATCGATTATGTCCACTACCGTTACTTCATTGTGCTGGGCTAGTAGGACTGCATTGGATAGACCTACGTAACCAGCTCCTGCTACTGAGATTTTCATGAATGTACCTTCTTTCGTATGTAATATATTTATGTTTATAAAAAAACTTAAGGAACATTTTTACTCTAATTGTAACTATACATAATATTGTTATATTTTTCAAGTTTTTTTGTGAAGTAACTTTAAAAAAGTAGCGAAGAAACCAACATTATGATTTCCTCACTACTAATTTAAGCCTGTTTTAGTTTGATTTGCATTTAGCATATTATCTTTTAAATAAACTATATTTCCTGTAGAACCATATGCTACTGTATTGTAAGTTCTTTTCTATTTGCAAGTTTTACATTTCCATCTGGACCCACTATAATTTTAGTTCCATCAGTAAGTTAAATAGTTTTATCTGCTTATTCTGTCGTTAAAGAATCCGATTTTGCATAAACTGTTTTACCATCATATTCTAATTTTGACCATCCATCACTACTTATTCCAATTCTTTTAATGGTGGCACCTTTTGTTAAAGTTGCAACAACTTCATCATTTTCATCCAACGGCTCTTTTAGTAAATTAGTATCCTTTGTTGCAGTTACTGTTTCATCAACCTTTTTAAATTGTTTTTGCTCTGTTGTTTCTTCTGGTGTTGGTGTTGGTGTTGGTTCTGGTGATGGCTCTGGTGACGGCTCTGGTGACGGCTCTGGTGATGGTTCTGTTGGTGGCTCTGTCTCTGACTCTATTTCTGTCTCTGTTTCTTCTTCAGAAACTACTACTAAATACTTAGTATTTGCATAGGCAACTTGATTATTATACATTATCTTGGACCAGCCATTATCGCCAATAGCAATTCGTTTTACAGTATCACCATTGCTCTTTCTTAAAACTCCTACGACTTCTGAACCAACAGTTGTAGGAAGATTTCGTACATTAGTTGCACTCGATGCTGTTACTAGATCATTGACCTCTTCAAACTTGATTGAATCAATAAGGTTATTCGTTTCTTCTGGTGTAGGCATATTATTTGCTGGTGCACTATATCCAAAGTATGCTTCATTCATATCTACATTACCACTAATTCCTGGTATCCTACCTTTGCTTGTGTATTGCCACATATGGTACACTCCAGTATAACTAGTTTTAGAGCCAGAAGTGTAACTTCCTGGATATTGTGCGACCCATATTCTATACCCTTTACTATTTAACTTAGTCATATTCCAGTCAGCATTACCTTGCATATGAGCCTTTGAGTTGTAGAACATCGGTGCATATCCTTTGCTTTTAACGCGATCTAAGAATAGGACTGCTAAGTCTGTACGTTCTTCCTTATTCAAATGTGAATGCCTGTTACTTTTAGCGTGATATCCTTCACAGTCATATACTACTGGATATGTAATCTTGTAAGGGGTAATATAATTTGTAACCCACTGGGCTTCTTGAAGAACTTCTTCTTTATTTATAGCTGTTGAAAAAAAGTAAACACCTACCGGTATCCCATTTGCTGTTGCTTGTTGTAAATTATACTTGGCACGAGGGTCTTCATAAACCTGCCCACCTCCGAGTGTTCTATAACCAACTCTTATTATCGCAAACTCTACACCTGATTCTTTTACCTTTTTCCAGTCAATTTTTCCTTGCCACTTTGAAACATCTATACCATACCTAATAGGTTTGTCTTCTGGTGTTGAAGTTTCTGGCTGTTCCGGTTCTTTAAGATCACTTATACTTACTGTATCACCAGATGCTTTAGGTTTTTGCGGGTCTTCTTTATGTACAACTGGAGCTTTCTTAACGACTATAGGTTCAACTTTTACTTCTTCTGTTTCTTCCTCTGTTTCCTCTTCAGTCTCTTCTTCCGTCTCTTCTTCAGTCTCTTCTTCCGTCTCAGTTTCTTCTTCGGTTTCTTCCTCTGTTTCTTCAGTAGTTGATTCAATAGCAGCATAGACTTCTTGTTCACTCCTTGACTTATCAGCTAAGATTAGTTTACTAATTAGAAACGAAAATCCTATTAATGCAACAACCACCAATGCAGTTGAAACTCTCATTACCATTATTTCGTTTTCTTTGACATAGTTTTTTACACCTTCTAATATTTGAGTAAGTTTTTCCTTCATCTTTCTTGTAATCTCCCATCCCCCTACTATAATTATCTTAAATACCATAGTAATAGGTTCTTGTTTTACTTAGTAAAGTTCTTAATTTCATTCACTTTAGTAGTTATTTAGATATAATCGCCTTTAGTTCCACTTAATTACATATAATAATATTACAAATAATTGTTTATGTAAAGGCCTTTAACTACTCATTCTTGAAGATAAACATGGTTAACTTACCATTTTCTTTATATTTGTCAACTAGAGTCCATAATTCTTCATTCTGCTGGCTAATAGGACTGCATTGAACAGACGGCTCCTGTAATTGAGATTTTCATGAATGTACCCCAACAGTGGATTTTTACATCTGATTATCAAAGTGTCAACCATCTACTTATTATAAATATTCGATTAAGCAGGTTGAAAACATTAATTGTCTTTCGTGTAGCGAATAAAGATGAATAGTAATAAGATTAGATGAGAAAGGAAGGGAACACATGATTAGTGTGAGTATTGATGTATAAAAAGGCAAAAGCACAGTATGTATTATCGCTCCATATGGAGAAATTATCAAAAACCATTTATTATCGAGCACACGAAAAATTCAATTAATGAACTTGTTGTATTTATTAATTCCTTAAACAAAGAAAATAAAATAATCATGGAGTCAACAGGTATTTATCATTTACCTATTTTAAAGCAACTTTTAAATCAAAATTAATTTGTTTCAGTTATTAATCCTTTGGTAATAAATAAATATTCTAATACAAACATTAGGCCAGGTAAAACAGATAATAAGGATTCAATGACAATTGCAAATTATGGAATTTATTACTGGTATAAGCTAGCCAATCAAAAGCTGAAAAAATATATACATTAGCTATCAATAAAATCCCTACTTTATCCTCTCAAGCTCCATCGATCAAAATGTTAATCTTAATGAAAGGAATTGGTGAAAACTCAGCAGCAAGGTTTATAGCTGAAGTTGGTGACGTGCGTCGATTTCATAACGCAAGCGCATTAATTGCTTTTGCTGGTATAGATACTCCAGCGAATCAATCAGGACAATTTAATAACACTAGCAATAGTAATTGTTTAAATAATTGCCTATTAATATCCTTATATAAACTTAAATTATTAATAAGACTTGTAATCATATTTATAAATATAATTAATAAAATCATTATATCTAAATTTGCTATTTTAGGCTAGTCACATTAACATACTTTTCGTCGCCACAACATCTATACCTACATCAAGTATATTTTTAATTACAACATCTCCTGTCATAATAGGAGCCTTCACAGTTGTTTTGTTTATTATTTCCATAGCTTCTAATATCTTTTCCTTAGGGATTGGTTCCTTAGTTTTAACAGGTAGAAGTCTATGAGCACCACCTTCTACTTTAACGGTAGAAGTCAGTAGCCTAGTAGGGGCAGTAAGTTCTTTCTTTGCATATATTTGACCCCTCTTACACTCATTTCCTTCAACTAGCCAGCCAGATTCACTAGTTTTAGTTACCTCTAAGTGACATCCTATTGGACATGTAATACATATCAAATTCGTCTTTTCCATTAGTATGCTTCCTCCACTTCTATCATTAGGCTATCGAAATGTTTATCCATTAACAAGCTTCTATCCAAGAGTAAATGTTCCATTTTACCTGGAGCTAAATATCTCTTTTTGTATTCTTTTATTGTTTCACCATCTGCTTTAATAACTATTTTAGCATCTTTATAAACATTTGAAACTCGTAAGAATATATCAAGCTTGTCTTTTAGATTATCTATTCTAATCTCATGGGGAACTATATAGTTTACTCCAGTCTTAGGGACAGTTTTAATTGTTTGCCCTTTGTGAGATAAATCCCCTTTTATATACTTGGCTGCATTTTTTCCAGCCCTTTTACTTTCATCGGAAACAAAATCTACAAGGTCATGAACATGAACTACGTTTCCACAAGCAAATATCCCATCCGTGGATGTTTCCATGCTTTCTGTAACGTAAGGTCCCTTAGTTTTAGGGTCAATTTGAACTCCCGCATTTTCAGATAATTCATTTTCAGGAATTAAACCGACGGAATAGAGAACAGTATCACATTCAAGATCAAATTCTGTTCCGGGAATTGGCCTCATATCTTCATCTACTGCGGAGATAGTAACTCCCTCCACCCTATCATTTCCTTTAATATTTGTGATGGTGTGGCTTAAATACAAGGGAATTTCAAAATCATTCAGACACTGTACAATGTTTCTATTTAGACCTCCAGAATAAGGCATTATCTCAGTGACAGCAAGAACTTCTGCCCCTTCTAGGGTCAATCTCCTTGCCATAATAAGACCAATATCACCTGAGCCAAGAATTACAACTTTTTTCCCTACCATATAGCCTTCAATATTAATATATCTTTGAGCAGTTCCTGCTGTAAATATGCCGGACGGCCTAGTTCCATAAGTTCCAATAGCACCAGCTGTACGCTCTCTACAACCCATAGCAAGTATAACTGCTTTGGCCTGAATTAATAGGTAACCTTCACTTTGTCTAATTGCGTGTATAGTCTTATCTTCTGATAAAGATAGGACCATAGTATTTAACTTGTATTCTATTTTTAAAGATTTCAGTTCTTGAATAAAACGTTCTGCATATTCAGGTCCAGTTAATTCTTCCTTGAAGAAATGAAGGCCAAAACCATTATGAATACATTGTTGTAATATACCACCTAATTCTTTGTCTCTTTCTATTATTAGAATACTATCCGCGCCTTCATTCTTAGCTTCTATAGCCGCTGCCAAACCTGCTGGTCCACCGCCGATAATTACAATATCATAGTTTAACATATCTATCTCCTTACTCTTTGGTTTTGCCTGTTAAAATATAGGAATTAGAACTATCATAGGGAATATCTGACCAGTCACACTTAAGTTCTCTTGCTAATATCTCGACTACCCCAGGGCCACAAAAGCCCCCTTGGCATCTACCAGTACCAGGCCTAACTCTATTCTTAACCCCTTTGACAGTGCGTGCCCCAGCACTTCTATGGATGCAGTCTACTATTTCAGCTTCTGTTACAGTTTCGCACCGACATATAATATTCCCATAGGCAGGGTTTTTCTTGATTATTTCTGCTTGTTCTTGTGGTGATAGTTTGTTAAAGCGGACCACCTTTCTTCTTATAGGGTTGAAGTCCTGTTTTTTTTCTAGGCCCTCTGAAATTTCATCAACTAGGCCTACAACATATTTAGCAACTGCTGGAATAGAAGAAAGGCCAGGTGATTCGAAGCCACCTACATCTATAAATCCTTTTGAATCCTCTGCCTGACCAATAACAAAATCTCCTTTATTACTAGATGCTCTAAGCCCGGCAAATGTACGAATTGATTTATTGAAAGGTATCACTGGACAAGCACGTAGGGCAGATTCTTTAACAAAACTTAGCCTGTCTGCTTGGGTAGATACATCATCTTTATCATCTATATAGTTTGAATCAGGACCTATTAGGAAGTTGCCATCTACTGTTGGGACTATTAGTACACCCTTTCCTGACTCACTAGGGGTTTGAAATATTATGTGGTTTACTAGTTCTTTAACGGAATTATCCAAAACATAATAATTTCCCTTTCTTGGCCTGATACTATAGGTGGGTCTGGCTACCATATTGTGGATTTTATCTGCAAATACTCCTGCACAATTAATTATAAGCCTTGTCTTAAAGTCACCCCTACTAGTAATAACTTTATAAATATTGTTTTCTTTTTCTATATCCTTAACTTCAGTTTCTAGTTTTAACTCTACTCCATTGTCTATTGCATTTTCTGCTAAAGCTATTGAGAGTTCCCATGGATTAATGATAGCAGCACTAGGAGCATATAGGGCCCACTTAGCATCTCGGCTGATATTGGGTTCCATAGCAAACAACTCCTCTTTTTCTATAATACGAACTTCAGGAACCTTGTTTTCAATAGCTTTTTCACATAAGTCTTCAAGAGTCTTTCTTTCTTCATCATTAAAGGCAAGAACTAAGGAGCCACAGCGCTTAAAGCTAACATCTAATTCCTCACAAACCTGATCATACATTTGATTACCTGGAGCATTAAACTTAGCCATATTTGTCCCGGATTCTGTGCTATATCCTGCGTGAATAATTGCGCTGTTAGCAGCGGTGGTTCCATTTGCAATGTCATTTTCTTTATCTAGCAAGAGAATTTTAAGATTGTAACGCGATAACTCTCTTGCGATATAAGTGCCAGAAACACCAGCACCAATGATGATAATATCTTGTATGTTGGGCATAAAGGCCTCCTTTGTACACGGTTAAATATATAATTAATTAAACTATAAAAATTAATAGTAACTTAAATTTTTCTAATGACCGACTATACTATTTTAGTACCTTTTTTTTTGTATTGCAAGAATATGATAGCATTGTTTTACTCTAGGGCTTCTTCAATCTCTTGTACTTCCTTTTTAGTTAGGTAATTTTACATACATGTGGATAACAGGAAGTTTTGAAAAGTAAATAATGGCAGGTTTACTAAGTGTGCCAAAAAACTCCTCAATATATGTAGATATTAAAATGCACCTCCAATGTTATTTTGTGTCTAACATTTGGGGTGCACTTCATAATTGACAAAGAACCGTTATATTCAATCTATTTTCATTAAATTAGAAACAGGATACTGAGAAACTTGCAAAAAGGGTGTATTACTATTTTCTATATGTTTTAATAAGCCACCATGATTTCTAATTTCAAAAGGTAAGACAAAATCAAATTCATCACCTTTTTCAACTGATACACATAAAGAACCTTCCATTGATGGATTACTCATAGCGTATGCATTCGACTCCAAGCCTAATTTGTAGTTAATTCCTAACAAAGCATATTGAAAGAAATCTATACCCTGCTCTCCAGCATAATCATTATAAACATTTTTAATCCTTATTTTAACTTCATAAATATGAGTAACAGGAAAACTTGATTCACCTTCTTCGTTTATATAGGATGGATCAAAATTATATTTCTCAGTATATTCTTCCAAAGTTAACAGTTCTGAATCTAAAACTGTAATTGTATAACCATCTGCAACTTCTTCCGAAGAATGAAAAAAATTTCTT
>CAZJCV010000061.1:0-8948 GCA_964544535.1 uncultured Lachnospiraceae bacterium | reverse complement strand
ATTTCAAAACAGGCTTATCCAGATCAATCAGACTCTCAAAAAGAATTTTTCACCCCCCTCCCCAGAGTGTCCTCACTTTTTATAACACCTCACATTTGTAATTCCTATCCTTTCCCACTGAATCATCTCCGGGTAAACCCAACTTTCATCAAGCTTTTTATATGGTCTGAAGGTATTAATAACACTTCCTAAATAGTGCCTACATATTTAAATTCATATAATACTTTATATAACTCTTCTATATCTTCTACAACTCTTTTACTCCTTTTATTTAAGTGTGAAATTAACAAATCTCCTAAGTAATATAACGAAATTCTATTATAAGGTAATTGGCTCCCATATGTGTTTTTACTTAATTGATATTTTTCACGAATACAATTTTCTACAAACCTTGCAAATCCCTCTTTCCACATTTGCCAGATCAAATATTCATAATCAATCTGCTTTAACCTGGATTTTAAACTCTGGAAAACCCAACTATTTTTGTAGGATCGTTTATTTTAACTGCATTCTCTATCTGGCCAAAAGCATTTACAAAAAAATCTTCTTCATAAGGAAAAGGGTGATTTATCTCCCACATTGGGCTATCATATTCTTTAATAATATATAATGAACTTCTTATTTTCTGTTCACATGTCTCAAATTGATAACAATGGACAAATTCATGAAAAAAAGTAACAAAACTATCTTCTTCTACAAATATATCTTCAGATACAACACAACAACTTTTTTTGTATTCATAAAATTCAAGTGGAAAAGCTGCCCGTATTTTATCCGGTAATGGAAAATCCGCTATTTCTTCAGTAATATATTCATAATTACCTGAAGGAGCAAGATCATATATATGTAAATTATTTTCTATTGGTTCAGTAATGGCTACAGGATATAATTTACTTAATGAAGGGTGTAAATCTTTTAACTCTAAATGTAATTTTTCAATTTTCCTTAATTCTTCTAAAATCATATATTTACCCCCTTTCATCGAGTACTTATTTATTAAACTTCCTCCGTTAATGTGTGATAGGCCCTCCCACTATGTACTACTTACCGACCTGGTATACTGCTTCCAGGGAAAGTTCAAAGACAATTTCACGGGAAGCTATCCCCCAGGAACGATCATCATGTTTGACAGGATTTGCCAGTGTATCTCCTGCAAACAATATTTACCCGAATATTGCATCCCTGAAACTAGCACTGGCTGTTAGTGCTGAACATTCCATTTCTACTACTTTACAACCCTCTTCCTTTCTATACATTACCATTTCTTTAGTTTTCCGATAAAATCCATCTGTTGTCCAGGTTTTACACTCTTCATACTCTATACCAAAAATTTCAGCAGCTTTCTTTATAGCTCTTATTGCTTCTTGATTTAAATGGATTTCTCTTGCAGGACTCACCGATTTTTTCTGCATTATTGGCTTCGGCGTATTGACCTATGGTACTACCTAAAAAAGCAAATACACATTTTAATGGAAACTTATATAAATTCTTTCTATCAGGCATGATAACTGCTGTTTTTTCTGTATCTCTTTCTAAAATTGGATACTCATGTTTTATTAACATCAAGTCTTTCCCCTTTCTATATCTACTCAGCTACATATTATTGATGTTTATTACCAAATCTAATATTATATGCCTGAAACGTAATCTTTACCTTTTTTATCATATTCTTGATGAAATTATAAATTCCTTCTAATATATAACAATAACCCACCAACATTATCCACAATATTGTTGGTTTTAATAGTTTATGTCCTGGGGGGTGTTTTTTCGAGTACAAAAAAACAACCCAAATAAATAAATAAATAATTAATTAACTTCAATTTTTTCCGGTAATCCTAAAATTTTTTCAGAACTTATAAATTTAAATGTAAAAGACTGTTCATCTTTCTTTTTTTGGGTTATATAACGAATATCATCAGCCAATAACCAACTGATTTTATTAGGTTGGCTGCGAACATATTTTGCTAAATAGCCTTCAATAAGCCTTCTTTTTCTAGTGTCAAGATCCATAGGAATTAGAAAAATGTTTAACATCATAATATATTCTTTAATTTTAGGAGCAAGCAGCTCATAATTATCGATAAACTCATTAATCCTATCTCGATGGCCTTTTCTCCATAATCCATTCCACAATATATTTAACTTACCGGCATTTAAATCATCAGGATCAGGAACTCTGTAGTTACCACCCATTGTCTGTATTAAATGTTCTTTTATTCTTTTTTTAAATGATTGTCCTGTCTCACCTATATAACTAATTATAAATTTATCTTTAACTTTTATAGTCTTTATATAGATACCATATAGATCAGCATGAGGTGACTGGAATAAATTATTTTCTCCACAAATTTTAAATGGACCAATCACTTTCAAGATATACTCCACTAATGCACACTCTCCTAATTGTTATGAGTTGACTCCTATTTATTCATATCTTATTGAAACAACAATGTTCTTTAAAGTTCCACAAGCTCAATTCTTATTCCCAAAACACCATATTTCCTTTCCTGTTCTTTGGTGTATATTTTATAAGTCCCTTCTAACATCTCTTCCATTGTATATTCTTCCCGGCCAAAATAAGAAAAGGGAATGTCTTTATACAACAATTCAAAACTGCAGTAATGTAATAATCCTAAAACCTTAACTTTTATGGATTCCTTACAATCTGGCAATTTATAAAAAACTATCTCATCACCAATGCTTACTTTCTGCCTTTTCTCGTCATTTAACCTGATTTCTATTATTTTTTTACCAGCTTTAATTAACTCAAAAGGTTCTTCAAATAATCTCATTTCATGTAGCATATTTTTTCCCCTTTACCTATGTATATCCAGATGGTTTTTTTATAAGTTCTGTACCTATTCCTCTACTATAAATCTCATCTATTTAACTAATTGCACTTGATATAAGTGCAGAAGTATTTGATATGATATGAATCAATGTACCTGGAATTAAACTACCATCTGCATTCTTTTCATTCAACCAGAATAGTAAATAACCTACTATTCCAGAAGTTATAATAAAAGTTATTCCCACTAAATAATATTTATAAATTATTATAAATGGCAACCCATGAGGCAATCCAAATAATATAGCCTGTATAATGTTTCCTGTTAAATATCCAAACTTATTGGCAAGTCTCTTTCCAATAAGGCCCCTGAATAATATCTCTTCCGATAATGATGTTTGAATCACTGCTTTTAAAAGTATTAATATTAAAGTACTAATTCCTAAGCCTTTTCCTCTTATATTTTCATCATAAAGAATCTCAGGAGTTAAATGTCCTGTTCTTTCAAACAATAATTGTGGCCCACTCATTACAAGCAGTGATACTAAAAAAACAATAATAGTACTTTTAATCCATTTTTTATCTTTAGGTAAATATAGTCCAAGCCAGTTAAAAAAACCACCCTCTTTTCTTCGCGAAATAAAGTAAAAAATCAAAGCTAAAACTAGAGCTAAAGTAAGTTGTAATATGGCTGATATAAGTGCACCTATCATACAAATCCCTCCAATTTTTTTATAGTCTCATATAGGCATGAGTTACATTTGCCGTCTTTCCTCCATCATTATAATCTGCCATATGCAGAAAGCCAAATTAACGCATCTAAAGTCCATCTTCCTCTAATATTTCTCTTTCTAAAGCTTCTTCCATTTTTTCTCCTAACTCTATGTGACCTCCTGGAATCACATATTCATCATTCCATTTATGAGACTTGCATAAAAGAATTTTATTATCTGGATTTATAATAACAGCTCCTACAACTGGTACAGGATATTTCATTATATTAACCCCTTCCAATAAACCCCTTTACCTTCTCTGTTTATCCTCTTTCTTATCAATATGGTAAGCCTAAGAATAAAAATCTAATAACCATGACTACACCGTGAGCTATCATTGCAGAACTTATATCACGCTTTTTCTGTAACAGAGCAAATGGAAGGCCAAATAATAGTGACAACAAAATTATGCTGAATAATCCAGAAACCAGGTCGTAATGTACAAACTGATCTGGTGTATGAATCATGGCATGAGGGACAATCATCATCCAATAGCAAGCAAATCCTTCACTCTTTGTATTTATTTCACCATTTAGTAAATATAAACAGAAAGCATAAACAAAAGCCCTTAAAGCAATTTCTTCATATATAGCTGGGCTCAATGCAATTAAGAAGGCAGAAAAATTAAATTTAAAAACTAGAGTTTCCTGTGCCAGGAATAAATTAATTACACCCAATATCAAACCGGAAAGAAGACCGATAATGATACTACCTGAAATTGATCTTAAGTTTGTGGATCTTAAAAATTTCAAGGATTGTTGATTATACTTCTCAAATATACTAAAACTGGCCACTGAGCAGAAAAAGGTAACCAGAAATGTCTCAACTGACGAAAAGGATACCCCTTGATATGCCAGAAACATAAGGATCCCAAATACAAAAGAAATTATAACTTGCTTTTTCCCTGGCAAGCCAATTTTCACCAGAGTAAAGATAGATAGGATTAATACAAATACACTAAATATCCTCCACATCATTTGTGTATAACCTAAGTTTGTCTTAATTGTAAAGTTTATTATAAAGAATAAGAAGAAAACAGCAAATAATAACCAAATCTTTTTAATATCACGTTTATTATAATTACTATCTGTTATTGAAATCTTCATGTTATTTGTTAAGCCCATGCACTAATCACTCTCTCCTAACTATATATAAATCAGTTGGCAATTTCTTACCTATCCATTATCCTCACTCATTGCCATTTTGAAGGTATACTTAAAACCACATCCTTATATCTTTTAAATCCCATTTTTTCATAATACCCGGCTATGTTTCCAGTGGTTTGTACTAACCATTCTGTATAAGGATAATGCCGGATACATCTCTTAACCAATTCTTTACCAATTCCTTGTCCCTGATATTCCGGATCAACAACTAAATCATATATTACCGATCTGATCACCTTATCACTAAGAACCCTTACAACTCCAACCAGTCGTTCATTGTCCCAGGCAGATACAACCAGAGTTGAATTGATAAATGGCACATTGAAATTTTTTAACATCTCGTCCGTTTCAGAGCCTTCTGTCCAGCCTGCTAATTTAAATAAATTATATAGTTGATCACAAGGAAGATACTTTGTTTTATCATCATACCATATAACTCGGTTCTTGCTCACTGACATAATCAATACCTCTTTCTTATAAAATAAACATTAATAAGTCTGTATAACATCTAGTAAAATTTTATAAAATTTATTTTTTGCTTTTCTTTCTATCCAGGGTTTATGACCACATTCTTTAATCAAATAGAACTGAAAATCCCTTAGCGTATTTGATAAAGGTTTCTCCACACCTTCTGCCGGATGTGGATCATAGTCCCCATGAATCACTATTACCGGACATTTAATATGCTTTGAAAAACTTATAAGTTCATCCTTTTTTCTTAATTCAAGAACCTCATTTAAGACACTACTAAAATCATAATCCTTTCCTTTTTCAATTTGTGGTTTTTCATATTCATCTTTCAAGGGATCAAAGGAATCCGTCTTTAGTGCTAATTCTCCGAGTCTTATAAATAATCGATTTCTATCCTTAAAGTCAGAATCAGATAATTTTTCGATAATTAACCGGTATTCATGTTGTTCTTCCAGACTTAAGTGACTTAACCTCGTTTGTTCAATTTTATGAACATATTCTTGTTTGAAGGGTCCACTGCCAACAAGTATTAGTTTCTTAACTAAAGTTGGAAAACTGGCAGTAAAAATATAACTTAACCATGCACCCCATGAGAAACCAATCAAAATGATTGCTTCTTCTATATTTTCTTCTAAAATATTCTTTAATTCAATTAGTTGTTTTTCAAGAGTACCTTCAGTTTGAAATGGTTCTATAATACCGTAATTTGTGGCAAGAAAGTTTGCAACGGGTTGCATCTCCCCAAATGCACCTGGTCCGCCATGAATAACTGCAATTTTATAAGGTTTCTTTCCATGTTTTCTTAAATAATTCACTTTTTCTCTTTCCTCCAAATGGTTATCCATTATTTTATTTACTAACTATTTCCAAATTCATTACCTTTTAATAATCAAATACCTCTTTCTTATAAAACGGAAAGCAAATAACCCAATGGATAAATCACCCTTGGTGAATATGTGAGCCAAACCCCAGATTAAGGAAACTAAAATACCACCCCAGGGGATATTGCTTTTTTTAAACCATATTCAGTATCTTCCTTGCCAGATCTTAAATATACAGGGGTTATTCATTATCATCAATATAGTTTTCTAGATCTTCAATGCGTTCAACAATATCATCTAGACGTTCTTCTGTATCATCGATACGGTTTTCTATATCGTCTAAACGATCTTCTGCATCATCTAAGAGGGATTCAATTTCATCCAATATATCCTCTGTATCCTCAAAATTACCATTAATAACAGAACCAGCAGCACAATTATGAAAACTAGCTTCACTATTATCACCAAAAGCCACTGTGCCAAAGGAACTTGATGTAAAGGTAATTTTATTATTGTCTCCGAATGTAATATTGTTTAATTTATCCTCCAATTGCTTAATTTTTGCTTCTAATTCAATAATTTTCTTTTCTAAATCCATAATCTTTTCCCCCCTTTGTTTTTATAAGATAATCTTTACTTCACTTTTTCTTCTAGTTTCTGAATTCTGTCTTCTAATGATTTAATTTTCTCCATCATTTCCTTGTTTGTAATATCTCCCCTAAGTTTTCTACCAATCCAGTCAGGCAGGTTTAATAATTCTAACAAAACGAGGATAAGGATAACACTACCAATAGTTTTTAAAAGTTCTACCATACTGTCACCTCCTGTAAAATCTTTATATAGCCTCTTCTAAAATAATTCATATGCCGATTACCCACTTCTCGCTCATTTGAATATCTATTCTAGTACTAATTCCAGTTCTATTTCATCTCTTATAGGTATTCCGTCAAACCCTTCAAAGGGAATCTCTGGTTTTAGTTTTCTTGATTCTTCTATAGCATTTTTATATAAGGCAGCCAACACAAGACCCCTCTTTTGATAAAATCTGATAGCATGCGTGTTGTCATTAGTTGTTATTAACCAAATCCTTTTACATCCTTGCGATTTGGCAATTCCTTTAACTTTATTAATTAAAGTAGCTCCGATCCCTATCTTTTCAACAAAACTGGCCAAGAGAGTTATTTCACATTCTTTATTTTTAATATTATACAAAATAATACCAGCAGGTTTCTTGTTTTGTTCTGCAATAAAGCCTGGAAGTTCAGTTGCCTCATATAAGGTATTCCTGGTCAAAATTTTCTCTGAACCCCAATTTTCTCTCATATATGGTACAATCCATTTATTATCTTCAGAGATTTTCTCCCTTACTTGAAATTGCACTCAATTCCACCCTCCCAACCATCATTTTTCAATACATCACTATATTTCTATTTTTCTGCAGCAATCTCAAATCTTTAATTTCTTCTCACTGATTAAAAGTAGAAGGTTTTAGAGATATTTTCCTCTTCTTTCTAATTCTTTATTGGTATTTAAACTCCTTCTATATATAAAACTTAATTCATAAAAATAATCCACCTATATATCCTTATTATTATATATAGGTGGATTTAATAATTAAATTATAGTAAAATTTCTCCTCACTTCTTTGGTGTTCTATGAACTGGTTGGCCAGCATGCTTATTCAGCCAGGACAAAACATCAACCCAGACCTGTTCGGTGATCTCCCATCCGTGGCCGGCTCCCGGTACGACAATCCTGGTCTTATCTGCACACCGCCAGACAGCAAACATCTCTTCAGTCGCACTTGCATGCTCGATTACCTCATCTTCTTCACCATATACCAGAAGCAGGGGCCAATCAGCAAGATAGGCATTGGTGACACAGGACTCCATGACCCTGAGTGCTGCCAACCCATACCGGGTACTCATTTTATCAAGTGTTAACGGGTCATTTTTCCATTGCTCAATTTCCTTCTGATCACCTTCATGCTCAATACCCTCGGGTATCAGTGATATGATCGGCTCTGAACGACGGAAAATATAATTAAAGAACCAGTATATTTTTTCACGGAAAGAACTTTCGGGCTGTATTAATTTGGTACCTGGATTTACCAGAATAAGGCCGGCAATCCCCGGTGTTTCCTCAGCAGCCAGCCGGACTCCGATACTCCCTCCCAGACTGTGTCCGCAAATAAACACTGGGATTTCCGGATATTCTTTATTTACCAGGGCAATCAATTCTTTATAATCTTCCACCACTGGATCAAAACTCTCCATATCTCCCCTTTTCCCTTCGGAATATCCGGTTCCTCGTTGGTGAACTATAATTGTACCATAGCCATTGGCCACCATGGCATCACTGAAAAAACTCCTCGCACCGCCGCCACCGATACCCTGGAAAAAGAGGACTATCCCCTTTACCTCTTGAAGGGGCCAGACTTCCTGATAATATATTTTTAGCCCATCCCTTGTAGTAAAATAGGATGTCCTGGCATAAGCAAAATCACCCGCAGGCTCAATTGGTTCTTTAGCTGCCTTTAGCGGAAAACCGATAAAAAGCAAGCTAAGTAAAAGAAAGATACCTAATACAAAATGAGTATTCACAGTTTTAACCCCCTTTTAAATTATTTTTCATACCTTTATTTAATTGCCTTTATAAGTACTTGATTTTAATCGTTCATTGGTATAGGGAAAGATAGGGTCCGATTCAACATCTCTAATCAGGATCACCTATTACTATATCTATATGCAAATTGCTATAACCAAGTTCTTCCATTAGTTTTACAAAGCTTTTAGTTAAATATTCAATATCTTCCTTTATACCCCGTTCCTTTAAAAATTATTTATTACCTTCTACTCAAAATATAAAGTCCCTCTATAAGTTTCATCTTGACAAGTAAATTCCGGTGCAATATAATGGTTCTAAA
>CAZJCV010000060.1:0-8993 GCA_964544535.1 uncultured Lachnospiraceae bacterium | reverse complement strand
ATTTGAAACCTGAAGTTATTGCTGCATAATGTCCAAAGTTAGGGGTTTGAACCGGATGCCATAGCCTTGTCCCCCTTCTTTTGGGACAATTATCTCATGACTAAACAGCAGTTACTATGTGGGTTTGGTTTGACGCTTACTTTTGTTTAAATAGCTCATATATTTGAACCTGGGTTAACTTTTGTTTATTTGTTCCTAGCAACTTACATTTTTCTTGTTCGCTTTCTAATATTTCATCAAGAAACTGATCCATTTCCTTTATATATTTTCGAGGTTTTCTTCCAGATGCATCATAAATTGGCTCAGTGCAAATTGTTTCTTGAATGGTCTTAGTGTTAGCTCCCTTGGCGTCTAGTAGCTCAGTCTGTTCCTTATACTCGTTCCAATATTTAGCCACAGTTTTTCTGTTGATGTGCAGCATCTTTGCTGCTTTCCTATTGGAATGTCCTGCAAGTTTTAGTTTAATAATTGCATGTTTGTCCATTAATCTTATCACTCCTGAAGTCCCCCAATATAAGTTTATATACTGGGATTGTATTGGAAAGTGGACCACTTTTCAATTAATATTTTACTAATTAATGGACCGTTTTTAGATTGCAATAAACATCCTTCCTCAAGTTATTTAACGCTTCATACAACTCTCTTTCTGTTTCAGACTCAACCGCTGATGTTGCCTCATCAAGTGTCCGGAAAAGTGTTGACAACCCATGGCTCATTTACGCGTACACGAATACAATTGTATCAATATTCACCAAGTTTATTTAGAAAAGCATAATAAGAAAAATGAACGAGAAGGGTATATCCATCCAGTTAAAATGCTTAACACTCTTCTGAAGGCAAGGGTAGCATCTATGAAATCCACGGATAATATTTCATCTTTACATCAAGGAGCTGACTGGTCTTGAGATCATATTACGATGTATATCAAGCACAAACTTAAGGTTTTATAAATTAAATCAAGGCCGTTAAGAATGAGTTGGGAATTTGGCTTTTATTATACTACAGTAGGTTGATACTATCGAAATTTATCACTAAGGTTGACAATTTGCGTAAAATTATGTTCCATAAATTCTAAACCTGTTTTGAGTGTAATTAACCTTACTCTTAGTAAATGTGCTAGAGAATCAAGCACTTTCAATTTTTTTACCCTATCCTGCAACTCATCATTAAATAAACGAAAACCACTAACAGCATTGCATATCATCAGTCTCTTTACCATAATATTTTCTACTGTACTACTCTTAAAATTTGATTGGTTATTCCTAAATCCTAAAATAAACAAATCCTTTAGATTTCCACTGGACAGCATGCGGGTGGATTTACTTTGCACAGGAAAATAAACTTTGTTTGCACTATTAATGTAATATTTTTTGCTATTTTCCACCTTCTCTTTATCAATTTTAGTAATATTTAATGCCCCATAACAACTTATTTCACATTTTCCAGTTAATACAGAATCAATTAATAACGTATCGTCGCTAAAAAACCCAAAGCCTTTAGTCATAAAGTAGGTTAATAACGTACTCTTACCAGAGCCCTTAATACCAGAAAAGGCCATAATGCTATCATCCCGATTAACTAAAGCACACGAATGTAGGACAAGTTTGTCTTGTAATAAGAACAGTAGTGAGAAAGGTACATTTAAAAAGGTATCTAAAAAATGCGAAACATCTGTAGTAATTACGTTTATTTCATTGGTGTCCGCATCTATTATATATTTAATCACCCCTGGTATATGAAAGACATATTTATAATCATTCACCCTCTCAAACATATGCGTCTCGGTCTTAGAATGAGTATCATAATTCAATGAAACCGATATCCAAATACTCTTAACCTCTTTAGGTATTTTATTGATAATATAAGGAATTCGCAATAGGCTTAGTATGTCTATATTACAATAAACCAAATGCCCATACAATATTAATTTGTACATTTAATAATTCCCCCTACATAGTGTGCTAGCATTTAAATAATCTAACTTAAACATGGACAGGTCCTCTTTGTAACCATAAACCATTTTAAACGGAAGAAACGAATGGGCTGTGTACCTTCTACCCTTATTCTTTTTCTAGGTCAAACATTATTCACAACAACTTAAAAAAGATGCCTTGGCTTATATTCATGATCATGTTAACTTGAACATTAACTCTTGTGCAAAGAACTTAGAAATAAGTAGTAGCACTCTACACGGTTGGATCAATAAAGTTAAAATTGATGGCGAAGTTCACCGAGGCTCTTGTAATCATACATCCGATGAAGCAAGAGAGAATGTATGTCTTAAGTAAGAACTTAAAGATGCAAATAATAAAAAGGCAATCAGCATCCTGGGTGTATTTATCAACCGAAAAGTACTTCCCAATGGCATATTTTTAATTCACTACACACATTTGGTGACCGACAGAGAAAATTTTCCCGTCTTAATGTTAGTTGGGTGCTACGGATTCTAGGCACCTCTCAAAGTGGCTATAACAGCTTTAAGAGGAAGTATTCGTGTCAAAAACCATCAAAGACAAGATGAAAAGTAATATTTAGATATCATATATAACTCAAACAAGTATATAGTGTTCCTGAAATAACAAAGGAGCTTAAAAAAAGGGAGTGGCTCCACCATTTTAAAATTGGGGACCATGATCATGCTTATAAATCTGTATTTGAAGATATTGAGGCCTTCTACAATACTGTTAGAATTCATAGCCACTGTAAATGTTTACCACCTCAAGATTATGAAAGGCATTATTATACTCATCTGCAAAGATTGGATAATAGGGATTTATACTAAAGCTTAGACTTCTTATCGACATAGTACCCATTATTATGCACTATGCCTCTAACGAAAATTTGTCTGATTGGATTGAAAACATATCTGCATAGATCCCATCGAAGTTAAGAAGTTCAAGGTGAGTACCACTTTCTACGATGCATCCATCGTCAACAACAAATATCTTATCCATTTTAGTTGTCATTACAAGTCTATGGGAGACTACAAAAGTGATCTTGTCATTAGAAGTTTCAGAAAGGATCTGCTCATATAAAAGAGATTCCGATTCTGGGTCAAGATTACTTGTAGGTTCATCTAGTATGAAGCAACTTGCTGTGGTTTGAAGTAATAGTCTAATTATAGCTAATTTTTGAGCTTCACCGCCTGAAAAGTTAGTAAACTCATCATAGAATTCTGGTGATATTCCAGTGTCCAACCCAGACTTGAGTGAAAATATTTTTTTGTCTAAATCAAACTTCGAAATTAATTTCTTTGCTGCGAATTCATTGTGATTATTAATCCGCAAATTCTCCCTAATAGTAAATGGAAACAAGTAGAAATCCTGAAATAACACCCCGATTGCATTTCTTAATGAGCCCAGATTATATAGATTTATATCTCTATCGTTTATTAATATCTTTCCCTTAGTAGGACTGTACAAACCCATCATAAGCTTCATTATGGTTGTTTTTCCAGCACCATTTTTTCCAACTAGGGCTACCCTATCACCCTTTTTAACAGAAAAGGAAATATTTCTTAACGCATAGTCGTTTGAACTTCCATATCTAAAACTAACCCCTTCGAACTCAATACTTTCTATGCTGTCAATTTCTATCCCTTGATGCCCTGTTGATTCCGATATTGAATCATCGTCCATAAACCCAAAATAGTCTTTGGCGTACAGACCCGTTGAGTAAATCTTAGGAATCACATCCATTAAGGATCTTAGTGATTGCCGTAATGTATTGTATGCATTATTATACATAAAATAGGAACTAATATCGAGACTTCCGTTGATCACATTATACCCAAAATAGCTCATTGGTATTATTGGGTTCAGTTCACTTATCAATTGACCAATATAACCTACCTTCATCGCTCTTTTTAAAAATATTTGCCTGATCCCAATGGCTTTGTCTTTCATTTCGTTAAACTTAGATTGTGCAACTTCCTCATACCTTAAAGTCTTAATCTCCCTTATGCTATTAGGCAGGAAAAAAATTCGAGCAAGCGAATTAGCTTTTTTTCCCTCTTTTTCTGCAGCTAGCTGACTTGAATACTCAATGTTGCTTGTAGTCATTGATAGCAATATGTCGACAATTATGATCAATACTAGCATAGCTAACAGCCAATTGCTAATCCATATTAACATGGAAATAACAGCTATAATATTAAACATTGCATGCACAAAAGAACCAAATACTGTCATTATGGAATCAGTAGCAGACTGAATGTTATTAAATGTTCTTGTATAATAATCCATAAAAGGACCGTTATCAATATGTTCTAACTTTAATTTTGTATTTCTAAACATCATTTTTTCTGCTACTGTGTACTTTCTTTTCATTCCAAGCATATCAACAATATAACTGCTTACCACTAGCATTACCAAAAATATTACATAAACTATTGCATATGCACCCAGCAAATAAACAGCTTTCCTCGAGTTGCCCTCTAAAAGCGAATCAACAAATAGCTTGGGCAAGATTATTAAAAATATCGTATGAAAGGACATTAAAGCTGCAACAACTATAGACATAAAGATAGATAGTTTATCTATTTTCCATACATAAGCTAATAGTCTAGAAAAACTATTTAGCACGATTTTCAATGATGCTTTCTCTTTTTCGGAGGTAATCATATTCATTCAACATCACCTGCCCTATATCTAGCGATTCCTTCATGCAGCGAACTGATTTGGTCAATATATTATAATTGGGGCAACATAAGCCAAAACATAACGGAAAGATATTGCATTCAAAACATCCTTTTTTTGTCATAGCTACATAGTCAGGAGTGCAGTAATTAGCATTTTTATTATTATTTAATTCGAATGTTCCAGAGTTTATGTCTCCTACACAATTATGTGGAGCATCCAAAAAAGTACATTTATATAGTTTTCCATCCGTATTTAAAACAAAATGAAATTTTTTCGCTGCATAACATACATTTGCTGCGAAAATAAGCTTTTCATTATAGAACCAAGTTGGCATGTTTGCTTCATTCATGCTATCCAGAATAATATTTGTAGCTTCACGGTAGACACTAGGAGCTACAACATCTATATTTTTATCATTCGGACTTCCCCAATGCTTAATAGGATAGAAAAAGAAAATAAATTTTTCATTAGCATAATTATTACGCAAGAACTTAATATACTCATCCATTTCCGATAACAACTCATAATTATAGTTTGCACGAAGGAGAATCTGACACTTAACGGGACTTTCATTAATCATGCGTAAATTATCACTTATTCTTCTCCATGTACCCTTGCCAGTCTTAAGCTTACGATATTTATTATGAATATCCTCAAATCCATCAACGGTTACAGTAAACCTGCTAAATCCTAACTTGCTTAACTTTTCATATTTATCGACGGTAAGATAATACCCATTTGTTGTCGCACTATAAGAATAGTTAATTTCTTTTTTTTCACACCATTTATTTAATTTTTTTGTAATATCTACTATCGTATCATACAGAAGTAACGGTTCTCCTCCAAACCATTCTATGTTAATCCGCTCTATAGGGTGATTCACATGATAGCCTCTTAGCGCTGACAGGAAATTATCAATAAATTTTTGATCAATTACTAAATCTGTATGTTCCTCATAGCAATAGGAACAACGAAAATTACAGGCGGTTGTAGATACAATTATAAAACTGAGAACCTTTTTGTTATTATAAAATCCGCCTAACAAGTCAATAGCTAGTTTATATTCGTCTAGTTTTTCCTCACAACAAAAGGGATTTAAAGGTTTAGGTAAATCATCTGAACTCATGACTTCTCCATTCTTTAGTTTAAAGAGTATTTCTTGATATTCTTTTTTGAAGCATAGGGCTTTCTGGCCATTCAAAGAATTAAATAATAACAAGCCATCCTTGTGATGTTCAATGACAGTAAACTTTGAAAGAACTACATTTTTCAATTAGATAACCCCCGTTTCAAGATACAGAAACCTTATTTGGTGTATTTGTCAGCCGAAAAGTACTCCACAAAAAGGGATGCAGCCGTTTTCTTGGACTTACTTATGTCACTTAAACCAATACTACGCCTACAGGCTACAGGACTCATAGCTCCAAGACACATCTTGATGCGCTCTTCATTGCACCACCTAAGATTGCTATCCTATGACGTCATCCAACATAGTATTAACCAATTCAACATCCGGACTGATTTCAATTATACAACTGACTAACAATTCATCAAAACAGTCCAAAATTGGAAACAGATAAACTTTGCCAGCGGGCATGTGAAATTCAGTGAGATTCGTTAAACACTTAATGCTTAGCTTGTTAGTTTGAAAGTCTCGAACGACCCAGTTATTCATAGTAGAGCTAATCTCCCCTTGTATGAGCTGTACTTACATTTTTTGTAGGGTACTACAAGCAGTTCCTCGCTCCCAATCCTTATGACGACCTTCTCTAAAACAGTTATACCTTTACTCTTGAGCACATCATGCACCCACCTACACACGTTATGACTTTGATTTTTGGCAAATGTTTCTTTCGCCTCAATACGTAGAGTGATGTATCTGTCAGGCTTGCACTGAGCGTATTGTGGCAATAAAAAAACGGCTCACTAATTTTTGTTATTTAGCCAAGCTATAGTTTATTCATACCTATGACTGGTTTCTCTTAAAATGTCAATAATATGAGCCTTATGGGCTAATCTATCTACAATAGCACCTATAAACATAGCGTCCTTGAATATTTCTTCCCAACGATCAAACGAAAGATTTGTTGTTATAATGTTGGACCATTTTATAATTAATACCTTAACAATTAATGAACCATTTTTAGATTACCAGAACCACTAGACTTCTTTTGATAAAATGGTCCTTTTTGGCAGATCCATAATCGCAAACAACTTATTAACGGGCACTTTGTACTCTGGGCATCTATCAAACCAAGCCGGTAGAAATGAAAAAAGTTGTTTGGTGAAAAGGATATAGAGTTCAAGAGTGACTTCTATAAGGTGTAGTTCTCTCAAAAGCAGAAAAAGTAGTGATTGAACTGTGTGCCAGAGAAGTATCCGTCGTTTCTGTTGCCGAATAACATGATAGTAGCTTGTTAAACTGTTTGTGCAGTTTACCTATTTCCTGATACTTTTTATAGCCTTTTTCTTGTTCGCCAGCTCCCGGGGAACGATACCTCGGTTTTTTTATCTACCACCTTATTAAGTATGTTTAGTTCCAACTATGGCATATTTTAGTTACTACAAATATTTGGTTAATCTCAATTGTTTGGATTCTTAAGTTCGTCTCCAAACCAGACATGATAACACTAAAAATTGACAAGGGAACAATTATTTAATTAACACATATCACGTCAATTTGCTCTCTTGTTTACCAAGTATATTATGGGTTAATGCTTAAAGTTTTGAGGTTAACATGAGCCAATATTAATACACACACCATCACAGCCATTGATTTTAGGTGAAGGATTACATCCAATTATTGTTTTACCAACATTGCAAAATATGTTAGTGAATGCTTGAGGTATTTCCAAATTTCCCTGGTCATTTCCATAAAATCTCATTTAATACACCTCCTATATCATTGAAGTTCCCTTGTCAAATCAAAGTAAGTATATTACTCAAGTCATTCATTCAGATAGATAATAGTAGCGAATAATCCGTTAGTTAGGATAAGATTGTCTTTGTATGTTTTGTGCCTTGGAAAAATGATGACTATTTTTTGTCCTATAAAAAATGATGCCTGCTAAGATCTCATTTGACTACCACAATCACTTAATGTTCTTGATTTTCATTGTTGAATAAACTCATCGATTTTTGTTTTTTGCCATTATAGCAACCTGAGCCATAACACCTTAGATAGATGCTGTAAGTAATTTGTTAACAAAGGGAGTGTCACACTGTAGTTGCCGAATACATTTATGTAACCAGCCCCTCGCTTCAACTGCGGAAAATCACTAAACAAATTGTATAAGGTTGATAATTGAGTGATCACATTTATCTGCCCACGGAGCTAGGAAATACCTACCTGTTGACCAACTAACTATATGCTCTTCATGATATAGACTTTCCTTAGCAGTCCTAATTGTTACATCAAAGAATAACTTATCATGTCGTTGAGGCTTGTAGGATAATATGTTCCAAGGTAAAACAGCATTAATTTTAAATACACCTTGCTCATAAAAAGTTCGTACTTTGGCTTCAATGTAACGCCCTTCATCATAATTCTCCTGCCATAGAAAAACACGGTGTTCGCCAGATTGTAAAGGCTTTATAAATACCACCTTAGCAAATTCATCCTGGAAACCGAATAACAATTGATAACCAAACTCATAAGCTTGCAGTTCATTAAGGGAATCGCTAGATATTTGTAACGTAATGTAAAAATGCCGAGCATCCCAACTCATATTAAATCTAGGATTAAATTTCTTCACTGAAAACATATTCTGTGTTTCTTCTAGTAAATATTTCAAATACTTCTCATTCGCATAGATCGAAGGTATTTTATATTCAGGCTTTTTATCAGCAGTTTTTTTATGAAAACATTTAAACGCCTTTTTCCCTACCGCTTGTTCTCTAGATTTTTCAATTATTTTTAATCTCTCTTCTTCACCTGAGAAGAATCTGCGCTCAAAGTGTGATTCCCAATTTTCAGCATACCAATAGTGCATGTCATGATGGCAAGTGATGTCAGGGTAAAAACTTGAAAATTTCCCGTAAAACCGTTCCGTTATTGCAATGGCTTCACTTATTACCTCGTGGCAACCAAGAAAATTAATTCGTTCTCTTAGAGATTCTTCTCTACCTCTAAGAAAGATATATAATTCCCGAATATCCATCAACTGTTTCATATTATTTTTAATATCTAGCCCATTAAGAACTGGAATTTTAGCTTGTTTCCTGTGTTGAACGAAATGGGCACAAGCATGAATAAAAAAGTCAATTTCGTTTGGTATTAGCATTAGCTGGTTACACAATTTGACTTCTATAGCACCATGGTATATACAACTTAAATCAATTTCATACTCGCCA
>CAZJCV010000059.1:0-9242 GCA_964544535.1 uncultured Lachnospiraceae bacterium | reverse complement strand
TATAGAACCTTAACATGAGATGTATTGAAATCCACTAATTAATTAAACCAATAACAAAAAAGGTTTACATAGAACCTTAACATGAGATGTATTGAAATTCCCGATAATAACGGGAATGAAGAGATCTGTAAACATAGAACCTTAACATGAGATGTATTGAAATGCAATTATTTTTTTAAGTTTATCTATTCCACGTTATAGAACCTTAACATGAGATGTATTGAAATATCTGTAACCTCTTACATAAAACCCTACCAATAGATAGAACCTTAACATGAGATGTATTGAAATTTAGGAATTTTGCGTTGCCGTCAAAGGACGATGGTAATAGAACCTTAACATGAGATGTATTGAAATCTCTTAGGTAGCTTATTTTTCTTGATGCAATCCCTATAGAACCTTAACATGAGATGTATTGAAATTTTTGGATTAGGCTCTGTCGCAAGAGCATATGTAAAATAGAACCTTAACATGAGATGTATTGAAATAAGACTAATATGCAAAGAGGGCAATACTCTTTAGATAGAACCTTAACATGAGATGTATTGAAATCATCTTACGCTTACTTTATAGGGTGGGCAGAATCAGATAGAACCTTAACATGAGATGTATTGAAATTTACCCTTTTAGAGAATTCGTAAATCCAGAAAGCGATAGAACCTTAACATGAGATGTATTGAAATTAGCCAGTAACGCGAAAAGTCTAGTCTTAATTACCATAGAACCTTAACATGAGATGTATTGAAATCCAATTCCCCCAAACCCTTGCCACCACTGGCTTACATAGAACCTAAACATGAGATGTATTGAAATAAATGTAAATCAAATGCTAAATCATACAGTTCTTGCATAGAACCTTAACATGAGATGTATTGAAATATGATAGCTGGTAAAGAGCATGGAAAAACACTTAATATAGAACCTTAACATGAGATGTATTGAAATAACTTAAAAAACCCTTTGATTTTATCCAACATGCCTATAGAACCTTAACATGAGATGTATTGAAATTTAAATATCTATACAAGCGCTATGAAGGCTTATTTATAGAACCTTAACATGAGATGTATTGAAATTTTGTTTTGTAGCCATATCCACTTGGGCATTCCCAATAGAACCTTAACATGAGATGTATTGAAATCTGTGTTCCTTGACAATTGCAACTTTTTACAGGCCATAGAACCTTAACATGAGATGTATTGAAATTTCTGTGCTGTAGACTTAGGGTTTGCTGTCGAATGGAATAGAACCTTAACATGAGATGTATTGAAATATCACAGGACTAGATGGAATCAAAACTGTAATAAAATAGAACCTTAACATGAGATGTATTGAAATCAGGATCGGAACTTCTACCTTACGAATATTTTATTGGTAGGAAATAGTTTAAAAAGATTAGGAGTATTGAGCATAATTATAGCAATACTAAGACTTCTGGAATTATATAAAACAATAGATTGTGGAAATATAATTGGTCGGAGCAACTTATCAATTTATTTTATATATTACATCTTTAAAAGGGGAAAAATAAAAAAACTCAAATAATGTCCTTCAAAGTGAAAAAGGCTTACAATTTAGAATTATAAGCGATAAGAAGCCAGAAGGCTTTGAAGTAGTATGTGAAAATAGAAGCATAGAGGATGTGTACTTGTACTATTGTAGATAAGGACTAAAAAGGCATTAATATTAATCATCTATCATACAACAAATAATTTTCCCTTGCCTTATCTGGAGATATATTTATCATTACAACATTAGCTCCTGCAAGATATCCCTTATCTCTTCCTCTTGGATCTATAGTTTCTAGGGCTGTTGTTGCGGGCAACAAGACCTTTGGTAAAAGCAACCTTACTAAGGCCAACATTAAAAGTGTCATTTCCAAGCTACCATGTTTTTCTTTGGCAAAGATAGTGTCTTTGTGTGAGATAAATGGGCCTATCCCCACCATATCAGGCTCTAGCTCTTTAAGAAAAAGCAGATCATCTGCTAGATTTTCTGTAGTTTGATAAGGGGATTCTACCATAAAGCCAGCCCCTACTTGAAAGCCTATTTCTTTCAAATCATAAAGGGCTTGTTTACGAACAGCAAGGCTCATATTAGATGGATGTAGCTTGTTATAATGTTCATCAGTAGCTGTTTCGTGTCTTAGTAGATAACGATCTACTCCAGCATCATAATATTTTTTATATGTATCATAAGATTTTTCTCCAAAAGATAAAGTCAGTGCCCAGTCAGGATACCTAGCTTTTATAGTCTTAATCAAATCAACCATTATATCATCAGTATAAAAAGAGTCTTCGCCACCTTGTAATACGAAGGTACCAAAGCCAAGTTTATAGCCTTCTTCGCAAGCGTCTAGTATTTCTTCTTTTGTCAATCTGTATCTACATACCTTTTTGTTGCTTCTTCGTATACCACAGTAGAAACAATCGTTTTTGCAGTAATTGGTAAATTCGATTAAGCCACGCTTAATTACCTCGTCACCATAATGCTTTTTTCTTGTTTGTACAGCGGCATTTAACAGATCTACATTTAGTTGCTTGCGATTTTCATTTATTAGATTGATTAATTCATTTCTAGTTAAATTATTTGTCTTATATAATTTTTCAATCATGTTTTTTGTCTCCACTTTCAAATACCTCTATAGATCTTGATAAAATTCCATTTAAATAAGCTAGAAGAACACCATAATTTGTTAGAGGTATATTGTTTTCATTGCAAATGTTTATTCTATGTTGTATGGCCTTATTATTTATCATGCAAGCACCACAATGAATAACTAATGCATATTCATCTAAATTATCCGGGAAATCATAGCCTGTATAAAAATCAAAGATCAAATCTTTTTTAGTGTACTTTTTAAGTAGGTTAGGTATCTTTACTCTGCCGATATCCTCGTGAGTTGTGTTATGTTTACATGCTTCAGCCATTAAGATTTTATCGTTGTCTCTTAGTTTCTCAATAGAAGTGGCAGACTTAGCAAACAAATCAATATCACCTTTTTGATTTGCAAGTAGTATGGAAAATGAGGTAAGTGGAATAGATTTAGGAAGTATTCTATTAACTTTCTTAAAGATTTGAGAGTCAGTAACAACTAAATCAACTTTTTTAA
Source organism: uncultured Lachnospiraceae bacterium (assembly GCA_964544535.1). Taxonomy (GTDB): domain Bacteria; phylum Bacillota; class Clostridia; order Lachnospirales; family Lachnospiraceae; genus JAAYRG01. The sequence goes on along the minus strand of CAZJCV010000059.1, from coordinate 6,130 downwards.
CATCTTCCAAAGCATTTTCTAATTCGTTTTCCCTAGTTACAAGACACTTTACTCCATGGTCTAAGCACTCTCTTATAAATTGTACTTGTGGTAGAATCAGCCTTCCTTTTGGTGCAGCTTCATCAATTGACACAACTGCAAGTACAAGACTGTTTTCGTCTAAAATATCAGCGATGAGCTTTTTCTCTTTTACATCTAATTTGCTTAAAGCTTCTGCAAGTTTGCTTCTAAGCAGAGCAAAAGATTTTTCGCTAAGGTCTTCCATAAATACAGCATTTGTAAACTTATTTTTATACTTATTAACAAGTTCTTTAGTATTATCATTTAAATTAGTAAAAACAATTGTAAATGGTATATTCTTTTCTTTAAATAAAGAAGTTGTTTTTAAATACTTATCTTCAGAAAAATCATTTATATTTATAGCATATATAGCATGGTTGGTTGAATTTATAATCTGATTAGTCTTTTTGATTCTTTCTTCTCCCATTATGCTAAAATCAGAGAAGCCAGCTGTATCAACTAAAGTAATTGGTCCAAAAGGAACAAGTTCCATGGCTTTTACAATTGGGTCTGTTGTAGTACCTGGATGGGGTGTAATAATTGCAACTTCTTGGTCTAAAATGCCATTAAATAAAGTTGATTTGCCAGCATTTACGTCACCAAAGATAGATACATATTTCCTTAAAGATAAGGGCGTCTTGTCCATAGGAAACCTCCTTAAATGAATAAATCTCTTTCACCTTTTTTCAATCTTTCCACATTATTAGCTACAAGGCTTCTAACCTTTTTGTTTTCAATTTTGCTGATTTCTTTATTGATTATTTTATTGACTTTTTCTTTGAACTCTTCATCGCCATAATCCAACATATATTCACACAAAGTCATTATAGCATTAGGATGGCACACATTTTTGATATTGCCTGATTTGGCTAGGGACATAAATCGGTCGCCGGTTCTGTCGCTTCTATAACATGCAGTACAAAAACTAGGTATAACCTCTTCATCAACTAGCCAATCAATAATATTTGCGGCACTTCTATCATCTGTGACCTTGAATTGCGTATTATTATGTTCTCTTGCAGTGTAGCCACCTACTTCAACTGTTGATCCTGCACTAACTTGAGAAATGCCAGCTTTAATTAACTCTTTACGCATTTGTACACTTTCTCTAGTGGAAATAATCATTCCTGTAAAAGGAACAGCAATACGTATTATTGCAACGATTCTCTTAAATTCTTCATCGCTTAATATGTGTTCATACATGGACACATCGCTACCATCAGCAGGACATATTCTAGGTACAGATATGGTATGGAAACCAACTCCGAACTTTTCTTCTAAGTGCTCGTTATGTAACATAAGTCCTATAACTTCATAATGTGGGTTAGCAAGACCAAATAAGACGCCGCCTCCCACATCATCAATTCCTGCTTCCATGGCTCTGTCAAAGGCTGTTAAGTGATATTCGTAATTGCTTTTAGGTCCCGAAATATGCATTTTTTCATAGGTTTCTTTGTGGTAGGTTTCTTGAAATAAAATATAAGTGCCGATACCGACTTCTTTAAGCCTTTTGAAATTATCGATAGTTGTTGCTGCGATATTTACATTAACTCTTCTAATTTCACCATTGTCTAATTTCATATCATAAATAGTTTTTATAGTTTCAATTATGTAGTCAATATCACAATTTTTTGGATCTTCCCCAGCTTCTAGGGCTAAACGCTTGTGCCCCATTTTCTCTAAAATTTTAACCTCTTCCCTAACTTCATCCATGGTTAAGCGCTTTCTGTTGAATTTATTTTTGCAATTATAGCCACAGTAGAGGCAATTGTTTACGCAATAATCACTAACATATAAAGGCGCAAACATAACAATACGGTTGCCATAGATATTTTCCTTGATTTCTCCAGCAATTTTAAAAATCCTATCTTCAATTTCACTATCTTTGTTGATTAATAAAGCAGCAACTTCTTTATGAGATAAGCCCTGGCCTTTGGCAGCCTTATCTAGTATGGCATTGATTTCTTTTTTGCTTAAGTGTTGAACATTATTAAGAACCTCATTAATATAGTCATTGTTAATAAAATTATCTACTTCTTCATTTTTATTCATTTGTAGCCTCCTGTTTAATTTTTAAGGAAAAGTAATATGAATTATAGAAGTATAAAAAGCACCCTTCATATGAAAGGTGCAAACAATAAGCATAAATACAAACAAAAGTATCTTGTGTCAAAATGTTATGCTACCTTTCGAATCAGATTAAAATCTTCTTTGTTAGGAACAGATTGTTATACTTCTTTTTTAGAAATAGCTGTCTTTACTTGCACATCTGGCAAGTTACCAAGCTTTCCAGTCAAATCATTTATTTCGTCTAAATCGCCTATTACTACTAAGGATACTACAGCAATACCTTCATTATCTAAAGGTAAACCCAGCCTTCCTTTAACAATCCCCTTAAAATTAGAAACAATAGTGTTAAAATCTTGTTGAGAACTTTTTGGATCCTCTAATATTGCAGTAATTGCTACGATTCTTTTCATACATGCTCACTCCTCATTGGAATTATTTTTCTCAACTGTCATTATACTCTTCTGACGTGTCAGTGTCAATAACTGTATTTAATAGAGTTATACACTTAGAAAAGATAAAAAAACTTTTTACAAAGTGGAGAAACTTATTCTTTTTTGTGATAAAATATTAATTGTGTCTTATATTGGATATTTTAAAACATCATAGGAGGACTTAATAATGTATTCTATATTACTTATAATTATCTATTTAGCCTTTATTAGCCTTGGACTTCCAGACTCTCTTCTAGGTTCAGGATGGCCAGCAATGCATGGACAACTAGGGGTGGCAGTGTCATATGCAGGAATAGTTACCATGATTATTTCTATTGGCACAATATTATCTAGTCTTATGTCTGATAGATTAACTAGAAAATTTGGTACAGGAATAGTAACATCAGTAAGTATTTTAATGACTGCAGTTGCGATTTTTGGATTTTCATTTTCTAATTCATTTATATTACTTTGCTTGTGGGCTGTACCTTATGGCTTAGGTGCAGGAGCAGTAGACGCAGCTCTTAACAATTATGTTGCCCTTCACTATGCATCTAGGCATATGAGTTGGTTGCACTGTTTTTGGGGGCTAGGAGCTTCAATAAGTCCATATATAATGGGTTATGCACTTACAGGTGGACACGGTTGGGAAAGTGGTTATAAGTTTGTGGGAATTATACAAATTATTTTGACAGTTATTTTATTTATAAGTCTTCCACTTTGGACAAAGAACAAAGTAAATGCAACTGATATAGGAAAAGATGCAGCAACGCTTACCATTAAAGGAGCCCTAAAAATAAAGGGTGTTAAGCATATTCTAATAACTTTCTTTGGATACTGTGCTTTAGAACATACAGCAGGTTTGTGGGCTAGTAGTTATTTAGTTGAAGCAAGAGGTATTAACGTGGAAATTGCAGCAAAATTTGCTTCTTTATTTTATATAGGAATAACACTAGGGCGTTTCTTGAGTGGGTTTATATCTGAAAAGTTAGGAGACAAGCTACTTATACGCTATGGAATTATAACAATTATAATTGGTATCTTTTTAGTTGCCTTACCAATAAAGATTGGTGCTGTAGCCTTAGTAGGGTTAATTATTATAGGCTTAGGATGTGCACCTGTTTATCCATCTATTATTCATGCTACACCTAGCAATTTTGGAGCAGAAAACTCACAAGCTATTATAGGTATACAAATGGCTAGTGCTTATACAGGGATTACATTAATGCCACCGATATTTGGCTGGCTAGCAGGTAAAATAGGAATTGGCTTTTATCCTATATATTTATTGATGATTGCACTTACAATGTTATTTATGTCAGAAAGATTAAATAAATTGCTGATAAAAGAGAATAGTTAAGAATAGTTTAAGAATAATAAAAAAAGTTGATTGTTATTTGTCGAAAGTATAAGATTAAGAAAAAAGGAGTGAGTTTGAAGAGTGATTGATTTGATTAATGTTACTAAAAGATATGGAAAGGTTGTGGCAAATAAGGATATTCACCTTATGGTACAGCCAGGTGAAATTTCAATTTTAGCCGGACCAAATGGAGCTGGTAAGTCAACTTTGATAAAATGCATTGCTGGACTTTTGAGATTTAAGGGAAAGATATTAATTGAAGGTTATAATAATAAGTCTCTTGAAGCGAAAAGTAAGTTAGGCTATATACCAGAAGTACCAGTTTTGTATGATATGTTAACTGCTTGGGAACATATGGAGTTTATAGGAAGAGCTTATAAGCTAGAAAACTGGAAGGAAAAAGCGGAAGAATTATTTGTACGTTTTGAACTAGATGATAAGAAAAACAAACTAGGGAATGAACTTTCTAAAGGTATGCAACAAAAAGTTAGTATTTGTTGTGGTTTATTAATAGAGCCTAAAGTGGTTTTATTTGATGAGCCTTTTGTAGGACTAGATCCACATGCAATAAAAGAATTGAAAAAGATAATGTTTGAATTAAAAGATAAGGAAACTGCCATACTAATTAGTACTCATATGTTAGATAGTGTTACTGAATTTTGGGATAGTACTAATATAATGATGAATGGGAAAATAGTGGCAAGAAGAACAAGGGAAGATATATCTACTAGTGAAGAAAGCTTAGAAGAACTATTCTTCAAAATTACTGAGGGAGCTCAAAACACGGAATCTGAGGTGGTTAAGTGAAAACGCTAAACTACCTGTTATTGACTATGATTAAAAACAAGATTTTAAGTCTCAAAAAAAAGCCGGGATTATTGGTTTTGTATATTGTGGTTTTTGTATATATGACTATACTCTTGCTGGTTTCTTCAATAAATAATAACATTTTAGCAGAGGATCATACATTTGCAAATGTTAGACTTCTTTATGGAATTTTTGCAGCTATACTATTAATTATTACATATTCTAATGTATTTACTGGGCTTTCTAGAGGTTCAACTTTATTTGACATGCCTGATATAGGCTTATTATTTCCAGCACCAATTTCTTCAGTTAAAATACTGTTTTATGGGATGATTAAAGGAATGGGAACTGCTTTTTTAACATCTATATTTTTGATATTTCAACTTACTAATATTAAGACGAATTTTGATATAAGTAATGGAGCTATTGTATCCTTGTTTTTAATATATGCAATGACTATATTTTATAATCAATTGCTATCGATGGCAGTTTATATTTTTTCTAATGCTAATAGTACTCGAAAAAATATAGTAAAAGTGATTATGGCTGTCTTTATTCTATATTTATTTGCAATTATATTTTATCAATATAGACTTAGTGGTGGAGAGCTTCTAGAAACTGTAAGTCAAACCATGGATAGTAAGGGCTTTTGCTTTATGCCTGTTATTGGTTGGTCAGTTATGTTGCTTTCTTCTATAGTTGAAGGAAATTTACTTTGGTCTATAATATCTATTTTATTGTTTTTTGTTAGTGCAGCAGCAATGGTATATATATTTACAAAAGTAGAAGGTGACTATTATGAAGATGTATTGGTGGGTACCGAGTTTAAACATAATGCAAAAAAAAGAGCTAAGGAAGGAAAAGTTTTTAATGATAAAAAAGTAAAAGTCAGAAAAGATGATTTGGCTCTTAGTGGAGGTATAGGAGCAACAAGTTTATTTTTTAAAGACTTAAGAGAAAGACAACGTCTTAGTCGAATTCCATTTGTAGATGGTTTTACTTTATTTATTGCTATGGCAACAGGGATTGTTGTTTACTTTTCCAAAAATGATTTTTCTATTTATTTTGTACTCGGATTTTTAATATATTTACAGCTTTTTATGGCAACTGCAGGGTCTCTTTCCCAGGAGTTGCGTAAACCATATATTTATTTAATTCCTGCTAAGTCGCTTAATAAATTATTATTTGCATCTATGAGCAGCATTGTAAAACCGGCTATTGATGGAATTATTATCTTTACCATAGCCAGCATTGTAGGTAAGACTTCAATACTTTTAAGTTTTTTCCTTGTACTAGCATATGTGGCATCAAGTGCTATGTTTGTTAGTTACACTTTACTATTACAAAGAATTTTTGGTTCTCAACCTAATCAAATAGTTAAGGGTATAGTAGGTGTGTTCTT
>CAZJCV010000058.1:0-9760 GCA_964544535.1 uncultured Lachnospiraceae bacterium | reverse complement strand
TGTGGAACAGCAGCTGTTATTTCACCCGTTGGTGAATTAAATTGGAATGGACATATTATTAAAATAAATGATGGCAAAACAGGCGCTATTTCTCAAAAAATCTATGATACTTTAACTGGAATTCAATATGGTGTTTTGCCTGACGAATTTGGTTGGATTGAGAGAATATAACAAAATTATATGTAATTGTAAAAAAAGAGCTGCCCTTAAAAAATGGGCAGCTTTTTTAATATTATATGTTAAAAAAAACTTAACGGGTTCAGGGAAAAAGGAAGGGGATCCCTGACCCATTAATTAATATTAATAGCATTGAAAATAGTTAATACATCTGTAGAGTTTCTTGTATTAGGATCAAAATCGCTGACTGACTCAAACCATACTCTATGGGTTTCATATATCGATAATCCAGTATATGTGTACAGCTTTGTACAAACTTCGTTTTTCCCATCTATTGTTGCAATAACTCCACCATTTTCTTTCTTAACATCAATATTACCATTTACATCAGTTTCTATTGTAGGTTTCATAATTGTCCCATTTTTGGTGTGGGCAGGCAGAGTAGCTTTGAGCGTTATATCTACAACCTCACCCCTTCTTTTTATTTCTGTAACTTCAAGCTTTGGCATTCCGTATTTTACTACACTTGGATTGAGTTTGGCAAAGTTCTTTTCTTTAGTTTCCTTATCCAAGTCAGAATATGTAATTTTGGATTGATCGGCACCTCTACCAAGTGCGTATTCGCCCTCTTTACCTTTTAAAGTTATTGAGAATTCAATTGGCGATGTTTTATACTTACCGTCGCTCGCATTATATCTGTAAACTATATCTCCAAGATTACCACTTACATAACGGCCTGATTTATTTAAGCCACCAGCAGATACCACAGTTAAACCTTCTGGGAATTGCTCCGAGAAATTAACATTTTTAACTACAAGTTCAGCAGGTGGTTCAAGTCCGTCAGCAATAACAAATTCTTTAGGTAATATTTTATAGTTAACATTAAAATGTTCATCAATGAGCATCTCTTGCTTGCTTAAGCTTCTTTCGGTATTTATATCAGCTCGAAGTGCTACAACTTCAATATTTCTGTTTCCAAAGCTCAAACTCTTATTGGTATCATCAAGATCTTTATATGATAGCTTTGATGAGTTTAGTGAATAGTTACCAGCTCTACTCCCCTTTACTTTTATTGTAAATTCTATTTTTTCGGCTTTATAGCGGTTAGAACTAGAATTAAATGTATAATCGATATCAATATCACCTGTTACATTTTGTCCATCAATATTAAAACCTTCAGGAGCAGAGACAACTGTTAGACCTTCTGGTAGGCTCTCTTCAAACTTAACACCAACCGTGAAATCAACTGCTATTTGTTGATATATTTTATCATATACCTTTTGAAGAGCATCTGCATCTTCTGCTTTTTCATATTCCCCGCCAGCCTTTCGAGCTACCTCTTTTAGAACATCTCCATTTGAGCTTTTTGTAAATGCAATCATGTATGATTGTATACTACTGGATTTAATAAAATTTTCTGCAATTGCATAACAATAATTTTTATCATTATCTGTTATAACACTGCCACCACCATAATAATAAGGTGCAGTTCCCTCATCATAATAGAATTCTCTGTATGTACGCCCATACCAATTTCTGTAATATACGCTATGATATGTGGGTTCTCCATCTGTCAAAAGAATAATGTACTTATCAGTAGTGATATCTGCATTTATTAGTCTGTAATATGCCTGTCTTAATCCATCTCCAATATTTGTCCCTCCTAGTGGATTAAGCTTATTTACTTCTCTTTTTACAGATTCAATATCTGTTGTCAACTCTTTTTTAACGTGACCGAGATTTTCATAAGATACAAGCCCAACCTTTACCCCACTTTTACCTTTCAAATTATCCAGGAATTTATTGGCTGCTTGGCTTGCTATGGTCATTCTATTTTGTTCCCAACGTCCTGCAGTTTTACCTGCAAGATTAAAGTCCATACTACCAGATGTATCCATAACAATAAATATTTCTTTAGGAGGTGGTGTTTCTCCCGCTATTTCCTCGGGAGTAATTTGATATTTGATTTCAAATTCTTCATCTAGAAGTATCTTTGTGCGATCTAACTTTTTAGATACATTGAGGTTTACTGTACGATCCCCTGTCGCTGCAAAAGACATCGGGCTTAGGCCAATTATTAAAGTAAATACAATGGAAAGTGCAATTATTTTTATCATTTTATTGTACATAATCTTCATCTCCTTTTAAAAATATAAGTTTTACATTTTTAGTATTTTCTTTGGACATAAGCTATAGAATAGCTTACATTATCCTTATCCTTCATTGTCTGGATTGAAAATAATTCAGTCTCATTAATTTCCTCATACACTTCAATGATTTCTTTATTTTTCATTTTTTCAATATATTGTTCAAATAATAGAACTCCCTGGTCACCATCATTAAACATCTCTATTAGTAGCTCTTTGTATGTTGTAACAAATAGATCTTCATTTATGTCATGTACAAGTGCAAACAAATTCTTTTCAAAATCAGGACTATTAAGTAATATAGAGTTATATTCAAGAGCAATCGATGTACTTTTGTCATAGAAACTTGTTATTATTACCTTTTCATTTTTAGCTAAGTTCTCCAGTATACTTAACGTATCAGCACTATATTCCTCAGTAAATCTATTTTTTGTACCAGTACTTATTTCTTCGAACTTTATCGGGTCAGTTTGAATATATTCGATAGATTCTTCTACAACCGGAGTAGTGTCAAAAAGTCCTTCATTTTTTGCAAGTCTAATAAGCAATGCAATGGATTGCTCTATAGTGGCATTACCTTTAGGATCTATTATATTGTTGCCGTAACCTGTCAAAATCTTATTTTCAAAGCAATAATCAATGTAGTACTTAGCCCAGTCACTTATTTGATCACCGTCGTTGTATTTGTAATTGTTCTTTACAGTAAAGTCCTTATCGGGTAGTATCTGCTTTAGTAAATTAACTACTAATGATGCAATTTCCTGTCGTGTAATATAATCATCGGGTTTAAAGCTTCCTTTACCATCTCCTTTCACTATTCCAGCGTTATATGCTCTTACCATTTCCTGCTCAAACTTATGGTTTATAGCATCGGTAAAAGGCTTCTTATCAACAATAGCAACTTCTTTTCCCGTAATATCATACACCTCTAGCGCTAATAACACATATTCGTACCTTTTAATACTTCCTCGATAGTTCGCCTGCAGCAGCTTTGGTACAAGATTTTTTTCTATTGCCTCTGTTACTTCCTCCACTGCCCAATCACTCGGCTTATCTTGTTCCACTGCCACAGAAGGTACATTAAAAACAAGTGTAGAAATAATAGAAATAAGCAATAAGTAAAAAATCTTTCTTTTAAATCCCAACATAAAAATCACCCCTATTATCATTAATCGTCTTAAAAAATCCCTTTCATCCTCAATATTTCGCTCTTAATTCTATTTTTGAACCAAATAATATTCATTTAGCATAAATCTTTCTATTAGCAAATCTTCTTCACTATTTGACAATGACACTATATAATCATAACGGTAAGTAAAGTAATCATCTGTGATACCATTTGTTCTTAGTATTACTGCATCAAAATTAACATAGTGCAATTTAATCTTTTCAGAGTAAGCCGGATGTGGAGTAACAACAAAGTTCTTAATTTCTCTTATTTGTTCCATGTTATTTTGTAATGGTAATGAATCAAAAGGATAATTATCTTTATATTTACTGTTTAACTCAATTGGGTTTTGTTCATCGGCTGAAGTAATACCGATAGTGTCCCAAAATTCTTTAACTGCAGTATGCCCTTCTCCCCATTTGTAAGAAAGTAAATTCATTCTTTCTCTGTCGAGCAGTGTAAACCTTTGAAAAAAGTCGGTAATAATCTCTTTTTCCTTTTCATATATTTCACCATCAGAAGCGTTTAGATATTCAGAGCCATCAGCTGATTTTTCTAAGTTTAGGTATGGAAGCCTTGTTATATTGTCATTATTAAAAACAAATAATCTATTTTTCATTCCAGCTTTTATATCCGATTCAAAAGCTCTTAATACGCTAAAACCGTTATCTTCTTTTATCAACTCAACATCAAACCTCATTTCCAGTCTCATCTTATCTATTTCTTCAGTTTTAATGTCAACTCTTTTTGTGTATGTATTGTCATCTTGCTTCCTATATGATTTAGCAAAAACTTCATCAGTAACTACAGAGGCTTTTGTATATATCTTTGTAAAATAAAGGTATTTATCTCCATCATTAGAAACAAAATCGGATATTATATTTGCTTTTTTAATATTTTCGTCATCAGAAACTATTTCAATATCATATCCAACTATTGTCATGCCATTTATGCTGATATATCTGGGCAGATGTATTCCAATCTCAGGATTCCCATCACCTTCTAATATTGTTTTTTCGGAAATAAAATCACGAATATTATCAGGGATATTACCTGTCTTTGAATTATCGTTGTATTCGTCTACAATTGCATTTGTAAATAGTGCCGTGAAATATTTAGAGATCAATTCTTTCGCAGCATTGTCGTCTCCACTACTAATTGTTTCAATATCTACCTGTTCTCCCGCGTCAGGAGCATTAGTTGCTACTTCGTCAGCAGAACCACAACCCACTCCAATTAAAAATAAGGAAACAACTATAAAACCTAATAATACCTTCCTCATATCCTTCACCTCAAAATATTTCTTTAAGAATGTCTTTAAAACCAATCGCTGTTAGTTCAAACTTATCAAATAACTCATCCCGTCCTGGAAAAGATATATTCCCTCCGTTTTGAATTACTAGTGCTGCATAGTCACCATTCCTAAAATTATGAATGTTTACATCTTCTACAACTCTTGGTAGTCTTGTAACTCTCTCCCCATGTAAAACATAGGAGTCTGCTGCCGATCCTTCTACTCCTGAAACAGGATCATATCCTCGGCCTGCGGAAATAACAGCTCCATTTAATGTTGCACCATTTTTAATTGTTAATTTGCCCATTGTAAAAATTATTCCATTTACCTTATCCCTGCTTATTACTAACTCTCTATTGGGATTGAGATTAATAATCAAAAAGAATTTTTCAGGGTCTGGATCAGGCTCAGGACTTGGTTCAGGGCTTGGAGTAGGTGTTGGAGATGGTACTCCATAATAATCTTCTAAATGCTGTACCAAATCAACTGGTTCTTCATTTCCACCTTCGGGGAATTTGACTACACAACTCCACAAACTTGTGTCAATGCTATCAAGTGCATCTCTAATTCTTAAAAACTCGGTAGTAGAACCACCGCTTGGTATCATTCCTGAATTAAAGTTATAACTTATGTCGCCATCAAAAGAGTTGGGGTATTTTTTTCTTGCAAAAACGCTAACATGACTTTCAAATAGATACATCATATTTTCCAACCCTTTTGGAATGCCTGTTACAGCACTCTTATTAAACCACCAATCTGAGTCACTATAATAATCATTTAATGGTTGTGAGTCTAACCCATCTACATTAGCATGGCATATTACATTTCCTGGTATTTCAAGACTGTCTACATTAGATGGATAAAGAGTATTGTTAGCAGCCATGGCATTATGGCAGAAACCTTTTATTTTAGCAGGTGGGGTGCTTGGTAGAGTATTTGACATTCCTGCTACAACAGACTTTATTTCAGTTATCCATTCTGTCCAAGTCGCCCAATCTTCGTTTAACCTTTCATTTCGACTCCAGCCAATATCTCCAAGCAGCACAGAAAAACCATTCCTATCTCTGCTCGTTAATGCTGTCATATAATCCATAGTGTCATTTTTATTCTCCACTATGTATACTGGTTGGTTACCTTGCCATGCCAGAGATACATCTTCAAGTTTATGATTTGCTGTACCGTCGGGGTTCATTTTAAATGTAGAACCATTAATAAATGTATATCCGTTTATAACAATTCTGGATCTTGTATATTCATTAACTGTACCATAGGCATACATTTGTGAAATATTAACCACCGCACTTGAAGTATCATGGAAATTGTCATCACCAGGATTCATTCCGAAGAAATTGCCGTTAATTGCGATATAAGAATCGGCACCATTCATTTCTATATCGTCGAAAGTATATGCGTCACGAATAATAACTATATCATTATTGATGCCAAATGCTTGAATGCTTTGTGCAACAACATCATTGTCTACAATAATTGCACATTTATCTGTACCTGTTTCATAAAAACTACCTACTCTAAGAAGATTTCGAGTAAATGCGCTGCCATCTTCTATATGAAGTTTTGCGCTATCATAAGCACAAATACCCCCCATATGATACTGATCCATACGATTTGGTTTATCAAAACCTGTACCAAATACATATACATCACCAGTTATTGTTGATGTACCACCACCATTTACCACCAGATCTCCTAATGTGTAAACAGCTCCATTTAATTCGAATGGATTGTATATCCAAACTTCATATTCCTTTACTGCAACGGCCTTTCTTCCATTGGATTTAAACATACCATTTTCCATTTTAGCTGTTGCTGTAATTTCTAGTGGAAACCTTAATTTATTACCGATACGAGTACGTTCTGAGCCATCCCAGGAAAATGATAATGATACGTCCGCAGTATTCATGGATGAATCTGAATAAACTTGTACACCATCTGCACTGGTAAAATTGTTAATGATTTCTGAACGTGAGTCAGAATTCAATGCTCTAACTAAATCATCAATAAACTGTTCTTCATCGTTATATGTTATGCCTCTATCTGTTGCAAAATCCTCTCTTGGCAAATATCTATCAAGGTTTGCCATACTTCTTTGGAGTGCTGACTCTGCAGCAAGATATGTCATTTGATTATGTTCTTCACTACGTACTATTGAAAAGACTTGTGAAGTAGAATAAGCAACAGCACTTCCTATTATCATAACAACAAGAAAAACAAGCAAAATTATTGGCATTGAGTTGCCAGAATTATCTGTAATGTATTCATTATTCAATTCTAATATCTTTTTTTTACTTGTTTTCATAATTTGCTTCACCATTATCAAGGGTATATTTCGAACAAATATTCAAATGGGTTCGTTCGTTCTTTCTTTAAAGTAACTTTGTACTGATAAACACCATCTGTCTCACTGTTTTTTATCAAGTCAAAAGTATACTCTGGATATTTCTGTCCGGATAAATCTTCTATCTTCACATCATACAAAGGAGCATCAGATGCTATTTGAGTTGTTCCTAATATTTCAGTATTGTCACGTACTGATTTAGTAACATTTTCCTTTACAATTCTAATTATTGTAGTTCTTTCTATCTGCTGCTCCGAAAGTTTTGATATGGTTGATATAGAAAAAAACAAAGTAGATATAACTAAAATTATTATTGCAACTAAAGCTAAAGAAACAACTGCTTCAACTAAAGTAAACCCACGATTACAATGAGATTTTTTACTTAACTTATTCAAGTTTATAATCCCATTATTTCTCATTGAAAGTACACCTTCTCTGTATCACTTTTTCCTTCTATAGCATTTCCATCTCTATCGAATATTTTAACTCTGTCTCCGGTTTGTTCCATCATGGCATGAATACTATGGCCTGAGTCATTTATTATTTTAATATTTAGCCAAAGTTCTTCATTTTCTTTTGTTTGAGTGTTGATTTGTGATTGTATATACAATGTATAATCCCTATCTTCTAAGTTACCAGTTAGAGAATACGTGTGAGCGTCTCCATCAATACAATCAATAGTATACTGAGTCTTTCCCAGATTAAGTGTTACATCCATGGGATCATCTACTGTTACCTGTATTCTTTTTTGAGCAAACCTTGAGAAAGTCTCAAAATTATGTCCTCCGAATAAATATCCTCTATGAAAAACAATAAAATCTGCATTCATATAAGAAATATCAAGAAAATCTGAGGACCCTGTATTAGAAACCTGTGTAGTTTGAGTTGGTGTATTAGGTAGTTCTTCAGCATCCTCTACAAAAATAGGTATATCATTATCATTGATAAATCTTTCAAAAGCTGCTCTTGTAGATTTTAAAAAGGTGTTTGCAGTACCTTCATCCATTGAATAGAATAGAAGTCCAATATTCAATTCAAAATGTTGTTTGCCAGATTTGAAAATATTGCTTTCTCTGGCACTTGTTTTACTCGCAGGATCAATGGATAAATGCTTTATAGTTACCTTTTTACTTCCCCCTTCACAATATTTAATTAGTTCATCCAATCCGTCTTCTGTCAATATAGTAGAAAAGTTTACTGGGAAAGCATAATAAGTAGCTCCACCTTCAACATTTTGCTGTGGACTACCCAAAGATATACTTTGTAGACTTGTGCCCATGAGGACTGCGAGATTTTCAACAAAATGAATGCTATCTGATATACTTGCACTGTTTGTTATGTACGAACTAAGCCTATCATTAATTACCTCGTTCTGTTTTATTTTATCTTTATACTGTTTAATATTTCTATAATCCTCCTCAAGTGCATCCAACTGAATTTGAGCAGTTTCTATCCTGTTTTTTGCATCTTTCATTTTAGGCAGGGAAGGCATAAAAACAAACTTTACTGATATAAAAGCATATACCATAACTATAAGAACTATTAAAAGCGTTTTTTCTTTATTTGTTAGTTTCATACTGCAATCCCTCCTTTAACGCGAATAAGTGATGGAAAATTCCACTTCACTTTGGGTCTCTTGCACCGAAAGCCCTGGAGAGCCTCCATCAAATAACTTCAACCTATCAATATTAGACAATAAGTCAGAAAAAACAAAGGTGCTTTCAGCAACACCGCTAATGGATATAGAATTACTATTAAAGTTTATTGTTTTTATATAGCAACCAGAGGGGAGTGTGTTTTTGACTGTGAGAAGTGCTTGTGAAGCTGATAAGTTTTTCGAGTCAATCCCATTTAGAATGGCTTTTTTACGACTGACTTTATTTGTCACATCGGAGAGCTGTGCCTTTACAGTTCTCACTTCTTTGAACCTTGCTTCGGTTAAGCTATCTTCAATAGCTAAAGCTTTTGCTTCTAATGATTTTACATATATTCCAGGAACAAACAAAATGAATATGCAAGTGGCAACAATTATAATAGTGACTATTATTTTAACTGTAGAAACACGTTCTTTTTCCTCTTTTTGAAGCTCATTTTCAAATGGATTTTCTTCTACTAAAAAGTTTATATCCTTCATATTAACTCCTCCAATAGTTTTCCAAGACACATTCATTGCTTTAATCAGCTTACAAAATTGTACGTTGATTAAAGCAATGACTTATTATTTGTAAGTTAAGCTATACTGTGCGACTATGGGCTTGTCCATATTTAAAGGAATTCTTCCCTTGTTTGTTGATTCAAGCTTTAGCACCACCACAAGGCAGCCATCTCTTCTATAAAAAACACTCTCACTTGATAAGCCTTCAAATACAACTTTTGAATCCAAAGACAACTCACCGCCATCTATTTTCCAAGTCTTATCTGTTCCGTCTACAGTTAATACAATGGTTTTATAATCATCAGTATTGATTCTATCTTCAAATTGTATCTTTTTTGCACCTTCTATGTCTTTGTTAAGGCGTGTATAAGCATCATTGATGGTAAATTGTTGGGCTCCATATTTTGAATATGCCGTTGTGGAGGATGCATTAAATACCAACAGTTCAGTTACTATGACAGATATTATTGCAAGTACTAAAAGTGTAACTAATAATTCTGGCAATGAAAATCCTTTATTGTTG
>CAZJCV010000057.1:0-10542 GCA_964544535.1 uncultured Lachnospiraceae bacterium | reverse complement strand
GGAGGGCTTTTAATATGTTATGAAAATCTGAAGAAATTTATAAGAAATTTAGTGAGAATGATATCGAGATTAAGATTCCAAAGAAACTGTTACTGATTTTATCGCAACAAGTAAGTAGGCACTATGATATATTAAATGATGAAAAGGGAATTATAAATAATTTTGCAGTACGTGAAAATATAAATAATACAGAGATGATAATGACAAAATTATTTATTTTATCGGCTGAACCATATGGTATGAAGGAAGTTATATTATCAGTAAGTTTATCGGAGTTTCTAGTGCTTAGGGACATAGTATTTTGCAACTATACTTTAATACATTTGAAAACTAAGATAAATTTTCGTTTTCTAAAGGTATACAAAGAGTTCTTTGAACAGATGGAGGATATTTACGGCAAGTTAGATAGTGAAGAATTAGATGCATACTGGAATTTCATAAAAAATTGTTAAATTAATAAATAATGATATACCTCCAATTAAAATATAAAAGGCTTTGTTAGGAATGGAATCCTACCAATGCCTTTTTACGTTACTTTAATTCATTCTTTTTGAATATAGCCTCTGTTTTGGTGATAAAGGATAAAATCACAATATATGAAATTCCTGATAATGAGCCGATAATAAAACGAATGGCTATATTTTTTACGACTATAGAAAAAGGTATTAAAAATATGTTTCCAAAGATAAGCAATTTCACAGTTTTAAAAACACTAGGCCTCATTTTGAATACCTCCTTATATTAAGATAATACAGAATTTATCCAAATAGCATATATTATTTCAAGTTATATTTTTACGTTTAAAATAAAGTTGTTGTATGGTAAAATAAAGTACACAGTATAAATGGATTTAATGCCATTGACACAGACATCTAATAAAAGGTGTCCTGGAGTCAGTGGCATTTTTTATTTCTAAACTCTAACTTACGGAGGTGCTTGCATGGCTAAAAGAAATACGAGTTGGGATACAAATAAATTAAGCAGATGGATAAAAGAAGGCAGGGGGCAGGGAGAAGGGAAGGAATATAAACCCTGGCTTACTATACAAGATTATCCTTCAATGGGTAGGGCAACAAGGATATTCGGCTGGACTACACAGCGAATACACCACTTCTTCTCTGACTCTCAATTGAAATACTTTTATCTATTAGACTGGGAAGAGAAGGTAGTAGATATAAGGGAACATTATCCGCTTTTAGACCTGGAAACAGTACTGGAAGATACGGCAGATTTAAAACTGGATAAGTTTATAGATAAGAAAACAAAAGAACCCTACATATTAACTACAACATTTCTAATTACCCTGTTAAATCCTGATGGACAAAAGAGTTTTGCTGCAAGAAGCATAAAATATGCATCGGAATTATCAAAAAAGACTACAATTGAAAAACTGGAGATTGAAAGAAGATACTGGACTGCTAAAGGAATTAACTGGGGTATTGTGACAAATAAGGACATCAACGATGTTAGGGCAAAAAATATAGAGTGGATTCATTCGGCGATGACTTCCGACGACTGCAACGGGCTTTCCAGGGATGAGTTTGATGATTTGCTAAATGGGCTTTTATATAGGCTTATAGATAATCAGCAGAATATCAGGGAAATTATATCAAGATTTGAAAAGGACTATTCCTTGGATGCGGGGGCAGGGTTACTGCTGTTTAAGCATTTAATTGCGGGAAAAAGGATAGCCCTTGATATGGATAAGCCTATCAATCTCAATGAGAGCGGTTATTCACTGCGCCTGCCTGAAACAAGCGGTAAAGGAGGGCATGAGGTTGTTAAAATATACAGTTAATTCGCTAATCGAATGGAAGGATGAAAGTGAAAGTACCAGCATAGAAAGAGTACTTTGGATGGATGAAGAATTAGTGTATGTTATTGATGTTAATAAAAACAGCGCCCCATATCTGCGCAGTACTGCAGACATAGATAGTGCACTGATAAATGGAAGGGCAGTTATTAAAGAAGATGACACGCTTGCAGTTATATTAAAAGAAGAAGATATTCCAGAAAAACATAAAAAGATGAGGGACAATGCTTGGAAAGTGATTAAGGATATGGTGGCTTGCGAACCAGAAATTTTTGAGTCTCATTTCAGGAGGAAGGCAGTTCATGAGGCTTCTGCATTTCATAATATAAGTGAATTGTGGGTATTTGAGTATCTTAAGCGGTACTGGAAAAGAGGGAAAACACCTAATGCCTTAATACCAGACTATAAAAACTGCGGGGGAAAAGGTAAAGAGAGAAAGGCTGGAAATGCCAAAAGGGGCAGGCCAAGGAAGTATCAGGACATAAATGGAGAAGGGGTAAATGTAACCGAGGACATTAAAAGAATTTTCCGCATTGCTGTTAATAAATATTATTACACTACAGCAAAAAACTCTCTTACGCTGACATATGAACTGATGAGAAAAGAGTATTTTTCAGATGGCTTTAAAGAAGAAAACGGCGTAAAGATACCTGTCATAAAACCTCAATCAGAGATTCCGAGTTTTGGCCAGTTCAGATATTGGTTTGAGAAGGAGCGTAATATAAAAAAAGAGATAACCAGCCGCTATAGCAACAAGAAATTTTTAAAGCAGTACAGAGCCATAACGGGCAGTGCTTTAAGCGGAGTAATACAGCCTGGAACTTTTGAAATAGACTGCCAGGTAGGTGATGTCTACTTAGTATCAAGGTTTAATAGAAACTGGGTCATAGGCAGACCTGCCATTTATGCAGTAATTGACAAGTTTAGCCGTATGATATGCGGAATCTATATAGGACTGGAGAGCGGTTCCTATACTGGTGCCATGATGGCGCTTTTAAATGCAACTATGAATAAAGTAGAATATTGCAGACAGTACGGTATTGAGATAGAGGAAAAGGATTGGCCAGTCCACTACTTACCAGAGACTATTATCGCTGATAGAGGGGAATTAGAAGGAGGAAATATTGAGAATCTTATAAACATGCTGAATATAAAAGTGCAGAATACACCTCCATACCGTGCAGACTTGAAATCAGCGGTAGAACGGTTTTTCGGCCTTACCAATGAGAGGGTAAAACCATTTTTACCTGGTGCTGTAGATTTAGACGGCAGAGAAAGAGGGGACAAAGACTACCGATTGAGGGCAAGACTTGATTTATATCAGTTTACACAGATTATGATAAAGTGCATTTTATACCACAATAACTATTATCACTTGGATTACTATAAGCGGGACGAAATGATGGTGGAGGATGATGTCCCCTGCATTCCCATTGAACTTTGGAACTGGGGAATTGCAAACAGGGGAGGAACCCTGCGGAGTATATCAGAGGATATTGTTAAATTGGCTCTTATGCCTTCTGATACAGCGGTAGTTACTGAAAAAGGAATAAAATATAAAGATATGTATTATGCATCTTCGAACATGCTAAAAAATGATGTATTTGCAAATGCACGGACAAATGGAAGGTGGAGAGTAAAGATAAGTTACGACCCACGCAATATGAACTGCATTTATGTCTGTGGCGATAATCCCAAAGAATATGAGAAATGTTTTTTAATAGAGAGCAGTACCAGATATAAAGATAAAGCAATTGAGGAAATAGAGTATTTGTTGGCGGTAGAAAGAATGCAGAAAGAGAAAAGTAAAGATTCGGTGGCACAAGCAAAAACAAAACTGATTGCAGAAATAGAAGATATCGTAAAACAGGCGGATGAAGATTATAAAAGGGAGATAAGTACTGCAGAGAGCGACAGGCAGAGGGTAAAAAACATAAGGGGAAACAGGAAGATTGAAAAAACAGCAAGAAGGGCGGAAGAAGCATTTAAACTAGGAAATAACGAAGGAGATTATGACAGCAGCGTATTTAATGAAGAAGATTTTGAAGAAGGGATGAATACCCTGCAGTTGCTTTTTAAAAGGCAGAAGGAGGTGCTGAAGGGTGAAGAAGATAATAATTCCGAATGGCAGCATGGCAGAAGAAGCAGAATATAAGGAACAGGTAATACCAGATTATCAGGATAATCCTTTCATAGAAGCACTTCCAAATCTTCTTTCTCCTCATGAAGTAGTAGAGAAACTGGCTTTTTATCCTGAATACCTTCAAAATGAAAGGAAGTTGGACAGCCACTACCGAATTTATATGGTAGACAGGCTCTTTCAAGTCTTTCAGCCCTTACCAATGAATATAGAACTGGAAAGAAAGATATCACGTGCCCTGCGTCAGGGGTATGTTTTTCGAAATCCGTTTGAAAGTACACTTGCTCAGGACTTTTGCAGAGACTACTATGGAACGAATCCTGTTAATTTAAAGGATGATGACGGATTTTATTCATCATCCTTTGGATTTACTCTTATAGGCATATCGGGATTAGGGAAGACATCTTCATTAAAGCGTATACTAAATATGTATCCACAAGTTATTGTTCATTCGGAGTATAGAGGCATCCCTTTTTCAGCGTATCAGGTAGTATGGGTAAAATTAGAATGTCCTCATGACGGGTCTATCAAGGGATTGCTGTATGAATTTTTTTCAGAAATAGACAGGCTGTTGGGAACCAACTATTATCAAAAGATGATGAAAACAAGGGCAACAGCAGATGCAATGATGACAGTAATGAATCAGGTAGTAAGAAATTGCTCTTTAGGCTTATTAGTGATAGATGAAATCCAGCATTTAAGCATGGCTAAATCGGGAGGAAGCGAAAAAATGCTGAATTTCTTTGTAAACCTTGTAAATAATGTAGGGGTGCCAGTTATTTTAGTGGGAACCCCAAAGGCAGTTAAGGTACTTCAGGGGGATTTCAGACAGGCACGAAGAGGGTCAGGTCTTGGCGGCGATATGGTATGCGACAGGATTCAAAAAGATGAGGTGTGGGATTTATTAGTAAGTTCTATATGGCACTACCAGTTGACGAGGAAAGAAACTCCCTTTACTCCTGAAATAAGCAGTATTTTATATGAAGAAACGCAGGGGATACCTGATTTATTAAAAAAAGTCTATGCTATTGCTCAAGCCTACGCCATTTCATCAGGAAAGGAAGAGATAACTCCATATATTATTAGGAAGGCGGCGAAGGAAAACTTAAAATTAGTACAGCCAATGCTGACTGCCTTAAAGACTGGCAACATCAGAGAAATTGCTAAATATGAAGATATCTGCATGACAGGTATTGATTTCGATGACTTTTTAACCCGAACCAAAGAATCTATTAACCTGGATTTGCGGGCAAAGGAAATAAAGAAAAGGCAAAACAAAATGAAGCAGGAAAACCTCATGGAGGAGAAAAAGGAAGCCGTAGTAAAACTTGTTGATTTAGGAATGGATGCTAAGAAGGCTCAGAAAATAATTGATACCATGCCTTCTCAAAATCAGGATGTAAGTGCAGAGGGCATGGTGGAAGATGCGATGGCGCTGTTTAAAGATGAAGGCATGAAGGAAGAGCCAGAGAAAAAGGGAATAAGGAAGGTAAAAGGAAGAAAGGAAAAACAGAGTACGGCAAATCTACTTGATATCCGAACTGTTGTTGAACAGGGGAAAAAGGATAATAAAAGCGCTTATGAGGTTTTAAAAGAATCTGGGTATATTATAAGTTTTAAAGATGATATTTTTTCTATGGGGGTGGTATGGTGAATTTCTTTCCAACACCTTATCCAGATGAACTTTTATACAGTACGCTGGCACGCTACTGCATAAGAAGCGGGAATATAAGAGAGATACATAATTTTGAGGATTTATTTGGAACAAGGAACTGTATAGCAGCAATGGAACTGCCTACACAACTGGATGCGTTAATCAGAAATATGCCTGTAAATACAAAATATACAGCAGAATACTTTATCTTTAAGCACACCTTATTTCCATTTCTTGCAGCATTTATTCCTCAGGAACGTGCTAAAAAAATAATTCAAACTATGAGAAACGGTGAGGGTGCTGTTTCCTACATAAGAATAGGTTTAATATCAAATTCCATTACCTTAAATAAGTATTTTAGATTTTGCCTTGAGTGTTTCAAAGAAGATATAGAAACATTTGGAGAGCCATACTGGCACAGAAGCCATCAAATTACGGGGGTATTTGTATGTCCAAAACATAAAATACCCCTTTATAAAAGTACGGAACTTATTAGAGCAGGAAACAGACAGAGATTTATTAGTGCATCTAAGGAGAATTGTAAAGTAGAAAAAGAAATAAATTACCCAGATGATTTAATGAAGAAGATGCTTTGGATGGCAGAGGATGCAGAAATACTTTTAAACAATCAGTTTGGATTTAAAGAGCCTGAATGGTTTCAAAGTCAGTTCCGGGTTAAGTTAGTTGAAAAAGGCTATGCAAGAATGAATAACTATATTCACCAGAAGAAATTAAAGCAAGACTTTGTGGACTTTTATGGACATGAATATTTACAACTAGTTCAATCTCCTGTATCAAATAATAGTGGAGGTTGGCTATCAGATATGATACGAAAAAATAATAGAACAACTTATACAGTAAGATATCTATTATTAGCGAGGTTTCTTGATATTCCTGTCGCTGATTTGTTTAATATAAAACTTGGTTTTAATGATGAAGATGAGAATAATATTGATACTTATCAGGAACTGTGGGACCAGAGACTGATAGAACTTGCCCAGTCAGGATTATCTATAAGAGAAATTGCAGATGTGTTAAAATCATCCACCAAGACAATTAGAAAAAGTATCGATAGACTTGGAATTGAACCATTTTGGAAGTTTAACGGAGGTGGAAAATACCTTCACAAAAAGTATACTGACACTGAAGAATTTAAAATTAAACGAGAAGAATTCAGGAGGAAATGGCTTCAACTTCATGTTCAGTATGCTAATATAAGTAGTAACCAGATAAGAAGAAAAAATGATGGATTATATACATGGTTAAAAAGATATGATAGTAAATGGTTGGAACAAAACTATCGCAGAATAAAAACAGCAACCAATACTGTTGATTGGGCTAAAAGGGATGCTGAACTACTTCCAAGAGTGAAGGAAGTGGTAAAGGAAATGAAAGAAGGTAAGCCTGAAAGGATAACTTGGACAACCATCGGGAGCAAATTAGGGATTAGCGGTTGGCTCTCTAAGAAAAGAGAAAAACTGCCTATGACTAAATCATATATAGAATCAGAATTGGAAAGTATGGAGGAATACCATATAAGAAAAATAAAATGGGGTATCGAAGAATTAGAAAAACAGGGAAAAGAGATGACATTATGGAATTTGGCAGAAACAGCAGGTGTTAAAACAAGATATATGAAAGAAATTTATAAGGAAATAGAACAGGTATTAAAGAATAAAGGATATGATTGTAATTTTAAATGGTAGGTTCAAGACTACATATAAGGATAAGACATTGCATGTTTAGGTATTATTGAGAAGGCATATAATACTGAGTTTGTGAAACTCATCCTAGTGCTTAAGCGATAATAGAAAACTTAAGACGATACTTTAAAAGTGTTCTACTTAAAAAATCACAAACCATCACCAATGGAACCAGTGTTGAAAATAAGATATAATGAGACATATCATAAGTAGAAATTAAAATAAATTTTATTTTAAAGTAATCATTGAGGAGGGTATATTAGTGGAGATTATTGATTTAAGACCTTATTCTGGTTTAAATACAAGGATATTAGATTATAAGACTAATGAAATCATATTTTCAAAAGACAATAAAATAGAAGAAAAATATTATTATTGTATTAGCAGATATAACCTTAATTCGAATACTGTAGAAGAAATATATAGATATGAAATTCCTCATTATGAGTTTTATAATCAATATGCTTATATTTTTGGAGAAGAGATTTTCATAATTAAGATGAAATTTCCACATAAAGTAGAGATAGATATCTTAAACAAGATAACGAAGAAAATTAAATCAATGAACTCCTTTGAGATTAAGGAGGAAATCACTTCTATTACAATATCAATCAACAACCGTTACTTCGTATTCTATGGGGATATAGATGAAATGAATGAAAGGAAATATACTGAAAATAAGGAGAAGGGGTATAGTCATTACCTTTATTTATGTGACTTATCAGAGGATAAAATATATTTTATAAAAGACTTGAGGTTAGTGGATGGACTTTCAGTAGTACATGGTTTAATAAATAAATTACCTACATTTATACACGACAATCAACAATATTTGATATTTAATGAGACTTATATGGATGATTGGGAGTATGAAGATATTTATAATTTAATTCAATCAAACAAGTTAAGTAAGGATTTAGTTAAAGAAATAGAGGCATTGTATTTAATCAACATAAATGATTTTGTAAAAACTATTAAAATTGGCGAACAAAATGTACCATTTAAGGTTATTTGTAAAAGGCATATTAATGGCTGGGTAAGATATCTTGGAATGGATGACAAAAATATATATTTTAGAGAAAAGGATTTTATAACTCAAATAGAGAAGATATTTGCGATAAATAAAACAAATTTTGAATCTACTGTTGTGAAGGAAATAAACCACAAAGATGTTAAGGGTAGATTAATATATGATAATAATAAAATATATGAAGAAATAGAATCAGATGATTCTATAGAGATTAAAGGAATCTATAATTGTGATTATAATTTATGTTTTAAAAAAGATAGGAACATATCCTTTGAAGAATATATAAATAATAGATATTTGATTATTTCACAATGGATTGAAGACACAGAGGATAACTACTATGAGTTTGTCCATATTACAGATACTAAAGAAAATAAGTGTATTAAATATGAAGGTAGATGTCATATTTATGATAGCCATGTAATTCTATATTAATATATTAACAATAAAATTCATGTACTTATCAATATAGGAGGAACTGTATTATAAGTGACAGGGATAACGTTTGAGCCCCTTAGCATATGGCTAAGGGGCTCTTAAAATAATTTTTTGTATTCGTGATGTCCAAATGGACGGTTCTTTAAGAAAACCTTAAAGAACATTGTTTTAGTAATTAAATTTTAATACATTTTTATAATTTCGTCAAGACCTCTATCAAAATTTTTATGTATCGATAGTTTTCCCTAAAAATAATTTTTTAATCATATTATCGATTTTATTTAATTTATCGGTGCTAAGTATAAAATTGCTTAAAGAATGATAGGCTTTTATAGGTTCATAAATTCTCATTTTGCTTATTGTCCTTATCTGGGACACTATGGCTACAGAACCTTTTTTTAGATTATTCAACTCTTTCATATATCTATCCCTTTTTCTACTACATAATATATGACTTTTATCTTTAATTGTTGACTGTTTTATTTGCTCATCTAAGTAGGCTATTTGGTTTTCTAAAAATTTAATTTTATCTGTAAGTATCGCATCACCTAAATAGAGTTCAAACCTGTCATCAATATCTTCTGGTTTCTCATTATCTTTTAGAGAACGTAAAGGAATAATTGTTATTACTTTAGAACTTTTTTCATTATTATTATCAATTACTAAGCCATAGTGAAGTCCACCTTGTTCTGAGCCAATGTTATAGCCTAAATGAACGGATACAATATTGCCTCTTCTATATTTTATAAGTTTTTTCGGGTCAAACTGTTTCTCATTTTTTAAAAATTTTTCATTCCAGTCGTTTACCAATAAGTTAATAGTTTTGCTTGTTTAAAATCTAAATCATTCAAAATTGTTTTTTTAAGTTCATTTAAGACCTGAGTTAAACTATTCTCTAAATCTTGTTGAGTTTTTAATTCTTTGATTTCCAAACATACTTCGCCCCCTTTCTACACATCAGGGACATTATACCACGAAAAAAGTTTAATTAACAGTTTTAATGTATTATAATGTAAATTTTAATATATTTGTATTTTATAATAAATTTTACGGAGGGGATGAGACCTGGGATTTGTTTTTTTAAAAATGAGAAAGAAAAATGAATAAGGATGCAATTGAAATAATATTATTAGAGTTAAACGATTTACATGTAGATACTTCGAAAACGTTTAATAGATATCAAGAAAAAATCAGGTAAGATATATTTAAAATGACAGATATTTAAGGGTAATATTGAATAAGTCCAACCTGATACGCTAGAAATTATAATTTTAAGAACTTGAATTTATCAACATGCAACAATCCTAATGGAATTAGAAATTAATCAATTGGAACCACAAAATTAACATTAGCGAAAATGCATGAAGTTTAATATTAGGGATACTCAGCAAAGAAAGAGAATATTGTCTGCTATTTATGGATTGCCTAAGGGCGATGTAAAGAAGTTAAAAGGCTATGAGTATTATAGACTTAGAGTTGGGGATGAGTTATTTTTACCGAGAATGATAAAGAACTTATTATACTGGTTATAGATATAGAGAACAGAGGCAGGTATATGAAAATCTATAGAGTTGTTGTACAGGAATATAAAACTTTTATTCATAAGATAGTCATGTATTCGGTAAACAACGGTGAAAATATTATTAACCTATTACCTGTTACCTAATCCCTGTATCTATGTATAAATCAAATAAACTCCTTTCATTTTTCAAATGTATGAAACGGAGTAAATAAAGTTGTATCAGAAAACATGGTTTATTAGGG
>CAZJCV010000056.1:0-11570 GCA_964544535.1 uncultured Lachnospiraceae bacterium | reverse complement strand
ACAGTGTGGCATCTATTTTTTCAAAGTTCATTTATTTTCTTTACAGGAATGCTCCATTAAATAAATTCCTATGCTTACCTGGTTCCAGGTAAGCAATTTTTTTGTAGAAAAACTTGAAATTATAAAAAATAGTTTATTAGGATAGCAAAGAACATAAAGGAACCTACACTTTAAGAAGGACCTTTTTAAAACAAAATTATAACTAGAAAAGGAGTGCTGCATATGAATAACAATATAATTATTGGTGTTGACCACGGTAACAGATTTATAAAATCTTCAGAAGGTATTTATTCATCAGGATATGTTGAAAGTTCAACTGTTCCAGTTATTACAGAAAATCTATTGTACTATAACGGAAAATATTACTCAATCGGAGGAAAAAGGGTTAAATATCACTACGATAAAACAATAGATGAAACTTTTTTTATCCTAACACTTCCAGCATTGGCTATGAGGCTAAGCAAAGAGGGAATAACAAGTGCAGACGTGATTTTAGGAGTAGGATTACCATTATCACACTTTCAATTAAAACAAAAGTTCATAAACTATTTTAAAAGAGATAATATTCATTTTACCTATAACCAGAAGAAATACCAGGTAAATATTAAAGAGGTTATGTGCTTCCCGCAGGCCATTTCAGGCTACATGCTCTACTTTGAAAAATATAGGGAAATTGATTACTTAAACTTGCTTGATTTTGGGCAAGTTACCCTGGATGTGGTAAAAATACATCAAAGTAAGCCTATAATTGATTCTGCAATTAGCCTGAACTGGGGAATGTTAAAACTAATAAAATCCATACAAGAGCAGATAAGAAAGGAAACAGGTATTGAAATCTCAGAGGAACAGGTTGAGATGACACTTCAAGGTAAGAAAGCATTATTTTTTGATGATAAAATAAATATAATTATAGAAACAACAACTATTACTTTTGTCAATGACATGCTGGATGAACTGCGAGAAAACGGATATGAACTTCAGGCAACAATGAATTTGTTAATGGGCGGGGGAGCATACATCGTGCAAAACACTCTTGACAAGGGGAAACACCAAAGCCGAATCGGATATACTGAAATACTGCCCGAAAGTCAAATTGCAAATGCTGTTGGATATGAGAGATTAATAAGAGAAGCCTTAAGAAGAAGGTGAAGATGATGAGCCAAGTAAAGAGAATAAACCTCAGTTTTGATTTGAGAAATGAGAAATTGAGGGAAGCCTATGAAATAATAATATCCAAGCGTTCTGCAAAAACAGCATTTGTTGCAGATGCTGTCCTTGCTTATATAGAGAACAATACACAAATAAATAAGCAATGTATAAAGGATGCTGTAAAAGAAGCGATTCAGGAAATGGGAGGTATAACAGTTAATGAAGCAAATAATGAAGAATCAGCAGGAGGCATCCCTGATGATGTTTTTGATATTATAAGCCAGATATGAGAAAAGGGGTAGGGATAAGGCATTTTGCCTTATTCTGCTCTTTTTATATGCCGTTTACTTAATTCCTGATGTTAAATTTTAGTACACAAAGGAACTGGAAGAATTAGTTAGGAACTAAAAGGAACTATAATTTGAAAAATTAAAGACAAACTTCTTTACAAATAATTCTAGGATATGCTATATTTAAAGTGCATTCTAGGGAATGTAGTTGGCAAACGGGCAAAATAGGGGAAGAGATTGCTTTGTTGCGGTTTCTTTCCCTATTTTGCTTTATATATTTTTGTATAAAGTAATTTTTTTCCTCAGGAGCATAATAGAAGCGTAAAACCCGATTTTAGAATTGGTTTCCTTATATAGAAAACTGATAAGATAATTATTTAGAATTCATTCTTTTTACATTAGAAACAGAGCAAATAAGTAGGTTTTTAATAGGGAAAAGGAGTTAGAAACGGTTTTGAGGGTTATGGGGTGAAAAAGTGATTCTAAAAAAGCAGGTGTAGGGGGATAATAGGTTAAAGGGGATAGGGGGCTTGGAATTAAAAACTGCATTGATAATAACTATTAAAGCATTAAATTTTCTTATCCATTAAATCTTATCAAAATCTATAAAAAGACTCTATTAATAACTTAGGTTGTACTATATAATAGTAAATAGACATTCTTGGCAAAATGTAGCACAATATTGCGTGTATCCTTTGGTAGTGTCAAAAGACTTATGAAAAACGTTTGTTCGGGTGAATGATTTTCATCCTCTGGCAAAATTATAATCTGCGTCCTTGAATTTTCGTCAAGGCTGAAATGAACGGGCTTCCAGCCCGGCCTTGACAAAAATTCAGACGCAGATTAAGGGGGTTTTCAAGAGGATGAAAGTTAAAATCTGACAAAATCAGGGGGGTAGTAGGGTCGAAACTATCTAGGCCTTGGTAATAAAGCGTTTGAAGCATTTTAAGGGTAAAAACTTTTGACACTACCTATCCTTTATGAGGTGAAAAAATATGAAAACTAAAAGCAAAACAATTATTATAGCAGTATTTTTAATAATACCTTTGATACTGTTTTTATCAAGTTATATGGGTTTCCGCAGTCAAAAAATCAATAATGAGCACTTAGAAAGTTTCAAAAATAACCTTATGGCAACTATCCAGCAAAAATCACATTTTGATATGAAAAATATAACTCCTTTTGAATGGGACAGAATGTATATTATACGACCTTATACCAGCAGAACAGAAATGCATGAAAAAGTAGGAACAAAATGGACCACTGCCGATACATATATTGGTTATCTGATATTTGATAAAACATGGCTCGGGGAGCATCCACTGGATGATGACATATTTCAAAAATTAGTTTTTGTGAAAGATAATAAAGTAGTTTTGGATGTTACGCTCGACAGAAGCGATGTAGATTTTACACAAATTAATAGTCCTGTTATAAATGATAATGTCTTATTTGACATTGATAAAACAGATGGAAGAAATATTATTAAAATAAGTAAGCAATAGAGAATACGATGCTTTCGTAAAAAAGAGAATGTTTGGAGTGAATAAGGTATGAAAAAAGAAAAATCAATAAAGATGATTACTATATTTACTGTTATATGTGCTTTAGTAGCATTTATCAGTTTATTTTCCAGTTATCTGCTGTCATTATATTTATCTCATAAATTCAATATAGATACAAGAGATGCTGGTTCAATAGGAATTATAGGCGGTGCAGATGGACCAACAGCAGTTTATTTGTCAGGTCAGTCTTCTTCGCACTTGTTTACTGCAATCTTTGCATTGCTAACAATATTGGGATTTATATATCTAGTTGTTATCAAATATAAGAAAAATCATAATTAATCCAGAATCAGTTATTTATCAGGAGCAAAGATGTAACAACAGGTTTGTTTGTACAGAAAAGATAATATAACATATTATATAAAAAGGCTTTCCAGTCAAAACTGAAAAGCCATAAGATTATTAATCAGATAACCATTTATCCAGATATTTTATCATCTCACTTACATCTGGATAATGCTGTGAGAACCTTTCAGGTGCCAATTCGGGCATTTTATCTGACAATTTATTCAGTAATTTCTTTAATTCATCGAGCAAATCTTTTCCATCGTTGTAGTTATAGAAGTATACAGTTTGAAGGATGTCAAAATAGTATTCTGCATCCTGGTATTCTCTTGTGTCCTTACCAAAGTTGTTGCCTATTGAAGCAAGTATGCTTTTGATTTCTTGTTTTAAATTCTTGACTTTCATATAACCACATCCTCTCGATTAGTTTTACACAGGATACAGAATTATGGTTTTGAAAGTCAAGTTTTTTGATTAAAAAATAAGTTTTTAAGATTACGGCTCATTAAAAAGGAATACTGACATCGTCATATACAGGAGTGAAGTTGCCATCATCCAGTATATTGGTGCTAGAGGCTATACTAGTTGAAGAATAGTGACTTTCATTTTTGGGGATGTAATCCCAAACATCAAAATCTTTATTTCTTATTATATTACCGACGATAGCGGCAATCTGTTTTTTGGAACATTCGTTATCTATTTTTTTAATTATGCCTATATCAAATCTCTTTTTAAGGTGAAACAGTTGCGCTTTAGAAATGTTGATTAGGCTTCCTTCAACATTTCCTTCTTCTTGGGTACTGTCTATATTAGTATTGCTGTTTTCTTTTATGGCAGCCTCTGTTTCATTAGTATTCTGTACGTCAAGGAAATCCTTTGTAGAAAGGCTTAATAGAATTTTAATTTCGTCTTCCTTAAAGGAGCATAATTTCTTTAATAATTTAAGTTGCTGATAAGTCATATTCTTAAAATCTAAATATTTATTAAGCATTTCACCAAAACTAATTATCCGCTCAACATCTCTTGGGTCAATAAACAGGATTTCACTTTCACTATAAAGACCTGTCTTTAATAAAGCACTTAAATCTTCATTGCTAACAGGAGCAAATGAATATGCCTGCTCTTCCCAGTGATTAATAAAAAGTCTCAACATGTCATCATCACGCAATTTAACAGAGCAATCAGTTATATCTTTTCCCATTTCCTTAAAGGTATTTATAATTCTAATATTCCTGAAACCAAACTGCCAAAGGCGGTAGGCTGCTGCGATACTTTTGTTTTGCCCAATTTTATTGTCATCATTGTCGAAGAATAGGTTAAGAGTCACATCTTTGCCAAAATACTTGTCAATTAAATATATTTGATAGTCGGTCAAGTTTGCCTGCCCAAGAGAAACAGCATCATATCCCATACTGGAAAGTTTAATCGCATCTGCAATCCCTTCTGTAATCCATAAGGTATTAATGCACTTACCCTTAAGTTCATAAAGGTTAAAAAGGAAGTTTCCAACCTTAAAAGGAACAAAATCTCTATATGTTGTTCCGTTTTCATTTGTTATCAAGTTGTCCTGGTAGTCGGTTATGTTTAGATATTTATAATGTCTTGGAGCACTTAAGTCAGTCTGCCGACACTGATACCCGACAATAATGCCAGTTTCATGGTCTCTTACAGGGAACAAGACTCTGTTATTCAACATGAAGAAATCGCTATAGTAGAGTTGATGTTGGCTGCTTTTATCAAAAAATATTAAACCATATTTCAAAGCAGTATCTATGTCTATATTATATTTCTTACTCATATAATCAGTGAGTTTATCGACAGAATTTAATTTATCTGCATTTTGGGTAAAATCCTTAATCAGTTTACTGTTCTTAGCCACCTGAACCGCCTCGTCATAATCAGTAATTCCATTAACAATGATATTTTGGGCTTTAAGATGCCTGATAGTCATTTCAAGGTCCAGTGATTCCAGTATAAAACCGGGCTTGTTTGTAGAGTTTGAAAGAGAAACTTCTAAAGAAGGCTTTGTTTGTTGTTCTTCTTGGTATTGGCGGACTTGTGACTGTTCTTTAGAAGAAAAATATCTTTCGGGTAGAAGCCAAATATCATAGTAGTCCGTATATCTAAGACTATTAGTTTTACGATAACGTTCTAATATTTTATCTTTCAATTTCTGTTCAAAATCTGCGATTGAATTGAATCCTAAGTTCAGTTTAGTAAAATGGTTTGCAGCAAAAATTTTTGCATCATTATAACTGTTCCTTCCAGAAATATTTTGCATATACATAATAAATTCAAGGTATGTGCCGCTTTTTCCACAGGCGTTGCAGTGAAAACATCGCTTGTTATCATTCATAGAAAGGGAAGTTGGGTTATCTGCACCGTGATGGAACGGACAAACAAACCGTCCTTTGCTATATTTCCCTTTAAGTCCGTAAAAGCCTTTTAATTTTTCGGCAGTAAGAGATTGCTGGATTAAGGGTTCGATATCATTAAGGTATTGAAATATTAAAATACCAACATCGTGAGAAACTTTTTTGGCTATGATGCTATCTATACTTCTGTTCATAGGCTATTCCTCCGTTCCTCCTATTTTTTAATTGAACGTATTATAGCGACAAATTAATGTATTTCAAGAAGAACTTTATTTTGTAACAAAAATGTAATAAAAAAAATAAGACTCAAAATTTGACAAACAAAAAAATATGGTTAAAATGATTAATACTTCAAGGTACTTCAGTTCGCGAAAACTTTGCGAAACATTGAGAGACGCCTTGAAGTTAATGAAGTATGAAGTATTAATGAAATAGTCTAACTACTTTTGATTTTACTCAATTTGTTTTGAACTGAAGTATTGAAGAAAGAAAATAAATACTTGAAATGCCTTATATTCAATCCTTAATATGCCTTGCAAAACAGGTTAAGGAGGTATATAAGGCATGGGGATACAGGTATTAAAGGTTGCTGGAGAAAGCAACATTAATGCTGCAGCAGAGGCCATAGTTGAATATGTAGTAGCAAATGGCATCGTTCATATTGATTGTATTGGAATAAAAGCAGCATATATGACGGTGAAAGCCCTTGTTCAGGCGACTGAAATGTTGGTAAATAAAGGTTACAGATTCAATTTAAGACCGTATTATGTGAAAGTAAGAACAAAAGATAACAATGTGCAATCAGTTGTGAAAACTGCTATCCGATGGACATTGATTGCTAAGGAAAAAAGCATTTAATCTTGCAGCAACTACAGAGGTGTTAAAATGCAAAAACGTATTCTAAGTGTTTATTATAGTTATACAGGAGATAAGGAAGTACCTCAAATAAGGCTGCAAGGCAAATGGCTTAAGGAACTTGGGTTTGAAACAGGGAAGAAGATAGTTGTTTTAGCAGAGAATGGAGTTTTAGAAATAAGGCTTACTTCTGCTGAAAATAATGTTAGTTTAGTTAAAAAAGATAATAATAAGGTCTCTAAGAAGAGTTGTTAAAGATACAATATGTAACGGAGCAGGTTAACACCTGCCTTAATTGTACCCACGGTATTTATAAGATTAAATTTATTGCACTTTGAGACATTATTTGTATTCTATTTTCACTGCTTAAACAATAAAGCAGTGATTTTTCTTGTTTAAGGGTGAAGATAAAATTGACTATAACATTAATAGTGCAAAGTTGTTGGAGATAAAAGAGTTAAAGGGATTTAACAATGAGCCAGGGGTGTTGGAGTATCAGGTTAAAGTTGATTTTGATTTTAAAAAACTAATAACAGCAGATGATGGAGTCTGGCCAAGATTTATTATATTGAAGAAAGAATCTGAAAAAAGCGGCTGGAGGATTGACGGTGTTGGTACGGGACCGTGATTAGGGAGTATGTGATATAAAGTACATGCTTTTATAGCGTGCACTTTTGTTTTTTATATCAAATTTAAAAGGATTTTATTCACAATTATCGAATAGAAAAGTAGAATAAACAGTTTAAAGGTATAAGGAATGATAGTATGCTTGATAACAACTATTATGTATACAAAAAAGAAGTGGACTGGTCGGTGCTGCAGCAGGGTGTAAGCATTCCAGTAACCATACAGGTAGTTTTCCAAAATACTATAAATAAGTTTTTGCCAAGAGGCAAGTCTAAAGATATTTATCTGGTATTGGAAGGACTGACTTATAAGGCAAGGCTTGTAAACCAGAAATTCGATGAGAGAAAATATCCTAATAGAAAAGATATACTGCAAATAAGGTATCATCCACAAAGTGAGATTGCGGAAAGACTTAGAAGCATTTTTGCTGCAAGTTACAGGTATATATTAGAGCAGAGGAATAGCCTGCCTGAAAATCAACGCAAATTCATTAAAGTTCCTGAAGAAATAAAGGAATACCTGGCTATATATACAACAGAGTATCCAGATACATATCTACTTGAATGTATTACGCAGGAGGATACAAGGATAATAAAGGAAACAATGGTTCATGAAGATGAGCAGGAATATGAAGCAAGTATTAACTATAACACTGTTGACCCTAATGCTACTATTGCTGCAGTGAACCAAATAGTAAAGATTCGTAAACTTAACAGGGCAATAGGAGAAAGCCTGAAACTTCTTTATAATTACCGCTGCCAGATATGTGGAGAGAATATTAGTGCAAGATATGGAGTCAATGTTGTTGAATCGCACCATATAAACCCATTTGTTGAATCACTCAATAATAATTCAGAAAATCAGGTTATTATTTGTCCTAATCATCATCGGATTATTCATAGGGCAAGACCTGTTTTTGACAGGAGAAAACTAATATTTGTTTATCATAATGGAGTAGAAGAAAGGATTATATTGAACCGACATTTGCAGTAAGAGAAGGTAATAGTTACAAGTTTGACTTTATGCAATAAATTTACATATATGTTTTAATATATATTTAACTCCTAATGTCATAATGGTAAAATATACTTAACATTAAATTTGTGAAGTAAATGGATTAAGTTACATGAAGAGGAGGGGACAATGATGAACTTAACTGAAGAGGCTTTAAAAATAATTATGGATTTGGGTGATAAAAATATATTTGTCATAAAAACTTGTGATTTTAGTTTATATTATAGTATTCTAGATGAATTAAAAAATAACACGTTATTTTATGTTCCCAATACAGAAATTAAATACAGGAGTTTTAAAGAACTATATGAAAGTACAGACAATTTGTTAATAGATTATATATATAACTTAAGGACAAAGAGTATTATTTTGTTGTATGAACAATTTATTCAGATAATTGAAAAGATTGATTTCAAAATAATTAACAGTAGTATAATAGTGCTTAATAATAATATTGAACGCTATAAATTTTTGCCTATAAACGAAGAAAAAGTTATAAATAAAATTGCTACTACAGATATCAACGAAATCCAAGATGAAGAAATAGATTATATGCTTGAATATTATGATGATATAAGAGTCGACAGATATGGTGATACACAAAGAGTTATTATAGATTACAAAGATAAAAATATTTTTGAAAATTTAAGTGTAGAGGAAATTAACTTGGTAGATACAACCCGTGCCTTATCTATACAACGTAAAAAATATGGAGATTATGTGAGTGATAATAGTGTAGAAAAATGCTTAATTTATTTAGCACAGGATTTAAAAATATATATTAATAAAGAGTATTATAACAGACTTCAAAGTGATATATTATTGAAGGAATTCTATAATAGTTCATATAATCAAGTTTGCGTAATTGCAAATCCTGAACATTTTGATTCGTTACCTATGTATCTTAATGCATGGTGTAGAATTTTTAAAAATATTATACTAGTGGAATATGATATTGATACTAATATATCTTATGAACAAACATATGATATTGATTTATTATTAAAAAAATATTGGAATAGTAATAAATTCCGAGAGTACTGTATTTATGATATTTATTCAAATAAGTATCAAGTAAAAAAAATTACACAGAAAGAAATTATAATGCAAATTCTATCACAATATGTAAAATCTAAAAGCGGCAATAGTAATGAATGGAAAGATATTTTTTTTATTGCTTCAACTGGAGCAGGTAAGTCATTGCTATATCAACTACCTTCAATTATTTTAAATGATGAAAATAGAATTACTATTGTAGTTTCTCCTTTAAAAGCGTTAATGAAAGACCAATTACAGACTATGCATGAAAAAGGGTTAACTTATGCTACATATATAAATTCAGATGTTTCGTATTCGGAACAGATAGAAAGACTTGAAGGAATAAAAAATGGAAAATATTCCTTGATATATGTGTCTCCTGAATTTTTACAAAAGTATTCCAGTGCTAAATATCTTGTTGGTGATAGAAAAATAGGATTAGTAGTTGTAGATGAGGCTCATTGTGTTAGTACATGGGGAAAAGATTTTCGTGCTGATTATGGATATTTAGGAGATTATATAAAAAGATACAGAAAAGAGATGCAATTTCCAATTTTAGCATTAACGGCAACTGCAGTGTGGGGTGGAGAATTTGATACACTAAATGAAATAATAGGATATTTAAACCTTATGCCAGACCCTATCATCTATTATACAGATATTAAAAGAACAAATGTAGATATAGAAATAAAAAAAGTAAATGTTACTGGGAATTACCGTGAAACCAAAATAAAAATGACTATTGATGAAATCACTAAGATAGTAAAGGAAGGAAAGAAAGCAATAGTATACTTTCCGTGGAAAAGCCAAATTAAAGATATTTATATTAGACTTTCAGAAGATATTCAATCTAAAGTAGCAATTTATACTGGTGACACAAAGGGAGAAGAAGGTGAAGAAATTATTTCAAAGTTTAAGTCTGGAGAATATATAGTTGTTCTTGCAACGAAAGCCTTTGGCATGGGTATAGATATATCTGATATTGAAATAGTATATCATCATGCGATACCTGGAAATTTGGCTGATTATTCCCAAGAAATTGGACGAGCGGGCAGGAATCGAGAAATTAGAGGAAAAGCCTATACTCTATTTAATCAAAAAGATTTTCAATATTGGAGAATTCTTAAAGGAATTTCTCGTCCTACACAATGGGAGTTAAAACTTATAGTTAATAAATTATATGATGAGTTTAAATATGGTAAGAAAAAACGTCTACAAAAGTTATTGCCTTTAGATACTTTTTCATTTGTTTTTAACGAAAATGAAGTAGATAATACCGAGCAAAAAATAAGGACAGCATTATTTTTAATAGAAAAAGATTTTTTTAAAAGATTTGGTTGGAATATAATTAGCGTCTACCCAAGAGATGAATTTGGTAACTATTACTGTACAGTAGATGACGGTAATAAAGATGAATTTATAAATAAATATGGAAAATATGTTAGAGAAATTTGCAATATAGAAGACAATATTAGATTTTCAAGAGATAAATACTATTTGTGCAAAGATATTGGTAATATTCTCGAAATTGATTTAAAGAAGTTATGGGAAGAGAAATACTATGATAAAAACTATAGGTCTATTAAGTATCTGTTTTTTAACAATAAACTCTTTGAAGATTTTTCGGTCATACCAAGGATTTATACAAAAATAGA
The DNA here is from genome assembly GCA_964544535.1 of uncultured Lachnospiraceae bacterium. GTDB lineage: Bacteria > Bacillota > Clostridia > Lachnospirales > Lachnospiraceae > JAAYRG01. The sequence continues at coordinate 717 of CAZJCV010000056.1, read as the reverse complement.
ACTTCAGAGTTCTAAAGAAAAGGTACTAGGGCAACTTGAATATGCATTGAATATAATTGCGACAGCACTTCAAACGCAGGATAAGTTTACAAAGAATGAATTGGAAAAGTCTCTGAGAAGGGTAGTAAGAGATGATTATGGGTTAGATGACAAGGAAATTATCAATAAACTTCTACATATATGTACTACTTTTCTTTACATGGAAGTTGGAAGTAATAACTATTCTCATAAGATGATTATACGTAAAAGAGATGAAGGCAATGAATATATTTATATTGCTCCAAGACTTAAAATTTCGTTAGGATTACAAAACATTATTAAGATATTTAATAATAGGTTCGAAGATGGGGAAATATTTGAAAAGTTTTTAGTTCCACCATATATTGGAAACTCTATTTATACTTGCGAGACATTGGATTTAGCATATATACTAGAAACTATGGGATTAGCAAGTTTTATTATCAATGGTGGTCATATGCAATATGTTAACATTGTTGTAAACTCGGTTGATAAGTTAGCCACGGCATACTATAAAAATCAATTATTGATGGATATGCGAACAAGGGATGACAATGAAATCAAGATAGTCGAAAGATTTATCAATACAGATAAGAATAAATGGGATTATATTGAAGATTACTTTTTAGGAAGATTAAATATATAAATCAACTTTCGCACATAGTTAATGTGCAGTGAACATTGAAAAATCAATAGTTT
>CAZJCV010000055.1:0-12348 GCA_964544535.1 uncultured Lachnospiraceae bacterium | reverse complement strand
TCCGACATCATTTGCAATATAGAAAGATCATGGCAGGAAATAATGACTAAAGCACCTCGTTCTCTTTGAGCTTTAAGGATTGTTTTCACCAGTTCAACACCATCAGCATCCAAGGAGTTAGTTGGTTCGTCCAAAATGACGATTTCTGGCTCCTCCACAATAGCAGCGGCGATACCTAGTCGCTGTTTCATACCCAAAGAATATTTACGATACTTTTTCTTATCCTTAGGATCAAGCCCTACAGATGAAATGGTGTCACGAACCTTTTCGTCATCAACCCTGTTTTGAATTGAGGCAAGCATTTTCAGATTCTCAAAACCTGAGTAACTGCCTAAAAACGCAGGGTTTTCCAAAAACAATCCAATACTTTCAGGAAAGGTAATATCCTTGCCTAAAATCTTTTCATTAATTTCTATGTATCCCTGAGTAGGTCGAATCAGTCCAGAAATCAACCTCATTAGCATAGTCTTTCCAGAGCCATTTATGCCTTGGAATCCGTATATTTTTCCTGATTGCAAAGTTGCAGATACATCATCAATAACTGTCTGCTTATGTATGGTCTTAGAGACGTTTTTTATTTCTATCGTTATCATTAAAAAATCCTCCTATTCTTCGTTCAAAATATCATAATAATGGAATCTAATCATGCCGACACCCACCGATATAATGATAAGCACAGATGAGACAGCAAGACCGATAGCTATACCAACGCCGTCTTTTATAACCATACCGTATCTTATAGGCATTGCATAATTCCCAATGAGATATGGTGACATGAAATATGCAGAAGAAATCATTAAAAACGCTACAATAAAAAAACTGAATATCGGCTTAATAAACAATGACAAGGTCATTTGTAGCAGGTTAATTCCCAGCGAAATCAAGACAGGAATGACAAGTATGGCAAACGGCCACGGAGTATCGTCGAGTAAAACATTGCCTCTGCCTACCTCAAACACCGCATACTGCAATTCCTTGTTGATTTCACCATAAAGACTGCCTTTAACAGCTAGGCAGAACAATGCCGCAGTTCCAAAAATAAGGCAGTGGTAGACTAGGCTACACAAAATATTCCATCCGCATTTTGATAGCCACCATACTGTTCGACCTTTTGTCCTAAGCAAAATCTGCTGCCCAAAACCTTGCATATCCTTGTAGGGATAATTTGACGTGATAAAGGATAATGTCAAAAACACTATCGCCCACCTTACTGGAAAGACAAAAGGATCACTCAGGTCAGGAACATATTTATCCATTCCTCCATAAACAAACATTATATAATCGGCAAATGCTCCTTTTTCTCCCACCCCAAAATAACTTACTTCGTTAAAAAAGGAAATATGATTGGTTAAGGCAAAGCAGGCAATCAGGGCGACAATCACTGGAACGACAAATAACATCGGGTTGCGCATCATCCCATTTCGTATATCGAACCACAATAACTTAATATACTTCACTTCGCCACCCCTTTACAACAGTTAGCATAAAAGTAAAGAAAAATAGGATTACTGCACCTATAGAAACAACCAGTCCATTTGTGTCATAAGCTGCTGCCACTGGTCGTAAAAATTTCATCGGGGATAATTCCGTATAGATTACGCTGTAATTCGTATAAATAAATGAGTAGCAAATATAATCAAAACCCAGCAAGGCAAAAAATGGCAGTAACACGGCAATCACATGATTTTTTACAAATGCAGCAAAAGCAAAGCATAAACAGGCAATCAGTCCACAATATATAAAATCAACCAACAAATAAAGAAATACATGCAAAAATGGTTTAGTGTAAAAAAATTCCGATAGAAAAGCCGATGAAATTATCCCATAACTCGTTATATAGTATGGGTATGGTGTTGTCATCGGAACAAACATTGCTGTAAGCAAAAAATTAAAAAGCAAAGGAATAACCATCGCTAAACCTCCGGACAAAAACAAAGCTATATATTTTGATAAATAGTAACGCCAACTACTCGTTCGTATTACCATATTCTTTATATACCCACTTCGCCGTTCCATGCAGTATGACCAACCATAAGGTATGGCTACTAAGATTGGGAAAAGAAAAAAATAATACACAGAACCAGGTGTCATTGCCTCACTACCAATCCAAACATTAAACAGAGTATCTGTTTCTATGAGTGGATTGCGTCCGTCAGAAAATTCTTCTGAAAATCGCTTTGTATCATTTATATACTGGTAATGGTTCTTCACATTAGGAATCAAACTAAAAAGTGTAATGGTACAACCAATCAAAATGGTTGCTAAAAACATCTTGTTAAAAACTGCCTTTTTACATTCCAACTTTATTGTGTTCCACAGCATATGTCTCTCCTCCTTCTAAAAATCCAACTTAACAAATTGTTCGTATTCATCGTTATAACGATTAAAAACCAAGTATAGATTAGATAGATCAAATTCATCTGAGTCTACATGCCAGCCCACTTTTAAATCCTTACTTTGGCCCACAGGTAAACTGTAGTTATAATATCCCTTCCAGTCACCCCCAACCTCACTTCCACTTGGGTTGGAAAAGTAATCTGGCGGTGGAATTTCGTAAAAATCAATTTCACTACTTTTATTTGATATTTCCTTACTGGAATCCGCACACAGAAGATCAAAACTAGTAATATTTCGGTCTGGTAAAGCACGAGCATTTTTAACCGTTAATTCTACAAGTAAAAACTTCGCACTAGGTTTTATTTCTCCATTCTCATCTGATACCCAATCTAACCCCTCCATATAAGATGGTATCTTATCTGGGTCAATGTCTGCTTCGGACATATCATTATATACCGTTACCTTATTAATTTTATATATCAACGCATCAGGTATTGTTTCATTATTTTGCACATCTGTTTCCGAAACCTCTTCTCCCATTTTCTTCATATTTGCAGACAAAACTTCTTTTTTTTCCGGTTCAGGAGGTGCGTCTGGATCCACAGTGACTATCTCTGCTATCTTTTTTTTATCTCCGCCTTGCAGTTCATCCTCTTGAGTCTTACAAGCAATCATAGATACGCACAATAAAAAGCATGCAATAATTCCTAACATAGCCTGGCTAGTTGTTTTTTTCATATCATTAAATTTCCTCTCTTTTTTTTGAGAGGGCAATTTGCTAAGTTGCCCTCTCTATCTTTACTACCTGTTTGCCGACGGATAAGAACCTGCAGTATCAGGGCTCCATACACCTCTGCATGTGCCAGAAACACCGCTCGTTGCGGTTGAGATGTTCAGCCACGCAGTACGATAACCTTTTTCGTAAATAGTAGAATGAACTACATACTTGCCTTGGTTAACTTTTGCAAAACCCTGGTTTGTTGTACCAGTACTATATAATACGGAAACTTTTGAAGGTTTGTATCCTCCATTGGCATAAACCCATAAGGTCATCCCGCTTTGATTGTTTATGTAAACTGGTGTTGTGTTGGTTTTACTACGAACGTTAGTGGTGGCGGAACTGGTATAGGTGATAAATTTTGTTGGTAGGTTTGAGTCTTTCGTGTTGGCAGCTAAAGTTGGTGTAGCTACTGAAGACATAGCAATAAGCCCCAGAGCCAACGAAATAATCCTTTTTTTAAATTTATTCATTTTGTTTCTCCTTTCAATTTTAAATTGTTAGTGTTATACTAAATCCGACTTTTTTAATATGGCGTTTTTTTCTCATAGTTGTGATTTTTATTTGAGAAAAAAACGCTTTATACAATTTAACGCATAATTTCACCCCCTTTCAAATCTTTTTATCTTAGTATCTTTATAATCTTCTCCTGTTTAATTATGTAATTATTTAAACATGTTAATTTAACTTTATTAACAATAACCCCCCAGTTAGGCTTCTTTTAATTGTTGCTTTATTACATGTTATCCCATATATATGTATAAGTCAACCATTTATTACAAATTAGTGGTAATATAGTCAGGGGTTAACTGAAATATGGTCTTCCTCCTTCTAAAAATCCAACTTAACAAATTGTTCATATTCTTCGTTTTGATAATTAAAAACCAAGTATAGATTAGATAAATCATATTGATCTAAATCTACATGCCAACCCACTTTTAAATCCTTACTTTGGCCCACAGGTAAACTATAGTCATAATACTCCTGCCAGTTACCTCCAACCTCTTTTCCGCTTGGGTTGGAAAAGTAATCTGGAAGTGGAATTTCAAAAAAATCAATCTCACTACTTTTATTTGATATTTCTTTACTGGAATCCGCACATAGCATATTAATACTGGTAATATTTTGGTCTGGCAAAGCACGAACATTTTTAACCGTTAATTCTATAAGTAAAAACTTTGCGCTAGGTTTTATTTCTCCATTCTCATCTGTTACCAAATCTAATCCCTCCATATAAGATGGTATCTTATCTAGGTCAATGTCTGCTTCGGACATGTCATTATATACCGTTACCTTATTAATCTCATATATTTATGCATCAGGTATTGCTTCACCATTTTGTGCATCTATTACCGAAACCTCTTCTCCCATTTTACTTATATTTTTAGACAAAACTTCCCTTATTTGCGGTTGAGGAGGTGCGTCTGGATCCACAGTGACTATCTCTGCCATCCTTTCTTTATCTACTCCTTGCAGTTCATCCTCTTGAGTCTTACAAGCAATCATAGTTATGCACAATAAAAAATTGCTAAAAGTCCTAACATAGCCTGGTCAGTTGTTTTTTTCATAACATTATATTTCCTCCCTCGTATACTATGTTTAACACCTAGATTTTTACTTGGTAAAACATAGTTTTTATTTTTATTATTAATTAGTTACTTAAGGTTATCCCAATGGTAAAATATAGATAGAGATATCTACCAAAAGGCACTGCTTATTTTCTCCTGCGACCATAATTATTGTGATTGCTTAAAAAGCGTTCAGCTCAACTTAGATAGCTTTACTGCTTACACAGATGTTTCATCCAAGTCCAATGTCGTATGTGCTATCGATTTTTATAAAAATTATTTACTTAAAACTACAGTATCCAATAACCGTCCTGGTACTTTTGAATTAATAGATCAATTAGCTTCTATAATGCAGAAGCATACTGATTTAAACACTATTATAATTGCTCTCGAATCAACATCTGTTTACAGTATTCATATCGCTAATTACCTTTCTTCAAGCGAAGACCTAATGCCTTATAATCCGTATGTTTATTGTCTTAATCCTAAGCTTCTTCTTTCAACTTAGTTAATGCTTATAAAAAAGAGATCAAGGTAATTGATGGAGCAATTGAAAAAGCTATTGCTGGTATTAATCCTAACGCATACATTATACTTCAGTCTACTCCTGGTATTGGTCCTGTATTTGCTGCTGGTATTCTTGCCGAAACTGGTGATATTTCTGCCTTTAAGTCACAAGATGAATTAGCTAAATATGCAGGTCTTGTGTGGACTAAGAATCAATCAGGTGAGTTTGAATCTGAAAATAGTCGCATGTCAAAAGCTGGCAATAGATATCTCCGTTATTACTTAGTTGAGACTGCAAATAGTGTCAGGAGACATGCCCCAGAATACCGTATTGCTTTTTTATTAAGAGGGCAATTTGATAAGTTGTCCCCTCTATCTTTACTATTTAGTTTGTAGACCGATAAGCGTTTTGCTGTACCAATACTGTTAATTATTTGCTAGTTATTACCTTATTACATATTAACTCTCATTTATGTATGAGTCAACCATTTATTACAAATTAGTGGTAATATAAAAAGGGCTCCCAGTACCAGAACCTCCACTCCTTTTTATCTGCAGAAAGTTCTATACTTGGGAACCCTATATTTTATAATCAATTCCTACATTGCTAAAAATCTTCTTATTTTCTCAAGGTTATCATTGGCATCCTTTATTCCTATATTATAAACTCTTTGGAGTTTTTCTGGATCTGTTTCCGTCCTTTTTATAGCTAAATCTTGACTAGGACGCAGGATAAAAGTATCTCCTTCTTTTTCTAATCTTTGCAATTTATTAATGGTATTATTATAAACTTCATACCTGTGTTCCATTGCTTCGGCAATCTTAGGATACTTTCTCATAAGAAGTCTAGTTGCTAGTGGAAATTTATTTTTCTTTTTTCTATACCCTTCAGGTCTAGTAAGGATTACTATGTTACGCTTATATCCTATACTTCTAAACCATCTAATAGGTATAGGATCTGAGATTCCACCATCAAGCAAGTCATAACCTCCAACTGATACAACCCTAGATACAACTGGCATTGATGCTGAAGCACGCATCCACTGTGTATCTTCATCACCACCATTTTCACATAAATGGTAAACAGCCTCCCCTGTATGTACGTCAGTAGCAACAACATAAAATTCAAGAGGATTTTCCACATATGTTTTTTGATCAAACTTATCTAAGCTTTTAGGCAATTCATTATAGCAAAATTCAGCCCCATATAAATCTCCTGTTGTAACAAGAGATTTGAGGCTAACATATCTTGGGTCCTTGCTGTATTTTAGATTATAGCGAAGAGCTCTCCCAATTTGTTTTGATTTATAATTACATCCAAAAGTAGCTCCTGCCGAAACACCTACTACTCCATCAACCTCTATATTATTTTCCATCATAACATCTAATATAGCTGCTGTGTACATTCCACGCATTGCGCCACCTTCTAGTACCATTCCTGTTTTCATAATAGCTTCTCATAATCTCCTTTTTACTTGTATAGTTTAGTCATTGGCTTTAAAATTGTAAATAGGTTTAATTATTTCTAGAACCTCCACAGTGTCTGTAATATTATCTACAATCTCCTCTATAGGCTTATATGCCATTGGCGCTTCATCTAATGTAGCTAATCCAACACTTGTTGTATAAACACCAGACATAGATTCTTTGAATTCATCAAGACTTAGAGTTTTTTTGGCCTTGCTTCTACTCATAAGTCTTCCTGCTCCATGTGGTGCAGATTCATTCCAATCCTTATTACCTTTACCCACTCCTAAAATGCAACCATCTCGCATATTAATTGGAATTAATAACAATTCCCCTTTCTTTGCTGATATTGCTCCTTTACGAACAATATTTGAATCATGGTCAATATAGTTATGAACAGTTGAAAACTCACTTACACTATCTATACCATAAGAATCAAGAATTATTTTAGCAATAGTCTGTCTGTTTAAATCTGCATACTCTTGACATATTCTCATATCATGTAAATACTGCTGGCTATACTTCCCTGTTAAATAGCATAAATCCTTAGGGATATTTAATGGGCTAGGTTTAAATTCTTTATGAAGCTTTTTTAATGCATTTTTTATTTCTTTTCTTTTCCCTTGTTCTTTGTATTCTGCTATTAACTTCTCTTGTCTTTCATAAATATCTCCCTTGCCCTGCATTAATTCAATTGCTAGGTTCTGATAATATCTTGCAACCTGATTACCAAGGTTCCTGCTGCCAGTATGAATAATTAAATATTTGTTGCCCTCACTATCTACGTCCACTTCAATGAAGTGGTTGCCACCACCTAATGTACCAATGGACCGTTCTATTCTTTTTGTGTCCCTTAGTATCCTATAACAGTATAGTTCCTGCAATTTATCAAATCTGTTTAGTCGACCCTCGTGAACATTACGTCCACTAGGGATGTTTTCCCTAATTACTTTATCTAATTTCTCTAGATCAAGTTCTACCTTGCCAAGCTGGATGGTTTTCATACCACAACCTATATCAACTCCAACTATATTAGGAATTACCTTGTCTCCTAAATCAGCTGTAAAGCCAATGACACAGCCCTTTCCCGCATGAACATCAGGCATAATTCTAACCTTACAATCCATAAAAGCTGCTTGCTTAATCAAAGTGTTTATTTGATCTAATGCTTCTTCTTCTATATTATCTGTGAAAATCTTCAAGTCGGCCATAATATTCATACCTTTCTAATTTTGAATTGTTTTTTAACACTTATTATACTTTTAAATTTGTTATTTTACCGTAATACCCCAATGTTCACCAGCTGCTTTCTTAAAACCCATAATTGCTTGGTCCTTTGTTTTGTTACCCATTGCATATTCATTAACCTGTTCGTGCCAAATGTAAATGCTAACTTCATCGTAGCCTTCCATCTTCCTCCGGTTTCCCTACTATCTAAAGTGCCCATTCTATGATTTCACCAATTGTCTTTTTAAGCTTAGTATTCTTATTTGCCATTATGCACATATCACCGAATGAATAGGCATAAGTAGGTAAACAGACAGCCCAATCACCATATGTGCCTTCTCCGGAACTAGTACCCCACAAGAGTCCATTATAAGAGATACCACTCATGCATCCACATTTCAGAACTGTTGGCATACTCATTATCAATCAATGTTTTTGCTATATCGAGATGTTCCTCTCTCTTGGGATCAATGGTTAGTTTATCCTCTACTATCCAACCTTGATCTGAACCTCCTAAAATTACCATTTTAATATCATCGATACTTGATATAATCCCATATCCCTTTTGTTTCAACCCTTCTGCAAAGAGGTAAATAACCAGATTTATATATCTACATTTATTTTATCACAGTAGGTATTTATTGACAATGCTTGGCATGAGAAAAGGTGGTGGATTCCCACTACCTTAAGATGTCTATATAATTCTTTGTATTTTTTTATAATATACTATGAAAAGTCGGGCATTTTTACACAACTTATTCTTAATCCCTTGCATCGCCTCGATATTATAAAGCAGCTGCTCCGCCATCAATTGAAATGCTTGCACCATGAATATAGGAAGATTCTTCACTTAGCAAGAAGCAAACCACATCTGCCACTTCATGAGGTTGTCCTAATCTACCCATTGGAACTTCTTCAGCCATTGCCTTAATAGCCTCCTTAGGAAATGATTTTACCATAGGTGTCTCATTTGTGCCTGGAGCAATGGCATTAATTCTGATATTTTCTCTTCCATACTCTCCGGCAATTGTTTTTGTCAGCCCAATAACAGCATGTTTCGTTGCTGAATATGCGCCCAAAGTAGGCATTCCAACCAAGCCACCCAGTGAGGATGTATTGACAATTACTCCACCTCCGGTTTTTAGCATTTTATCCACTACGAATTTTAGACCATAGAACACACCTTTTAAATTCACATCGACAATGGCATCGAATTCTTCCACAGAACATTCTATAGTGCGCACTCCAGATCCTGAAATTCCTGCATTATTAAAAAACAAATCAATTTTTCCAAAGTGTTCAACTGTTTGAGCGACATATTTTTTTACATCCTCAACTATACTAACATCTGCTTGAATAAAAATTGCATCACATCCTAGCTCTTTACAAAGTCGAACCGTCTCTTCTCCATGTTCTTTGGATATATCTACTACAGAAAGATTTGTCCCTTTTTTGGCCAATTTTAACGCTACTTCTCTTCCAAATCCACTGCCTCCACCTGTAATAATCGCTGTTTTCCCTTGCATATTAATCACTCCTTTATAAGTTTTTAAATTAAAGATAGTATGCCCATAAAAAGCAAACTAAATAATATGTTTTTGTTTATTCAACAAGCTTTACTGTATTATATGTTTTATTCCGACCAGTTCATTTGAACATCTGGAATTCCTAGTTCTCTACAACGTTCACAGACTAGCTGTTTTTCTTCTTGCTTTCCAATTCTGTATTTCAAAATTAGATCTTTAAAAACGATATACTTAATGTTGTCAGCTTTAAAATCCACAAACCAGTTTTCGTTTGGTGTATCTCCTGATTTCATCACTTTGGAAACTTCTTCAGGAAAGTCTCTGTGTAACGAAGAAAAAAATAACGCAGTCCAATATTTTGGATTTCCCTCAGTCTTCCATATCTCTACTTTTTTTATTTCCAATAAATCAAGAATATTTTCATCGACTATACTTTCTTTTATTAAAACACCTTCATATAATCCGCTTTTACCATCAGTTAGCAGACTCTTTCCACAGCTGGAAATCTCTTTTACTCCAATAACATCCAATTCATCTTTCAATAGCTCATCAATGGAAACCTTAAATAATTTACTTAAAAAAATTATTTTTTCTGTTTCTGGAATAGAAATATCTGATTCCCACTTTGTAATTGCCTGTCTGCTCACATTACATTGCTCCGCTAATTGTTCTTGTGTAAGACTATACTCTTTTCGTAAATATTGTATTTTCTCAGATAATTTCAATATATTATAACGCTCCCAATGTTTTTAAATATACATTTTCGAGCAATTCTATCATCTCTTCGAAACCTACTCCTTTAATTCCTAAGTTTTTTAAATCAGGTCTATCATGATTAATCATTTCAATAAACAGCATAATATCCGCTTCTATTTTTTCATCTATTTCTACTTTACTGGAAGGTAATACATTAGCAAGAAGCCTAAATACATCATTTTTATGTTTTTTGATATTTCTTGAATCCACATGTTCGCCGTTTTCTAATTTTTGCTTCATATCAAGCCACGCCTTAATTTTAAATAAAATTACTGTTTCTATCTCAATAACTGAATATCCATCTACTATTCTCCTAGAATTTATTAGAACATCATAATAAATATGATCTAGAAGTATAGCAGAAAGGCTTAATATACTATCTTCTATGTAGATTGGTGTAAGACCCGTCTGAAATTGTAAATCAAAATTATACGGCTCACGACTAAACAACTCAATCATAACTGGATACCCAGATTTTATAGGTTTACTAAATCTATAGAATTGTTCTTTTCCTGTACTTTTTTCTCGATATTGATACCCTCCATCCTCTATCAACTTCCAAAATTCTCTTCCAAATGAAGCATCTAATACTTCTACAATTAGCACAATATCTAAGTCCTTAGTGGCTCTAAAAGAAGCTCCTAAATCATTCAACAATATATCACAAGCAGTTCCCCCGATAAAAACATATTGATTTGTATACTCTCCCAAATACTCCTTGAATTTTTCTAATCCGTATACCATTTTTCCCCTCGCAAGGCTTCCTCAAGTGCCTGCTCTATCCTTTCATCATTTTCCTTTTTTAGAGAAACATATAATGAAGCTATATCTACCATATTATTCATAGTAAAAAACTTAGGATCGTATTCCCATATCTGAAGTTCTACCAATTTACTATCATTTATAATATCTTTATTGCTTATAACTTCTAAATTATTCTCTTTAAAAGCATTACTATAAATTGCTCTTACTTTATGTCGAGGTGGATTTATCATAGATAATTCTGATAAGGCTTCTAACCCAGCTATAAATGAACTTTTAGGTTCTCTTTCTACATAGACTGTCTTTTTTATGGGAGAATTAAGCAAAACCTTACCCTTCTGAAAATAATCCGAATCATAAATTCTACTATAATACTTACTTCTACCCGTCTTACCTCCGATTTCATAAATAAGAAGCTTAGCATTATATAGTTCATTTAATGCCCTAGAAGATTTCATCATATTCCATCCGAAAAATTTTGAAAATTCTGTCGTATTTACTACAGTCTTTTTGTTGTAAAGAAAGTAAAGATAAGCCATCTGTGCGGATGGAGTAAATGTACTTATTTGTTTTTCTAAAGAATCCCCTATGTTTTTTAGATGGAGTCCTAAAAATGGTAAAAAAATTTGACCATCTTCTATAACAAATGGAATCTTATTCTGAATTAAGCTTTTTCTTCGATATCTTGTTATCTCCCTATAATAAAGTACGATTTGTTCATTTGTTATTTGTTCGATTGTATTTATATGTTTCTTAATAGCATCAATCCCTGGTGCTTCATCAATAATTTCAAGCAAAATGCACTGATTCCCCAAGATTTTCATTGTATAAAATTTATAAATGCCTCTTAGAAATATGGGAATTTTATCCATATGGTCCAAGTCTTTTATTGATATTTGTGCGTCTATATTATCTTTTAAATATCGTTTTACTCTCAATACTATTTCATTCACCTCCTAATATAACGGTATATTTTATATATAACATGTTTAATGTTATATTGCAAGTTTTATTGTTATATTGGTTAAAAAAATTATCTTTTATAACTTTCATGCTTAATTTCAAAGTAAGGATTATATAGTATCTCACTTATGTTTATTTTGAATATATAAGTATGATGTAATTATACAAGAAAGAGTTTCGCTTGCGATACTCTCGCGCCGAACGCGGTCAGCATAGCTGACATAATACCTAACGCGTGAGTGCGCATCCATAGTGGAACGTTTTTTTATTATTATACCTTATCTATACAACTTTTATACTTGTATTATATTGATTATTATAAATTATTGCCTTTCCAATTTACAAACCGTCTCCATATGGAACGATACCTTGATTTTGATGTCTAAACTTGGTGCGTTTTCAGGAACTGTTCAACGATGTTTTTCGCTTGATTTTCCTCTTTCGAACACATTGACAA
>CAZJCV010000054.1:0-12370 GCA_964544535.1 uncultured Lachnospiraceae bacterium | reverse complement strand
AGAGTGGGAGTGATAGTAAAAACGCCACAAAGCCTTGATATGACTGGATTTTTCAGTTTCAAAAAAGGCGTTTGGCAACGTTTTGGCAACATCTGAATTATTTATAGAAAAAGAGCTAACTGATTTTTGAAGTCAGTTAGCTCTTTTTGCGTTTTATAGCAAAAGTGATTACTTGGTATAGTCACTTGATTTGCCGTTTTGTATATCTGCAATTTGCTGTTCCGATAACTCAATAAAACGTTCACCCTGGTACAGAGAGGGCGTTGTGTCTTTCAACTTTGAAAGCAGTACTTTTATGTCAATGTCCGGAAATTGTAACTGCTCATCGTTACCAAATTCATTTCGAGCAACACATATAAATTCTTTTGTGTTCCAATCAATATCAAATGCAGTCACAATGGATGACTCTCCGGAGGTGTTTTTATCCGAAACATCAAAAAATATGTTTTGATTGTCAATGAAAGACTCATATAAAAACTCAAATATAGCCTGTTCGCTAATTTTGATAATACGATATTTTTTATCCGGTATTCGTTTTGTTTCTTTTCTCATTCAATCTCAACCTCCTCATTCGTATCATTACTTGAAAACATAAAAATTACTTACTTCTTCGGTAGCGAATTTTCCGCTTCACTAAAAAAATTGCTTGAAAGATCCCGAATTTTTATCTCAATTTTGTCCAACTAAGAAGTGTAAGAGGTTTCATGAAAGTCACACCCAAAATAGTGAGAAAAATTTTTGAATATTTTTCAAGCAGACCCCGTTTTTTTCATTGATTTTTACAACATAGGGTGAAAGGAGTTTTCTGAAAATTGTTTTACAGATCTTTCAGCTTGTCTTTGAACTTCTCCACCATTGCATCGCTGAACTTTTGAGAAGGTACCTTTGTCCAATGACCGGTAATGTCATTCTTCGGGAAGTTATATCGCCACTCATCGTATTGGTCTTTTGTAATTTCGCCGCTACGATATTTTTCAGCTTGTTCTGCCCAGGCGGTCATCATTTGCAAAACAGAACCAGATACCATCTTGCTGTTTTCCATCTTAAGGACAACACCGTTTTCCGTTGGCTCAATTTTGAACCCATATAAATCTTCCAAAGCAAACAATGTATGCATCAGCCCTTGTTCGCTGTCGATGTCAGGTACAGACAATGCAAGCGGAGATACTTCCAGCACCTCTGCTAATGTATTTGTTAAATCTTCTTTCGGCGTTCTTGTCCCCGATTCATATTGAGCCATACGAATATCGGCTGTTTTTTCCGGGAATCCAACCAGAATACCTAAATACTTCTGTGTCATACCTTTCAGATTACGAAAAAAGCGAATTCTTTCACCGATTGCCATAGCTTGCACGCTCCTATCTTGTTGATCGTCTGAATTATAAGAACCTGTCAAGATCGGGTAGTATTTTCTTCGAAAATCTCCACCCTTTTTAACTTGACAGAACCTTGTAATCGGTACAATTTCATTGTATACCGATTATAGCATATATGTTTATATATTGTCAAGATAAAGTAAAACAAAAAAGTTAAATATTTTTTCAAAAACCCCTTGACATAAACAAAATAGTTTAGTATAATGATAAACACTAAGCAAATACGCTTAGTTTAATTAAATAACCGTCCAGACAATACAAACCGCGATGACCTTCCGAAAGGAAGCGAGCGCCTTGCTGAAAAGCAGGGACAGCACAGCGCTGAAAAGGGTTGCCTGCTGGAATTGGACCGGGTAGAACGGCGTTAGCCGCATGTTACAACAAAATCAAATAATGAAGGGAGGAAACCAGATGGCAAGTAATAGCTTTATGCGCGTTGATGATGTTGCAGAAGAACTTGGCATATCAAAATCGTATGCTTACAAAATTGTACGCAAACTGAATGACGAGTTGGAGCAAAAAGGCATTATCACTATTTCAGGTAGAATCAATAAGAAGTATTTTACTGAAAGATTGTGTTATGGCGCATCAGAAAACCAAAAAACAGAAAGGAGAGATTAATCATGGCCATCTATAAGGATGCAAAATCAAACACATGGCGGGCGGTATACCGCTTTACCGATTGGAAAGGAGAACGCAAGCAGACGCAAAAAAGAGGCTTTCAGACGAAGCGTGAGGCACAGGCATGGGAGCGAGAACAGCTTAATAAAGTCAATTCAGATTTGGATATGACTTTTGAGAGCTTTCTGGAAATCTATTCGACAGATTTAAAAAATCGTGTGAAAGAGAACACATGGCTAACCAAAGAGCATATTTTCAAAACCAAGGTGTTACCGTATTTCGGTGAAAGGAAAATCAGTGAAATACAGCCAAAGGATATTATTGCTTGGCAGAATGAAATGTTGAACGCAAAAGACAAAACCGAAAAGCTATATTCTCCAGTGTATTTGAAAACAATCCACAACCAATTGAGTGCCATTTTCAATCATGCAGTAAAATACTACGGATTATCCTTTAATCCTGCAGCAAAGGTTGGCAATATGGGTAAAGCCCGTAATAAGGAAATGCTGTTCTGGACAGAGGATGAATACGCAAAATTTGCTGATGTGATGATGGACAAGCCACGGTCTTTCTATGCTTTTGAAATGCTTTACTGGTGTGGAATCCGTGAAGGTGAACTTCTTGCTCTGACACCTGCTGACTTCAATTTTGAAAAAGGTATAGTATCTATCACGAAATCGTATCAGAGAATTAAAGGTCGGGATGTAATTACAACTCCCAAAACCGAAAAAAGCAATCGCATAATTGCGATGCCGCGATTCTTGATAGAAGAAATGCAAGAGTATATCCATCGCCTGTATAAAATCGAGCCCAATGCCAGAATTTTTGAAGTAACTAAGAGTTATCTCAGTCATGAAATGGAACGAGGCGCAGAAGCAGCTGGTGTCAAGCGCATACGGATTCATGATCTTCGGCACTCGCATGTATCTCTTTTAATTCAAAAGGGGTATTCCGCCGTAGCAATCGCTGATCGTGTCGGACATGAAAGCATTGATATTACTTATCGGTATGCACACTTATTCCCATCAACGCAAAGTAAAATGGCCGAAACACTAAATGATATTCGTAAAGGAGGATATGAAAATGTCAGCAAAGAATCGAGATGAACACAATCGTTGGAGAAACAAAACCGTAGCTTTCCGGGTATCACCGGAGGAGGACAAACAGATTGAAACGTTTGTACAACTGTCCGGCCTGACAAAGCAGGATTATATCACTCGTCGGCTTTTGAATCGTGATGTGGTGGTACAAGGCAATCCGCGCGTATATAAAGCGTTGAGGAATCAGCTTGTCGATGTTCTTTCTCAGCTTGAGCGAATCAGTGCCGGAGAGAGTGTGGATGATGAACTGCTCGATCTGATTGAGCTGATTACAATCACGCTTGAAGGAATGAAGGAGAAAAATGAATGACGGATAAAAAAGAAATGACCGCCCTTAACACATCTGTTGGCGCAGATGATGGGCAGTCACTCAAATCTCATATCAATAGTATACCCGAAAATTCGGAAGACTTCAATGACTACAAAGAAAATATTTTGAAAATGCAACAGGAATTCTATCGTCAGATGGATCCTTCATATTTGAAAACCGTATCTATGACGGAATTATACGATACGGTTTATCCCGGCAAGGCTCCGCTGATTGATGGGTTTCTTTATCCGGGCACGTACTTATTCGTAGGTGCGCCAAAGCTCGGTAAGAGTTTTCTGATGGCCCAGCTTGCCTATCATATCAGCACCGGAACGGAACTGTGGAATTATTCCGTCCGAAAAGGAACCGTGCTTTATCTTGCACTCGAGGACGATTACAAACGCCTGCAAACTCGACTGTATAAAATGTTCGGAACGGAAGGTACGGAGAATTTGTTCTTTTCTGTTTCGGCAGGTCAGCTCGGAAACGGGCTGGATGAACAGCTTCAAGGTTTTATGCAGGAACATCCCGACACCACGCTGATAATCATTGACACACTGCAAAAGGTACGGGAAGTCGGTGGAGACAGCTACAGCTATTCCAATGATTATGAGATCATTAACCGGCTGAAAAAGTTTGCGGACAGCTACGGCATCTGCTTGCTGCTTGTTCACCATACTCGTAAACAGCAGTCGGACGATCGATTCGATATGATCTCCGGTACAAACGGTTTGCTCGGTGCAGCAGATGGGGCTTTTCTTCTTCAGAAAGAAAAACGTACAAGCAATTCAGCCACACTTGATGTGTCCGGTAGAGACCAACAGGATCAGAAGCTGTACCTTGTCCGTGATCCTGAAAAGCTAATCTGGACGCTTGAACGAACAGAAACAGAACTTTGGAAAGAGTCACCGGAGCCATTGCTTGAAGCTATAGCAAAACACATAACGGATGACAATCCAAAGTGGAACGGAACACCATCGGAGTTGGTTACTTTTCTCGGCGTTGATATGAAAGCAAATGTTTTGACCTTGAAGCTGAATGTCAATGCTGCGCGACTGTTCAACGAATACGGTATTCGGTACGAGAACAGGCGCTGTCATGATGGCAGAAAGGTTTCCCTAATTAAGGAAACCGAATTGACATCGTGACGATGTGTGACGGTCGTGTCGATGTTTACGATAGTAGGTGCGGTGTCTAAAACACCGTCACCATCGACACAGATCGACACGCAGTAAAAGTTTAGGCGGGGTGTAGGGAGCCCTTTTCAAAGGGCTGCCTTGTCTCGCCTGTCGGCTCGGTCGGTGCTTCTGCCGACTGAAGCCGGCAGAGGTCGCCACTGGCGACCCGCACCCCCTCGGAGAGCGCAAAACCTGCTTGCAGGTTGCATTTTTGATGGCGCAGCTGTCAAAAGTGCTTTTGCGTTACTCTTGACAAGAGTAACAGAACCCCGGCTTGCGCCGGAGAAAGGAAATATTATGAAAAGAACGATCAGCGTTATGCTTGGAAATGGCTCTGTAAACCATAACAGCCGCAAGTTCAAGGCGGAAAATGTTGATGGTGAGCGAACGCATATGAATATTTCTTACTGCAATGAAAGCATTAAAAAAGTATATCATGAATTGTTCGATGAAGCTCTGAAAAAGTACAATGAAAAGCAAACACGCGCCGACAGAAGGATAGATAATTATTACGAAAAGATAAGCAATAGTAAGCAGGAAAAATCGTTTTATGAGATTATCATTCAGATTGGTAATAAGGATGATATGTCTGCTGTAGGGGATCATGCAGAGCTTGCCATGACAGTCTTGAACGAGTATTATCTGAGCTTTCAGGAAAGAAATCCTTCACTCAGAGTCTTCTCCGCACACCTTCATATGGATGAAGCAACGCCGCATCTGCACATTGATTTTATACCATTCATCACTGGGAGCAATCGTAGTTTGGAGACGCGCGTGTCATTGAAAAAAGCACTTGCTACTCTCGGATTCAATGGAGGAACACGCGGCGACACCGAATGGAACCAGTGGGTGCAATTTGAAAAAGAACAGCTTGCCGCCGTCATGGAACGGCATGGAATCGAGTGGGAACAGAAAGGAACGCATGAAAAGCACCTATCTGTCCTGAACTATGAAAAGGAAATGCGCGCGGCCGAAGTGGCTGAGTTGGACGACAAACTATCTGAGAAAAAGGATGAATTGATCACCTTGGAAAAGCGCATTGAGAATTTTGATTTAGGAGAAAAAGAGCTGAATGATGTGACAGAACTTCTTGATAACAATTCTGATTTTCAACTATCGGAGCCAACGGCATTGATGTCGGCAAAATCGTATAAACAAAAAATAGTCGAGCCGCTTATAACGAAAATGAAAGCTATCGTACAGAAATTCGTGCAGAAATACTTTCAGATGAAGGATCAATATTTGAGCTTACAGAAGTCATATAAAGATATGAAATATCACTATGGTGGGATGCAAAATGAAAACGAAGAACTGACACGCGAGCTTACACATCTTCAAAATGAAAACCGTGATTACAGATTTTTACGCAAGGTCTTCGGTGATGAGCAAATTGATAAGCTAATTGAACAGGCACGGGAAATACAGCAGTCTAAACAGCGCGGAAAGCGCGTTAGAAATAATCATGAAGAGAGGTAAAACACAATGGAAAAGCAAATTTAATATGAGTAGAATTGTCTGTTTTATGAAACTGCGATGATATATCAGGGGACTGTTTCTGCAGTCCCCTTCGCCTTGAATTAGTATTTCCCCTTCGCCTTGAATTAGTATTTGTTTATTGACATGCTTCACAAAATGAAATATAATTTATTGTGGAACATTATAACATTTGATAATCGAAATCATCAGTATATTTTAGAGTATGCCATTTTAAAAAGTGTCAAAAAATTACCACCGCTATTAAATATAACAAGAAAATGATTTCAACAAAGAATAATAACGAGAGTACAAGAATAATTGGAAGTTCGGCTTATAAGGAGAAACGATATGAGGTATTACGATCCGGAAACCAAGGTTCTTGCAAGCCTGTATGATTTGTTGGTTGCCGTTGTGGACGGCTTTCCCAAAAAGAATTTGAACGCCTATACAAAAAAGCAAAAACAAAGCTTAATAAATACTCTCATCAGTTTTTCAGAAGAAAATGCGGGAATACTGTCTTCTGAACTGTATGAAATTATATATCCGTACCCGGAACTGTCTTATGATAAGCTCTGCGATATCTTAAAAAACGCTAATAAAGAGCATCTGGAATCAATGACGGCACGGTGTGATGAATGGACTGCGTTTGCAAAACGCTTTGATAAGTTGACAGAGGAAGCACTTCGCCGGTTTATTGACGATTATATCATATATCATGAAATGTGTTTAGTTAACGGAAAAACAGGGAAAGCAAGTTTCTGTCCGATGCAATCTAATTCTTATCGGCAGGTACTTCATTTAGAAAATCCTGTTTTCAACGATAATTTCAAACCGGAAATCTATGAACATACCGATGCGGAAATTGAAATTACTAACAGCGGTTATCGATTGTCTTTCATTCAAGCAGAAGAAATAGTAACCGTTGATTTTTCTAACATACATCTTGAAACGCAGTTAATCAATTATTCTGTTTCAAATAGGTGGAACGGTTCTCCTTGGTACCAAATCAGTGAATTATTGACTGCAATTGGATTGAAAAAAGATATCTTAGGAAAAGAGTTTTTGAATAAAAAAGAAAAAGTCTTATGGCGCTTAGGTGAGTTCAGCCCTATATACAGTATTGATTCAAATTATAAATCTGTCAGCGGAGATAAGCTGGCAGACAAATTGTTTATTAATTTCGCCGTCCGTGTCGGGAATGAACCGGTTGCCAAGCTAACACAGCAATATTCTGATGCGCATCTAAAAGAAAAAGAAAAAATACGTAAAGCGTTAATAAAGGAATTAAAAAAGCCATCAAGTGAAGCATTGGCGCGGCTAATCCTGTCTGAAATCAAAGATGCTGCCGCACAGTATCCTGCAGAAGTAGAACTGGACATTGCGCCCGAAGTATTAACGGATACTCGGAAAACGGTAACAGATATTATGAGGCAGAAAGGATACGAAGGAGAATATCCGCATTTTAAGAAGATGTCATCCCTTAAAGGCATCAAGCTGCTGGAAATACAGGGGCAACCGGTATTTATTTGTAACGAAAAACATATGGCTTGCATGGTTGATTGTTTTGAGCATAGCATAAATTTCGAAACGCTTGGAATTAGCTATACAGCAAGTACAGTTTTTCTTAAAGAAGAAGAATTGCATATGTATGATTCTTTGGATGGGTATAGCGGATTTTTTCCATATAAGCATCGCCGCCGCGCCAGAACAGTTTCGTCGAGTCTTGATTTCAGAGAAGATGGTGGATTGGAATATGATTTGGAAAGCTCCGTTATTGCTGCCGCAAAAACAGCGGAATGTGAAAAGCTAACGAAAGAAGAGCGTAAAAGCATCTTGTCTGTTGGTCCTGGTTTATATGGTTGTTTATTTTACGGAGGGATGTTCCTTTTTTTGGGGCTTCTTTTCGGTTTATTAATGTGTCCTGGACTATTCTTAGTTTTTTTGGTTATCGGAACACCGTTTACTGTTTTTTCATCGGATGGACCGTCGTTTATTGAGTATGTCAAATTTTTAATATTCGACATTCCCTGGCTGTGGATGTTTCTGTTTTGTGTCGTTGGATTTGGCCTGCCAATGACAATATTAACTGCGATTTCAAAGAAACGGGGATGAGGATTTTAAATGAAAAGATTAATATTTGGTGAATGGGAAATTGAAGTTGATGTTATAGCAACCAAAGAATATTACGATGATTTTTTCGTTGCTGATAAAGATTCACAATGTTATAGAAATTATAAAAAGTTTTGCGAAACTTTAACCGAAGAAGAAAGTGGATTCTTTGAAGCATTCGGTATAGATCCATATTGTTGTAATGTATCGACAATTGGCATGACCAAGGAAAAATACTATCCCACTTCCGGCATTTATTTTTTTAAGGGGAAATATATAAAAAAGCCGGAAGAAATCGAAATGACTATCGAAGAACTTGCTGAAAAAGGATTCGTGGATGATAGGCCGGATCCAAGAGTATATGTAGGCAAATATCAATTCACTTTTATGGATTCTGATTCTTTGTTCGCAAGAATTCCAGTGGATACACCGGAGGGCTTTCTATGTATGGAATTTTTTTCAGATGAAATGCCGTGGATGCTTGATGAAAAACCACTACAGAAGCTTTATTATCCACCAAAGCCATGGCAACTTTTAAAAAGGATTAACAGCAGGATTCAACAAAACAAAGAGCAAAATAAATGGCTTCAAGAAATAAAGAATCAACTTGTTCAAGTATTTGATAAACACCAAATTAAGTATACAGAACTATCAAAATCTGAAGTTCAGGAATACATGAATTGTTGGTTTGAAAAAATTGTTCCCAAAGAGAAACAAAAAAGTGCTCGCGAACATTGTTTTTCAACACGCAAATATAACAATTACTTATGGCATGTGTTTAGTTACGAAGATGTTCCCTGCATTGAAGGAGATAGTGCTAAAACAGAATTTGATAATAATAAACGTGAAGAAACTGTATTGATTCTAAACTATGAAAAAGTCGGTTTCATAATCAATAATTCAAATGGAATTATTGCAGCAGAGTTGGATGAATTTAATGATATTATCATTACAGGAAAAAACTTTGATTGGGCATATGTTCACACACATGAGCAACAATGCGGACCCTATTATTATAACAAGAATTTTTCGGATTGAGGTGAAACATTGACAAAGGAACAGTTCAGACGTGATTTTTTTAAAGGTATGGGTTCCGCGTTATTAGAGTTGCAATCCTGTGATAATCCGGAGCGATATCGTGAGATTGTACTATATGGATGCCTGCATAATACGACTTATGACGCACAGTGTGAAGGGGACCGGGGCTGGTATCTGTACCAGGCAATCAAGTTAATTGACGACAAAGAAGCTTTTGAGTCAGCTATTACACAAAAATATTTTTGCGTGAACAGAGATCACTGGCTGTTTGTTCAATTGACAGCTGTTTTGTACCATTATGCGAAAGACGGAAGCCAAAATGCACGAGATGCACTCTATAAAAAATATGCTGACTTGTTATATTTTCTTTCTCGTAAAAGAAAATACGAAGGAATATGTTATCAATGGGACATGTTTAGTTGGGTCTGTGTCTGGCTGACTTCGCTGGACGGATGGGACGCCTTTAAAAGGATCGTTCATGATATTTCAGATAAATTAATATCAAAAGATCCCGATTACTTCTTTGATGAATGGTTTTATGATAACGCAAAAGAAAAGTTCGGTAAAAAGCGAGTAGAGGAATACCTGCAAAAACAAGCGAGAAAATCGTCGTTTATATTTATATATCACTAAAAGGCGAAGGCCTGGGATAAACATATATATGATGATAATCGTTCTATTCCAACGTTAAAACAAGTTTTAGCCGAAGTGGATGGTCAGGAATATCATGGCCGCGGTCTTGTTATGAGTTTTACCCGAAAGGCAGATTTGGATGATTTAGAGGGGTTAGCTCAGGCAGCAATAAACGAGCAGAACACTCGTAGAAAAACGGAATTGTTGTGGGGGTTTCGCCGACGGGCATTTCCATTCCCAGAATCTCTGGTTTTAGAATGGAGTAAAAGTGAGGATCATGATTTGCGTGAAACTGCTTTTTACATTTTAGGTCATAACCCCTCTCAGCAGGCACATGATTATGCCCTCTCATTAATCAAGGATGAAGCGGATATACAAAATGGTATATTCTTATTATGTAAAAACTATTCGGTACAAGATGAAGAATTGTTATTTAAGGCAATTAAGGATTTGCGTAAAATTGCTGACCAAGACGATTTTCATGGTGCGGCAATGGAAGTCAAGGAAGCACTGGCCTCAGTTAGACAAAAGCCAAAAACAGACATTTTAATGTATCTATATCATCAAACGCTCTGTTCTTGTTGCCGGTATCGTGTTGTTCAACTAATGTACAAAAAGAATAAACTACCCGACATGGTTTTGCATGAATGTCAGTTTGATGCTAACAGTGATATCCGTGATTTTGCTGTGCGGACTATTAAATCTAAATAAAGGAAAAATAGAGCTGCTGATAGGGGGTCTTTTAATGCTTGATAATTTTATAAATACAAAGGCTAAAACCTTTGTTGTGTTTCTATTCTCTGTAGCATCACTCGGAATATTAACGCTTTCGACCCAAGTTGCTGTCTTGATATGCTCGAAGTGGTATGGATTGATTTTTGGGGCAGCTTTTATGGCTGCGGCAATTCCACTGCACATTTTGGGTAAAAAGAACTCTCTTTTTTATATTTTTAGTTTTATTGTAAATTTTATAGGTTGTGGGTTTTCAATTTCAGCCTATTATTTGACAAAAGGTTTATCGTTAAATATTATTGAGTTAATTATTGCAGCTATACCTTCTGGCGCTATACTGATGTTAATTTATCTTATGCTGCAGATTTGTTCGAAAACTAAAAAAGTTACACTTTCTATAGCGACTATTATAAATTTCGCATTATTAGTCGTTGCAGTTGTTTACTGGGTCAGGACAGGTGAAACCTTTTTCAGCTTTGGATTTTTCTGTTTACTTGTATCTTTGTTCGATATTTGTGTTTTTGGCATTACCGTTAACCATGATGAACGACCTGTTCTTAAGGATATTTCATATGGAAGCTTTGGTTCGTTTGTTATACTGACAATTGTGGTTATTGTCATTTTATCAGAAGGCGATATTTTAGGGGACCTGGATATTGGAGGAGGGAGAGGTAAGAAAAAGAGGAAACCTCAATAAATAAACACAAAAGAAACGCAGCTTAACAATTCTTTATCAGGGGGATGTATATGAACTATGATATAACGCAAAGTTTATTGGACGACATTTCCTCATATTGTGATTTGGATACAATCGGAGTTTTAGAAAGAAGAATATTTATATAATAAAAATTGGAGATATTTAATGAAGACATTACATGAACAATTTACTAAAACAATAAATAACATTGGCTTTGAAAAATTGATTCACCCAATTTTTTATAACGCTAAATTTGGAATTCGCTTTGAAATTGGTAATCCAGATATTAAAAGCTATATTGAGAATGAGATTAATTATGAGTATATAAGTAGTGCTATTGATAAAGCAAAAGCACTATATCAAAATTTACCACATCAGCCTGACATATTGCGTATTGATATTTATCCAGAGGAAGAAATACCTTCACAGAATCTGACACTTGATAATCTTTATGAGATTGGCTTAAAACAACCAACCGAAGTTTGTGGGGATACTATAATTGATGATGACCTTTGTTATACAGCTCGTCATTTATATTGGGATTTGAAAAAAACAGAAATAAATCTTGATGTTTTACTAAAAAGTATTATTATGTCTGATTTCGGTCATTTTATCAGTTTAAGTTCAAATGTATATTTTATAAATGTTAAGGATGATTTACTTTTTCATCTTTATGATGATAGGGGTGCAGATATTGTTTCAAAGGAGAAAGAAATATTAATACCATTATATATAAAATTCAACGACTTAATTTTAGATTATGACAGAGAAAAAATAGACAATGTGTTTGCAAATAGTATTTAAAAAATCTGACGGAATGGAATCATTCGTAGAAATCAGAGATTAATAATACTTACCGCCAATTTCTATAATCTTGAATTTCTCCTTTATTTTATGTATAATACTTTTGTCAGCGTGGCAACACCATGGCAACAAAAAATCGGGTAGCCTTCGCTTCTCCGATAATTCAGATAATATGAATACCACGAGCTAAATCACGTATACAAAATTGTTTAAGTGACGGTTTCAGGGAGCGAGTGGGAGTAGTAGCCAGTATCCCGAAAGTCCTTTATTAACAAGGGCTTTCGGTTTTCTTTTTT
>CAZJCV010000053.1:10010-12453 GCA_964544535.1 uncultured Lachnospiraceae bacterium | reverse complement strand
TTTTCCCTTCTCTTTTCCATTTTGTTGCGAATTCTTAGCTTTTTAAAAAAACTCTGCAATACAGTTGAGCATTCTTCTTCTAGAACACCTGTAATAATTTCTACCTGATGATTAAACTCTTCTATTTGTAATAAGTTTAGTATAGAGCCAGCACATCCTGCCTTTTTATTCATAGCACCTATTACTACCTTTTCCATTCTAGATTGTACTATTGCTCCCGCACACATTTGGCAAGGTTCTAAAGTAACATACATAGTGCACTCTTCCAATCTCCAATCACCCATCTTTTTACTCGCTTTGTCAATTGCAATAAGTTCTGCATGGGCAAGTGTGGACTTGTTATTATTTCTCTTGTTATAAGCTCTAGAAATTATTTTATCTTCATAAACAATTACACAACCTATTGGAACCTCTCCTATGTCTTCAGCCTTTTTCGCTTGCTTTAAAGCTTCTTTCATAAACTTTTCATCCATAAAATCAACCCTTTAACTTTATATATTGCTTTTATAACTAAATTTCATATACTATTGTTTATTTCTTAAAAATCCTTTATTATAATAACATGATTACTTTATGTTAACAACAGGAGGTCGTACTTTTGATAAATGGTTTTAATAAAACAACTCTTTTAGATTATCCAGGACATTTAGCCGCAACTATATTTTTAGGGGGATGTAATTTTAGATGTCCTTTTTGCCATAATGCCTCTTTAGTTTTGGCGCCTAAAAGTCAACCAATTATCTCTGAAGATGAAGTATTTACTACACTAAAAAAACGTATTGGGATTTTAGAAGGTGTTTGTATTACTGGCGGGGAACCCACTTTATATGTAGGTTTATATGACCTTATAAGAAAAATTAAGGACTTAGGCTTCCTTGTTAAGCTAGACACAAATGGTAGCAACCCCCATATAATAAGTAAACTATTAGAAGAGGGACTTATAGATTATCTAGCTATGGATATTAAAAATTCAAAAGAAAAATATGCAACTACTACAGCTATTAAAAATTTAAATACTGATAAAATATCAGAGAGTATATCTATTTTGCTTGATTCAAGCATTGATTATGAATTTAGAACAACTGCAGTTAAAAACTTTCATGAACGCTCGGACTTTCTTTCAATTGGAAGATGGATTAATAATGCAAAAGCCTATTATATTCAAGCTTTCGAGCATTCTGCTGATCTTATTAGTGAAGACCTTTCTGGGTTTTCATTATCTGAATTAATGCAATTTAAAAAAATCGTTTCACCCTTCGTTAAGCACATTGATATTAGAGGAATAGATTAACTGATAATATTAAACTCAAA
Organism: uncultured Lachnospiraceae bacterium; assembly: GCA_964544535.1. Taxonomy (GTDB): domain Bacteria; phylum Bacillota; class Clostridia; order Lachnospirales; family Lachnospiraceae; genus JAAYRG01. The sequence continues at coordinate 11,142 of CAZJCV010000053.1, read as the reverse complement.
TACTCTTGAAATTTTGAAGAAAGGTATGATAATATTGTGAGCACGTTTCATATTACAAGTCGATTAGTTCTAAGATTGTTAAATACCGAAGATACGTTTAGAGTTTTGTCTTTTTATAATAGAAATCGAGATCATTTTGAGCCTTGGGAACAAAAGCGTAGTCTAAATTTTTATACTTATAATTATCAATACGCATCCTTGGCACTTGAAAAAGAATTAGTCAAGGAAAAAAAGTTGTTACGATTTTGGATCTTCCCTAAGGATAATCCAAATCTAATAATTGGAACTGTTAATTTTTATAATATAACAAAGGGCTGCTTTTCCAACTGTCAACTTGGTTATAAAATAGACCACGAGTACATTGGAAAGGGATACGCTTATGAAGCAATTAAATATGCTATGAAAATACTTAAAATAAAATATAACTTGCATCGTATAGAGGCAAGGATAATGCCCTCAAATATAAGTTCCATAAAATTAATTGAAAAGTTGGATTTTCATAATGAGGGCTTGGCAAAATCAAGCATTAAGATCAATGGTAAGTGGGAAGATCATTTTGTATATGCTTATATTGAGGAAGGACAGTAAAATCCTTCCTCCTTAATATGTAAATATACTTATTGTGTGATTTTTGGAATTTAAGATTTAATTAAAATAAATAGGAGCATACCAATATCCAAATTCTCCGGTTCTTAAATCCTTTCTTTTTATACTCTTGAAAGAATCAAAGCCAAACATTTTAGCCATAAATTTTTCTCTATTATGATAAATTCCCGGAACTCCTATTATATACTTAATTCCAGTTTTGTCGTTGATTCTAGCAAAAATCAAATGACTATAACAATAAAAGCCATGTAGTAAAAAACTATTGTTTCCGTATGACCAGTTTTCCATTGGTAAGTTTCCAATATCTTGGGGTTCTATTCGTACACACCATGCTATTTCATTATCTTCAAATGGATACATTTTGGGAAAACCATTATATATTTTTAAGGCCTTTGGGTGTTCTTTAAATGCCAATGATGGTGTAATTTCCCTTTCCCTTCGTTCCCTTATATTCTTAGAAACTGTACTTTCTGGCTGAGGACTTATATCTTCGATTGATATACTCTCCGGAGTTTCTTCTTTAACT
>CAZJCV010000053.1:0-9910 GCA_964544535.1 uncultured Lachnospiraceae bacterium | reverse complement strand
ACTTCTTCTTTAACTTCTTCTTTAACTTCTTTTTCCTCTTCTATTACCGACATTTTTGCTTTCTCTTTAGTCTTTTCTAATGTGTCAGCTCTTGTAAAAATCCCCTTTACCATTTCCCTTGTAATAGGCTTATCATCCCATTCACTTGCATAATATTTTTTATCCGAATGATAAAGAACAAGACCTCCCATATCATCTAAACCATATGAGCTATTCATAATATTATTACTGTCAGTCAAAGTTCTGAACTGACCAAGGCCTTTCTTTACTGACAATTCCCCTAACAAAATACCCTCTATGCTATATCCCTTTCTTTTAAAAAGATACACTTGCAAATTCTCATCTTCTATACTAGGTGCTGTAATACGAATGTTAACCTTACACTGTCCATTTTTTGATTCTACTCTGGCATATCCTACGTTATTTCTTTTAATTCCACTTTCATAATTATACATATATGAAACTAATCTCTTATAATTTGACATAATAACTCCCTTTGCTTTAGCCTAATATTAATTATGTGATCTTTTAGCTAGTACACAGCCATATTCTCATATAATTCTATTCTTTTTAGGCTAAAAATATAACAAAAGAAATATATAAATTTCAGGAGCCTTAATGTGCTAATTCTTTTCTTTATTTCTATAAATAATATTACTTAAATCAGCAAATTCCTCTAATGTGAAAGTTTCCCCTCTAACATTTTCAGCTTTGCCTAAAGAAATTATTGAATCCACGATTTCTTCTTTTGATAAGTTAATAAAACCACTATTATTTAAACTGTTTGCTAGTGTCTTTCTCCGCTGGTTAAAAGTGCTACGAATAATCTTGAAAAACAATTCTTCATCTTTAACTTTAACCGGTGGTTTAATATGTGGCTTCAAACAAAGTACTGCAGAACCAACCTTTGGCCTTGGAATAAAACAACTAGGAGGAACGTCTGTAGCAATATAAACTTCTCCATAATATTGACATACTACTGAAAGAGATCCATATGCCTTAGTTCCAGGTCCTGACTGGATTCTCTTTGCAACTTCCTTTTGTACCATAACTGTAATATTATCTATGGGAATTTTGCTTTCAAGTATTTCCATAATTATTGGAGTGGTAATATAATAAGGCAAATTAGCAACTACTTTTATTTTATTACCTTGATTCTTCTCATTTACCAACTTATTTAAATCAAGTTTTAAAATATCATCGTTAATAACTTCAACATTATCATATTCTGCAAGCGTTTCATCCAAAATAGGAATTAGTTTTTTGTCAATTTCAACAGCAAGAACTTTTTTAGCATATTCAGAAAGGTATTGCGTTAAGGTTCCAATCCCTGGGCCTATCTCCAATATAAAGTCTTCCTTTGTTATCTTTGCTGCCTTAATAATTTTTTCTAATATGTTATTGTCAATTAAAAAGTTTTGTCCATATTTTTTTTGAATTGCAAATTGATGTTTTTTTAAAATTGTAATTGTGTTTTTAGGATTTCCTAGCTTTCCCATTTAGGCCTCGTTTCTATCTTTATCAATTTGAAATAACTTAAGAGCATTTTCCCTTGTTGTTTGGATTACTTTGTCGTATTCAATATTTTTAATTTTAGCAATTTCGGCTACAATATATTTTAAATTTAAGGAAGTATTGCGCCTTCCTCTATTAGGTTCAGGCGCTAAATAGGGAGCATCTGTTTCAAGCAGTATGCTTTCTAAGGGTGTATATTCCACAACCTCTTTTAATTTCCTTCCATTTTTGAAAGTAACTACTCCTCCTACTCCAATATAATATCCCAAGTCAATATATTGCCTTGCCACTTCCTTAGAATAAGAAAAACAATGAATTACTCCTTTGTATTCATTCAAATCTGCTTCTTTAATCATTTCATAGGTATCTCTTGCCGCATCTCTACTGTGTATCACTACGGGTAGTTTTACATCCTTTGCAAGGTGTAATTGACGCTCAAACCACTTCTTTTGAACATCCCTACTTGGAGTATCCCAATAATAATCAAGTCCTATTTCTCCTATTGCAATAACCTTTTGCTCTTTTGCCATATCAGCAAGTATCTTTATATCATTTTCATTTAAATTCTCAGTTCCACCTGGATGAACACCAATACTTCCATAAATAAACGGATAATTCTTTGTAAGCTCAATAGTTTCTTTAGAATCTTCCATGGTTGAACCAATATTTACTACATATCCTATCCCATTTTCCCAAAAGGTATTTAGCAAGCTTTCTCTATCTTTATCAAATGCTTTATCATCATAATGGGCATGGCTTTCAAATATCATATTATATCCCTTCTAAATATTAAGTAATTTCTGCGCCTGACGGCATATCTTTTTCTGCCACCATTAAAGCTAGTCTTCCATCCTGGTCTTCTGCACAAAGTAACATTCCTTCTGATAGTATTCCTGCTAGTTTCGCTGGCTTTAGATTTACCAATACCATAACCTTTTTGCCTACCATTTCTTCCGGTGTGTAATCTGCCTTTATACCAGAAACTATTTGCATAGTCTTATTGCCAACTTTAACTTGAGAACAAAGTAACTTTCTTGATTTCTTAACTTCTTCACAAGATATTACTTCACCTACTTGAAATTGCATACGCATAAAATCATCAAATGTAATTTCATCTTTGTCTGGAATATCAATAACTACTGCATCAGTTTCCACAGTTTCATCATTGTTAGAGTCAATAGTTTTATTGGTGGTTTTTACCTTTTTCAACACTTCTTTGATATCTAAACGAGCAAAAAGTATTTCTGGTTTATCAGTAACCTTTGTTTCTGACGGATAAACTCCAAATTGCTCTAGTTCTTCTTTAGTTCTTTTAACACCGTTAATTTGCTTTAGTATTTTTTCAGAAGTTTCAGGTATAAATGGTTCTAATAAATTAGCACCAACACTAATTCCCTCAACTAAATTATATAAAACTGTAGCCAAACGGTCCTTCTTTTCTTCATCTTTTGCTAGAACCCAAGGCATAGTTTCATCAATATACTTATTACAGCGTTTAAACATATTAAATATCAAGGTAATTGCATCTGAAACCCTTAACTTATCCATCTTAGCAAGAACACTAGAATATGTTCCTGTAACTACTCTCTTTAAGTCTTCGTCAATATCTTCATTAACATTTGTATTTGTCACAATTCCATCAAAATATTTGTTACTCATAGATATGGTACGATTTACAAGATTTCCTAAAGTGTTTGCCAACTCTGAATTTATTCGTTCCACCATTAATTCATATGTTATAATACCATCATTATCAAATGGCATCTCATGTAAAACAAAATATCTAACAGCGTCTACTCCAAATAATTCCACCAAATCTTCTGCATAAAGTACATTCCCTTTAGATTTACTCATCTTTCCATCACCTTGCAATAACCAAGGATGACCAAAGATTTGTTTTGGTAAGGGTATTTCTAGAGCCATTAGCATGATAGGCCAATAAATTGTATGAAATCTTAAAATATCTTTACCAATAAGATGTAAGTCTGCTGGCCAGTATTTACTGAAATTTTCACCATGATTTCCATCCACATCATATTCTAGACCAGTAATATAATTACTTAGTGCATCAACCCACACATAAACAATATGATCTTCCTCAAAATCTACAGGAATGCCCCAACTAAAAGAAGTCCTAGAAACACATAAATCCTGTAAGCCTGCTTTTATAAAGTTATTAACCATTTCATTTTTTCTAGACTCAGGTTGAATAAATTCTGGGTTGTCTTTAATATGCTTAGCTAGTCTTTCTTCGTATTTACTTAATTTTAAAAAATATGCTTCTTCTTTTGCTTGCTTAACTTCTCTTCCACAATCAGGACACTTTTCATCCTTTAATTGTGACTTTGTGAAAAAGGATTCGCATGGAGTACAATACATTCCCTCATAAAAACCTTTATAAATATCGCCTTGCTCATATAGTTTTTTGAATATTTTTTGAACTTGCTTCACATGATAATCATCTGATGTCCTAACAAACTTATCATAAGAAGTATTCATTATGTCCCAATTTCCTTTAATTTCATCGACTATATTATCTACAAATTCCTTTGGCGAATAGCCTGCTTTTTTTGCAGACTCTTCAATTTTTTGTCCATGTTCATCTGTACCTGTTTGGAAATAGACATCATAGCCTTCTTGTCTTTTAAACCTTGCGATACTATCTGCTAAAATGATTTCATATGTGTTACCAATATGAGGTCTTCCAGATGTATACGCTATTGCTGTTGTAATATAATAAGGTTTCTTATTCATTGTTTCCTCCTTAAATTCTCCTAATTTTATATATAAATTCTAATTTTAAAATAAAAAAATCTCGCCTTATTATAAAGACGAGAGTAATATCCCGTGGTACCACTTTACTTTAGTCAAAAAACGACCCTCTTCAAACATACTATAACGGGTATAACCGTCGCATCCTAAAGAACAGTTGTAAAAAACTTACTTTCCCTTCCATCAGTGCGAAGCTCCAAGGCCATCTTCAGTAATTCCACCATGTCTCCTTTTCAGCTATAGGGAGCTCTCTGTATATGGTCTTCTTACTTACTCTTCTCTTCATCGCTCATACAATATAGGTGTTCATTTCAATAAAAATATTGCTTTTAATTTAATTTAGAATACCATGATGCTTTTCAATTGTCAACATTCACTTACTTTTCCCTTACTTTTATGGTGCTTTATTTTTTTATTCTTATTTATAGGTATTTTATAAAAAAACATTAGTATAATTATAAAGAGCTTATTCCACATGGAAAGGTGTTTTAAAATGAAAAACCTTAAATGTTATTTTCTTTCTTTTTTTCTTTTGCTTTTTTCTTTTTTACTTGTTAGCTGCAGCAACTCCAATGAGACAAAGGCAATCGAAAGCAGGGAAAAATTTGATTTATTTACTAATGATTTATTTGTAACTGAAGTACAAAAAGATACTATTACTTTAAATTATTCCCTTAATAACTGGGAAAATTATGGAATTGAAATAGACGACATTAAAATTGGTCATTTCTCTCCTTCATACATAGAAAGTTTGTTGGCAACTTATGAAAATTACTTGGCTATACTAAAAACTATAAGTTACCAAGATTTAAGTCCTAATCAACAACTTACATATGATGTTTTAAAATATTATTTTGAGTTAGAATTAACACAAGGAGAGTTTATCTTATATCACGACGTCCTTGGTCCAACAACTGGAATCCAAGCACAACTTCCGGTATTACTTGCTGAGTTTATTATAAAATCACAAGAGGATATGGATATTTATCTGGCTTTAGTTAAGTCAATAGAACCTTATTTTAAGGAGGTTTGCGAATTTCAAAAATTGAAGGCTGCCTCTGGTTTGTTCATGAGTAAGCAAGTGGCTGATAGTATCATAAGCCAATGTGAAAACTTTATTCAAAATCCCGAAGAAAACTTTTTAATTACTACTATTAATAATAAGATCTCTAATATGGACTTTTTAAGTGAGGATGAAAAGGCAAAATATACTAAAGAAAACAAAGATTCTATTATAAACACTCTTATTCCTGCCTATGAACTTCTTATCACAACTTTAAAGGATTTAAAATCCACTGGTAAAAATGACAAGGGACTGTGTTATTACGAAAAAGGAAAGTCCTTCTATGAATATTTGATTTTTTATAACACCAATTCTTCTAAATCTGTTCCTGAACTTATTCAAATGGTTGATTTAAGTATTGAAGAAAACATATTAAAAATGGGTGAAATTTTAGAAAGGAACCCAAAAGTTTATGATGAGCTTATGGATATTTCCTTTCCTTTGCAAGAGCCAACAGAAATTATTACATTTTTAAAAAGTGCAGTTCTTGAAGACTTTCCTGAAATTCCTAGTGTAAATTGTACCATTTCATATGTGCCTGAATCTTTACAAGAGCATCTAAGTCCTGCTATGTATTTGGTCCCTGCAATTGATGAATATGAAAATAATGTCATTTATATTAATCCTGAATATGATTTGGCTGATATTTTTCCAACGATAGCCCATGAAGGCTACCCTGGTCATTTATATCAATCTGTCTATTTTCGTGATTCCAATCCTTCTCCTATTAGAAATCTTCTTGACTTTGGTGGTTATACTGAAGGATGGGCTACTTATGTTGAATATTATTCATATTACTTGACAGGTTTTGAAAAAGATGTATCAGACTTCATAGTTGCTAATATGACCACCAACATGGGAATATATTGTAGATTAGATTTTGGAATCCATTATGAAGGTTGGACATTTTCAGACTCCTATGATTATCTTAAGAAGCTTGGAATAAATGACAAGGAATTAGTAAACTTGCTATATGAAACTATATTAGAGGAGCCTGCATTATACCCTCAATATGGAATTGGATATCTAGAAATTGTTGAATTGAAGAAGAAAGCAGAGAGCAAATTAGGTGATCGTTTTTCACTAAAAGACTTTCATACCTTTATGTTAGATATTGGCCCCGCTCCATTTACAATTATTGAAAAAAGATTAGATGAAAAAATGTTGGAGTAAATTATTTACTCCAACACTCTTCATTATAATAAATTTAATTTTAATTGTATATTATAGTTTTGGTCCAGCATCTACTAAAGCCTTACCAGCTTTATTGCCTTCATATTTATTAAAGTTTTTAATAAATCTTTGTGCTAAATCTTTAGCCTTAGTTTCCCACTCAGATGCATCTGCATAAGTGTCACGAGGATCAAGGATATTAGTATCTACACCTGGAAGTTCAGTTGGAACTTCAAGATTGAAGTATGGAATATTCTTTGTAGGTGCATCTAAAATATCATTATTAAGAATTGCATCAATTATACCACGAGTATCCTTAATTGAAATTCGTTTACCTGAACCATTCCATCCAGTATTTACAAGGAATGCCTTAGCACCACTTTGTTCCATTCTCTTAACAAGTTCTTCACCATACTTAGTAGGATGAAGCTCAAGGAATGCTTGACCAAAGCAAGCAGAGAATGTTGGAGTTGGTTCTGTAATACCACGTTCTGTTCCCGCAAGCTTAGCTGTAAATCCTGAAAGGAAATAATATTGTGTCTGCTCTGGAGTAAGAATTGATACTGGTGGTAACACTCCAAAAGCATCCGCTGATAAGAAAATTACATGTTCAGCCGCTGGAGCCGCAGAAACTGGACGAACAATATTATCTATATGATCAATCGGATAAGATACTCTAGTATTTTCTGTTACACTATTATCAGTAAAATCAATTTTTCCATCCTCGTCTAATGTTACGTTTTCAAGAAGAGCATTTCTCTTAATTGCCTTGTATATGTCTGGCTCAGATTCTTTATCAAGGTCTATAACCTTAGCATAACATCCTCCTTCAAAGTTAAAGATACCATTATCATCCCAACCATGCTCATCATCACCAACAAGCAGACGTTTGGGGTCAGTTGATAATGTTGTCTTACCAGTACCTGAAAGACCAAAGAAAATTGCTGTATTCTCACCATTTAAGTCTGTGTTTGCTGAACAATGCATAGAAGCAATACCCTTAAGTGGTAAATAGTAGTTCATCATAGAGAACATACCTTTTTTCATTTCTCCACCATACCATGTATTAACAATAACTTGCTCACGGCTAGTGATGTTGAATAAGGTAGCTGTCTCTGAGTTTAGACCTAATTCTTTATAATTTTTTACTTTAGCTTTAGAAGCATTATAAACAACAAAGTCAGGTTCAAAATTCTCAAGTTCTTCCGCTGTAGGTTTTATAAACATATTAGTAACAAAGTGAGCTTGCCATGCTACTTCAACAATAAAACGAATGGACATACGCGTGTCTTCATTAGCACCACAAAATGCGTCAACTACAAAAAGTCTCTTGTTAGAAAGCTCATTAACAGCAATATCTTTTACTGCATTAAATGCTTCTTCTGTAATTGGCTTGTTATCATTCTTAAATTCATCAGAAGTCCACCAAATGGTGTCCTTTGAATTTTCATCCATAACAATGAACTTGTCTTTAGGTGAGCGACCTGTATATATACCAGTCATAACGTTAACTGCACCAAGTTCGCTTTCCTGACCTCTTTCGAAGCCTTCAAGCTCAGACTTTGTCTCTTCTTCAAATAATAATTCGTAAGAAGGATTATGCACAATTTCTGTTGTTCCAGAAATACCGTACTTGCTTAAATCAATTTTTGCCATATTCAATATAACCTCTTTTCTTTAATAGTATCCTTTAATAGTGACTTGATCACCACCTACAGAAGCAGGATTTATGGCAATCTTATTAAAAGAGTGGAAATTTCGACTTTTCCCTACTATAATTATACATGAACATAAAACAAATTCAATATAAAATTTTAAATTATTATAATTTGTACAGATATACTTGTCTTTATTTAAATTCACCCTTATAATTATCTAAATTACAAACAACTATTAGGAGGCATTATATGAACTTAAGATTTAAAGCATTTACAGCAAATGATTATAAAAGTGTTCTTCCATATTTCTCACTAAGATCTTCTTATACATGTGAATCACACTTTTTATATCATATAATTTGGAAAGACTTTTATCATACTCAGTATTGCTTAGCTGATGAAGCTGTGTTATGGCTCCAAAGCATCGACGGGACAACTGCTGCACTTCCTCCAATTAGTAGTAAAGATAATTTTAAAAAAGCTTTCACAAATTTGCAAGATTATTTTACAAATAAATTAAAAAAAAAGCTAAAACTATATTTAGTTGACGAAGATGCACTAAAAATCCTAGCTTTAAATGAATCCAAATATATAATTACTGAAGATAGAGATAGCTTTGATTATATTTATGATGGAGACAAGCTTAGAGACTTAGCTGGTAGAAAATACAGTAAAAAACGAAACCATATAAATGCTTTCTTACGAGATTATAAAGATCGTTTTGAATACAAGCCTCTATCATCAGATAATACAAAGGAAATACTTGAATTCACTAATAAGTGGTCGGCTAAAAAAAATAGCGACGATCCATATAATAGAATTGAAAATGAAAAAGTTGGCATTAAAAACATAATGGAAAGTTATTCAGATTTAGATACTAAAATAGCTGGTCTTTATATAGATGGAAGTATGGAAGCATTTACAATCGGAAGCTATGATCCTGTATTAAAAGTTGCCGCTATTCATATCGAAAAGGCAAACCCAGAAATACGTGGACTATATCCATATATCAACCAGCAGTTTTTGCTTAATGAATTTTCAGATGCTCTATATATAAATAGGGAAGATGACATGGGTATTCCTTCTCTACGTAGAGCCAAGGAATCCTACTATCCAACAACACTTGCAAAAAAATATAGTATTATAGAGAAGTAACAAGTCTTTTTATGACCTCAAACTTTAACTTTGTTTTACTAATAAAATATTAATTTTGTAAGGATGACACTCGCTACTATACCTACTGTAGTTGCAAAAAGCGCTCCTGCTAATGTATATCTGGTTTTTTTAACTTCTGCTGTCACAAAATATACACTCATAGTATAAAAGATTGTCTCTGTACAACTTAAAATTATGGAACTTAACCTTCCTAAGAAGGAGTCTGGTCCATATTCTTTAAAAATATCTATAAGCAAACCATTTGCTGCAGATGATGACAGGGTCTTTACAAAGACAAGAGGAACAAGTTCGGAGGGAAATTTTAAAAGTCTTGTTATTGGTCTTACTATTGATGCAAGTATATCAAGGGACATTGAGGCCCTAAGCACTCCAACAGCTATCATTAAACCAATTATCGTTGGCAATATGTCCAATACTGTTTTAAATCCATCTTTTGCTCCTTTAGTAAACTCTTGAAACACTGCCACCTTACACATAATTCCATACCCAATAATATAAAATAATACAAAGGGTACAACATAGTTTGATATATATAACAAAAAATCCAAATTAG
>CAZJCV010000052.1:0-12897 GCA_964544535.1 uncultured Lachnospiraceae bacterium | reverse complement strand
AAATTCCAGACTTCTATTTATCTTCGTACTTTTAAAGGTTTTGGATTACATAATCTGAAAAACGTCTCAAAGCATTTATTACTGCATTGTGTGACTTTTTCCCCAAATCCTCTTTATTACCTCCAACATCATATTGCGGTAGAATTATATGTATATTAGTAGCCAGTTGTTCCCAAGAGATATTCTCCCATTCACAAATCTTATCAATTCTTTTGATATAATCATAAACCGTGCTAGGATTACCACTTGGAGTTATTTGCTTATATCCACAATCTATTAGATACCTTTCAAATTGTTCTTTCATATTATGTTTTCCTCCTTTCTAATATAGTTAATACATTTTTTCCTCACCTTATGAGCAAACATATTAATTTTTTATATCTACTATTTTTTTACTCTTTTGATAACTTTAGATGCAACTTTAATAATTTTGCCTTTATTTTTCCAAGCAAAGACACCTATGCCACCAAGAACAGCAGTTGGTCCTACTCTACCAACTTTTATCCCATTGTTAATACAGTCATCACAATATCCTGAAGGATTTTTAATATTTATCATATTTAAGCAATTGTGCTTTTTGTTTTTACACTTTTTAAATTCAACCCGACAAGAATTACATTTATATGTGTTGTTTTTTATATGAGTAAAATAAGACTTCTTCTGACAATTTAAACAGAATCCCTCAAGCATTTTAATCCTCCTTATCTAGATCTTGTATATCTTGCAATTCCAAAATAATTGAACCTGTTCTTTGAGCATCAAGTTTGCTAATATCATCATTACCTTTAACAGCATTTTCCTTTAATTTAATCAGATTCATTTTTATCCTTGAATGTTTTTGATTTTTACTTATGTAATCAATAACTTGATTAATGTCTTGACTTTCAGATACGGATAATCCTTTCTCCTTAAGCAAATATGTAACTTTTTCACCCATTCGTGAAAGATATTCATTGTAAACTTGTTTGCATTCATAAAGTTCTCTCTGACCTTCTTCAATGCCCTCGATGACCTCATAGCATTTTGCTAATGCTAATTTAGAGTAAACATACCCTTGAATATAATAGTTGCTATTATCCAACCATTTCTTCACAGAATCGTAAAATTTTATATCTTGCCTATTTGAAGGTTTAAAACTGTCAATAATAGACTCTAGCATACTCCTTTTAATTTCTTTGTTTAAGTCCTTATCAATTTTTATTTCAAAATAATCTACTAACTCCTGCAATCTATCAATGCATCTGTCTATTCTAGCAAATTTAAAGGAACTATTGTCATCAATCATTAATGCTTTCTGCAAAGTCTTCAAAGTACCAGTTAGTTTTGCGTTTGTTTTATCTCTTTCATTTTCTATTAATAAATCTATCTTCTCTGATATCTGTTCTAATCTTTGTGTAATTTCAACTAATTGCATCTGTCCTGCAACACTGCATATGGCTTTGGTTGCATTACTTATTGCACTTTTATTGGGAACCACCTGCTCCAATTCGTGTTTTGATACTTCAATACTTCCTGCTATTTCCCCATTCTTTTTGTTTCGTATCTGAGCACTAACACCATTCCATTCTAAATTTCCTGAATCTATTCCTTCCTGAAGATGAGGTTTAAAAACTACTTCATACAGATCTTTTACATTTTCAGGGGTTTCCTTAATTGAAGAAAAATTATCTTTAGACTTTACTAAATTTATTAACCCATCAATTAATTGAGAATCTATTTCAGTTTCTTTCCGACTATTAACATCTTTTCCATCTAGTGTATCTAATACTTCTAACTCAATCTTAACAGGTTGTACTGCGTTCTCTTCAACCATAATCCTTCTACCTCCCAAAAATAATCTATATTGATAGATGATTACTTTATATCAAACTGACACACTTTCTGTAAACCAATTTTTCGCTCTAGGTAATCAAATAGCACCTTATCAATCAAATAATTTAAGTTTATTATATATAGTACATTTATCGGCTAGATTTAAGATATAACTTAGTAGTTTTCTTTATAATTCCATAGAGGGAACTTTTAATTAAATAACTTTTATATCAAATTTGCAAATGGTAATCTTCCATTATAATGACTTTTAAATTCATTAATTAACTCTTGTTCTTCAATTACTGGATTATCCTCATCAAGAATCTTATAGGCAATCATTAAAGCATCACTTTCCTTGATTTGCCAGATATGCCTTCCACCCCAATGTCCAATATTTTTTCCTTGCCCAAACTTTATGTATTGCATTATTCTTGTCCTTAATGTTGAACTATAAACCCTACCATTTTTAGCAGTTCCTCCTGCTCTCCCAATATACAATACATTTGCATCCTTTACCCATTTTCTATTTAACTCTTCTACTGAAACATTTGGATCTTTTCCTTTAAAGAATCCTCCTGTACCCGGATTACAAAAACTTATGTCTTGGTTATCATCAATAGATATAATATATAAACCTTTACAGTCTGGGAAAATACTATAATCATTCCCTATATCTTTTAATCTGATGAATCCTGCAAATCCCAAACTTAATAAGTTGGCTTTTGAAAACAATATCTTATCCCCCTTCTAACGAACCTAAAGTGTTCTATAATAACTTAAATTAGTCTTTCATTAGTTACTGTTAAAAAAGAGCCATTTCCTCCTACTCCTTACAATCCAATTTACCTCTAGGCTATCTCCTTAGATTATCAACTGGATATTATAAACTTTCACACAGTTAAAGACCTTCAACTTCTTAAAAATCTTTTTAAGTATAACAGAATTTACTTTCATTACCTTGAGGATATAACTTTGAAGATGGTGTACAAAGAACTAGTTTCTTGTTATCACTTACCCTTTTGAACATAATTCTTTCCCCTTTAATATTGGTTAGTGTGCAATTATATTTGTCTCTAATCTGTCTAAGTACAATTTGCATATTTGGAATAGACATCCATTACCCTCCTTGTAAATAGAATTTTTTATATAATATCGTTTAAGAGCGTAATATGCTTTGCCAATACTAATGCTAAAAAGACCTTTTTATAAATCTATGCTTATATTCAATACCAGTTTCTTTCTTATTAAACTGACAATATTAACCTTTATATTATAATCAGCCTCTATGCAATCAAATATTTCTTCAGCATAGACAGAAGGAATGTAACCTATTTTATTTCCTTCATCTGTTTCTACACTAACAGCAAATTCATCATATAAGTTTTCAGGTTCCTGAACTAACCTTAACTTTGTATCTTTACTAATCCGTTTGTCAATATATAGGGACTTGTATGCAGAAAAAAGCAAACCAGCAACCTCACATTCAATTACTCCATTATCCCTTAAATCGTTTGTTCTCTTCCTTAACTTAGTCCTAATTCGTGCTATCTGCCTGATAGATATTTCGTCAATATCAGAAATGTTTTTTCCAAAATAATAAAAGTTCTTGTCCATTAACCATTTATCTATACTATCCGTATCAGTTTTTGTATTATCATTCTCATAAAGATCTGCCAATCTGTTTGCTAATTCTCTTGATTCCATACCCAAAGTACACAGCCTAATTGCTTCTATATTTATTACTCCATATTTAACAATGGCAGGCAGATTTTTAATGATAATTTCAGAAAATATAGTTGTATCCTTTACGAATTCATATAAGGAACTAAAAGCCCAAGGTAACTTATAAAGAAACATATCATTAATGTAGTTCACACAGGTCTGTGTTCTATTTGATATATTAGTATCTTCAATAAATAATGAATCTCTCAACTGGACAAAACTGCTACCATAAATCCAACCTAAAAATACTTTATAATGATCAATATTATATTCTATACTAGTTTTTCCCTGCTTATATTTATATACCTTAGGCATAATTTCCTTAATACCTATTATCTTTTCGAATATTTCTCTTGTTACAATATTTTCAATGCGTAGATTATTTTGGTCATCATTTTGAGCAACTTCTTCTCCTATTTGCTTGATTATATTATTGGACCTAAAACTCAACCCAGTCTTATTAAATTTCTTTATCATATCTTTGGAAATATTATTTAAAGAATCAAAATATCTATTACAAATATTGTAGAACGATTTAACCTTTTCTTGATCTACTTCTGAAGTTTGATAAACAAATAATAAGTTTTTAAATATATCAAAAAATTCATCATACTCATTCAAAATATTATCTACATATTCTTCATAAATACTAAAAATAAATACCTGTAGACGGTCTATATAATCCAATAAGGATCTTTCAGCATCTTGTAATGAAATTTCTATTACATCCTCTATACTATTTAAGATAGACTTGATATCGTCAAAACTTTTATTCATTGGACTAAGAACATTGGTCTCTTGCTCCTCACAATTTATCAATCTCGAAAAATACTTCTGATTATCTCCTTCACAATATTCTGGATGCTGTATTAAGAAGACTCTACCCTCGGTATCTATGTACGCCCTTCCTGCTCTACCAACAATATTCTTAAAATCCGATATCCTTAATTTAAAATCGCTTCCATATGTAGTAAATGAACCTAAAATAAAGTTCTTTATGGGTAAATTAACGCCATCTGACAATGTAGTTGTACACGCCAATATATCAATATCTCCCTTGCGATATGATTTTTCAATTTCTTTTCTCACTTCTATTGGAAGATCTCCATGATGGTATGCTACTCCATACATTATGTTCTTAACTAAGGGATGTTCATTTCCTAATCTTTGAATTAAAAAACTTTTTAACTTCTTAAGATTTTCGTTACCCTTAACCTGTAAGTAAATCTGTGAAGATTGAACAAAACTATCTAGATCATCCTTAGTAAAAAAATATATTAGAATCTTATTGTCATTTAAATACTTTATTAATTTAAAGCACCTGTCATATTTAGTATCGGAGTTATTATAGTCCTTCTTATTTTTACCTTTTATTGTTCTTATTTGGGTACGTTCCTCAAATATATTTTTGATTTCTTTAACATCATTTTTGTACTTAAATAGTAATCTATAAGGAGTGTTCACTTGACGAACATTTTTTCTGACATTAATCCAGATTGAATCATTATTCCTAATATGCTTTCCTGCAATGCAATATATTCTTCTACTTGGAGACCAATCAGAGGTTATTGAATCGATTTTATCATTTCTTAGCCATACATTTATAGATTCAGAATTGTTTACAATTGCTGACATTAAGAGCATTTTATAACTATATCTACTTTGATTTATTAAGAACCAAGTTATTAATGTTTCTAATAACCATCCTCTATTATTATCAGAAATCTTATGGAACTCATCAAAAACAATTAAGCCAATTTTGTCCCTAAAATCTTGATTTCTTCTAATTAGTAAGTCAAGTTTTTCAGGAGTTACTACTAAAACATGTACATCATTCAATAGTTCATTTTCAAAATCGTTCTCATCAGTATCTAAAATGGCTGATACACTGATTTCTAATCGCCTAAGTCTATAAAATAAATTATTCTCAACTTCAGTACATAATGCTCTAGTGGGTGCAACATATATGCACTTTTGCTCCTTGTTATTTTCTAAGGTTTTAACAATTGCCAACTCCGCAATAAAACTCTTACCAGCACTTGTCGGCATACTTATAACTGCCCTATTAACTTCATCACTTAAATAATTTAGCCCGTTCTCATTAAGTCTTAATGCAGCAAATTGTGATTGCCAAACTTCATACACATTCTTAGAGCCATACTTTGAAAGTACCATTAAATATTGTTTTGAAAATCCCTGTTTATATAAAACATTCCAAATACTTTTTGAATGCATTTTTTTCAATATATCAAATAATAAGGATACGATATATAAATCATCTATATAATCTTTTTCTAGCAAGAATTTTTTTATAATATTTAAGTTTTTAAATAGTAAATCACTAGATAATCCATCAACGAAGCAGCAAGCATTCATTGTTAGTAAATCATCCAAATGCTCCCAATGATTCCTATAGGGAACATTGTTCTTAGTTTTAATAGTATATCTTTTTTTATAGATAGTTTTAAAGTCTCTACATAATGTTCTACAAATTGATACCCAGCATTCCTGCTCACTCTCGTATTCTTTAAATAAATTGTTATTTAGTAAGTTTGAAAGCATCTTCTTAGCGATAACAGCAGAACTTGCTTCTTTGTCTGCTAAACTATAGCAAACAGTACAGTAAAAAAGATATTTGTGTATCTGATATACATCTTGTTCATCATATTCAGAAAACAATTCAAAGATTAAACCAGCAATGTTTAGCCCGTCATTATAAAAATGCAAAATATATTCTTGCATTTGAATACTCGTAATATTAGTTAAGACGGATAATAAGTATATTGCAATTTTTTCTAGAGTATCAAATTCTATACCTTGTGAAATCTCTTTTCTTAATTTAATTTCCTGAATAGAAAAGTGAAGTTGAATAATTATCTTTCTGATTTCCTCAACATCATTCTTATTTTCAATTACATCCTTTAAGATGGTATATAGCCTATCTAATTCAACAAGTTTGTCCATATACAATCCAACACACTTTCTTTAATATCCTCAATTCCTTTAATACCTATTAACTTTATTCTTCTACAATCAAGCGCCTCATTAACATACCCACTGCAATCAGTATAGAATTTTTGAAATACTGATTCTCTATGCTTAATGTTCGAACCATAGTTTATTACTCCTGCAAATTTCTTTTTGGGACTGTTATTAAGAAAATATATCGGTATTCTATCAACAAAATACCTTAAATCTTCATCACCACTGACTCTTGCTCTTTCTTTAAATGCATTAACCTCTGAATTAAATAAATGTATAGATCTCTTCTTTAAGGAACAGATAATGTCATTTGGATAATTACCAATAGTATTCTTAGATGTTTTAACTTCCCCTACAATAAAATAATATTCACCATTTTGCTTAGTTTTCCTAATTTCTATATAATCTAAACCACTTTGCTTTGAATATGGTTTAGGAACAGTTGGTTCTATCATTACTTTATCATCATCTAAACACTGCTCCCTCACTATGTAAAACATTATCTCACCAAAATATCCATTAAATAGTTCACGATCTATAGATTCAGTATAATTGTTAGTTTCATCATAACGAACTTGACTTATCATACCGTAAAAGAATATAGTATCTGCTAAGCACTTCTTTTCTTC
The DNA here is from genome assembly GCA_964544535.1 of uncultured Lachnospiraceae bacterium. Taxonomy (GTDB): domain Bacteria; phylum Bacillota; class Clostridia; order Lachnospirales; family Lachnospiraceae; genus JAAYRG01. Next base: position 5,752 of record CAZJCV010000052.1, on the reverse strand, counting down.
ATTTGTTAATGTATTAATGCCATCTATTGCGTTTTGAAACTCACTGCATAAATCAACTTCAGGGTCTCCAAATAGAAATAAACCATTGCAACGAATTCTACATATGAGTTTTGCAAATTCCTTTGCAAATGACTATATTGCTAAATCTGTTAAATCATCCTTTAAAAGTAACGATATTGTTTTACAATTATGATGGTCGTAATAACCACTAATATTAAACCACCTATCTAAATTAGGAAAATGTATCATAATCAACCTCACAATTAATATATAATTAAACTAACCTTTTCTATAAAAAGCAAAAATCTGATTCCTGTTTCAATGTTTATCTTGCCAATAGTCCTTGATGCTAAACATAAATATACACAAACAAACGCTAATAGTTTACTTATTTACCGTGACACTTCTTGAATTTTTTTCCACTTCCACAGGGACATTTATCATTTCTCCCTACTTTATCGACCCACTTCATAGATTGTGTAAATATTTTATTGGTTAATTTCTCTTTTTCTTCATCAAAAGTTTCTTCCCACTTGAAATAAAAAAAATCATTAATTGTTTTATCTAAATCATCTATTAATTTCCCTAATCCTATCCATTCAAATGCCTTTTGCTGATATTTCTTTAACCTACAATATGTTTCTAATTTTTTGAGTAATAGTTCCCTTTCTTCAGATACACCCGTCATTACTGTAATACCGAGTCCTGTTTGTAAATCTTCAGGATTGTTCAATATAATCATCGTAGCATCATGTATCAAACTGTCTTTAGAAGTTTTAATTTTTAATATTTTCAAGTTTTCCACTATTTGTTTTCTAGTATCACCATCAAGATCAAGAAGTTTTATTACAATATCAGTATATCCATGCTGATTTAATTTTTCTAAATCAAGTAAAATACGTTTAAAATTAACATCCATAATTTGTTTAAATTCTTCTGTAGATTTACCAGTTTTCTTTGCATAATAATACTCATTGTAGAATTGTGAATAGTCTGGAATTACCAGCACAACGTTTTCTTCCATATCATCATAAAAAAGATTTGAATCTAAGTAATGACCAAATAGATCCAATTCATCAGATGACATAATATCATAATAATGACTTATATCATTATTAATTTTTAGCCTTCTATGAATATAATGAATAAATTGAGATGGAAATTCTATAAAATCTGAAATTATCTTTAGGTCGTTTATATTGACTGACCATGGAAATTCATTGTATTTATATAGTCCTATACTTTTAAACCTATGAATGCTAGTAGCAACCTCTCCGAAATTCTCTAATGTAGTATTTATTAAATAAATATTGCTATAATCACCGGAATTAAATGATAGTTTTTCTGAATTATCAGCATTAAAGAATTTAACTACTTGATTCTCTTTAATATAGTCCTTTGCCCTACTGGCTTGTTCAAAGGCATATTCTATATTTTCATATATTGCAGTTCCCAATGCCTTAATTGCTCCTCTGCGTGCAGGTACCTTAAATAACCCACTTTTCGATTCTATAAGGAATATATTATTATCATATATTATTAAAGCATCAAGTTCACACTGTTTATCATTTCCTTCATCATCTTTAACATAGTAATATAAAGAGTCATAAGTCTTACACTTTGGAAGTATACTTTTAAAAGTATTAATTACTTCCATTTCTAGGTAATTACCTTTGAATTTTTGGTAAGAGTCCCAAATATCGCTACTCTTCATGTCATTCTCTATTTCATATTGGATTATCCATATTACGTTCATTGGATTTGGTACAATATATTTGTCTAAATATTTTAATATTGGTTTTTGTCTAAATATATTGTTATCAGTGGGATATTTAAATTTAGTATTTTCATCCCTGTTTATTTCACTACAGAATCTATTGATGAAACTAATAAACCTTTCCTTATCAGCAATACTTTCTTCTTCAATAAAAGTATCAATGTCAAACGATAGAATATTACTATAAGAAACCTCAAATAAATTTGCAACAGTAAATCCTAGTAACTCTTCCTTGCCTCTTCTACTATTATATTTCTTTAGAAAATTATTAACATTTTTTAAGTTGCTGGTGTCCTCTCTGTCTATCGATAATTTTTGATATATGTCATCTATAAGTTCTTTACTTTGAGCGAATAATTCATTTTTATATTCTAGCAACAATCTATTATATCTATTTATAATAGCATCAACAAATTTAATGGCATCATCGATATTAAATCCTTCATTCATTAGCATCCAATTATCATAATGACAAAATAAACTATTGACTTGAGATTTTATTTGTTCAGCGTGTGCATCTCCTCTAACAATTCCATACTTTGCCGCTAAAGATGCTATAATGAATTGTTTCTCCGCTTCCTCTCCATCTGCAATGTCAACTAATCGCCTTGAATAATTTGACATATGCCATGCTATAAAATATTTATTTATATTATCAAGAAATTCTTGTATTTTATCTGGGGTAAACTCTTCATAATTTCCTTCATATTTTTGTGCCAGCATTATACCACATATGAATTCTATTTGTGCTGGATGTAAAAACTCATTATTTCCTGAAATATCATTTGATAAGTACGCACTTATTGATAGATACTCAATTATCTCAATAGGATTTACTTTCCTAATTAATTCCACAATCTTACTAAATGAATTCTCCATCTCTTGTGTAAATACATTATTAAACCCTTCTATACTTTTTTTATCTAAGTTCACCACTGACCACTCCTTAATACTATTCTGATAATTTACAACACATTATCGTTATGTATTACGCCTTCAGCAGGAAGCCCTTGTTACGAAGTTAAACCCTATTGGCCCAAAATTTAAAGTTACACCGTCAAATTTAACAAGATTAATTATTAGTTTAATAGATTGTATAAGCATAAGGCATACCTCCTTTAAACTTTGTACAAGGTTATGACACTCCTGCAGGAAAGAATACTCCCTGCTCAAAACGCTATACTTAATTCACTCTACTTTCTTTGTAAGTCATTCAAAATAGTTCTCCCATATAAAGCAGTTACTTATATAACATCGTTGATACTCTCTATCCTAATAGTCTTTTGTCAGAGAGTATTACTCCAAATGATATCCCTGTTTCAATGCAATCTTGTCCTTATTGTGCTCATAAGAATATTTTTTTTGATTTTTATATATTATCTAGTCACACAAACTCTTAACCCTAAAATCCTATATTTACACTTTAATTAAATATCGATTATTTCTTTAAAATCATTATACATTAAAGGAATCTTTATTTCCATAAAAAAAACAGGAGACTAATAATTAATCATAGTCTCCTATCTTTTAAATTTTAATTTACCCTAGATTTTTTTCCTTCACTTAAAATCTATAATTGATTAATTTTATTTCTCATAGATTCCCTGCTCGGGTTTAAATAAAGAAGTGTAGTATGCACATTACTATGTCCTGCCAAATAAGCAACCTCGTGAACAGAAAAATCTCCTTCCAGAGCATTCGTGCAAAAATAATGTCTAAGCGTATGAGGAGTAATCTTCTCACTATATTTATTAAAAACCTTATTAATTGTGGATCTATGAATAATTCCATTATTTTTATTTGCAAATAAATAGGGACTATCATTTTCTCTTACTCTTAAGAACTCTCTTATACTATTGTTAATTTTATCATTTAAATAAACAACCCTGTCTTTATCACCCTTACCCCTTATTTTTAATTCACCAACTGTTAAATTGAAGTCTGTTAACTGAATATTAAGCGCTTCACTTATCCTTAGACCTGCATATGCTAGAAGAGTCGCTATACAATAAATATTTTGATGTCCATCCTGTAATAGTTGTTGCCTAAAAGAATCTACTTCCTGCTTAGTAACATCTGAAGGATTGGCATAACTCTTTTGAACCTTAATATTATCTTTTTTAGAAACTACCTGATCCTGCTGGACTCCACTCACAATTAAAAACTCATTAAATTTTATTAAAGCGCTAATTTTACAATTAATTGTCTTACCTGAGTCTTTTTTAATATTTCGAAGATAACAAATATAGTCCAAAATATTTTCACGGTATAGACTTAAGCATTCGCTCCCAAATGATTTTACATACCAATTGTAGTATCCACTAATATGGAGTATATAACTATTAATGGTATTTTTACTTTTTCTTTGTTGTTCTAGATAATCTTTAAATTCTTCAACCAAGACCCCACCTCCATAAATTATGTTGCCGACTAAAATTAAAATTGTATATAAATTATGTTGAATTTATATATAGATGTTACCGCGTTTAGCAACAAATGTCAGGACCTTGGCAGCATAATTTATATTATGTTGAAAAATTTATTGTCAAAATTAAATTGTATATAGCATATTAAAAGCCGGTATAACCGGCTTAATAATAAAACATATTTATTATATTGTAAAACTCCTTAAATATTAATATAACTATCACTCATATTTGTTATTGATTGTTTAACAGTTCTTCAAATTGTTCTATAATCTTCTCCACAATATATTTCCTTGAATCAAGACTATTCACCATTGCAAGACCATTCCTGCCCCTTTTTGTAACCTTACCAAACCATAATTCTGAATCCTTATTTAAGTCCAATTGATTAATCAATGATATATATTGCTCCCAATTATCTCTTTCTCTAATTGCCTTACTTATAGCAATATATCCATAAAACATAATATTTTCTGTCTTTATAGAAGTCTCCTTACTTTGTTGACGTCTTTCATAATCAATAAGTTCTGGGACTTCATTAAACAACTCATTAAAGAATTGACACAAATATTGTCCTAATGATTCTGCTTGAGCGCTGGTCATATCCTTGTAAACCATCTTTATTGCATTTACCAAAGTTGCAAATGTTACTACATTCCTTTTCTCACTTTTTATAATAGAATTCCTAACAATTTCTACTCTTCCAGCCAAATCACTATTTCTCATAAGTTTTCTTACTATTTCATTAGAATGATCAGATGTATTAAAATATTCTGTTCTACTTGAACTTATTTTTAAACCCTGTGAAAACTGATGAAACTGTTGTTGTGCTGTTTTGGTATTATAATGTGTGATCTTTACAGGAAAATTAAATTCCGTTAAGGGTATATTAGTAATTCCTTCTTCGTTCGAATCACTTAACATTTTCAATGCCCTTATCCTATGTTGGCCATCTGCTATATCTATTTTACCATAAGTAGTAAATGCGTTAAATTCATTGGTTTCATCATAAAATACATCCGAAAAACTACTATTACCATCATCTAATAAATTTAAAGTAATTAAATCTTCAAAGTAATTTCCTGCAACCATTGCTGCATATATCTTTTTTACATTTGTCTTGCTATACACAGCCTCTTCTATTTCTTCATTATTCTTTACTTTTATACGACTCCCTCTTTGTATTTCTGGATTGTAGGATATAATTCCATCTTCCCATAAATTAACCAACTGTGCCCCATCCAACATAGTCAAATAGGCATTATCCTTTAGTCTTGCTAAAAAATCAAATGTAAATTCCATCATTTGCATAACATCCTTTCTTAAGTTTAGTCATTGCTCACAGTATCTAATTTTTAGTTATACACACCATTAAGGCATACTCCTATAAATCTAATTTAATTTTGTTACGCTATCTAATTTTAATAAATATTGATTAAAGGCCGTTAATCTTTATAATATAATTATATCGAAAGGCTTAATTGGCTGTAAACAATTACTATTAAAGTTTATTTCCGTAATTTCGTAGATAAAAATTGCTAACACATCA
>CAZJCV010000051.1:0-12984 GCA_964544535.1 uncultured Lachnospiraceae bacterium | reverse complement strand
TAGTGGATGAAAGTTAAAACTATCAAGTGTGAACTAGAATTCTATTTTTTTGATTTCCATGTTATTGCGATTCCTGCAAATACTAACAAGAGCATATTTAAGGCATTTATTTGTTTATAAGGTAAAATCTCATCAAATATAATACTGTTGAACAAAGAAGATACTATTCCTAAGATTGTTAATATAACAGAAGCAATAATTCCATATGCAAATAATTTTTTATGTGGCTTTAAAAGACGGATATATCTGTTGAATACCTTTTCACCTTTATTCTTCCCTTGAGTAAATTCCTCATTAGGCTTCAAGATTAATAGAACACCTGTAAAATCTTTATAGAAGTCATCTATTTTCATCCTCATTAAGTCTTTAGCTGGGTCTCCTACAACTACATATTTATCAGTAATTTAAAATACAACAACAAAACGAGTCATGCCTTCCTTTGTAATCGTGTTAGCTATAGCAGGTCAGGTAATGTATATTTCATTGCTTTCCTCCAAGTATTAGGTTAAAGTGTGTCTTTATTACATTTATTTCCACGTCTTAATTATAGCAATGCTAGATAATAATTGTCAACATGAATGTCGTGAAATCCATCCACAATGTCGCTAAATGTATTTTTATGCTTCTAAATCCACTAAACTTGCTGATAGATTTTTTTATTTTGTCGCCAATGGCTATCCCCTCCCGAGTGAATAGCATATTTTGTTGCATTTTGGGGTAGGTAATACTTAGTCTATCAAAAAAGAGTTTGAATATTCATATTCAAACTCTATCTCGACGATATATATTGGTCATATTTAATTAGTAGTTCTTCCTTTTTACCTCTAGAATACTTTATCCTCGTATCATCATTAATCCTTATAGTTTTATCGATATCTTCTACATATGCTAGATTTACAATATATGACCTATGAGTCCTTATAAAACCTTCATCACATAGCTTTCTTTCTATAGCGGACATGCTACTTCTTACTAAATAGTGATAGTCATTTGCATATACTTCACAGTATTTATCAGACGCCTTGATATATTTAATGTTTGATTTTCTCTCCCAGTTATCTTTCCCTAACTCTACTAAATTATCTTTAAAAATAATCTTATCATAAATACTTTCAAGACAATTATAAAGTTGCTCCCTATTAAAATCCTTAGATAAAATCACATATACATTTTTACTTAAAAAGATATATGGTGATTCCATATCCTCTACAATTAGAACAACTAAACAATCTTCTTCTTGTTTATGCAAGACTTCACAAATAATTTCAGTATTCATTCTATCATACTCTCGCTTGTTAGACATAAAGACAAGATCAATTTTCTCTTTACTAGATAATAGTTCATTAGCATATTGTATTTGAAGTGTTTCAACTTGAATACCCTTATCGTCAAAAAATGTATCAAGTGAGGATAATATATTTTGTCTGATTTCAATATTAACATCACATATTGCTATTACCAACTAATTGTTCCCCCTACTTCATAAGTGTACAATATATGTCTTAATGCATTAAATTTATGATGTCTCTCTTATTGAATATAATACCAATTTAATCATAAAATGTCAAATGTCCTATTTTTTCATAGACAATCTACATTTGTTCATATTTTTAAGATCTACTGAAATTCACATTTTAGGATTGTAGTTTAGTGTATATTGATATTTTTCCAGTCATTTGAAATAAAACAGAATAAAGCCTTACAAATTCAATGTTTGTAAGGCTTACTATTTTAACTTAAATGATTTAGTTTTTTTCACCATATATTAAGTTAGTATCAATTAGTTATCTATTACTTTCCTAAGAAACCATAGATACAATTGCTTCTTTTGCTTGAACTCCAACCTTCTTATCAATTACTTCTCCATCTTTTATTGCTAAAATGGTAGGGATGCTCATGACATTAAATTGTCTTGCTAATTCATTTTCTTCATCTATATTTACTTTTCCAACTTTTATTTGGTTTCCTGACTCATTAGCTATTTCATCAATAATAGGTGTTAGCATTTGGCAAGGTCCACACCATCCTGCCCAGAAGTCTAATATCACAGGCTTATCTGAATTGATAACCTCATTTTCAAAATTTTGTTTAGTAATTTTAATTGCGCTCATAATATAATCCCCTTTCAAAAACTTTTTTATTAACTATATATTACACGATTAATAGATTAATGTATGTGATTAACTCACACAAAGGGATTAATAAATTATTTCTTTTAACTTTTCCTTATCTATAACTTCTACGACTCCACGAGATAACTCTACAATTTTCTCTTCAAGAAAATAATTCAGCATTCTAGTTACTACTTCTCTAGCACTGCCAACATATTTAGCTATCTGTTCATGAGTTAGTTTTATCTTGTTTGAGTTGTTTTTAATTGTTTCTTCGTATAAAAATATTGCTAAACGTTTGTCAAAACTCATAAATAAAATTTGCTGCATGGCCCACATAACATCTGAGAATCTGTCAATTATTTTTTTATTAGTGTAGTTATCAACATATATATTTTCCTTACATAACTTATCAAAAAAATTTGCAGATGTTTTATAAATATAAGAATCAGATACTGCATCTATGTGAACATCAAAAGTTATTTGTTCTAAGATACATGAGGCAGAAAGAATACAAATATTGCCCTTGCCTTCTCGGTACAAGGTTACTTCCTTTCCCTCTTCTGATAATAGATAAGCTCTTAAAGCTCCTTCTTTGATAAGCAATACACCAACACACTCCGTATCACTGCTGTGTATGCTGTCTCCCCTTTTATATTCAACCTTTTGTGTATGATTGATTAAAAGTTCTTTCTGATTCTTTGTTAACTTATCCCAAAAGGTATATACGCTTGATATGTATTCTATATCTTTATCATTTAACAATTAATTTCACCCCTGTTTGTTTTACTATGTGTTAAGAAGTTCCCACTGTTACAACTTCCTTTTTACTCGTTTTTTTCACTACATTATAAATCAAAATAGTGGATATTATAAATGAGACAACACATACGATTACGGTTGACCATTCTGGAAATGGTATTGAGCCAACAAATAAACCGGATAAATTAAATGACATATGAAATATAATAGTTGGCAATGTTGATCCTGTTATTATTGCTATAATTCCAAATAATACACCCAACACAAAGGCATATGTTACCCATAAGATATGTCCATGTAGGATAGCAAATATTAAACTGCTAACAATAAGTGCAACAGTTGTATTCATAACCTTATTTAATCTAGAAAGAATCAAGCCTCTGAAAATAATTTCTTCCACAATAGGTGCGATAATTACTATAGAAATTAACATTATAATTAAAGAACCTGAAACCATTCCCTCTGTTGACTGCAAATAAGATTCCAATAAATTTTCAGGAATTGGAAGTAAGGATATTGCAGTTGAAACAAAAAGTGCAAATGAAAATCCTGATAAAATAATAGGAATTACCTTACTCCTATCAAACTTTTTTATGTAAGCTTCCACAATTAGCCTCTTCTTACGAATCTTAAAAAACACCCATAAGAAAAGTAGTGTAATAATTCCTGATATTATTAAAATTGTGTTATTATTATTCACGAGAAAATTATTGATTTCTTCCATTAAAATATCGCTATTAATACCTTTATCAGCTACTTGTAGTTCTATCCCCTGTTTTATCATAAACATAAACATGAATGTGAAAGTCATTATAAACTGTGTCCCCACAAACAAGAGAGTATAACAAATTGCTTTTAATAGTTGTTTTATTACTTTCTTCATTAATCTAAATCCCCATTCCTTTTTTATTTTTAAATAATTTTCTCTATTACTTCTTATCTTATTCCTATTATGTTTTCACCCACTATTTTAAATAACTTTACCATAAAGACGATTCCAAAACAAAGTAAATATATATATAATTGACACTAATAAAATATTGGTTTTGTCAGCTCTTGCACCTAATTTAAGCTTACAAAGCACAAATTAATTCATAATCATAATACTAGTGATAACAAGAAAATGTATGTTGATTAGAATAATAAACCTTACAAAGAAATATGAAGCATATTCCCGACGTCAGCAAAATGGTTCAAATCACTGATGTTATTGTTTTTTTATGAGAATATTCCATTCTTTTTCTTTAAAGGCCACTAAAACAGTATCTTCTCCTAGCAATATTGGTCTTTTTACCAGCATACCATCGCTTGCTAATAATTCAATTTTTTCATCTTCTGTCATGTTAGTTAATTTATCTTTAAGCTTCATTTCCCGATAGAGTATACCACTAGTGTTAAAAAATCTTTTTATATCGTAATTACTTTTGCTAATCCATGTCTTTAGTTCATCAGCACTTGGATTATCTTCTTTTATATTTCTCTCTTCAAATTCTATGTTATTCTCCTGCAAATATTTTTTTGCTTTCTTACATGTACTACATTTTGGATAACATATAAATAAATATTTCATCTTTTGCTCCTTGTTAAGTCTTTTATTTGTCTCCCTGTTTCTTTAAATTTTTATATTTGCTAATTAAGTTTACATCTATTACTATTTTTCAGCTCTTAGTGTCACTACAATAATTTCTGGCGAATTGTTAAATCTAATAGGTATAACACTAGTTCCGAGTCCTCGACTTATAATCATTTTGGTATTAGCCTCTTCATAAAGCCCATCTGAATACTTAGGAAATAAGCCTTGGTCTGGGGCTACTACGGCTCCTATAAATGGAAAACGTATTTGTCCTCCATGGGTATGCCCGCTTAATACTAAATTGACTTGGTCAACATATATATCAAACTTTTCTGGTCTGTGTGATAAAAGAATAGTATAGCCATCTGTTTCATTAGACAGTCTGCTTAGTTTTTCTTCAAATGATAAGTTTTGTCCTCCATTGTTACTTGCAGGATCGTCTAATCCTAGTAAATATATAGAATCATCCTTATTTTTGATTTCCTCTACTTGGTCTCTTAGTACAACTACGCCAGCATCAATCAACTTCTTTTCTAGCTCAGGATATTGAAGCGACTTCACATCATGATTGCCGGTAACAAAATATGTAGGTGCTATATCTACAGCTCCATTAATAAAATCCATAGTGATTGCAATCTCATCTTCTGTATTGCTAGTATCTATCAAATCACCTGTAATTGCAATTATGTCTGGTTTAATACTATTTATTGTTTCTAGTAATTCCTTTTGATTAGTACCAAATTCTTTATTATGTAAATCTGATATATGTACAATCACTGTGTCATTAAAAGATAGAGGAATTAGTTTGTCCTCAATAGTATAATGGGTGACTTCTATTGAGTTATTGCTTTTGTATATAAGAAAAGTGGTTATAAGCAGTAAAATAGATGAAGTTGATATTATTGTTGATTTTCTGTTAAGTGGTAACTTCCTGAATAATTTAGAATTTTGGTCGTTTGAATTTTCATTTTTATAATTTTTTTCATTCATGTTTATATCCATCTCTTTTGATTATTTTAAATTATTATACAATTAAAATTAAACAAATACAATAATCACAGCAAATCACCTTTATATCTTCCCACAGTTTGTGGTAATGAAATTCTTTTAACACTTATATGATATCTGGCGTCAGGGAATACTGGATTGTAGATTTAAATAATAATAATATTATGTTGTGCGGTTTTATAGATCTAAAGATTGATGATTTTCAGACTTTTAAAGTGCCAGATGTTTTAGAATCATATTATTTTGAAGGGTTGCAAGCTGACCTTGCTAAGGTTTTTGCTCCCTAATTATCACTTTTAATACATTGACTAATTATTTCTTTGTGTTATAATATTTTTACAATTTAACACTTGACTAGGGGAGCTTATTATGGCTGAGAGGAGATCTAATCTCGACCCTTCACCTGAACTAGATAATGCTAGCGTAGGAAAGTATAAGTTAATTATTATGCGCTCATTGCCTATATTTGGTAATGAGCCTTATTACATTTGGGAGGAATCATAAATGAAGAAATGGAACACAAAGATGTTAGTCGAAGCAGGAATTATGATAGGATTGGCTTTAGTATTGGACCAAATTACAATCTATCAGGCACCACAAGGTGGTTCAGTTACTGCAGGAAGTATGGTACCTATTTTTATATTTGCATTTAGATGGGGATTTGTTCCTGGTATTACTGCAGGGACAGCATTTGGAATCCTACAGCTAATGTTTGGGGCATATATATATTCACCAATCCAAGCTATCCTAGAATATCCTATAGCTTTTGGTTTTCTTGGATTGGCAGGCCTATTTGCTAAGAAAGTATCAAATATAAAACTTAACAATGCATTCGGAATAGCTTTTGGTATTTTTCTAGGCTTAGGAGCAAGATTTCTATGTCACCTTTTTGCAGGTGTTATATTCTTTAGTGATTATGCAGAAACTCAAAACCCATGGATTTATTCTCTATTATATCAAGCAAGTTATTTAGTACCAGAATTTATTATAACAACCACATTAATTTATTTTATGTGGAAGCCTTTGACTAAAATTCCGAAGTAATATAGTTGAGTTTAGTAAAAGCCTTACAACTTAATTGTTGTAAGGCTTTTTTATGCTTTATCTTAATTATTTAAGGATTCTTTAATAATTAGTCTGATATGATAAAATCATAGAAATCGAAAGGGGAGCAAACAAAAATGTACCGAAAGATTTTAAAAAAGGATTTAAAACATAATAAATCCTTTAATGTGGTTTTACTTATATTTATTATTTTAGCAAGTACATTTATTTCAAGTAGCATAAATAATCTAATTGCTGTTACAAAAGGACTCGATAGTTTTTTTGATAAGGTTGAATTAAGTGATTATATAATACTTGTTTCACCAGATATGGAGGATACAGAGAATATAGATGGGTTTTTAAAAGATAATAAACATGTTGATAGCTACAAAGAGGATGACCTTCTTGCTATCCTGTCTGTAGATTTGGGTAATGACATGGATATAGGACAGCTAATTATTAATAGTTTTGATATCAATCAACAAAAGTTCCTAGACGAAAAGAATAATATAATTACACATATTAATGATGGGGAAATATATGTTCCTAACAAATTCTTAAATGATTATAATTTTAGTTTGGGTGATGAGATTACATTATCAGTAGATAATTCTTATAGTAACACCTATATCATCGCCGGAACATGCAAGGATGCTTTTCTAGGTTCTAGCTTTGTAGAAAATGTTCGCTTTATAATGAATGATAAAGAATTAGCCAAATTAAAAGAAGAGATAAGCACTATAAGCATATCATGCTTCTCCGTTGATTTAAATAATTTAGATGGCTTTACTAAAGATTTCAATAAACTTAAATTTAATGTGGATACTGTAGCGGATAGAGAATTAGTAAAAATGATGTATATCATGGATATGGTGATGGCAGGCAATTTACTTTTTGTAAGTGTTTGTTTAATATTAATAGCATTTTTAATTCTCAGATTTACAATAATCTTCACAATAAACGAAGAATATCACGATATTGGAGTAATGAAGGCAATTGGCATTAAATCTAGAAAAATCAGAAGCTTGTATGTTATTAAATACCTTGCTATTGCTTTTGTAGGCGCTATAGTTGGAGCAATACTGAGTGCCTTTTGGGGGCCATTTCTCCTAAAAGGTGTTTCTATGAATATAGCACTTGAAAGCGGTTCAAGCGGAATTGTTGTGAGGACTGTCTGCTCTATAATATTAGTTATAATAATAGTTTCATATTCCTTTGTTTGCACAAAAAGAATTAATAAAATTACTCCCGTCGAGGCAATAAGAGCTGGCGAAAGTTCAGAGACTTTTAAAATTAAAAACTTTTTAAGGCTTAGAAAAACAAAACTGCCTACCTATATTTTTCTGGCTCTAAATGACATCTTTTCCAGCTTTAAAAAGTTTCTTATGTTAATCATTACATTTACGATAGGATTTCTTCTTATAATTATTATGTTAAATACAAAAAACACACTAAGAAGTGGGAATCTTGTTACTTTGTTTGCTATGGCACCTTCCGATGTGTTCATGACTAACCCAGTGGATCAACTAGAATTTATTCACAGAACTAGTCCAGAAGAAATGACTTTATATTACAAAAACATAGAAGAAAAACTAGAAGATAAAGGCATTGACGCTGAGGTTTTTTGTGAAACCTTGTTAAATACAAATGTCATAAAGGGAGAATTATCAACGTCAACAATAGCTTATTATGGAAGTAATATAAAGGCAGACAGGTACACTTATACCAAAGGCATTGCTCCAAAACTTGAAAATGAAATTGCTCTAACCGAAATAACTGCCAAAGAAATTGATGCTACAATTGGTGATAGGGTGAAAGTCAAATCTGCTGATCAAGTTGATGAATACATAGTAACAGCATTTTTTGAGTCTATGTACTCTTTAGGTTCTGGAATTCGTTATTCTGAAAAGTCATCTATTAATAACCTTGCAAAAGCTGGCCAATATGGAATACAAGTTCTATATTTGGACAATCCAACTAATAGGGAGAAAAAAGAACGCTTAAAAACTCTTGAAGAACTTATGCCTGATTATGATATAAAAACTGCAGACGAATATATCTCTGATTTCGTAGGTGGAATTGCAAATGACATTGATAGTTTTAGTAAGCTTACCCTTTCCATTATCTTAATAATAAATATACTAGTTACTGTTTTGATGGTCAAAAGTTTTCTAATTAAGGAGAAAAAGGAAGTTGCCTTACTGAAAAGTCTTGGATTTAGAAATAAGAGCCTGCTTAAGTGGCAAGTTACAAGAGTCGGCATTATATTACTTGTTTCAATAATAATAGCAACAATCTTATCTACTCCACTTTCTCAAATTATAATTGTACCAATCTTTGAAATGATGGGTGCAAGCCAGATAAACTTTGAGATCAAACCTTTAGAAGTGTTTTTAATATATCCAATAATAATATTTACTGTAACTTTAATTGCAAGTGCTATTACTGCACTTGGTGTGAAAAAGGTTGCACCTCAGGAAGTTATTAATATTGATTAATGAAGGGAAGGTAATTACAATGGCAAATATACTTGAAGTTAAAGACTTATGTAAAACCTATGTAGTAAACAAAATCCAAAATAATGTTTTGAGAAATGTTACTTTTAATATAAAAGAAGGGGAAATGGTCGCAATCATGGGACCTTCAGGCTCAGGAAAGTCCACTCTTCTTTATAGCATCTCTGGAATGGATCAGGCAACTGCCGGAAACGTTATGTTTATAGATGAAAACATTACTAAGTTAAGTGAAGATGAACTTGCTGATATACGTTTGAACAAAATGGGCTTTATATTTCAACAAATGTATATGATGAGGAATTTGACAATATTTGATAATATTATACTACCTGCAAGTCAGTCAAGAAAGTTTAATGACAAATCACAAGCTGTAGATTATGGACTAGAGCTAATGCACAAATTAGCTATAAATGATATCGCAGATAACGATATTACTGAAGTGTCTGGCGGACAGCTCCAACGTGCCTGCATTTGCAGAAGTCTTATAAATAACCCTAAGATCATTTTTGCAGATGAACCGACGGGGTCACTTAATAGAAGTGCCTCCAAAGAGGTTATGGAGCAGCTTTCAATAATAAACGATGAAGGCA
Source organism: uncultured Lachnospiraceae bacterium (assembly GCA_964544535.1). GTDB lineage: Bacteria > Bacillota > Clostridia > Lachnospirales > Lachnospiraceae > JAAYRG01. The sequence goes on along the minus strand of CAZJCV010000051.1, from coordinate 3,380 downwards.
CAACAATAATGCTTGTAACTCATGATATTAAGGTGGCCGCAAAATGTTCAAGAGTCATGTACATAGTTGACGGCAATATCAAAGGCGAGTATAATTTAGGAGAGAATAAAGACCCAAACTTAAGCAGTCTAGATAAGGAAAGACAGCTTAATAATTGGCTTATGGAAATGGGTTGGTAGTGTTAGATATTCTATCCCAGGAGGTAACTATGATAGACATACTAATAGTGGAAGACAATAAGGAACTATCTACCCTTTTATCAGATTTTCTGATAAATGAAGGATATTCGATAAAGCAAGCCGAAACAGGTGAAGAAGCACTTGCTATAATGAAAAACGAAGAAGCCCGCCTTGTCCTTCTTGATATTATCCTTCCTGGAATGGATGGTTTTGCAGTGTGTCGCCAAATAAGAGAAACCCACAACACTCCCATATTAATACTCTCTGCAAGAATTGACAAAGAGGACAAATTAAATGGTTTGCTTTTAGGTGCCGATGATTATATTGAAAAGCCATATGATATCGATATTCTATTAGCAAAAATAAAAGGCATTTTTAAACGCAGGTACGAGACTGATATTATTACTGCCAATAACCTAACACTTGATAAAAATAGTCGCAGAGTCTTCTTAAACGATGAAGAACTCTACCTTACTACAAAAGAATTCGAGCTTTTATTACTGCTTATGGAAAATGAGGGTCAAGTCTTAAAGAAAGAATTTCTTTTTAATAAAGTTTGGGGCTTTGAAAGTTTTAGCGAGCCACAAACCCTTACAGTACATATAAAATGGCTTAGGGGCAAAATTGAGAAAGATCCTAAAGAACCAGAGAATATAAAGACTGTTTGGGGTGTTGGCTACAGGTTTAATTAGAGTATATTAAAATGTTTGATTAATGGATTAATTGGGTGGCCTATGAAAAATTTTTATAAATTCTTTATTATAATTGTCTTAGTCTTCGTCCTTACAATAGTGGGCGTCAATTTGTATTTGTCAAATAGTCTAGACGACCAAAATGAAAAGATATATGATGTTGAAATCAATAGGCTGGCAGATACAATTAAAAATTATGGCCTTGAAAATGTAAATTTAGATGAATGGGACTATGTAACTAATGTAACACTGTTCTCAGAATTTGATGAAGCAGATTCCAGCAACTATAAAGTCAATTTAATAAATGATACCTTATACCGTTTTGACTATGAAAGAAATTCAAAATCAGATAAGAAGCAATTATTAATTGCTGTTAATGTTTCTATGGCAGTGATTGTTCTTGTGACATTAATTGTCTTATTATTTATTTGGAGAAGTTTAGTCAGTCCATTTAATAAAATAAAGGAAGTTCCATATGAACTTTCAAAAGGCAATTTATCGGTAGGCTTAAAAGAAAACAAGAACAAATTCTTTGGTGAGTTTATCTGGGGTCTTGATATGCTTCGTGAGCACCTAGAAAGGCAAAAAGAAAAAGAGCTTGAGCTTTTGAAAGAAAATAAAACCTTGCTTCTATCAATCTCACATGATATTAAAACACCCCTTAGCGCAATAAAGCTGTACTCTTCTGCTCTTATTAAGGATTTATATAAAGACGATGAAAAGCAAAAGGAAGTAGCAAAAAGCATTAACTTACATGCAGATGAAGTAGAAGCTTATGTATCTCAAATAATCAAGGCCTCAGGTCAAGACCTTCTTGACCTTGAAGTAACAAATAGAGAGTATTATCTTGATAGTTTATTAAAAAATATAAAGGTTTATTATAAAGAAAAACTAGTTCTCTTAAATATTGAATTTACTATAAAAAATTATGAAAACTGTTTACTTTCTTGCGATTTAGACCGGGCAACAGAAGTTTTACAAAACATAATAGAAAATGCAATAAAATATAGCGATGGAAAATATATAACTATTGATATTGCTAAGCAAGAAGCTTATCAACTAATAACTATAACAAACAGCGGATGCTCACTTTCCCCTTCAGAAACGCCATACATATTTAACAGTTTTTGGCGAGGCTCTAATGTCAAAAACTGTGGCGGAAGTGGTCTGGGACTTTATATTTGTAGACAATTAATGCTTAAAATGAACGGTGATATCTACGCAGCATGTGGCCATAACGAATTCAAAGTTACTGCTGTATTTAAAATGTCTTAAATAAAAAACTTCTGCTGTGGTGGCATGCTCACCTGATTTAAGGCTGATAAGATTGCGAAATATACGAATCTTATCAGCTCCCTCATATGAATAAACAATTTCATGATAACTTATTCTTTATCTATCTCTCTAATTAAGTTTACCATTTCTATTGCATCTACTGCACAATCAAACCCTTTGTTACCAGCCTTTGTACCAGCACGTTCAATTGCTTGCTCAATATTTTCAGTAGTGACAATTCCAAACATTACAGGAATATCATTGTTTAGTGAGGCTTGGGCAATACCCTTTGACACTTCATTGCATACATAATCATAATGGCTAGTGCTGCCACGAATTACAGCTCCTAGGCATATAACTGCATCATACTTTTTGCTTTTTGCCATTTTGTTGGCAATCAGGGGGATTTCAAAGGCTCCAGGTACCCAGGCAATTTCAATATCATCTTCATTTACTTGGTGTCTAATCAGGGCATCCTTTGCACCTCCTAAAAGTTTTGATGTGATAAAATCATTAAATCTTGAAGCAACTATTCCAATCTTTATATCTTTTGAAACTCTTTTTCCTTCATAAGTTTTCATTTATTTTTTCTCCTTTTCCTTATTTGATATTTAGGTAGTGACCCATTTTTTCTTGCTTGGTTTTTAAGTACTGTCTATCATGTTCTGTTTCTTTTGTTTCAATAGGTATCCGCTTTGTAATTTCAATTCCATAATCAGATAACTGATATACTTTATCAGGGTTATTAGTTATCAAATGTAAAGTCTTTACACCTAGGTCCTGTAAAATCTGTGCTCCTATATAATATTCTCGCAAGTCTTCTTCAAAACCTAGGGCTAAATTAGCATCAACAGTGTCCATGCCCTGACTTTGAAGCTCATAAGCCTTTAGTTTGTTAAGAAGGCCAATGCCTCTTCCTTCTTGACGCATGTATAGCAGAATACCTCTTCCTTTTTTTTCAATCATTTCCATGGCTAGATGTAATTGCTCGCCACAGTCACATTTTTTAGAATGAAATACATCACCTGTTAAGCATTCTGAATGTACACGACAAAGTACATCCTGACCGTCGCCTATATCCCCTTTTACTAGTGCAACATGATGTTCTCCATTAATGATATTTTCATAACCGTAGGAGCGAAAGTTTCCGTACTGTGTTGGTAACTCTGGTGAAGCAATGCATCTAACTAGCTTATCAAACTTTTTTCTATACTCTTGTAATGATTTTATAGTA
>CAZJCV010000050.1:1339-13213 GCA_964544535.1 uncultured Lachnospiraceae bacterium | reverse complement strand
AACCAATAAAATAACAGGATGAAGAGAGCATTGCCAACTTTTACTTGACACAAACGTTGTTGTTAAAAACTATTCCAAAAAGCTTAAAAAAGTGATACAATCATATTGTAGTTTTAAAAATCTTTGATTAATACTAACTAGAGAAGTGGAAACAGCGTAAAACTGCATGTTTTCACTTTTTTAAAAACTAAAAAATATTATGCAAGTAGATATTAAACAAGGATTTATATAGAATTATGTTATTAATCTACTAACACATATAGATTAACTAATGCAACGTATCGTTTGCATTCAATATTTATTTTTGGGGGATCAAAATATAATGAAAAGAAAAACAACTAGAAAGTTAGCATTATTTTTTGCAGCAATTATGTTGACTAATTTACTAACAAATGGACTAATATCCTTCGCAGATGTGGAAAAGATATCTAAAACAATTTCTTCAGAAACCTTTGACGATAGAAAAAGTGATATAGTTTTGCCTTTGGTGAAGGAAGGCGATGAAGAAGAAAATGTCTTACCAGTAAAGGAGCCAGTTACAGCAACAACTCAGATTCTCGACAACTCCTTTCAAATTACAGACAATAAAGAGCAGCTAAACTTAGAAGAAAGCGGAGAAAAAGGATTTTCTTTAATGTCTGTTCCAGCCGATGAGAATATCATTAATTTAGATGAAGTTAAAATTTTAAATGGAGAAGACAGCGAAGAGAAAGAATCTTATTATAGGTTTGTATTTACGCCTTCTAGCACTGACTATTATGTAGTAACTGCAAGGGGCACCGAAATTCCCTACATATATATTTATGATAGCGATAATAATAGTTTAGGGAGAAACCGTACTTATCCTAAAATGAGTGATTCAATGGCAGAAAAACTCTATAAAGACCAACAATATACAATAAATCTATCTGGTGTGGAACTTGATAACCCTACAGAGATTTTAATAAGTAAGTATCAGCCTATATCAAAAGAACTTACTTATATATTTGCTGACAATACATATACAGAGGACGAAAATGCCTCAGTTGTAGTGACCATTCCAAAGATAGGAGCAAATATTTTACATGGTGTATTAAGTAGAGATATACTCATTGAAGCTAGACTTTTAAAAGATGGAGTGTTAATTGATACAATAAATGAAGTACCCAGTGAAGAAATAAGGGGAGGAGTTGGGACTCCAGATGATAATGCACTCCAGTTTGTATGTGAATTTAGCAAAAAAGTAGAAGCAGGGGAATACACTATAGAGATAACAGGTAAAGACATTTTAGATAATATAGTTATAGATACTTGTGAAAGTCTAATAAAAATAGGAAATCCTGTTTCAGTATATATGCCGTCTAATAGCCTAAATTATGAAAGCTCATCTAGTGGAAGGCCAAAAGTGTTTTTTAAAGATGTAAATACCAATAAGGGAGTATTTATTTTATTTGATGGGGAAAGATTAATTGGTAGAAGTAATGATGTGAGTATTGGAAGTACCACTATAAAATATGATGATGATAAAATTTTTTCAGCTTATGATACTCCATGGGAATTTTACGATTTTTCAGGATATCCAGACTCATACAAATATGATTTTGAAAAATTTCAAAAAACCCTATATTATGCAAATATACCATCTTTTACACTTGGTGAACTTTCAGAGCTTGGAAAAAGTTATAAAGTCCAGTTGGTGGCAGGGGTATCTGAGTACAGCACAACTGCTTCACTAATACCTACAGAAGGCCTAATTCTTAGCGATGCTTCCTATAGCTCCTTAAATGAAACAGACTCATATTCAACAGTGTATACAAGTTTTTACAATATAAAGAATATAAACATTGATGATATTTCAGTTGAAATAATAGATTTATATGGAAATGTGATAGCCTCTAAGGTGGATTATGTTTGTTATAATCCCAATAGTAATAATCAGTCCACAGCTATTCATTTTAAGCTTTTAATTCACGAGCCAGTAGAAGTCAACGAAAATTATAGCATAAGAATCACTTATCCAGAGGGGTATTATACAAATGTTACCCAGTCTTATATAAGGGCTTATTCTGGAAGTGACTCTTTATGGCTAAATACTCCCCAAGTGATAGATGCTGAAGAATTAATTATAAGCGTTCCTATGTCCAGTGGTAATAACTCACTAGAATATGATGTTGTCCTATATAGAGTAAATGAAGACCTAAAGTTTCCAATTTCAGAAATACATAAAATAAAGCCTGATAAATACAATATATTCACATTAGACTTTCCTAATCAAGGAGCATCGCTTTTGATTCCAGGGGAAAAATACGGCCTTGACTTTTCATATCTAAATTCTTATGGGAATATAGCACGTAGCAGCAAAAGCTTTACAATGCCGTTAAAGCAATATACTTCTATTGAAGATAAAAGCATATCCTTTAATCCACCGATAATTTCTAGCACTGTTGGTGAAATAGAATTTCTAGTTAGTGGATATGAAATAGAAAATGGAATTATGGGAATGGATAATGAAAATATAAACATAGAACTAGTAGCTGATGATGTAGTTTATGGTGCAATAAAAAAAGAAACTATTGAGAAAAATGCTTTAGTTTATGACGCAAATCCAAATTATAGTATGAGCCAGATAAGTATTGCTGGTATGCTAGAAGTATCTAAAGATTTAAAAGAGGATACCCAGTATTACATAAGAATTAACGGTACTGATTATAAATATTTCTACAATACTCAAGATGATATTTTGACTTGGCATTTAGGTGAAATAAAGCATTCATGTTCAAGTTCTGAATTTGAAAATGATGAGGGTGAAAAGCTAATAGTAAATGAAATAACTGAAGGGGAATTTTTAGAAATAAGTTATGCCTATGTGAAAAATTCTTCTGATAACTTAAAGCTTATTATGAAAAATATTGATACTGGAGAAGTTATTGAAGGTGGATTATGGGATATAGACAAAACTCACTTTGAAGGTGAGTACAAAGATATTTCAATAAAAGTTGACATATCTCATCTAAATAAAAATGAGATATATCAGCTCTATTTTAAGACTGGCGAAGAAGAGTATAATCTAAATAAGTATATTAGGTTAATTGAGCCGTCTAAAGCATCTTACTTTAACGTTGAAGAAGCTACACATGGAAAAGATATATTTACAATATCAATAAATCCTTGTAGCATAGTAGAAGGTTATTCCTTTGATATTAAAGATTTCTTTGATAATATTACTGACTGTGAAATTGTTGATGAAAGTTTTAGACAAGGTGAAAATAATAGAATTTATTTAGATTTAAAAACTGAAAATCCCTTAACATACGGCAACTATGAAGTTCGGATGTATGATGAGAATAGGAACTTAAAATATACAACAAGTTATACCCTTTCAATTGAAAACTCAAAACCTAATATAAGATATATAGAGGATGGAATACCCTATCTTATCCATGGTATAAACTTACCTGATGAGGGAGAATACACAGCTGATATTGTTGAATCTAGTAGTGTTATTAGAACAGTAAAAGAAGGTATTGCTTTAACAAAAAAGCAAGGAGAAAATATTTTAGAGCTTAAGGAAGAAAACTTAAGTGACTTACTTATTGGCTATTATTATCTACATGTAAAACTAGATGGAAATCTTATAGGTACTGCATATTTAAGGTATACTGGAGCTTTAACTCTTAAACCTTTAGTTATAGCAAAGGAATGGGAAAACGCTAAAGATGAAGGCCCTATAATAAAAAGTAAAAATGTTGAACTTTTGATAAAGACTATGTATTACAGTCAGTTTCGTTATGATGAAAGCATAGAAGGGCTTCAAAATAAAGACTATCAAATGATAAGAGATAGAGTTTACTATGAATTTGAAAATGAAGAAAGAGAAAAAATACTTTATTTTCAGTTTACAGATGACAATCAGAGTAAAAGCGAAATAGTTACTTTTAAAGCTTATTATATAGGAGATGAAAGTGAAGTTCTAATGGTTTCTCCTAATTTAGATGAGCCTATTGATGAAAAGCTACTTATTAAAGCCCAAGCTTCTAATAATCCTGATTCGCTGTATGCGCTAATTAGATTTTCAACGTCTAAACCTATTAGATTGACTGATTATCCTATATACATAATTGCCAATTATGTTGGCAATTACATTTGGCTAATTCCCCTTATCCAAGAAGAAGGTACAGACTATTATTCGAGGGAATTGCCATTAAGTGATATCGAAGGTTTTAAAGAAATTGATATTTATGCAGTGGATAGATACGGGAATGTAATGGGGTCAACAAAAGATGCTGATGATCCTGTAAAACCTCCAGAAATTACAATCGAAATAGATTGGCCTAATAGATACAATAATAAAAATACTATAAGTATATCAGGGAGTAAAGCACCTGCTAACAGTAATGTCACTATAACAGCTTATAGCAAAGACGGACAAGGTTCTTACAGCACAACAGTTGTTGCAAATGAAGATGGCGATTTTGAGGGGATGCTAACTGCCTTAAAAGATGGGAATTATTATGTTAGTGCAAGGGATTTTAATAGAAAAAGTAGTGTAAAATATGATTTTACTATTGATACCACAGTTCCTATATTAGAGAATTACTCTACCGTTGCACAGGGAGAAAATAGCGTTAGAATTTCATGGGATGTTATTGATATTACTCCATGTAGATATACCCTGTGGAGAGATGGAAGACTAATTGAGAATAATTATGGAGGAACAGAATATATTGTAGCGGGACTTTCTAAAGGAGAAACTTATGTTTATAAGCTAATGGCAACAGATAGTGCAGGAAATAGTTCCGAGCCAGTTGAAATAATAGTAATGGTTGGGGATGAGGAGGCACCAGATGCACCAACAAATATTCATGTAAGCTCTCATGCAGGAAAAAGCATTACTCTTTCATGGAATCCATCAACTGACAATAGTTATGTGGCAGGATATGAAATTTATAGAGATGGTGAAAAACTTGCGCTATCCCATCAAACTAATTTTACAGATAGTGGTTTAGAAACAGGAGTGGAGTATAGTTATTCTATAAGGGCTTTTGATCCATCAATGAATTATTCGGATTTTAGTGAAACTATTACACATTCTCCTGCAACTACAAAAATAGAGGATGCCTATGATGGAAGCTATAATGTTGTATCTTTAAAAGAAAGGACATTGACTCTAAAGGCATTATCTACAGATATTTTAAATAATGATGGAATATCTGTAAAGTTTGAGTATTCAAGGGATGAAGGAGAAACATGGTATACTTTCAATGGCGAGAGTGGACAGACCATGACTCCACAGGGACTGCTATTTCATAAAGTATGGGATATATATAATCGTGCAAGTGGTGAATACATAATAAGATATACTGTTACAGACCGTGATGGATGTAAAGATTATGCTATTTCTCCAGTAATACATATTCAAAAGACTGATGACTTTACTCCACCTGTAGTAAAATCTATTAGACCTCTTCCGTCAGTCTTTAGCAACTCAATACCTTTGATAATTTCTGTTGAGGATAATATAGGATTAGAGAAAATAATCCTACAAGGATCTTTGGATGGTGTGGAATGGGAAGATATAAGAGAAACATTCCTGAATTCTTCAATTAAAAAATATGATTGGAGCTACAATTTGGATGTTTCAAATATAAGGGAAGGGGCTTATTATGTAAGAGCTATTGTAGAGGATACTAGTGGCAATATAAGCAATAGTACAGAGACAGCCTCTTATAACCAATATATAATTGACAGAACAAAGCCGGAAAAAGTTAAGGATATAATGGCTATACCTGGTGTAGATCAGGTTGAAATAAGATGGGGAATTAATTCTGAGCCTTATATAAAAGGATTTACTGTTGAGCGTTCAGAAAGAATTGATGGACAATATCAGGTAATTGCCTCAAATGTAAAATCTCTAAACTATTTTGATCAGAATGTAGAAAAAGGTACTGTATATTATTACAGAGTGTTTTGTACTGATATTGCAGGAAATGTTGGTGAGCCTAGTGATGCTGTAGAGGTAAGGGTTCCTAAGATAGATGAGATATTAGATGATGTACCCCCAGGGATTACAAGCATAATTCCTAATAATAATACTACTGTAGGTAGCAATTTTTCAATGGCAGTAACTGCAGAAGATAATGTTGCACTATCTAAAATAGTTGTTGAATACAGCAGTGATGGCAAAACATGGGATGAACTATACACCCATAACACAGCTTATTCGTATGATGGTTTTACCCAAGATATAGATACAAGTGATTTTAAATCAGGAGATATCCTTACGATGAGAGTCCATGCTATAGATGCCAAAGGAAATGTTGGGGAGTTTGAGATTAGAGAATATCTGATTAACAATACACCTCCAGAAAAACCTTCCATTAATGTGCTGGCAAAAAATAGAGCACTTGAAATATCATGGTCTTCTGACGAAGATGTAAAGGCATTTAAGGTTTATCGTAGGATTTCTACTTCAGAGTTTTATACTGTAGTAGGTGAATATTCAAACTCTCATACTAAGGTATTAGACGAAAACTTAGATCCTTCATATCAGTATATATACAAGGTAGTAGCAGAAGATGCATACGGAAATATATCTAGTTCAGAGAGTATAGCTGTTTCTCCGTTGGATATAGATGATGTACCACCAGTTGCACAGGTAAATTCCATTTCATCTGCTGAGGTAGGTGCAAATATTGAATTTGACGGAACAGATTCTGTAGATAATGTAGAAATTGCAAAGTATGAATGGGATTTAGGAGATGGGACAAAGAAAACAGGACATAAGGTCAGCCACTCTTATAGTAAAGAGGGAGTGTATCAAGTTGTACTTAAAGTTGTCGACCCATCAGGAAATGAAAATAGCGCTACAAGAAGTATAACAATTGTAAAGGCGGGTATGACAGGTGAAATAAATGTTTCTGTACAGGACAATACCGGTAAAGCATTAGCTTATACAAATGTATATATTAATTTGGGGGATGAGAATACTTATAAAGTCTCATCAGATTCTAACGGTAAAGCATCTTTAAAGCTAGAAGCAGGAATATATACGATAGGTGCCTATAAAGATGGCTATGAACCACAGCAGCAGGAGGTACTCATTGAAGAAGGAAAGGCAAATAATGTAACTTTTATTTTAAGAGAATCTCAATTAGTGGTGGGAAGTCTTACTGCTACAAAAATGACTCTTGAAGAAATAAAGAATGCAGGTATAGATGTAACAGCACCGGGAAATCAAAATTTATTTAAATTCAATATAAATCTTGTGTACAACAACAGAACTTACAATATAACCCACATACCTAGTAAGGCCACTCCAAGTTGGACGGCCACTGTGAGAGGAAGAGGCTTAAGCGTAAGTGCTGTTTATGGGGCTAAAGAAAAGCCACCAATAGTTGCTATACTTGATGTTCCAGGTTCTGTAACATGGATGAAAGATTTCTTTGATGTAAAGCTTCATTTGATAAATACTATGGGCGATTATGATATAAATGATTGTGTAGTGAACTTAAATACCCCTGATGGTCTTTTGGTAGTAGGAGGAAACAGGAAAACTGAAGACATAGGTACTCTTGCTGCGAATGATAGCAAAACTATAAATTGGATTGTTCGTGGAGAAAAGGCTGGAAGGCATAATCTGTACGCTGATTTCAACGGAATGCTAGAGTTCTTTAATGAAGAGATATCTGCCAGGTTTACTTTACAAGAACCTATTGTAGTGGAAAATAGTTCAAAGCTCAAACTTATAATAGAGGTGGAAGATAGGAAATATCCACAAGATAAAGTGTTATACAGAGTTGGATTTAAAAATGAAAGGAATTCAGATTTAAACAGACCTAGAATTTCAATGCGAGATTCTGAATATATAAGAAGCTATAAGACCTCTGAAAGTATGAACATTATAAATACAAGCCATGAGGTTTTAAAGTCTGGAGAAATATTGTGGAATGAGTATTTTATAGATCCTGAACTGTTTGATGATGTAAATAATGTTAGTTTAGGACTTAGAAGCTATGCAGCAGAAGCATTAGGTGGTATGAAAATACCTATAGAAATAAGGCCTGTTAAATATGGCACCTTTGGAAGGGTAAAGCCTAATATTTACGTTATTGATCCTACTACAGGTAGTGAAATGCAAGTAGATAGACTAGAATTAATAAAATACCGTTCTAAGGGAAATGACATAATGCCTGATTTAAAAATAAAGACGGGAAGAGGAATTTCAGAGGATGTTATTGTTACAGAAGCTTGTGACTTAACCATAGTTGATGATCTTTTTGATATCACACAGAAGATAACAACTAATGAAGACGGAGAGTATATCTACAAGGGTGGAAGCATAGATGGAGTGGACATACCACAGTATAATGGATATAGACATTCTAATATAGAAGTTATATCGGATACAAGGGTATCTTCTACTCAAGCTATAAGGATAATAGACCAGAATCTTGTATCCAAAGATAAGTTTGGAAATATAAAAGGTGGGATCTATAATAAGGATAGTGGAGCATGGAAGCCTATAGCAGGTGCTGAAGTAACTATTGGTTCCCATACATCTATTACTGATTTTAATGGTAAATTTGAGTTTAAAGATATAATGTTTGATGGAAACAAAGTAACTGTAAAGGCAAAGGGCTTTCCAGAAAAGGTTGTTAGAGAGAATTTGTTTGATGGAAAAGTTGTAGTGATTGCTCTGGCAAAACATCCTGAGATAATTGAGGTTACATCAGCTCTTTCTAGTAGTTTAAGCAATAAAAGTTCTATTATACCTTTAAACCTTTTTAATGATTCTATTAGATTTAACGTAGAAACTGACTTAAAAGACTCAGGGAAAGTTGAAGAAACTATTTTATATAGAATAGTTAATAAATATGGAAATACAAAATATGAAGGTTCATCTACGTGGAAAAGCATTACAATACATAATATAAAAAATAAGATGTCTGTTGGAGATAGACTTGAGTTTGCTGTCAAAACAGAAGGAGAATTAGGTGTATTTACATCTGAGTATGTTGACTCAAAATTGGTTGTGGCTCCCGAATTGAAGATTTTAAATGAGATTAGTTGGCAATTTGAAATCTGGGACGAAATGCCTACAAGTTTCAAAAAAGGTTTAAATCCAAAGATATCAGGTATTAACAATGTAAGCAAATTTTACAATATGTCTAGTGACAATGTGCCGTTTCCAGATAATTGTGGAATATTTAAGTCAACAAAACTTATACCTGTTACACCAAAGTTTGATTTTAAAGTTGAATATGACTTTGATAATGCTAAAGCCACTATTACCAATTTAAATGGTGCAGGAGGAGAGTTCCTTGGAGACTTGATTAAGTGGGACATTGGAGAGGCTTCAAAAGGCTCTAGAACGATAGGACTTGATACAGATGCGAAAGCAACTTTTACTACAGTTATTGTATATAATGACAAAACTCTAAGATGGGAGATAGAGTCTCTGGAGATGGAGTTTAGTGCAGAAGCAAGCATAAAGGTTAAATTTAAATTTAATGTGCCTTTAGATGCCTTTGCTGGAGGATTTGTTTTGTCAGGCTATGCATCTGTTGAGATAGAAGGAGGAGCAGAGTTTATTATCAATGTTAATATACCAGATGTTTCGAGCTTTGAAAGTATTAGTGATTTGACTACAGAACTGCAGCTTAATTTATACCTGTCATTAAGGGCCGCTATTGGTGCGGAAATTGGCTACGGACTTCTTTCAGGAGAATTCTTTGGTAAAGGAAAGGTAAATGTCAATATTCCTTCTTTAAAAACTGAATTGACATTAAGTTATGGAACAGGCTATACTTATCTATGGCTTTTCTCGAGTGATGATGAAGAAAATACAATATCTGAAGGAACATGGGTGTTATATGCTGGTTCTGGCGATGGAGGAGGTAGTGCTGGTGGTGGTTCTGGCGGTGGAGGCGGCGGAACACGGGGAACAAATGATCAAATAAGAACATTTAATATGATTGCAAACAATGCATTTGATGAAGAAAGCATGGAATTTGTAAGTGCTGTTCGTGATTATCTAGAGAGTCAGGAATGGATTGGCGAAGAAGAAATTGCACAATATATATATCCTGATTCAGATGCTAAAATAGTATCTATAGATGAAGAAATTGGCGATTTAATGATGGTATTTATCGGTGATGACAGCAATAGAGAGGACAACAATAGAACATCTATTCATTCATCAATATATAGAGATGGAAAATGGTCTGAGCCTATACAAATAGACAATGATGGCACTGGAGATGCCTTCCCGGAACTTGCAGCTGATGGAAAGGATATATACTCTGTGTGGCTTAATATGTCGGAAAAAATGGGAGAGACTTCAACTCTTACAGAGGAAGATATTACAAAGAATGTTCTTGGCAAAATGGGAGTTTCAATAGCAAAATTTGATGCTGATACAAATAGCTGGAACAATGTCATATCTACAAGAACTGATGGTGTGAATAAGCTTCCTAAAGTTGCGACTGAAAACAGCAAAGTGCTTGCAACATGGGTAAATAATCCCCACATTAAAATGATTGGAAATAGTGCCCAAGCAGATGATATATACTATATGTATAATGATGGAACAGGCTGGACAGAAGCTGAGGCATTTATAACTGATGTGGCTAATGTTTTTGAAAGTGATTTATATATTCATGAGGATAAAGCATACTATGTATTTACTACAAATGCATATTCAAGTGAAGGAGTATACAAGCTTTACGCAACAAGCTTTGATGGCAGTAGTTGGTCAGTGCCTATAGAATTACTTGAAAATATTTATGAAGACAGTCGCCCTACAATAGCTTTAGAGAATGGCGAAGCAGTTGTATTTTGGCATAATAATGGATCTATATATAAGATATCCTTAAAAAGACCTTTTGCTGCTGAGCTAATAATAAGTTCTGAACAGGCGGAAGACATTTTAGAGCTAAGCGCAAGCAATACAGACCAAGGTATTGCACTGGCTTGGATAAATGTAGTAGCTGGAGCTCAAAGACTTTATATAAGTACTTATGAAGAGGAAAGTATGACTTGGACAGAGGGAATTGAAATAGAATTTGATTCTATGGAAGTGCCAAGAGATATAACAATTGCAGGATTTAAGGATACAATTATGGCAGTATACAATAAAACTGTATATATGCTTGATGAAGAAACTGATAATTATTATAAGGACGGTACATTTTTAACTTCAACCCAATATGTGAGGAAAACCGACCTGGCTATAGAAGATAATGGCTTGTATTTTGATGGCAATACTCCTTTACCAGGTGATGAAGTAAGCCTTGTGGTAATGGTAAAGAATGTAGGAGATCTAACAGCAAAAGGCTTAAAGGTATCATTATATGAAGGAGAGAACTTAATTTCTGAAAAAGATATGGATGATGTTGAGTTAAGCCATGGAAATACATTGCTAACAAGCTTTGATTGGCAAGTGCCAGAGGAAAGCACAGGGCTTAATTTAAAAGCCGTTTTAGAATCTGAAAATGACTATAATCCTTCTAATGATGTAGCTATGTTGGAAGTGTTATACACCGATGCAGAAGTAACAGGGGTTTACAATGAACTTTATACAGAAAACTTTGGAGCAGTCTATGTTGAAGTGGCTAATCCTGGCTACAGAAATATAGAGAATGCAACTGTTCAAATATCAATGGATAAAGAGTTTGAAGATATTATTGCCTCAAAAGAAATTAAAGACCTAGAAATATGCGAGGATAGAATAATAGGTTTTGACTTAGAAGTAACTGAAGAACAGATAGATGAAAGAACTAGAATATATGCAAGAATCCAAGCTGATGAAAAGGAGATTACTTATTCTAACAATACTGATTTTACAGTATTAAGACCATTAGAGTTGGAAATAGATTTGGCAATAATAGATCCAAC
>CAZJCV010000050.1:0-1239 GCA_964544535.1 uncultured Lachnospiraceae bacterium | reverse complement strand
CCAACACCAGGTCCAACACCAACGCCAGGTCCAACACCAGGAGGAGAAACAGGTGGAACTGGTAATGAGGGTGGTACAGGTGAACCAACTGAGAAACCGGGGGTTGATGAGCCTACACCTACCCCTACTGAAAAACCAACACCTTCACCGATAGAACCTTCTCCTACAGATGTTCCTTCATCTGGAGAAGCCTATGAATTTAAGGCATATATAAGAGGATATGAGGATAATACCTTCAGACCTGAAAATAGTCTTACTAGGGCTGAAATGGCTGTAATACTTGCTAACCTAGATGGAGCAAAAAGTGATGGTTCTATTAATATACAGTACAAGGATGTTTCAAAAGATCATTGGGCAGCTTGGGCAATATCTTATGTATCGGAAAAGGAATATTTTAAAGGCTATGGAGATAATGATTTTAGGCCTGATAGGTATATTACAAGAGCAGAGCTTTCAGTAGTACTTTGTAAATTCCTTGATGTTGATGGGGAAGAGAGTAGTGATGGCAAGTTTGTAGATATCGATGGACACTGGGCACAAGGATTTATAAACACGCTTATATCTAAAGGATATATTAAGGGTTATCCGGATAATTCCTTTAGACCAAATAATAATATAAAGCGTTCCGAGTGTGTTTCTTTGATAAACAGAATGCTAGAAGTTGAGCCACTAACAAATGTTGAAACTCATTTTACAGATGTTGACCAAAATCACTGGGCATTTGGAGATATTATGGCCGCTGTATTAGGAATATCAAAGGAAGAATGATGATGAAAGAAAAACAATGAAAGAAAAATAATGAAAGAAAAGCAATGAAAAAAATGATGAAAGAAAGATCAGGAAAGAAAGATTAGGTAGATAGAAAACTATTTACTATGAATGTGTTACTATAAAAAAGTGCCGGGTACTAACTTACCTGGCGCTTTTTTAGACTGAATAAAATTTTACTTTTGTTGAAGAATTGCCATTGGTATAGTACAATTTAATCAGGTTACTGAAAACTAGATAATCACTAATCATTGGAACCTAGTAATCAATGGTCACTGAAAACTTAGATATTTTATTTGTTTTTCAGGCGGTTTGAAGAAAATATTAAACAGTATGTCAAATAAAGAAATATATAGAGGACAATCTAGAGAGCTTTACAATTTTTTTAAGTGTTTATAAAAAAATAATAAGGGTGAATAATTTAATAGTATAGGAATTTGCATTTTAGCCTTTGGTCTTAGTAGGTAAAAA
>CAZJCV010000049.1:0-13360 GCA_964544535.1 uncultured Lachnospiraceae bacterium | reverse complement strand
AATTACTTTATTGCAACCAAAGCATTTGTTTACATTTTTGAATTCTACGATATTTCCCATTTCTACTCCTCTCTATACAATATACGGATTTCTACTGGTTTCTAGAATACAGTTTACACCTTACTTTCATTTGTCATATCTGTCAAATACAGCTTATAGTACTCACCTCTCAAACTTATTAACTCGGAATGTGTTCCTTCCTCAACTATTTCACCATTATTTAATACATATATGTTATCTGCCTCAATAATTGTTGATAATCTATGCGCAATAATAATTTGCGTACATCCATTTTCGTTCAAATACTCTGTGATATTTTTTTCATTTAGGCTATCTAATGCACTTGTTGCTTCATCTAGTATTACTATTTTGGGTTTGTGTATTAGTGCTTTTGCAAGGGCAATTCTCTGTCTTTGACCTCCAGATAAGTTCAATCCCATCTCTGAAATTATAGTATTAAATCCCATGGGCATTGCCATTATTTCATCATATATATTTACAGCCTTGCAAACTTTGACAATTTCCTCCACTGTAATACTATCATCATTCATTGTTATATTGTCTTTTATACTTCTATTTAAAAGATATACTTCTTGCGGAACAACTCCTATCTGCTTACAAATAGAACTTTTCTTAATTTTATTCATATCTATATCATCAAAATATACCATTCCATCATTTACTTGATATAATCCTGATATAATTTTTCCAATAGAACTCTTTCCTGAACCTGATTTGCCTACAAAGGCAACTCTTTTGCCAGAATCTATACTAATATTTATATTATGTAGAACCGTCTCTGAATTCTTTGTATATGAGAATGAAAGATTCTTTAATTTAATATTTGCTTCAAGATCTACTTCTAAACTCCTATGATAACTATCTTCCTCTTCTTCACACCAAATATCATTAACCCTTGTCAAAAATGCAGATGCAAGTATATACTGAGTGTATGAATTGAAAATCGAAACCTCTGCTCCAAATAAAATGGATGCCAAACTTTGAAAGGCTACAATTTCTCCAATAGTCATAGCTCCCTTATGATACTGATAGGTTCCAAATACGAGTATTACAATCGGCGCAAACATCTGAAATGTGCCAGTTATAGAATTATATATGTTGTTTAATGTATATCTCTCCTTATAACGTTTCATAAGCTTCTCTAAATGAGACATCCAACTTTTGTACATATCTTCTTCTAATCCAGATGTCTTTATTGAAGATATCGTTATTAAACATTCATTTTCCACTGCCTGCATTTCTGACTGTTCCAAAACTTCATTATTAATAGATTGTGCAATTGGTTTTCTTGATACAATTAAAAAAAGAATATTTATCATACTCAATATCAAAACCATAAGTGATAGAAATATTGATTTTTGTATCATGAAAAAAAAGATAAACCCTATCGTTCCTATATCGATTATTCCCATAATAATTTGTGATGAAAACAATTCTCTAAATCCACTTAAGCTGGACATCCTATATAAAATATCTCCCGATGATCTTATTTCAAAAAATTTATATGGAAGCCTTAATAAATGTGAAAACGTATCTTTTTCTAATTTATTACAGAATAAAATGTTGTTCAACATGATATTAGAGTTTCTAAGATAGGAAGTAACCATAAATAATAAAACAAGTGCTGGCAATGTACTTATCACTCCCATTGTGGATGAAAACCCCTTAGAATTAATTGATTCATCTATGATTTTTGTAGTAAAATTAGGAACTTGTATAACTATTAAATAATTAATAATAGCAAATACTATTGCAAAAAAAATATTATAACGATTTGATTTTAATATCGAAAATACTTTTAGCCATGGTGATTTTACTTCGCTTTTTTTTGGCTTATAACCCTCTACCGGATGCACTAACATAATAGCTTTACTAAAATATTTGTCAGCATCTTCTATACTATATTTTTCATGTCCTCGCGCTGGATTCATGATATATACATGCTTATTTGTGATTTTATATGCTACAACAAAATGATGCTCATTCCAAAACATAATACATGGTAACTTTACCTTACTTAGAACTCTTATATCTTTTGCCTTAAATGATTTTGCTTCAAGACCTCTACTATTTAAAAGTGTCCGTAATTTTGAAAAACTATAGCCATCACGACCACACTCTATGGTATTTCTTAAATCTAATATTCTCTCCTTACTACCATAATACCGTAGTATTGATAAACAGCAACATAGGCCACATTCTGTTTGATTCATTTGCTCAACAAAAGGTACTTTTCTCATTATAATGCCTCTTTTCATTCTAAATCTCTAGCAATAATATACTAGGATATTTCCTATTTTTTTCACGCATCATGGTGTATGCCATACCTGGTATTCCAAGCATAAAAGAAAACATATCATACGCATTAGATATACCACAAACCACGCCATTTTTTTTTATATCCTCATGTATAAGAAAATATGTTTCTTCAATAATTTTATTTACTCCTCCACTATATTCTGCTAGCACTTCACTTATCGAAATAAGACAATCAATATTCCCGAGCATACCATGACAAAGACTATGGTCTTTTAATTCTAATATACTATCTTTCATTTTTTCTATACATCGTTCCAAATCTGCTTTACAACTATCACTTTTGGTATATTGATACGTTTTCATTCTAGAAATTCCTATTCCCGGAGCTCCATAACACCAATAAACAGGATCTCCATCCTTGTCCTGATTTCTTAAATCTCTCCAATTAGCTTTTCTTTCATCATAATGCTGATTTTCAATTTCTATTAATTCCTCTACAAAACTTAAATATTTCCTTTCCTTGCAGATATCGTAATAACCTGCAATAGCTAAGCAAATTCCCGCATAACCATGTGCTAATCCTGTTAGTTTTATTTTACCAATATTTTTTATACAATAATCACAATACTTCTTTGATAAATCAAGTAACATAGGATCCTTTTCTTCTAAATACAGATTTACAAACAATACTGCCATCCCAGAAAGTCCATTGCAATAATCAATGGCCAACCCTTCTTCCAGCTCAATTGTAGAAATTTCTGTTAACAGTTCAATATACTTTGTATAATATCTATCATCTTCCCATATCTTGTACAAGGAGTAATATATATATAGTAAGGATCCAATTCCATTAAATGCAGATAATAACTTAGGAGTTTTGTTTTTTAAAAACCCCTTTAATCCAGCTTCTGCTATATTTCGATATTTTTCTTCATTTAATTCTTTTGCCAAATAATTTAACCAAATTAGCGTTCCACCACCATCATATAAATAATAATTCAAATAAGAAATTTTCAGTTTGTCTGGCATCAAAGAATGACTCGGCCATATACACCATGTTTTATCTGTACTCCATACCGCTTCCCGACAAAAATATTCACCTACCATAGCTGGGATATGCTGCTTGCTACCATGAAAGTAGGAGAAATACTTTTTTATTTTCTTGGTACTTCCTCTATATTCATGGTTCCAGTTGCTATCTAACAATGTAGACATAGATAAACGTATCATTCTTTGCTGTCGAACTAGGTCCTCTTCACAAATACTATTTATGCTATCTTCAACTGTTTCAATTATATCTTTTTTGTAGAAATTTTTAATGTTACCATATGATGAAGATAAGTCTTTTGAATCAGCTTCTTCATAAAAATAAGGAATATCACCTTCAAGCAAGCTTTTAACTTCTATGTCGGATTGTTGAAGCAATTTTATATCGTTCGAAAACTTTTTTGATTTAAGTTTGCCAATTAAATTCTCTTGGTCCTTTCTGTTTTTTAAGTAATCAGGATGATTGGATGCATCATAAAACTTATAATAAATATAAGTAGGTCTAAGTACTTGCCTTATTATAGGTTTACTTTTTTTCATCGCTTTGGAAACTATTAATTTAAAATATTTTTTATTACTTAAAATCACCTTATAACAGTCAGTAAATCCATCTAATATATCCAATATATATTTACAGGCATTGACTTCTTCACATTTCTCATTTTGATAATATTCTTTTTCAAAACAAATATTATCTGTATATTCATTTTTAATTGTATATCCTGTTAGTATTTCTGATGATTGTCTTGTATTCCCTGCAAGTGGACTTAAATCCACATCATAAAATCCTCCAAGAATATTATTAGGTAGTAATAAAGTATTAATAACCGATTTAGATATTTCTTCATTAAGCAAGTTCTGTGGAATTTCTGTATTAACTATATCGGTATCCCCAAAGGCAAAGTTAAAACTACTATTAGTTATAACGGTTTCTGTGTCGATCAATATAGGGTACTCACCACAACGAATTAAATTCTCCTTATGTAAATCAGTCATTGTTAAAGCATGCGTAACACATAATAGTTCCCCGTACCGATAAAAATAATTATTAATTCCTTTTTCTGTACTGTAGGATTCTATATATTCTTGCCAGCCATAATTGACTTTATCCAGTGTAAGAGGTACTTTTAAATCTAAAGTGATTTTACTATTTAGCTCATTAAATATTTCCGAAAGAAATATATCACTTCCTAATGAATGTGGTTTATATATTATCTTCTTTTTTCCATCATCTAACATCATTGTCTTCTTCCCATGATTATGACTATCACCTTCTCCAATAAACTTTATACTTTTAATGTTTTTCTCATTAAAATCTAATTTAAAGAGCAGTTCACAACTGTCCTTTTTTAAATTAGTAAAAACTTCTCCCATAAATACAAGAGTGTTATCAATATATCTATTTATTTTTTCTAATAAAACATAGTATTGATTAGAAAATTTCTTAAAATAATCTTTGTTTTTAAATTGTGTACAATATGCTAGATATCTTTCATTAGGAGACATTTCTAAAATAGAGTCTCCCATGTCTTGTTTCCAAATATTTATTTCATATATTAATGTTCGAACCGAAATTAAATATATTTCATGCTGAACAAATTGTGTATTGTCTTCTAAAATCTTATTAGCATTAGGAATTTTGTTTACTTTTAATAAACTAATTAGTTTTTTGCGAAAATATAATATAAAATTTTCCATAAAACTATTAAAAATGATCTGATTGTCTGAATTTTTACATTTATTTTTCATCTCTTAATACCTCTTTTGTATTTGTCTGGAAAATTACACTGGATTGTATTTTTAATATAACATTCTGTCTAATATTTTTGTTATTTTTTACAGCTTATTTATTACAGCTCTCTGTACATGCAGAAGTTGGACATGCCCCTGCTGCATATGTTGCAACAATAAGTGCTGTTAAAACTACTGTCCATGTCGCACCACCTACTATTTCTTCACCAGCTAAAGATTCTAATTCTGTTTCATCAATTTTTCCTGTGATCATATCCATCATAAAAAACTCCTCCTATTATTTACAATTATTTTGGCATTCAATAGTTCCAGTACAAACTGCCCCTTTGTTTCCAAAAGCTTTACTTATTGGGCTTAATTTAAATATTGTCCATGCACCAGCAACTACTGTGTTTTCATCAATTTCTTCTAAAAGATTTACGTCATAATTCGTTTCTAACATTGGATTTTTCAACTTATTACCTCCTTTATAATCAAAATACAATCCAGTGTAATTTTTCAGACATATTTTATGTCTATTCCATCCACAAAAATTCTGGCAAATCATCGGCATAGTGAGAAAGCAATGCATAACTCCATCCTGCAAGGCCAATCATAAGACCATATGTATTACAGCTTTTTAACTCTTTTTCTCTCCATTTTTTTGAAAGAATATTTTTATATAACTCTTGAAATGTATATATTTCTTTGTCAACTATTTCCTTAGATTCTAAAACCTTTCCTGCTTCTCTGAGTATAGATAAATTCCCCAAATCCCCATGGCAATATGTTGGACTAATACCAATCCCACTTTTAATTGTTCTGTTAATTCCAATTTTAATTTCAGATTTTATTAATTCATTCTTCATGCCATTTTTATATAGTAACAATTTACTTAATAAAATTCCTGGTGCTCCATGACACCATGCATGCGAAACAAAAGGTTCTTCTTGTGAACGAATCCAATTATTTTCTTTTTTATTAAAATGCCTCCTTTCATATTCAAGAGATCCATTTATTAAATGTTCTAAATTATTCTCTCTAAGATACTTTTCTGCTAAATATATGTATGTATGAATTCCTGCACTTCCATGGGCAAATCCACTACAGGTCTTTCCTAGCATGCATTCCCAATAATACATATTATTTTCTTCCTTTGCATTAGCTCTTAACTGGTTAATTAGAATTGCAATTACATTATTGACTTCTGTTTTTTCTGAAACATCCTTACTTTCCTTGCCTATTTTTAATAAAACAGCTAAACAACCCGCTGTTCCAGCAATGAAATCATTATACTTATCATATCTTGCTATTTGTCCACACTTGATAACTATATTTTTTATTAACATACTAAGTTGGTAATCATTCGTTTCTTTTGCTAGTGTATATAAGGCATAAATAGATCCGCCCAAGCCCACAAATGCTCCTATTGGCATTTTCGTAAGACCTTCTCCTTTTTTCAGAAAAGATATAGACGGTTCAGCCGCCTTCTTTGCCATTTCTAAATAATGCAATTTCCCAGTAATCTTCCAAAGATATAGAAACAGGAAAGATATTCCTTCGTTTCCATTATAAAATTCATTTCCTAATACAGAAGGAACCCATACATCCTCCTCAAATCCTTGTAATGTAACACTTACCCAAGATGCATCTTTATTTCCAAAATCATTTCTTCCCTCTATAGCATTTTCTATAATATAGTCCCCTATATTTTCTGCAGTTTTTAGCCATTTTTCTGGTGTAAAATTCTCTTTACAATTGCCGAAAACTATTTTTGTTGCGTCACTAACATCTTTTTTTGTTATATATGATGCTCTAATATATTGCCTTTGCTTATTCAAATCTACTTTCTCAAAACTTTGTATTTTATCATGAATTTCATCAAGCAGTGGTTCCAATCTACAATTATTAACCGTTTTACCCTGAGATGAAATCAACACGTCTTCACCAATTATAAACGTGAAGTATGGTACATCTCCTGATAACAAATCACGATGCTCCTCTTTTACAACTTCCGGAAATTCCTTGTATTGCTCTATTGCAATTCGATACAAGATTAATTGTCGTTCAAAGTTCTTTCTTGAAAACTGCTGATGAAGTGCTATGTTTAAAAGTTGTCCATAAAAATATGTGGGCCTAACTACCACTCTTCCTGTCAAGCCAATAAAAAGCGTTTCTATTTTAGCAAAAAATTCTTTTTTATTGTTTTCAATCCAATAATACATATCCGTAAAACCCTTTTCTATTTCTGATATGTATAATTCAGAATCTACAGCTTTTCCATTTAAAATGGGATTGTTTTTCTCTGTGTTAACAGTAAAATATCTTCTATCTATATGAATATTGTCATTATTTGCATCCATAATATAATCACTTTTAAAAGATGATGATTGCTCTGAGATAGCACCAAGTCCTCCCACTTCCATTTTTCCTTTCATGTAAGTAGGTAACATTCCTATTGTTACAACAGAATTTTCATATTCTTTTGCTGCTTTTATTTGAGAACTTTTTGCATTTGCATTATCCTTTACACTTAATCTTGGGTGAAGTAACGTTTCAAGATCAATAATAACAGGATACTCTCCACAAGCGATAATATTTTCATAATGTATATCCGAAGCATTCAACGCATATAAAATAGTAAGTAATTCCCCACATCTATGATAAAATCGCTTTACATCCTCAACTGTATTGCACTCTTTATGTTCTATGCATTCTGCAAATCCATACTCTTCTTCACTAATTACTTCTGGAAGTTTAAAATCATAAGCTTGTATCATTGATTTCTCTATCCATGATAGTAATTTAGAAAATTGTTCATCTATCTTTAATTGATGTGGTTTATAATAAAATTTCTCTCCACTTACAAGTACTATTTCTGCTACACTTCGACCATTTTGATGTGTGTCTCCGCTACCTAAACATATGTTTCTAATCCCTTTATCTCCAAGTTCAATTTGAAACTTTTCCTTTACTTCTTTTTTATGCAATCGAATTCTTCCAATTATTTCAAATATAAACTCAATTTCTGTTTTGACTTTTTTAAAAGATAAAATTGTAACAGTCTGATATTCCTGATAGAATTTAATTAAATATTTTTTATTATTTGCATAAGATTTATTAAAATAACCCATCCTTTCATCTGGTGTTTTTCCTTGGAGAAAATTATTCTTACTTAAATAATTAATTTCATATATTATAGTTTTATACAGGTTTCTATAGACCTCATAACAAATGTTAACAATTATTTCTCTCCAAAACAGGTTTGTATCATATATTAAATCAGATACATATGTATCTATCTTGCTTTCTTTCAGCTGTTTATTTACTATTGGGAGAATAAATGGCATAAAACTTAATTTTTCTTTTAAATAAATAATATTATTCTTTAAAAAACCACAATATTCAAAGTCAATAAATCTATCTACCTCGAAATCTCCTATATTATCATAATCATTATATATGTTAATTAATTGCTTTATATCTATTTCATCTGTAAAACTTATAATATTCTCTAGTTCTTCAATTTTTATTTCAGGAAAGAATTTTATCCAATACTCTAAAATTTTTTTCTTTTCTTTTGAAATACCACGCATTACTTTTCTCCTATGTTAAGACCTAAATTAGTATATTTCTTTTTAATAATTACTTATTTCGAAAACAAACCAACGTTTTTATCCAAATAGTTTCCACAGCCATCTCCAGTCAATTATTCCCATCATTTTATCTCTCCTCTCTGTAATAATAACCTCTATTTAATTAAAATTAACTTAATTGCAAAAAAAAAACAACCTAGTCTCCATGAATGACATTGTTTTGTCCATGAACAACACTAAGTCGTTTTATAATCCTACTTCTACCTCAAAATATCCATTTTCACATTTATACTCTAAAGTACCTTTATACTTTTTTATTGTATTTTCAATATTTACAAATCCCAATCCATGATACACATTATCTCCCTTTGAACTTTTGGGATATTTGTTATCCATTATTATATTGTTTTTAACTTTATTTTTTGAGAAAATATAAATTTTCTTATTATAAGTCCCTATACGTAATATTGACTTTCTATCAGAAGCTTTTTCATTTTTTTTGCACGCTTCTATACTGTTTTTTAAAAGATTAGATATAACTACACATAAATCATATGCACTAACAGATACTTCATCAGACAGCTTTCCTTTAACAACAACTTTCACTTCATCTTGTGTCGCCTCATCATCTAATTTATATATAATGGCATCAACAATTTTATTACCAGTATATTTTTTTACTTTGTATATATCTGACTCCAACACTATTTGATCCAAATATTTCTCCAAACCTTTTTGATTTTTATCTTTGCAGTATGTTTGTAATGCGATAATATGATAATTCATATCATGACGAAAACGTCTCATCTTTTCATCTTGTTTTAAAAGTTCATCATAATATTCTTTTTGTAACAACATTATCTTTTGATTCATTCTACTTTGTTCTTTTAACTCAGCTTCTCTTTTTACTACAACCGCTTGCCAGACCGTTATAATAACCAATACAATACATGCAACTGAAATTGAACATCCTATTATATTTATATTTTTTTTTGTTATTATTTCCGTTGCCATCATCTGTAGAGGGGCTATCATTAAAAACAAACATATCGATACAATATAAAACAATATATATTGTCTATTGTCTAAGCTTATTCGAATGTTCCTTTTACCCTTAAACTTTCTATAAATATATATTAATAACAATATAATTCCTGGCACCGATTGACATATTAATTTAATAATGTTTCCTTCTATTACTTCAAAATATGGAATTTCAAAAATAACAGCCATTATAAATGAAATACTAATTCCTATGATGGATGTTCCAAGTACAACAAAGGGATAAACTAAGAATAATTTCTTTTTACTATTTTTTAGAAAAAGTAACGGAATAATAAGCATCGATACCATACTCAAATCACTTGAAGTTTCAATATTTACGAAAAACAATAAACCTAAATGAATAATAGCAAGAATGCTTAATCCTAAAACTATTTTTTTCTTACTTTTTGTTCTGTTTGCTCCAAATATCACTATATAAGTCAACATGTAATTTGTAAATTCAGTTATTAAATACATAATAATATACAATGTTTTTCTTATCATAATCTTTTTCTGATTTTTTCCTTCCCGTATGCTAAGTAAAGATTGTTAATCTTATTTTTGTACTTTCTCCCTATAGGAATTTCTTGTTCTAAATTTCTTAATCTGACTGTATTTCCTACATCTATAATATTTGATACATTCACAAGATAAGATCTATGTACTCTTATAAAGCCATATTTACTCATCTCTTTTTCTATCACACCCAACTTTTTTGATATTACATGAGAACTTATATTACTTTCTTTTTCTGCTATGGAATATATTCTGGAATAACTTTCATCTGCTTCAAAATAGATTATATTCTCTAATTTTTCATAGATTTTTTCTCCCTTGTACCCTTTATACATTATTAAAATATTTTCTTTTATCTCTTCATGTACAATATTTATCATCTTAATAACATCGTTTTTAAGAATAGGTTTTGTTATAAATCCTATTGTCTTTATAGAAAAAGACCCATAAATACTATCATTATGATTTGTCACAAATGCTATTCTCCACACCATGTTTTTTTTTAAAATTAAATCCTTTAACTCTAGCCCACTCATACCCTTCATTTCTACATCAAGATATAATAAATCAATTCTTGTGTTTTTTTTGTTATTACAATATTCTAATACTTCTTCACCGCAAGTAAATTCTTTATATTCATGGATTATATCATTTCCCCTGAAAAATTCTTCACACAAATTATATATCTTTCCACGTTCTATTTGAACATCATCGCATATTCCAATTAGCATGCTCATACTCCTTATCCTATGTACTATTATTGTAATACAATTCCACCTTATTCCATCTTATCAAATGAAATTATACTTGTCAATTATATGATAATGTTTGATAGCGTCAATTTACTTTCGGAAATGTATGGTTAACTTACAAAGAGAGTTATTCAATGTCTTTTTGAATAACTCTCTTTGATCAGTCTTTAATTAAGTTTTTTCTTTTTAATAAATTTAATTTCGCTTATGCCTTAGTTCCACATTTTGTACAAAAGATTTCATCTTCTTCAAGCTTGTTACCACAGTTGGCGCAAAGCTTATCTACGCTAGCTTCTGATTCTTCTACTTCTGCTTCAGCCTCTTGCTTAGTTTCTGTTTCAGATTCTGCTTCAACTTCAGGCTCTGCTTCAACTTCAGGCTCTTCTTCAACTTCAGGCTCTTCTGCGCTTTCTTCTACCTTTTGTCCACAACCGGTACAAAATACAACATCATCATCTATTTCTTTACCACAATTAGAACATGTTTTCTTTGTTAAAACTGTAGGCTCTTTCTCTGCTTCTGTTATATTCGACTTTTCATCAGCAGTGTTAGAATCCGTACTAGCACTAATGTTTTGCTTTTCTTTATCTTTTCCAATAATTAAAGATATTATCATCCATATTGATGTGATAACTGCTAGAGCAAAAACAACTATTAATAACCACCATATTATTGCTATAAAATTAAATTTTGTTGCCTTTACTGTAATATCCATTCCCGCTGTTTCATTTGTTAGGGTCAAAGTTTCTCCATCTATAGCAACTTCCTCATTTGAAATTTCACTTAAATATAACTCGTTATCATTAACTTTAAAAAATATATCCTCGTCTATCTTTTCTCCAAATGATAATTCTAACGTGTAAGTAATAGGTGTATCGTAGTAATCATCACCCAATAGTTCTCTTAAATAGATATTTTCTTCAAAATAACTATCAACTTTAAATGATGTCTTTTTCTTCTCTCGTGCATAGTTCACTTTCAAGTTTCTGTAACCAAACATTTCCTCAGAAGCTTCATTTACTTCTTCTATAGTTCCTTTTTGCTTAAATTCAACTATAAAATTACCATCTTGTTCTGTTTCGTATGTAATTTCAGCATATTCTCCTGCCTTACTATCAATCTTACTTTTAATACTGTCTATTTCTTCTTCATCTAGTTCTTGTGAAAATATAAACTCTATATCTCTTTCTATCTTATCTTGACTTTTTACTTTTGTTAAAATATTAATTGAGTCAGGAGTGTAAGAGCTCGTTAGCTCAATCTTAAAAGATTCTTGACTAATACTCTTATCAAATACTTCATTATAACCTTCATAATAATAAGACTCACCAACTGATATTCTTGATAATTCTTCCTCTCCATCATCATATATTTCTAATATTTCTGATGCTGAAGTCTCTACGTTATCACTTACATAATAAGCTACTGGTGTTTCTCCATAATCGTTAGATAAAAATTGTGAAGTATCTATGGTTTCATTATAAGAAAATGTAGTATCTAACATTCCTGGCTCATCGTTAAATTCAGATATAGTTACACTAGATTCATCTGAATGAAATATAGCTTTCATCCCAGAGTCCAATTTGTCAATAGTTAGTCCTTCCATATCTATTGTACATATAGCATTACTATTTTCATCATCATCTTTCCATGAAAATGTTGCATCTGAAGGAATTCCCTCTTCAATAAAGGAAGTTATTTCTTCTTCCTTTTTTTCTAGTGAAGTAAATGGTACATAAAATACAACCGTTCTATCATATTCATCCTCACTATAAGCTGTTGTAAAAATCTCTATGTAAACACCCTCTAAATATTCTAAAGTTGATACACTTATCATTTCATAAGTATCAGTATATTCCTCTGAATCAAAAACAAAGGTAGTAGTATCTGATTCGAATATATAACTTTCATTTTCAGAAGATACATATCCTCCTTCTACAAGTGCGTCTGTTAACCATGAAAGTAGCTCTTCACTTGTAAAATTCTCCTCATATTCAATACCATCAACAAATACTCCCTCTGGTTTTACTACTTCAATTTCACGGTCTTCACCTATTATTGCACTAACTTTTGATTTGTAAATATCAATATTATCAAACTCTAAAACAAAAATACATTCATATTCGGCGTCTGTTTCAATCGTTTCCTCTGCAGTTTCCTCTTCAGTTTCTTCTTCAGTAGTTTCCTCTTCAGTTTCATCTTCAGCTGTTTCTTCTTCAACCTCGTCTTCAGTTGTTTCTACTGTAGCCTCGTCTTCAGTTGTTTCCTCTTCAACTTCTTCTGTCTCTGCACTTTCTTCCGTTGCCTCATCGCTTTCTTCTACAGCTTCCTCTGTTGCTACTTCAGCTGCTTCTATTTCTTCTATTCCAGGTATGGTCCATGTAAGTTGAGATG
>CAZJCV010000048.1:0-13427 GCA_964544535.1 uncultured Lachnospiraceae bacterium | reverse complement strand
TGTGGCGTCTGGCTAAACATATCCACTGCACACACCTTCTCCACCTTATATCCTCTCTCCTGCAACACCACTAAATCCCTTACCAAACTCGTAGGCTTGCAAGAAATATATACAATTCTATCTACACCGTAATCTATAATCTTATTCAGAGCCTTAGGGTGAACTCCGTCTCTTGGTGGATCAAGCACAATTAAATCAGGCCTTTCTTCTACAGTGTCTAAAACCTTTAGAACATCACCTGCTATAAACTCACAGTTATTAAGTTCATTGAGTTTAGCATTTTCCTTTGCTGCTTCTACAGCTTCTTCTACAATTTCCACTCCAATAACCTTATTGGCAACAGGTGCTAATACTTGAGATATGGTTCCAGTACCACTATAAAGATCAAAAACAATATTATCTGTTCTGTTTTCTTTATCCATCAAAACATATTCCCTTGCTTTTTTATATAAGACCTCAGCACCTAATGAATTAGTTTGAAAGAAAGAAAATGATGATATTTTAAACTTTAAACCTAGGATTTCTTCGTATAAATAATCTCGTCCATAAAGAATGTCCATTTTGTCACATTTTACGACATCTGCAATACTGTCATTATAAGTATGAAGAATTCCTACAAGTTTTCCTTGCAAGTTTAATTTAAGTAAGCCCTCTTTCAAGCCTTCAAGTGTCTCTGCTTCTGACTTGTCGTAAGTCCACTGGGTTGATGTTACAAGGTTTACAAGAATTTCACTTGTGTTTGTAGCTCTTCTAATAAGCAAATGTCGTAAATAACCTTCATGGGAGATTTTTTTGAAATAAGTTATTCCTAAGTCGGTAAAGTAATTTAAGACATAATCTAAGATAATATTAAAATCATTGTTTACTATCTGGCAGTGGTTAGTTGTTATAATATCATAGAAACTTCCCCTCTTATGGAGTCCTAGGGTAAGTGGTCCATCCTTTACATCATCACCAAAAGAAAACTCCATCTTGTTTCGATATTCCCAATCTGTCGGACTTTTTAGTATTCCTTCAAACACATAGTCATCACATATCTTGTCAATTAGCTTTTTTACTTGATCCATTTTTAAGTCTAGTTGATTTTCATAAGACAAGGTTTGATAAGAGCACCCTCCGCAAGGTCCAAAATGAATACATTTTGCTTCTTTTGTCTCCAATGGGGATCTTTTTAAAACTTCAATCAATCGCCCTTCATATTTGCTTTTTTTTAATTTACTAAGACGAAACTTTATTTTTTGTTGTGTTAGTGTATTCTTAACTATAATTTTCTTATCATCTATTTCTACAATTCCTTTATTGGGAAATTCAACTTCCCTAACATAAGCTTCAAATTCTTGTCCTTTTTTCATGTGTGGCTCCTTTTATAATAATTAATTAATACTATTCTACCACAGCTATAAGCACCAAGCACCATTAATTTTATTAATGGTGCCTGGTGCTTATTCTAAGGGTTGTTATTTATATTAATCGTTACATAGATAATCACGTTACCTTCTCAACTATCATGGCTTATCCCTTTACCAAATAGATTGTAAATTAACGTTTACATCTTCTATCTAAAACTAGCATTTAGTTTTGTAATTCTAAAATATTAGTTGTGTCCGGATTATTTCCAACATTAAATTGATCCCAACCAAATTTAATATCAATTGTAAATCCTTTTTCTTGAGATAATGAATCATCATTATCTTTCATGTCTGCAACAGAACCTGTAGTATAAACACCTTCAGCGTCAGGATCTACTGCAACGCCTATAAACATATCAGCTCTTTGTTCTTTGCCTTTGCTAGGAACTAATAACATATTATCTTCAATTTTAATATCAGCACCTTCTAATGCTGAAAGTCTTACAAATTCAACTCCACCTAATTCAAACTTTTCATCATCGGAGAAATTACTTGCTAATTTAACAAAATTACCATATTCAACTGGCTCTTCGTCTGTTAAAAGTAATGCAACGCCGATCATTGCTTTAGCTTCAGCACTTCTATTAACACCATTTGCTGAGTCTAAACTAACGTCTATAGCACTAAGCTTGGCAGCAATAGAACCAATGTTGATAATGTCTGAACGGAAGGCTTGGGCATATCCAGGATACATATTAAGTACATCTATGCTAATTGTATCTCCATGGATAGTTCCTTTTGAATTACCATATGGAAGATCTGGATAATCTTCTGGTAATACAGTGCCTGAATTTTCAAGTTTAGCATCAAACTCCACACTGTTCTTTCCTTCAGCACGATCATAATATTCACCTCTAGCATCAGGATTACCAAAAACATCATTATAAGTATTAGTGTTACGTTGGAAGAAATCTGAATCGACAAATCCATTATCACCAACACCATCAATAATACTCCACTGTCCACTCTTTGTTTCGTTAGAATACTGAGCATAAGCGCCTAAGTCAACAAATGTAACATCTAAGTCACCAGTTGTGGCCTTAGTTGTTATATTCACAACATCTGTCCAATAGGCATAACCTGTTCCAACTAACACAAGTGCAAGTGCTGTTACTACACATAAAACTAATTTTTTGTTCATAAATCTTACCTCCTTGAATTATTATTTTTTGCTACAAATAAAGTATAAAACATATTAGCAAAATAATAATCATACCAAGGGCTCCATATCTTGTGTTTATGTGGTAGCCTATATACCACTTTAGTGGTAATATGTCATAAAACTAATTTCTATGTGTTTATTTAATGTTTTCAGCTATATAAATATAGCAAATTTCCTTTGTTGGTATAAACATTTTATTTCCTTCAGGCATATCATTATTGTCAACAATAAAGAAAATAGGAATATTGTATTCATCAGATATTTTTATCATTCCATCTATATCTTTGATTTCAAAAACTGTGTCTAAAGAAACATTAACAAAACTATTTATTCCAACTATTCTGCTTCCGTATTTTCTCATAATATGTTTAAAATGCAAGGCAAGTTCCTCTTCTTCACTTGGTTGAAGAGTAAAAAACAAGAGGTATATAATAATTAAAAGAGAGATTATTATTAAAACAGCAGGAATAAATAAAAAAGTAAATGAAATAGGCTCTTCTACAGTTGTAGTCTTTGTAATTGAGCCGCTTTTTTCTATGTTAGCAGGCTTTTCAATCGTAAAAAGATTTTCATTCAAAGGAAGCGGTATTGAATATGTAAACTCTTCTTTTTTATTACCTTCCTTAGTTTCTGCATAAAAATTCCCTCTAAAAATTAATTCCACATCATTATAGGGGTCTGCCGCTAAGGCTAACTTAATATTATTTAAATAATTTTCATATCCAAGAAAATCTATAGAAACTTCCTCAGATATAAAAGCATCATTTTCAAAGCTTAGATCTGTTTCTTCTGATATAGGAAATACTTTTTCATATATACTTATCTTTTCATCCTTTATGGTTTGATACCCTACTACTTTTACCTCAATAACATAATCAGCAGTAATGTTTGAATTTGTAATGGATGGATCATCAAAACTACTCAAAAATTCCGCATAAAAATATACTTGTAATTTGTCAAATAATTTTTGAGGATATATTTTGCCTTCTTCCATAGTTTTTATGTCAAAAATATTGTTATCTATAAGTTGTACTTGATAGGAACTTCCCGCATTTAATGAATAGCTGTATAAGGAGGATTCCTTCTCTTCTACTTTGGGAGAAAGTAATTTGTAAATATATAAGATAGATAATAATATAATGATAATTAATATTGTAAGTATAATTCTTTTCTTAATTTTAGTAATTGATACTTTTTTAATTTTAATTTTCAATCACTCCTTCTGGAATATTTTCATTTGTATAAGCCCAAACTATAGGTAGTCCTACTTTTGGCACAACCTTTTTAACTCTACCTTTTAAATCATTAGGAGGAACAAGCCAGTGATCTGCTGAGTCATTATTATCTCCCTTAGTCATGAAAGATAAATTGCCAGCCTCATCTGATATTACTTTCTCAATACGGTGTGTTACTGTAATATCCTCAATCTTAAAATTAATAATATCTCCTTCTTTTAATTTATATACTTCTTCTTCAGACAATATCTTTTCTATTAAAACAACATCACCAGGATATATATAAGGCTCCATACTTCCAGTTAAAATTACAGATGGATATATAGGAAAAACACCAACAATAAACCAGGCAAATGCTACTAATAAAACCATGGCAGCACTAAAGCGAATAATACTTTCTTTTTTTAGGGATGGTTTCAAATGAGACAATACCTTATATTCTTCTAATATAAACATTGATAAAATAATATTATATGCAATACCAATTACACTCTCCCAGATCCAAGATAAGGATGGAAGAAAAGGAAATGTAAATTGAAACACTTTTGCTATACATATGTACCATATGCATGGTATACTTCCTCCAAGCAAGCAAATAACACTTATAAGTAAACTAAGTGACATCTTCGGGAGAACATCTTGGGCAATAAATATAAAGAGATCTTTCTTGCCTTCTATTATTAATGTTTTAGAAAAATTAATTTGTAATAATGCCAAATACAAAGTAATAATCACAATCCAAATCATCTTGTGGGAAGTCTTTTTATAAGCAGTATTTACACTATAAGATCCTATCATTATTAAAGCTACTGTTCTTGGTAGCTGGGTAATAAGATTGACAATGATACCCTTAATTGATAAGTCATAAGGGCTTGTTGAAATATTTTTTGTAATAAGTCCTGCGAAAAAATATATAGCTAAATAAATAGCACTTCCTGCAATACATAAACCTGTAATTTGGCTTCTAATTCTGATTTTTCCTTTTGAATGAATTTTAGGAAAAAAAAACATCATGCAAATAATTATCAAAATAAAATATATAGAAGTCACATAATTACTAACATGATAAGAACTTAAAAAAAAT
This sequence comes from uncultured Lachnospiraceae bacterium, assembly GCA_964544535.1. Lineage (GTDB taxonomy): Bacteria > Bacillota > Clostridia > Lachnospirales > Lachnospiraceae > JAAYRG01. The sequence goes on along the minus strand of CAZJCV010000048.1, from coordinate 8,537 downwards.
CTAGTTAACAACTTTTCTCCTAACAATAGTAGGTTTAGAAAAAAAGCTACAAGTATATATTTGCTTACACCTTCTTTTTTTATGTATATCTTATTCATAAATTACAAACCTATTCTTTCGTTTTCTTGAATACTTTCGTTTTTATTTTCGGGAACATTTAATACTTTTATCTTGCTATCATATGTAACTGTCAAATTTATTTTTGGATTTATCACATCTGTCCAATAGGCAGATACGACAGCTGTAGTACTTAGTAAGATTAATGTACATATAATCAAAACTTTAAAACATTTTTTCATTATTACCTCCTTTTGTAAATCAAAGATTCTTAATCAGCATTATATTGCTCCACTACTATTGGTATCTCTAAGAAATATTCTGCTTCAAGTTTGCTGGTTATAACTGGATTGTTTTGATCTATTTTAGCACCTTTGGCTAATGAACTTACTAAATCCTTGTATTCAATATTAATTTCCTTGGGATTTGCATTAATATCTTTTGCCTCAATATAAAGAATAGCAAAATTCTTATTTTTCTCTGTTGAAATTTGCTTATAAACATTGAAATTGATTCTATAGTCTTCTTTATTAACTTCTTCATCAAGATCAATTAGTTTTCCTTCTACAGTTATTTTTATGTTACTCGGAATTATAGAAATACTATCATCAGGATTATTAAAGTTAGGCTTAATAGTTTTTATATTCTTAACATGGCTATCTTCTGTAGTTCTTAAAGGATACCCTATCCTAAGCATATTGCCTTGTTCTTCTAACTTCTGAAGAAGTTCATCTTTTATATTTAACTTTATTGATTTATCATCTTTATTCATATTAAATCTTCTTATGTTTTCTTTAACGCTTACATTGCTTCCTTCTATGCTTACTAAATCAACTACAACATGTTTACCTTCTGCAAATTCAATGTTGAAATTACCTGTAGTAAACTTACCTTTTATAGACAATGTATCCGTCCAAGCGCTATAAGATACTCCAATTAAAGACAAGACACTAACTAAAATCAAAGCAATTATATACTTATACTTTTTTGATGAATTTTTCATAAACTATTCCTTTCTCATATTTGTTTTATAAGATTTATTTATGGCATATTGCACTAAGTAGCTGTTTTTATTTGCAAATATTATTGCATCCACTCTTGACTTTAAGTTTAACTTGGACAGAATATTTGTTATATGTTTTTTAACTGTGCCTTCAGAAATATACAAGGTCATTGCGATCTTTTTATTACTATATCCTAGGCTTATTAAAGATATAACATCAAGTTCACGCTTAGTTAATGATTCTATATCTTTCTCATCTTTAGATTTTTTGTTGATACTTTCCATGATTGCTGAGGAAAAGAACTTACCACCTCTTTCAACAGTTTTTAAACCATAGGCTATTTCATCAATAAATGCCTCTTTTAGAACATAAGCATCAACTGCTAAGTCTTGGGCATAATTAAAATCACACTGTCTTGAAGATGAAGTTATAACAAAAATCTTAGTCTTTAACTTTCGATCTTTTATCCATCTTATTAAAGAAAAGCCACTTTCACTACCCAAGTTAATATCTACAAAAGCTAAATCAACAGTATTCTTCTTCATAATTAAAATAGACTCTTTAACTGTACCTGCTTCAGTTATGCTTTCATCTTCCTTATAATTTTTTATTAAAGATGATAAACCTTGGCGGGCCAGTGGATGATCATCCAAAATCAAAATCATATCTTATCCTTTCTTAATAATAGTATTTGTAGAGAAATTATATATACATCATAGTCTTAGTTAAACTGGAATTTTACAGTTTATATTTGTACCTTTCCCTTTCTCTGAATCAATACATAAAGACCCCTTTAAAATCCCCGTTAACATATACATATTCCTTATTCCTTGCCTGTCCCTAGCTATAGCCTTCTTATCAAATCCCTTTCCATTATCCTTAATACTTCCAGTAACAAAACCTTCATTCACACCCACATTGATTAGTATTTCAGTTGCATTACCGTGCCTTATTGCATTGTTTATAGATTCACATATAATTCTGTAAAGTGCAGTCTTTTTGTTAGATGTCAAAGAAGTTAAATCTTCATCTAAATCAAAGGATATATGAGTATTATTCATATCTACAGCTTCCTCAATATATCTTGCAAGTTTGTATTGAAAAGACTCCTCTTCTGTTAAGTCCCATCTAATACCGTATATTGCTTCTCTAAGAGTTTTCATTGTGGAATTAGTTGTCGTTAATATGTTTTTTAAACTTGTCTTAGCTTCTTCAATAGGAATATCTACTATATTTGCATTTAAATTGCTAACATTTAAACTTATAGAAAAAAGTTTTTGCACTACTGTATCATGTATTTCACAGGCTATACGATTTTGCTCTTCACTTTTTATATAGAATTCAACCATAGATTGGATATCTAACTCCTGCATAATTATCTTAACAAAGTGTAAATAAAACTTTCTTTCAAATTGATAGTGCTCCTGATCATTCTCATTTACATTCTCACTTGTCATCTTCACAAATAATACAGCTAATATGTTTGATTTGTTTTTTATATATTTAATACTATAAAGTTCATCTTTTATCTTTATATCATTAGGCAATGAATCATGGCTTGTAAGCTTTAAAACATCTAAAATTAACTTAGCCATAGTATTTTCATGTCCTATAGTAATGCCTTTATGTGAATAATATTCTATATCGCACAAGGAGTTAACCTTGAACAGGGCACATCCTGATTTTGCAATAGTCCTATATAAGGTAGAGTTAAGCTCGTCCATTACCTTACGTGGATTAGACAGGCTAAACAAGTTAAGTGCATCATATACGTTCATAGTATGCCTTAATGCATGGTCGCTACACTTCTTTGATAACTCTAGACTCTTGTTAAGCTCACACAGCTTTGTTCTTCCCTGTAATAACTTGTCATAACTCTTTAACAAAAGATAAAAACCTATAGATACAACCACAAAAGCTAATACAGTATTAATATCAGAATATGCTTGACTATATAAGTTACTTACAGTTGCTAACTTCTTAGGAACAAGTACTGACACTAACATCAAAATCATTAAGCTAGCAGACACTATGTTTGAATATATAGCAAAAGGCTTTAGTGCCATAATAATAATTAATAAATTAATAAAGTACCATAAATAGGGACTTAAAATACCTCCTGAGAGAATAATAAAAACTATATATGCTAAACTTTCCATTATAATTGTCAAAATAATAACATTGTTATTATTAGGGTAATTATTCTTATATAAATATGTTCCCCAAAAACTAGATAAAATCATTCCTAATATAATTAGTATCTTTGAATATGTAATGTCTTTATTCCAAATTAATATATATACTATAGTTAATACAACAATTGATATGGTTCTATATGATATGCATAAATTAAGTGTTTCACGTTCACTTTCTTTGTACTTCAATTATAAGCTCACCCCTTAAAGTGCTTTTTCTAAAGTATTTACTATTTACTGTATTATAACCTTTTTCTTCTATATATTTTGTCAATATGTGGGGATGATTAAAATTTATTATTTACTTTATCTGTCAAATGGCATTAAAAAAAGACATGTTTCAAAGATATAATCTTTAAGGCATGTCTCTTCTTGTCATATTATCATGAATTAACTTCTTATCTTATAGAAAAACCACCTGTTGAGGTGAGTTCAAATGACCAATCACCATTTTTGTCCTTACTGCATATACCTACAACTGTTGTTTCGTTTGTAATTTTAAATCCAGTTGATTCATAAAGAGAAATAGCTTTTTTATTCCACTTTAGAGCTGTTAATCTTATAGTAGAATGTCCTTGTTTTTGAAGATAACTAATAACATAGTCTAAGATCTTGCGGCCATATCCACGATTTTGATACTTCAAATTCACCGCCACATTAGTAACTTCATTATCTTCACAAGAAGCAGTACATACTATTTCATCCTTATCCATATGCAAAAAAATATTATCCTTCTCCTCCATTAGTTCTTCAAGGCTTGGACAATATGCTTTATAGGGCTGAATATTCAGCGCTTCTCTCATTTCATAATAACAGTCATTAATTAACTCTTTATATCTATTGTAATATTTCTTATCAAAATTAATAATAGGTAGGTTAGAATCTTTAAAAGCACCTTTATATTTCATTTCAAAAACATCAAACTTTATAGTAAAAAACTCCTGATTTTCTTCTTCTTTTTGCACGTTTTTATTTCACCTATTTCTATAAGAATAATAAAATTTGTTAGTACTTAATTTAAGTATATAGGAGGAAGGCCTTGTTTTCAACATTAAAATAAGTTGCGCACATTATTTATGTCGATACATATACTTTAATATAGAATATTGTAAGGGAGTGTAGAATTTTGGGTATTTTATTTCTCATATTTTTAATTGTAATACTTATTTTGTTAATCATAGCTTTTTTCCTGTTAGGCTTATTCCTTGGAACTTCATTCTTATGTCCAAAGAAAAAACATCCAAAAGATAAAAAACCAAATAAAAAAGATGATCCTTATAATATAAATAAACCATGTGATAAATGTAATGATTATGATAAATATAATCCTTGTCATAGAAACAAATACTGTGATAGCAACAGACGAAATTTTGACTGATTTATAAGAAAATCTTCATATATTTAGCATAGTCAAAGAACTATTAAAGTCTGTAGGATCATATATACTACAGGCTTTAATAATCTTATATATCCAATTATCAAAACATAAAGTGAATATGTATAAATAAATTTTAATTTAATATGTTAATAATGTCGAAGTTAATCATTTTTACTTAATGTTATTAAGTAAAAATGATTAAGTTTTAGTATGTTTTTTAACACAAATAACCAATCTTAACTTGTTTTTTGAGATTTTTTTACATTTGTCTTATTGAAAATATAGAAATTCGCATAATTCGACGGAAAAACATGGAAAAGGTTCAAAGTGTCTTGAGTTTTTTCATATTCTAATGTAGAATTTATATTGTGATGACATAATAGGAGAAAAATATGGACTATATCGATTATATTAATTATAAGTTAAAAGACAACTATATAAAATTTATAGAAACGTCTTTAGAACTTGATAAAAATAGTATAGAATTTTCTTCAAAAGAAAAATCTGATTCGTTTTTATCGATGATTTATTATATTGAAGAAGGCTTAGAAAATGATTTATTTATGATTTACTTTCAGCCTCAATATAATCTTATAACAGGTGAATTAATTGGAGCAGAAGCTCTAGCAAGGCTAAAAGACAAAAAAGGTCAAATATTTTCACCTGCTTTTTTTATACCAGTTGCAGAATGCACAAATCAAATATACAAACTTGAACAATGGATTGTAAAAACAGCTTTGGAACACAAAAAAAACTGGGAAGACAAAGGGATTCATAACTATTCTATATCTATCAATCTATCAGCAAAATCTTTAATACATGACAAGCATTTTAAGAAATTATTGGATATAATTAAATCTTCTAATGTTAACCTAAGTACAGTAATAATCGAAGTTACCGAAACAGCTATAATACCAAATGCAAATATAGCATTTGAAAATCTCAAAACCTTAAAAGATTTAGGAATAAAAATTGCCTTAGATGATTTTGGAACAGGCTTTTCATCTTTATCACACTTGGAAGATCTTCCAGTTGATATAATTAAATTTGACCGTAGTCTAATTAAAAAGATACCAGGTAATAGCAAAACATGCTCAATTATTAAAGCTTTTGTTACCTTATCTCAGGATTTGGGTTATGATGTCATTGCTGAAGGAATTGAAAGTGAAGAACAGTTGGATTTTTTAAAGGAACTAAGATGTCTAAATGGTCAAGGTTTTCTATTTGCCAAACCAGTACCACCTAATGAATTAATGCAAAATTGTAAATAACACAAAGGGGATATTCCCTTTGTGTTATATTTTTTTGTATCTATCTTTAAATTTTTCTCTTATAAATTCTCCAAACTCTTCTACATTATATGAGCTTTCTCTGATGTTTCTTTTACTTAATAACGACGCTTGATTAATTGTCATATAGAAATACCAGTAATCATTTGTTTCAATTAATTCATAAAATTGCTCATATTTTAATTCACCTTGTGATTTAGGTGATATACTTTCTGTTACTAGCTTATCTTCAAAAAAGATTAGTTTGTGTGTGCTGTTGAAAGTATCAGTTTTATCTGTTTTAATTCGCTGTGAGTATCTTCTTTCTATACTAAAAACAATAGCACTAAATATGAAAACCACAAATAAGAACATAGCAATTAAAAAAACCATGAAGTTCAAGCCATCATCATAGGCAATTATAAAGCTAGCAAGCAAACATGTTGATAAAAGAATTATAATTCTTACCCTACTCTTTCGAAATATAGAAGTGTATAAAAACTTACGGTAATCCTCCTTTGACATTGATGAATCAATGGTAAATCTCGCTTCCATAACTTCCCCCTTTTTATAAAATTTAAATCCTTATATATTTCTAATAAAAATTATAAAAGAATTTCTAGATACTTAACAAGTAACTTGTCTATATGAAAAATTCTTGCATACTCCATTAATAACTTTATATTTCTATCTGTTCTTTTTGCATAATTTTTTAAGGCATCTTGTAATATACCCCTATCTAAATTATTTCTACTTCTAAGTATATCGCATATAGTTCTTTCTATATTGTATACTGTTACAGTATGACCTAAGGGAGTTAATCCATATGTTAGGCCGATTGGGTAAAGATCTGATTTTATTGTATATACTTTTAAACCATCTGTCTTTAGATTAGATGGATTGTAGCCTGTTTTAACTGTTACTGAATACTTATTTGGTTCTACTCTTCTATCAGTCATCTTATGAAGATAAAGCGCTGTATCATGTGAAAAAACAGCTTGTTTGCTTCTAAGGTGAATAATATACATATGGTCTATAGTTATATCCTCACGAGCATATATACCGTGAGCTATCTTATCAAAATTATATTCATTTAAAAACTTATATAGACTTGCTTTTGATATGCCAGCTTCTACCGCATCAGATGTCTGAATTATGCCCTTATTTTCTCTTACTATATTTTGAAGAATTTCATTTTTTAACATAACGCCTTTCCTTTCATGCTAATATTCTTCTTCCATATTCAATAAACTTTTCTAAAACTTTAAGCCTAGCATATTGTTTGTCATTACCTTCAACAATTATCCAAGGAGCATATTCTGTATTAGTTCTAACAAGCATTTCGTTCATAGCAACTATATATTCGTCCCACTTATCTCTATTTCTCCAGTCTTCATCTGTAATCTTATATAATTTATTTGCTTCTTTTTCCCTATCCTTAAATCTTTCTAATTGTTCATCTTTATCTATACATATAAAAAATTTCAGGACAAGAGTTCCAAAATTATGAAGATGTTTTTCCATTTGATTTATTTCATCATAGGCTCTTTTCCACTCATATTCATCTGCAAAACCTTCAATTCTTTCTACCATTACTCTACCATACCAACTTCTATCAAAGATAGAAATCCTTCCTTCATTAGGAAAGTCTCTATAAAAACGCCATAAATAATTATAACTTAGTTCAGTTTCATCTGGAGCAGAAGTAGGTATAACCTCATAGCCTCTTGGATCCATATATCTAGTTAATCTTTCAATAGCTCCACCCTTACCTGCAGCATCCATTCCTTCAAAAGCCAGCACACAAGGAATTCCTTTTATATAAAACTGAAGAGCTATGTCTCTAGCTTCTTTTTGTAATTTCTTAATATTATCATCATAAAACTCATCTGAAACGCTCAAACTTAAATCAAGTTTTCCTATAATATCTTCATATATTATAGCCTTTTTTTCAGAGTTTTTCTTACGATTTCTTGCTAGAAATATATCTATCCCTTGTTGAATCAAATCAACAGACTTACCAAGTATATACTTAGAGGCTAACTTGCGATTCTCTGCTGGAACCATTCTCCAAGGACTAAAATTAAAGTTAGAAAGTTCAAGTATACGTTCAAAATGCTCTAGATACTTATTGTAATTATTATTTTGATATATGTCTTCTTCTATTATAAAAAATTCACCATTTTCATCTTTCTTTAATTTCTCAATTCTTTCTTTTTGAGTTTCTTCAGAAATATTTAAAAAGTACTTTATTATAACCATGTTGTCATCAAAAAGTTGCTTCTCCATTGCACTAATATCTGTAATATCTCTTTCAAGTTCTTCTTCCGAAATATTAAGATCATTCATAGCCTTATAGTAGAAACTTCTATCAAATATTGCAATATCACCTTTCTTTGGTATCTTCCTCCAGAACCTCCATAAGAATGGCTTAGAACTCTCTTGGTCACTTGGCTTCTCAACCAATTGAACCTTACTAGACCTCGGATCTAAACCACGCATCAAATCATTAATAACATATCCTTTTCCTGATGACTCCCATCCGTCAATAATAATTAATACAGAAATATCAAACTCCTTAACGAGTCTTTGAAGTCTAGCAAGTCTCTTACCTAAATCAGAACGTTTAAAGCCT
>CAZJCV010000047.1:0-14088 GCA_964544535.1 uncultured Lachnospiraceae bacterium | reverse complement strand
ATGCCTTTAATGTTACACCTGATTATGACCTATCTATTATGAAAGATAAGCAAACTTTATTTGATGTAACAATAAATATTTTAGATAAAATGAAGATTGTTTTAGAAAAAGTGAAACCAGATGTAGTTTTAGTTCATGGAGATACATCTACAACTTTTGTAACAGCATTGGCATGTTTTTACATGCAAGTTCCGGTAGGGCATGTTGAAGCAGGACTTAGGACTTATAATATATACTCTCCATATCCTGAGGAATTTAATCGCCAGGCTGTTGGTATTATAGCTAAATATAATTTTGCACCTACTGAAATGTCAAAAGATAACCTAATCAAAGAGGGCAAAGATGTATCTTCTATTTATGTAACAGGTAATACTGCTGTTGATGCTCTTAAGACAACAATTAGAGATAATTATACTCACGAACAGTTAGAATGGGCTTCAGATAGTAGACTGATTATGATAACTGCCCATAGAAGAGAAAACCTTGGTGAGCCGATGAGACATATGTTTAAGGCAATCAAAAGAATTATGGATGAGCATCCTGATATAAAAGCGATTTATCCTATCCATATGAATCCAATTGTCAGAGAAACAGCCAATGAAATTCTTGGTGATTGCGATAGGATAAGAATTATCGAACCCCTAGAAGTATTAGATTTTCATAACTTTCTGGCAAAATCATATTTAATATTAACCGATAGTGGTGGTATTCAAGAAGAAGCCCCAAGCCTAGGGAAACCAGTTCTTGTAATGAGAGATACAACAGAAAGACCAGAAGGAATAGCTGCTGGAACTCTTAAATTGGTAGGTACTGATGAAGAAATGATTTATAAAACATTTAAACAGTTATTAGAAGATAAAAATGAGTATGAAAAGATGAGCCATGCTAGTAATCCTTATGGTGATGGATTTGCAAGTAAGAGGATAGCAGATATACTAGAGTATGGACAAACAATGTTAGAAGCTGCGCTACCGAAGAAGTAAATTATGAGAAAAATTAGAATATTTGAGGTGAGGTAAAATAATGAAGCAATTATTTTTGATGGTTAACGATGGTTCGGTTAAATTAATAGAAACTCCTGCTCCTACAGTGAAAGATAATTATGTATTAGTAGAAACCCTTTATTCCGTGGTTAGTGCCGGAACAGAAAGAAGCCTTACTTCATTTGGCGGAAAAAATTTAATTCAAAAAGCAATGGAAAGACCAGATCAAGTACAGAAGGTTATGGAGAAAATGTCCACTGATGGGATATTAACAACAATCGAGAGTGCATTTACTCGTCTTAATGAGCCAATGCCAATGGGGTATTCAGGTGTTGGTAAAGTGGTGGAAGTTGGAAGAGGAGTTACAGACATTTCAGTAGGAGACATTGTTGCCATGGCTGGACAGGCATACCATAGTGAAATTAACCGTGTTAATAAAAATCTAATAGCAAAAATTCCAGATACGATGACTGACTATCGGCAAGGAGCATTGTGTGCCTTAGGCGGAATTGCACTTCAAGGTATTCACCAAGCAAAGGTAGTACCTGGTGAGACTGTTGCTGTTATTGGGCTCGGACTATTGGGCCATATTACTTCGCGTATCTTAAATGCTTACGGGTGTGATGTTATAGGATATGACATTAAAGACAAATCATTACAAAAGACAAATCTAAAGGCGTTTATAAATTCTAATGACGATAGTGCGGCAGATATTACTAAATCATTGACTAAAGGCAGGGGTGTAGATAAAGTAATCATCACAGCAGCTGCTAACAGTAATGGTCCCATGGACCTAGCAGCGGCGATAGCACGTGATCGAGGGATTATTTGTATGATTGGTGTAACCCAGATGAATATTGACAGGCGACCATACTATGGTAAGGAATTAACCTTTACTATTGCAAGATCATATGGTCCGGGGCGTTATGATTCAAATTATGAAGAAAAAGGTATAGATTACCCAATCGGATATGTTCGCTTTACTGAGGGGAGAAACCTTGAAGAATTCATTCGTCTCATTTCTGAAAAAAAGGCTGACTTCTCAGACTTGATTACACATGAAATAGAATTTGAAAATGCAGATGTAGCTTATGAAATGATATCCACTAATAAAAGCAAAGAGGAATATATTGGGATATTGCTTAAATACCCTGCAAAAGAAAGAAAGCTTGATGATACGATATATACAAGTACTATAAAATCAAAATCTGAAAAAAAACTACTTTCAGTTGGATTAATCGGGGCAGGTAATTTTACAAAAACGACCCTCCTTCCAATTATGAACAATACGGGATTGTATCACTTTAGAGCCTTGGCAACAACAGGTGGTGTTGGTGCAGCTCAAGCAAAAGAAGTTTTTCCATTTGATTATGTAACTAATGATTATACAAAGCTTCTTAATGATGAAGATGTTGACTTAATAGTAATTTCCACTCAACATAACAGCCATGCCAAATTTATAGTCGAAGCATTGAATGCAGGTAAACATGTTTACTGTGAGAAACCGTTGTGTTTAACTTTAGAGGAATTGGATAAAATAGAACGTGCATATCGAAATTCAAAAAATGAACTGTTTTGCGGCCTTAATCGGAGGCATGCTCCGTTGATACAACAAATAAAGAAGAATCTTAAAACAGATAAGATTCCAGCAATGTATGACTACATTGCAAATGCAGGTTATATTCCAAATGAACATTGGGTACATGATGTAGAAGCAGGTGGGGGTAGGATAATTGGAGAGGCATGTCATTTCGTTGATGTAATACAATATCTAGACAGTAGCAAACTATTATCATTAGATGTAAGTTTTGCGCAAAATGAGGCATATCCAATGAAAGACAATGCAATAATATCCCTTAAGTTCGAATCTGGGGCAATTGGTACTATCATATATACATCTATGGGATCAAAGAAATACTCCAAAGAACAGTTAAGGGTATTTTCCAATAGTGTAGTTTGTGAGATGGATAATTATATCAGAATGAAACAATATGGGAATTTGGAAAAAACTAAATTTAAGCTCAGACAGGATAAGGGCATAAAAAATGAGTATGAGTATATTTATAAGGTAATCAAAGGACAAACGGAAAATTCAGTTATTCAAGATGCATTTCTTAGTCATAGATTATTGATTGAGGGTATTGGAAAATGATTTTTGTAGGAGATATTGCAGTCACAAAAGATGTACATCCAAGGATTATAGATTTACCAGAAGCATTTAAACGCAATATAGTAGTTGCTAATTTGGAAGGTGCAATAGTCCCTGAAAATTCTGTGTCTACTAAAGAAACAAAACTTTTTAATGATGAAAGTGTTATAAACTTTTTAAAATATTTAAATGTAAAAGTGGTATCTATCGGTAATAATCATATAACTGATGTTCCTGAAGCTTTTCAAAATACAAAAGAAGTATTAGACAAATACAATATTGCTAGATGTGGGGCTGGCGATAATTTGGAAGAATCAGGTCAGCCAGCAATTATTAATATCGAAAACCAGCAATATGCTTTTCTCTCATTCGGATGGGATGTAATAAGTTGTATATATGCTGATACAAAAAAAGGTGGATGTAATCCTCTGTCAGCTAAATGGGTATTGAGATGCATAGAAAATACAAAATTCAATTATCCTAATGCGAAAATTATCGCTTTACCACACTGGAATTATGAATTGGAGTTATATCCGCAACCAATGCATAGAGAGTTAGCCAAATTGATGATAGATGCAGGAGCTGAAGGTGTATTTGGACACCATCCACATTGTGTAAATGGCATTGAATACTACAAGGGTGTACCGATAGTATATAGCTTAGGAAATTGGTTCATTCCTGATGGTGTGTACTTTGATAACAGGTTAAAATTCCCTAGCATAGCAAAATTACAGTTGGCTGTAGAGTGGAATGGTAAAGAACTTATATGCCATTGGTTTGAATATAAGCCTGAAAAACAAGAGATACAATTTATCGAAAGTATCGCAGCAAAAGAGTGTAGTAAGATAAAAAAACTTACTCCATATTCAAGTATGGATAATGCTACGTATATTAAATGGTTTAAAAAGAATAGACGTAAGAAAAAAGGGCTTCCAGTTTATAAATATGTAAGCAGTAACTTACGAAATACACTTAATACAAAATGGGTACTAAGTCGACAGCGTGCTATTAAGCTTTTACTGAAACTACGTATTAAAAGTGCACCACACTAGGAGGTGTATAATTAATGAATAAGATGGATGTATACTATAAATTACCGATAATCATACAAAATATTGCCTGCCATATGCAAGGTAAACGAATAGTAAAAAAGCGATATAGTCAACACTTTTGGAATTACTTAAATGATTATGAGACCAGAAACGAATGGACTTATGAACAACTTATTCAATATAGGGATAAAAAATTACAAAGGATGATTAAACATTGTTATGAGACGGTACCGTATTACAAAAACCTTTTTGATGAGAAAAGTATAAACTATAAAGAAATAAAGACAGTAGATGATTTAAAGATTATACCGATTCTTAATAAAGATGATGTAAAAAATAGTATTAATAGCTTTATTTCTACATCCATACCGAAATCTAAATTAAAGATACATCCTACTGGTGGAACGACTGGTAGTGGGCTTCCATTTTATACAACTGATGAAGAAGAAGCTGAACAATGGGCAGTTTGGTGGAGATATAGACGTAATTTAGGAATCGGTATTGATATGTGGTGCGGAAATTTTGGTGGAAAAACTATAGTACCAATTGAGAACAAGAAAGCACCTTTTTGGCGATATAACACACCCGGTAAACAGATATTTTTTAGTGGATACCATATCAACGAACAAAATGCACCTTATTATGCAGAAGAAATACGAAAGAGAAATATAAAATGGCTGCATGGATATCCGTCCAATTTGGCAAATTTGGCTTCCTGTTTGTTAGCTAATGGAATTAAGTTGGATATGAAATATGTTACTATCGGTTCGGAAAACCTATATGAATATCAGAACGACTTGATTTATAAAGCCTTTAATACAAGAGCTTACCAGCATTATGGATTGACTGAGGGAGTAGCGAATATTTCACAGAGAAAAGATGGTAAATTATGCGTTGACGAAGATTTTTCAGTAGTCGAGTTTATTCATAATAGTAAAACAACATATTCTATTATAGGTACAACTTTATCAAATTGGGCAATGCCTCTTCTAAGATATGATACTGGTGATCAGGTAATCATAAATAAATATGATCATAATAATGATGATATTGGAGGGCGTGTAGTTGATAAAATCCATGGAAGAGCAAATGAGTTTGTAGTACTTGAAGATAACACTCGAATATCATCTGCTGCTTTAAGTCTGATTTTTAAAGATATTATGTCAATTAGAGAAGCACAAATTATACAAAAAGATATAAATCATATTGTGATATGTATAGTTAAAACAGATACGTATACAAGTCTTGATGAAGAAAAAACAACAAAGGCCTTAAGAGAACGCTTAGGGAAAAATATGAGAATAGATTATAAATATGTAGATACAATACCTAGGACTACTAGTGGTAAAATGAGACTTGTAATATCTGAAGTAAAGTGAGGTCTGATCAAAATGGATAAAAAGAAAATTTGTTTTGTTGGTTTGAGTAATATTCAAGCAGCACCATACCTATACAAATATATTGAACTACTTGACAATGAGTATGACATAGTATATTGGGATCGTAAAGATATTGATGAAAACTGTGGTGCTACAAATCATTACTCTATGAAGTATCCTATTAAAGCCGATGCCTCAAAAATAAAGAGACTTAAAGGATATTTAAAGTTTCGTAAATTTGCTAGTAAAATATTGAAAAATGAAAGTTATGATGGTGTTATTTTACTTACTGGAAATGTAGCTGTTTTGCTTGGTCATATATTAAAAAAGAAATATGAAGGCAGGTACATAGTAGATATTAGAGATTATTATAAAGAAAATAACAAATGGTATTTTAATGCGGAAAAAGACGTGTTGGATAGTTCCGCTATGGCGGTAATCTCTTCAAAGGCTTTTAAAACATTTTTACCGGAACGCAAGTACTATGTTGTACATAATTCTCAAAATATAACTAAAGAGCAGGTCAACATATTTAGGGCAAGAGAGAAAAAAAAGGATAAACAGTTAGTCATATCCTGCATAGGTGGTATGAGGTTCTTTGAACAATACAAAAGGGTGTTAGCATGTTTTGCAAATGATAATCGTTTTTTAATTCAATTTATCGGCTCGGGTTCTAACATATTAAAAAAATACTGTGAAGAAAATAATATTACAAACGTATACTTACATGACAGATTTCCTCCCAGAAAAACGCTTGACTTTTATTATGATGCAGATATCATTATGAATTTATATGGAAACAACACACCACTTTTAGATTATGCATTATCAAATAAACTGTATTATGCAGCCCAATTAGGGATACCCATATTAGTTTGTCCTGATACATACATGGAGGAAGTTGCTGTTAGTAACGGCTTTGGTTTTACATTTGATCTAGAAGATGAGACCATGAGGGATAAACTGTATGAATATTACCACTTAGTAGATTGGGATAAACTATATCAAAATTGTGATAAGTTTATGGAAGAGGTATATGCAGAAGAAGAAGAATTTAAAAATGCAGTAAAATCTTTTCTAGAAAATATTTAATAGGAGCTAATGGAATGTCAAAACGAATCCTTATAACAACACACAGTTTTTATCCCGAAAACAATCCTCGTGCTTTTAGAGCCTACGAGTTATACAACGAACTAGTAAAAAGAGGGTATGTAGTAGATATAATTATTGGTAGTATTAAAAAATTTGTGAAACATCAAGAAATAAGAGAGTACTATGACCGCATTATAAACGATAATACTCCTTTGAAAGTTAAAAACAAACAGCATAATAAAACAACTGAAAAACTAAAATTGCCTATAAGATATTTCATTGGTGAGAAATTCATTATTACACATAGGGATTATTTTATAAAAAACATAAATTTAGAAAGCTATACTTGCGTAATCTCAATTGGAACTCCCTTTTATGTGCATATGGCCGTTGCTAAGAAACTTAGAAATTCAGATAAAAAAATTATCTCGATTTGTGACAACGGCGATCCGTTTTATAATTACAAAAAAAAGGATAAGGCTTGGTATTTCAAACGAGTTCAAGAAAATACTTTTGCAGCCTTTGATTATATATGTACACCGATTGAAGAGGCTGTGGATTATTATTCCCAATATGTTGACCCTAGTAAGATTAGAGTTATCCCTCAAGGGTTTAATTTCGATAAGATAAATATAAAAAAATATATTAATAATGATGTTCCAACATTTGCCTTTGCAGGACGATTTTACGAAGATATAAGAAACCCTAGTAGCTTTCTTAAATATCTCACTACATTGGATTTTAAATTCAAATTTGTGGTTTACACTTCAATAGAAAGCAATGTTTTTAATAATATCCTATTAAAATATACAGAAATACTGGGAGAAAAACTAGTGATACATCCATTTATACCACGTGAGGAATGTATATATGAGTTAAGCGGCATGGATTTCTTGATTAACCTAGAAAATACTTTATCGGTACAATCTCCATCAAAGCTAATAGACTATGCACTAACAAAGCGACCAATTTTATCTTTTAACCAAAATAATATTCCTAAAGATGTATTTTTGCAGTTTATAAAAGGCAATTATGAAAAGCAAGTAACAATTAACCTTGATAAATACAACATTCAAACAGTAGGGCAGCAGTTTATTAACTTGATTGAGGGGTGAATATATTAATTTATGGAAGCGATAACTAATATTAGCAAGAGACAAAAAAGTAAATTTGATTTAATTATATTTTATCTTTGTGTGATCGATATATTGTTCATCCCGTATTTCCCTTTAATAGCAACAAACTTTTCACTTATACTCGTTTATTTCTGGTATTTAAAACGTCTAAGGATTATTAGATCAGACAAAGAACACAGTATTAATGTTTGCAAAAAGTGGAGTTGAAGTAGTAGGAACAGATTATAACGAAGAATTAGTTAGATCTCTTCAAGAGGGGAAATTAACATTTGAAGAGCAGGGCCTAGAGGAATTATTTCAAGAAGCCACTTCAAATGGTGCAAAATTCTCAACGGAGTATCAAAAAACTGATACTTATATTATAGCAGTACCCACTCCATATATTAAAGAAACTAAAAAACTAGATCCTAGATATGTGATTTCAGCAGTACATAGCATACTAGAAGTCTGTGAAAAAGGAGCAATATTAATTATCGAATCTACTGTTTCACCAGGCACAATAGACAGGTATGTTCGTCCTGAGATAGAAAGCAAAGGATATGTGATAGGCGAAGATGTACATCTTGCACATGCACCTGAACGAATAATACCAGGGAATATGATTTATGAGATGGAACATAACTCTAGAACAGTTGGTGCAGATGAAACTGAAATTGGTGAAAAGGTAAAAGATTTATATTCTAGCTTTTGTAAAGGCGAGATTATTCTAACAGATATAAGGACTGCAGAAATGACAAAGGTTATAGAAAATACTTATCGAGATATTAACATAGCTTTTGCCAATGAACTAGCTAAAATTTGCAGGTCGGATAATATGGATGTATATGAAATTATACGAATTGCTAACAAACATCCAAGAGTTGATATACTACAACCAGGTACTGGTGTAGGTGGACATTGTATATCTGTTGATCCTTGGTTCTTAGTAGGCGACTATCCAGACTTAACCAATTTAATATTGACAGCAAGAAAAGTTAATGACTCTATGCCTACGCATGTGTTATCTAGGATCCGCGATATTATGAGAGAACATAATATTAGTGAGATCACTAAAGTGGGATTATATGGATTAACATACAAAGAAAATGTTGATGATACAAGAGAAAGTCCCACGCTTCAACTATTAGAAAGAATGGATGAGCACTTGGCATTTGGAGTAAAAGTATATGACCCATTTGTTAAGACTAGAATCGTAGATCATCAGTTTATGAACTTTGAAGATTTTTTTAATGAAATTGAAATTCTTGTTATTATGATAGGTCATGATCATATTAAAGACAATATGGAATTGATTAAAGATAAATTAATACTTGACACTAAAAATATATGTAACTTTGATGGAGTGTATAAATTATAGTAAGGTAGGTTAGCAAATGAAGAAAAAAGTGATGGTTGTGTTTGGGACAAGACCAGAAGCTATTAAAATGTGTCCTTTAGTAAAAGAATTAAAGACAAGAGATAAACTAGATACAGTTGTTTGTGTAACAGGGCAACATAGGGAAATGTTAGACCAAGTATTAGAAGCATTTCAAGTGGTTCCAGGCTATGATTTGTCAATAATGAAAGAAAAACAAACTTTGTTTGATGTTACAATAAATATATTAGAGAAGATGAAGAGTGTACTAGAAGAAGTTAAGCCAGAGGTAGTATTAGTACACGGTGATACATCTACAACATTTGTGACAGCACTAGCTTGTTTTTATATGCAGATACCAGTGGGACATATTGAAGCAGGACTTAGAACTTATAATATATACTCTCCATATCCAGAAGAATTCAATCGTCAAGCGGTTAGTATAATATCAATGTATAATTTTGCACCAACCGAGATGGCAAAAGACAATTTAATCAAAGAGGGTAAAGAGCCTGATTCTATTTATGTAACAGGTAATACTGCGATAGATGCTCTTAAAACTACAGTTAGATATGATTATAATCATGAACAATTAGAATGGGCGGCTGATAGTAGATTAATTATGATAACAGCACACAGGAGAGAAAATCAAGGCGAACCAATGAGACACATGTTTAGGGCAATAAAAAGAATTATTGATGAGTACCCAGATACAAAAGCAATATATCCAATCCATATGAATCCAGTTGTAAGAGAAGCGGCTAATGAAGTTCTTGGTTGTTGTGATAGAATAAAGATTATTGAGCCTTTAGATGTGTTGGATTTTCATAATTTTTTGGCAAAATCATACTTGATACTAACTGATAGTGGTGGAATACAAGAAGAAGCCCCTAGTTTAGGTAAGCCAGTTCTTGTAATGAGAGATACAACAGAAAGGCCAGAAGGTATAAGGGCTGGGACGTTGAAACTGGTAGGGACAGATGAAGGTGTTATTTATAATACATGTAAAACTTTATTAGAAAACAAAGGCGAATATGAGAGAATGAGTAATGCTAGTAATCCTTATGGAGATGGATTTGCTAGTAAAAGAATAGCTGATATTATTGAAAAGCAATAGAATAAAAGGTTGAAGATTTATGCTGGAATAATTTGAAATATGGCTAACTAAATTATTATAATATTATAATACGTTTTTGCTGAACCAAATGGTTATAAATGCAATAAATAGAAGGACCATAAGAAGGATATAGCATGTTCTTTACAAAGATAATATAGAACAAATTTTATATGAATATAAATGATTCGAAAACATTGAAAGGGAATATGGGTATTAGATTATGGCAAAAAAGACAGTTTATGCAACTATAATGACAGCATTGATTATAAAAAGCGAAATTTTTGCCGTGAATATAGGTTTTTTTCATATATATCCTTTTAGAGCTTGTATATTGTTATTAAGTTTTATATTATTTAGGGATTTGCTTAAAGAAAGAAAAATAAAAATAAATAAACAGAAGGAGAACTATTATTCAATAGGGTTTATGACAGTCTGGGTTATTTATGCATTTTTTTCTTTAGCGTGGGTGAAGGATTATACTGGATGGTCAAAGTCATTATATTTTCTTGTAAATGGTTTAATTATATATATTGGATTCTCAAAATACCTTATAGAGAAATCGGATATACTGAAAGCATTTAGGGCGGCATCAATTATTATAGGGATGCATATGATTATAGGCTGGTATGAAATATTTACAGGAAACTATTTGTTTTTAGAATTTGATAGGTTAGGATGGTACACTATAAACAAATTTCCGGTATCTTCTTTTACAAATGTAAATGACTTTGCAACATTTATGTTGTTTTCTGTTTGTGTTTTCTATATATGTCTAATGAATGCAAAAAGTAAGGTTGCAAAAGGCTTATATTTTTTGTCGTTAATTTCGAGTGTTTTGCTAATAGGTGCCTCAAAATCAAGGGCAAACTTATTGGGACTTATAATATCAATAATGATTTTTGTTATATTATCTATTAGATATAAAAAAACAAGGTATGGTTTATTGATTTTGTTTAGTGTCGCATTCGTTGTTGTTTTATTTAAACCCGAGATTTTAACGAATTTAATTAGTTCCATCAATGAGAATCTTAATTTTAACTTTTCTTCTGAAAGTGGTTCTGATGGCATACGTATGAGCCTGATAAAAAATGGATTATATTTTTTGGCATGTACTTTAGGATTTGGCGTAGGATCAGGGAATATTGAATACTGGATGGAATATAGGGCAAGAAATGAAACTTTTGAAATATTAAATATGCATAATTGGTGGGCAGAAATTCTTGTTGCTTATGGATTTATAATATTTGTTTTGTATCTTGTATTTTATGTAAAACTTTTTGTAAGTTTTTACAGAAAATATAAATTTTCAAAAGACAAAGTTGATAGGTTTATGTCATTGGGTATAATGTGCTTTATGGTAGGGTTTGTAATTGGTTCTATGAGTTCAAGCTCAAACATTGGCAGTCAATGGTTATGGGTGTTTTGGGGAGTTGCGGTTGCTTATCAAGGGATAGTACTAAAGCCTAATAATAGATTGGAATAACAGCATCAAATTGTTGTTATTTAGTGTGTTTTGTGAAAAGTATAATTGTATTATCAGAAATATAGGGTTTGCTATTTGGAAAAGAAAGGAGAAAGTTAATGAAGGTTTTTATTATAGCTAGAGGTTATCCAACTAAAAAATACAAAATGGATGGAATCTTTGAATTTGATCAAGCAAAGGCTTTGGCTCAAGCTGGTGTTGAAGTGGTTTATATTGCTACTAGTCTCAGGTCTATTCGAAAATGGAGAAAATGGGGTTATCAAAGCTTTAATGAGGATGGAGTTCATGTGGAAATAAGAGATATTCCCTGTGTTAGTGTTAGGCTACCAAGAAATATTTTAAATATAATACAAAAGAGATTATTAATTAAATTGTATGAAAAGGTAATTATAAAATATGGGAAGCCAGATATAATACACTCTCATTTTATTAATAAAGGGCACATAACAGCCGAAGTGTTCAAGAACACGGACATTCCATTGGTGCATACTGAACATTTTTCTAGAATGAATCAAGATGTTGTAAGTGAGTATTATAAGGATTTGGGAGAAAGAACATATTCTTATATGGATAAAGTAATAGCAGTTAGTAAACCATTTGCTGATAGATTAAAAGAGAAATTTGGAGTAGAGGTGGAGGTAATACCAAATATAGTTGATACATCTATATTTAAATATGCTTTCCAGGACAATTCAAATAGTGATTTCAATTTTATTTCTGTTGGTGGTTTAATCAAAGGAAAAGGAATGGATTTATTAATTTATTCTTTTTATAATTCATTTAAAGATGAAAAAAAAGTTAAATTATATATTTATGGAGAAGGACCTGAAAGAAAAGCATTAGCAAGCCTAATTAGTAAATTGAATTTAACAAATCAAGTTTTTCTAAAGGGCTTAGTTGATAGACGGATTATTGGAAAAAAAATGCAGGAGTGTCAATGTTTTGTACTAGCATCTAAGTCAGAAACATTTGGTGTGGCTTATATTGAGGCAATGGCAGCAGGACTTCCCGTTATTGCAACAAGTTGTGGTGGGCCAGAAGATTTTGTTAATGAGAGCAACGGTATATTAATAGAGGTTGATAATCATGAAGAGTTGACCAAGGCATTGTTATATATGTATAAAAACTCCAGACAATACAATAGGGAAGTAATTTCAAAAGAAACTATAAAAAAATATAGTTCGCAAAACATAGCTAAATTAATTATTTATAAGTACCAAAATTTATTAAAGGGTAAAACAGAGGTCAATAAATTATCACAAAAAGACTAGTTTTTATCAGTATAATAGTATCTATGATTGGAATTGCAGTTGCTTATCAGGAGATAATACTAAAACCTAATAATAGAAAGAGGTGATTTTATATGATTAACAAACATAAGAAAATAGGAATTCTAACACTCAATGGTTACCATAACTATGGAAACTGATTACAAAATTTTGCATTAGAAGAATCCATTAATCAATTAGGGTGTAAGGTTGAAACTATCATAGTTGATAGGTTTAATAAAAAACAAGATACCTTTAAAAAAAAACTAAGTAATATCACCTCAATACAAGTATTATTTAGAAAAATCAAAACAAGATTAAAGTTAAATTTTTATGAAAATGATATGAAAAATAGAAAAGAAAACTTTATGGAATTTAGCAAAACATATATAAATGAGACGGATTATATAGTATCAAAAAAGCATATTCCAGAGAATCTTTCTGATAGATATGATTATTTCATTACTGGTAGTGATCAAGTCTGGAACCCTGATAATTTACATGGTACGTCTTTCTTTTTTCTGACTTTTGCAGAACAGTATAAAAGAATAGCATATGCACCAAGTTTTGGTGTATCAGAAATTAAACCAGAATTTATAGAAGACTATAAAGAGTGGATCTCTGGCATGTATAAGTTATCTGTTAGAGAAGATGATGGTGCTAAAATTATTAAGAAGTTAACGGGTCGAGAGTCTCCGGTTTTGGCTGACCCCACTTTACTTTTAACCAAGGAAAAGTGTTTATCCATAGCCAAAGAAGCTAGCAATAAACCCAAAGATAAATATCTACTAACATATTTCCTAGGAGGTATTCCTACCCAATATAAAAAAGAAATAAAGAAAACTGCCAAAGAAAACAATTTAGAAATAATCAATTTAGGAGATATAAAAGAAAAAGACACCTATCAAACGGGACCTAGCGAATTTATTGATTATATTAATAATTGTAGTGTAATGTTTACAGATTCTTTTCATGGCACCGTGTTCTCAATTCTTTTTGAAAAACCATTTGTGGTTCTTCTTCTGTTTCACAAGATAAGTAAGTTCTGAAATTAAAATATAATTAAAGCTAACCG
>CAZJCV010000046.1:0-14966 GCA_964544535.1 uncultured Lachnospiraceae bacterium | reverse complement strand
TTTTAAAGGAGAATTCAAATTGATTGTAGGAATTGATATGGGTGGTACTAATATTGATGGAGTTATAATAGAAGAAGGTAGAATAATCAAGACAATAAAGAAAGCCACAGACAGAGAAAATATATTTAACACCATTGATTCAACCATTAAAGAACTTCTAATTGACATTGACAAATCTAAAATTGAAGGTATTAACTTAAGTACAACAGTATCTACTAATGCCATAGTTGAGAAAAAGACTGCACTGGTAGGGATGGTAATCCAAGCAGGCCCAGGAATGTCTTATGACAATCTAGCTTGTGGAAATGAAAATGCCTTTATATCAGGATATATTGACCATAGGGGTAATGTAGTTGAAGAATTAGACCCAGGGGAAATTAAAGACATAAGCAAAAGCTTTAAGAAAAAAGGAATTGAATCCTGCGCGGTTGTGACAAAATTCTCTACAAGAAATCCTCAAGATGAAATTGCGATCAAGAAAATTCTAGAAAAGGATTTTCTAACTATAATTATGGGACATACCATGTCAGGCAAGCTGAACTTTCCCCGTAGAGTATATACTTCATACTTAAATTCTGCAGTCCATAAGACATTTAATGATTTTGCAAGAAGCATTAAGAAATCCATAGAAGAAGAAGGAATAAATGCACCACTCTTTATATTAAAGGCAGACGGTGGAACTATGACAATAGATTCAGCCGAGGAAAAACCAGTAGAGACCATTCTGTCCGGTCCAGCTGCTAGCCTTATGGGAATTAGCGCACTTCTTCCTACTGATAAAGATGGAATACTTCTAGATATAGGTGGTACTACTACAGATATATTTTTCTTAGCTGATGGAGTCCCTTTATTTGAACCACTAGGAATACAAATTGGTAAGTACAAGACTTTAGTACGTTCTATATATAGCGTCTCCATAGGTTTAGGTGGAGATTCTAGTATAGATATAATAGATGGGGATATCGTCATTGGTCCCAAAAGGGAAGGAAAGCCTTATGCCTTGGGTGGACCAAAAGCCACGCCTACTGATGCAATGATTGCACTAGGTCTTACATCATACGGGGAAGAATTCAAGGAAAGAGCAAGGGAATCAATGAATAAATTAGGGCAAGAATTGGATTTATCCATAGAACAAACGGCCGAATTGTTCTTAGAAAGAATGGCTAATATAATTAAAGAAAATGTTGATTACTTGCTAGATAAGATTAATAGCCAACCCGTATATACAATAAAGGAATTATTATATGGTAAAAAGATTGATCCTGAATCAATTAATATAATAGGTGGACCTGCAAAGGCTCTAGCTCCTATACTTGGGGAAATAATGGACTTGCCATCCTATTATCCAGATGACTATCTAGTTGCAAATGCTATAGGTGCTGCTTTAGCTAGACCCACTATGGAGATTACAATGCATGTAGACACATCGAAGAAGACACTTTCCGTACCCGAATTAGACATTTATGAAAAAGTCAGTAATAGATTTAATCTAGATAAAGCAAAGGAAAAGGCGCTAGATTTAGTTAAAGAAAAGGCTATATCCAGCGGGACAAATCCCCATAATATAGATGCAGAGATAACAGAGGAATCTTCCTTTAACATGGTAAGAGGATACAGCACATTAGGCAAGGATATTAGGGTAAAGGCTCAGATTAAACCAGGACTTACGCATGAATTAAGGAGTGATCATAATGCTTAAAGCAAAAAATAAATTAGGGCTAGTATTTTTCCCTGCTTTTGACTGGGCAATTAGTCCAAGTCATCCAGAAAGGGAAGAACGATTATTATATACTAGAGACCAGCTATTTGAAGAAGGAATTGAAGATGTTGAAGGAATAGAATTCTACAATCCCCTTGTGGCAGATGAAAAGGACATTGAAAGGGTGCATTTTTGTGTTCCAGATGTAAAAACAAGAGTAACAAAGTCCCACCTTATATCAGCAGGTGGAGTTATTAAAAGTCTTCAGATGGTTATGGAAAATGAAGTTGATAAATCATTTGCCCTTACTCGCCCACCAGGTCATCATGCCCATAGGGTTGTTTATGGAGATAGAGGTTTTTGCATAGTAAATATGGAGGCAGTAGGGATTGAAAAGATCAGACAAAAGTATGGGAACATGCGGATAGCGATAATAGATACGGATTGTCATCATGGGGATGGAACTCAAGACATCTACTGGAATGATAAAAACACTTTAGTTATATCATTTCACCAAGATGGAAGGACTCTTTATCCTGGAACAGGCTCTATAGATGAGTTTGGAGGACCGGGAGGATATGGCTACAATATAAACATACCTCTGCCTCCAGCTACAAGTGATGAGGGTTTCTTATACGTGCTAGATAATGTTGTGATGCCAATACTTGATGACTACAAACCAGATCTAATAATTAACTCCGCTGGCCAAGACAACCATTATACAGATCCACTTACAAGCATGAATTTCTCGGCACAAGGTTATGCCAAGCTCAATCATAGACTAAACCCAGATGTTGCAGTCCTAGAAGGAGGCTACTCCATAGAGGGAGCCTTGCCCTATGTTAATCTAGGTATAATACTAGCAATGGCAGGAATGGACTATTCAAGGGTAAGGGAACCGGATTATGATAAAGAAAAATTAAGACAATCAAAAGAAATCACAGAATATATAAAGAAAGTAAGTCATACTGTATATAACCTTTGGAAGACTAAGTATGATTTATATATTAAAAACATAAGGGGAAATAACTATATTGAACAAAAG
Organism: uncultured Lachnospiraceae bacterium; assembly: GCA_964544535.1. Taxonomy (GTDB): domain Bacteria; phylum Bacillota; class Clostridia; order Lachnospirales; family Lachnospiraceae; genus JAAYRG01. Next base: position 12,222 of record CAZJCV010000046.1, on the reverse strand, counting down.
AAACAAATTTATTATGATACTGATAGCATAATGGAGAAACAGGTTCAGAAGTTTAAAGTCTGTAATAAATGCTGTGGTGTCGATATGATAGATTCAAGCAGCGATACCGGATACCATATATTTGCAATAACTATCCCTAGAGATGCTTGCACTAGATGTATAGATGAAGGACATAACTTATATAAAAACACATCGTATAAATATACAAATGTATATCTGCAAGATAGGGCTAATGATATATTTTTAGCAAAAGAAGATAGTTCCGCCTTATAACACAGGTAATGAAGACTTTGTTTATTAGAAGAATAGTATTGCTTAAGGCTTTTATAGTTTTAGATAAATGGACTTTACAATTAATGAAATATTCATTATAATTAAGACAATTAAATAGTACGAACAAGGGGATCCTATATTGATAGGCTGAGAATGAGATGTTATCTCTTACCCTTAAAACCTGATTTGGCTAGTACCAACGGAGGGATGTTCAGCAGTTAATTTAAATTTTAATGCAAATCCTTCAGGGGGTTTGCATTTTTTGTGTTTCAAAGTAGTATTTAAGGAGGTGATCGTATGCAAATTAATGGTCAAGAAAGTTATCTAGACGCAGGAATAAGCGTTAGTGAAATGTTAGAAGCATTAGATATAGAAGCAAAAAAGGTAATTATTGAGATTAATTTAGAAATTATTGAAAAGGATAAGTATTCAGAAACAAAGCTTCATGAAGACGATAAGGTGGAAATCATTACATTCATGGGAGGAGGTTAAATGAGCGAGTATTCTATCCAAACAAAAAAAGGCCAGATACCCAGCCAGGAAGAATTTGAAGCACAATTAGTAGCCAGGCATACCCCTGGAGTCCATGCTAAAGTAAAAAACGCCGTGGTGGGCATAGCAGGTCTTGGAGGTCTAGGCTCTAATGTAGCTGTTTCTCTAGCTAGACTAGGTATCGGTAAATTAATCTTGGTAGACTTTGACAGGGTCGAACCAAGTAATTTAAATAGACAACAATATTTTACTAGACATATCGGAATAAAGAAAACAAAAGCGTTAAAGGAATTAATAAAAGAGATAAACCCCTTTGTAGAAATAGAGACGCGGGATATATTTTTAGATAAAGATAATGTTTTAGATTGTTTTAAAGATGTAGAGATTATAGTAGAAGCTTTTGACAATCCAGAAAGTAAAGCAACTTTAGTAAATACAGTATTAACAAAAGATAAAGAAAAAATCATTGTCGCAGCCTCGGGCATGGCAGGGTATTTTTCTAATAATACGATTAAAACAAAGAGAATAAGAGATAATTTTTACTTAATTGGCGATGGTGTATCAGAGGTAGTAGACGGGTGCGGGCTCATGGCTCCGAGAGTTGCTATTGCAGCTAACCATCAGGCCAATACAGTTTTAAGAATCATTTTGGGTGAAAGGGACGTTTAATAGATAAATATAAATAAAATTGGAGTGATATTAATGGATAAGTTAAATATAGGTGGTCACATTTTAGATAATAGATTATTAATCGGTACGGGAAAGTATCCTAATCATAGAATTATGTATGAAGCAATCCAAAAAAGTGGTAGTAAAGTAATTACAATGGCACTAAGAAGAGTAGATATTAAATCTAAAGAAGAAAATATTTTAGACTTTATTCCCGAAGGTTGTATTTATCTTCCTAATACTTCCGGAGCTAGAAATGCAGAGGAAGCAGTAAGAATAGCAAGGCTAGCAAGAGCTTCCGGATGTGGTAATTGGATTAAAATAGAGGTAATCTCGGATAATAAATACCTACTGCCAGACAATTATGAAACAACTAAAGCAACAGAAATATTAGCAAAAGAAGGCTTTATTGTACTTCCTTATATGAGTCCGGATTTAATGGCAGCTAAAAGTATGGTTGATGCAGGTGCAGCAGCTGTAATGCCCCTGGGATCTCCAATTGGTACTAATAGAGGAATTAGAACCAAGGAACTAGTACAAATTATGATTGATGAAATTACTCAAGTACCTATTATTGTAGATGCTGGAATTGGTAGGCCATCTGAAGCAGCCGAAGCAATGGAAATGGGTGCAGGGGCTGTTCTAGTTAATACTGCTATTGCAACTTCTAGTGAACCTATTCAAATGGCAGAAGCCTTTTCTATGGCTGTAAAGGCAGGAAGGATGGCTTATCTTGCTAAATTTGCTCCTGAAAGGCACTTTGCACAAAGCTCCTCGCCTTTAACAGGATTTTTAAATGAAGGTGATATCTAATGGGTTTTTATAAAATATATGAAAATTATAAAGATTATGATGTGGAAGAGTTTTTTGACCAGGTCGATGATAATGATGTTTTAAGGGCTTTAAATAAGAATCGTCTAGATGAAAAGGATTTACTGACTCTATTATCACCTCAGGCAGGTAAGTTTTTAGAGCCCATGGCCAGAAAAGCCCAAATGCTCACCCAGCAACATTTTGGTAAAAGCATTTTGCTATTTACACCTATGTATTTATCCAATTACTGTACAAATGGCTGTGTTTATTGTACATATAATGCTGCAAATCATATTTTAAGAAAAAGATTAAGTATGGAAGAAATAGCAAAAGAGGCTAAGGAAATAGCTAACACGGGTCTGCAACATATTTTGATTTTAACAGGTGGTTCCCGGGAAATAACGCCCGTAAGTTATATAGTGGATGCTGTTAAAGAATTGAAAAAATATTTCAGCTCTATAAGCATTGAAATTTACGCACTAACGGAAGATGAATATAAGCAAGTCGTGGATGCCGGAGTGGATGGTTTTGTAATGTATCAAGAGGTTTATGATGAAGAAATTTATAAAAATGTACACTTAAGCGGGGAAAAAAGTAATTATCATTTCAGAATGGACGCCCCAGAAAGAGCATGTAAGGCTGGAATGCGCACAGTCAACATTGGAGCACTACTAGGGCTTAATAAGTGGCGTAAAGAAGCTTTTATTACAGGAATTCATGCTTATTATCTGCAAAACAAGTACCCAGAAGTAGATATCAGTATTTCACCGCCTCGCATTAGACCTCACCTAGGAGTTTTTGATGAAGTTTATCATGTGGACGATGCAAGTTTACTACAAATTATGTTTGCTTATAGGTTGTTTATTCCTAGGGTTGGGATTACTATTTCTACCCGTGAAAGTGAAGACTTTAGAAATAATGTGTTACCGCTAGGTGTAACCAAAATGTCCGCAGGAGTAAGTACAGAAGTAGGGGGACATACCACAGAAGAACATCAAGACCCTCAATTTGAAATTGCTGATAATAGGTCAGTAGACCAAATGCGAGATGCAATTTTAGAAAGAGGTTACCAGCCAATATTTAAAGATTGGATGCCTCTTGAAGAAGATTCTTTGTGTGACTTTTAGAAGATGATTTATTTCATAACTAATCGTAAGTTAGTAGAGCCAAAAAAGTTTCTACCCATTATAGAAGAGGCGGCTGGTGGAGGGGTTGGGACAATAATTTTAAGGGAAAAAGATTTAAATTATACAGAGCTCTTAGAACTTGCCTTAAAAGTTAAGGCTATTACTTCACAAGTTTCTTTGATTATTAACGGTAATATCCAAATTGCTCGAGAAATAAAAGCAGACGGTGTGCAAATGGGATTTAAAGATTTCATGGAGAAAAAGGCTGATTTTCCAGGGTTAGTTGGAGTATCTGTCCATAGTTTAGAAGAAGCACAATTAGCTGAACAAAAGGGAGCAGACTACCTGCTAGCAAGTCACATTTTCCCAACTGATTGTAAGAAGGGACTAGCTCCTAGGGGGATTAGCTGGCTGAAGGAAGTCACCTCTAGAACAAAAGTTCCTGTTGTAGCTTTAGGTGGGATTAAACTAGAAAATATTAAGTCTGTATTTGAAGCCCAGGCTAGTGGTGCAGCTTTAATGTCGGAAATCATGTCTGCTCCTGATGTGACAAAGCTTATTACAGATTTAAAGAATGAAATAAATAATTAGAATATAGAGTCATACGAAAGACTTAAATACACTATGGGTGATAGGATTGAATACTTATCAGCAGACAGTGAAATAATACTTAAATAGATTTATAAAGCTATCAATACTTTACATTATATGATACAATAAACAATAATTAAATAAATTTAAGAAAAAGTAGAGGTGGTAGTTATGGATTCTCCTCCGGAACCTAATAATAATTATCAAAACAAGAATAGTGTATTTAGAGCCATAACTGCTATATAAACTTTGCATGTGGCTCTATTGAAGGAGGCCATGTATGAAAGAAAAGATTCTTAGCCTTATAAAACAAGGTAAACATGAAGAAACACGAAATGAAATAGTTAAGATGAATGTGGTTGATACCGCAAGATTATTTGAAGAAATTGACCAGGATAAACTTTTAATAATTTTTAGAATTTTACCAAAAGATTTGTCTTCTGATGTATTTACCCATATGACAAGTGAACTTCAAAAATATGTTATTGATTCAATTACAGATGAAGAGGCTGTTGGGATTTTAGATAATCTTTTTATGGATGATGCAGTTGACTTTTTAGAAGAAATGCCATCAAATGTTGTAAAAAGAATTTTAAAAAATACTAGTGATGATACAAGAATGGTCATTAATCAATTTTTAAATTATCCAGTAGATTCTGCTGGAAGTATAATGACCATTGAGTATGTTGATTTAAAAAAAGAAATGACAGCAAAGCAAGCAATACAATATATCAAGAGAATTGGCATTGATAAAGAAACCATCGATACTTGCTATATTATTGACAAAAATAGAATACTTGAGGGTTTTGTATCTCTTAGAAAGTTAATACTAGCTGATGAGACAACAATTGTTAAAGATATAATGAATACAGATGTGACATTAATAAATACCCATGATGATCAAGAATATGTTGCTAGTTTATTTAAAAAATATAATTATTACGTTATGCCTGTTGTAGACAATGAGAGTAGGCTGGTTGGAATAATTACAGTCGATGATATTTTAGATGTTGTAGACCAAGAAGCCACGGAAGATATTCATAAGATGGCAGCTATTCAACCATCAGAAAAGGAATATTTAAAAACAAATAATTGGACACTTGCAAAACACAGAATACCATGGCTTTTAATCCTAATGATTTCTGCCACGCTTACCGGAGGAATAATCACAAAGTATGAGAATGCATTACAATCTGTAATGATACTAGCGGCTTTTATTCCTATGCTTATGGATACAGGTGGTAATTCAGGCTCACAATCTTCAACACTAATAATAAGAGGCTTGGCTTTAGGGGAAATTAAACCCAAGGATGTACTAAAGGTTTTATATAAAGAACTATGTATAAGCCTTATTGTTGGAATAGCCCTATCTATTGTCAATTTTTTAAGAATATATTATATTCAGAAAGCTGATTTACAAGTAGCATTAACTGTATCTATTACGTTACTTTTTACAGTTATGCTTTCGAAGGTAGTAGGGGGTATATTACCAATCATAGCTAAAAAGCTCAAACTCGATCCAGCAATTATGGCTGGTCCATTAATAACAACGATTGTAGATGCCGTAACTTTGTTAATATATTTTACAATAGCTACATGGTTGCTAGGTATATGAGTTTAGATAGTTCAATTTATCAAACCAACATTCTATTTGTACTTTGTCAGGATAATCTTTTAGGTAAATAAAATTAAAAGGATGATTAATATCAAAATTCTCTATCGGGATTTTCTTCAAATATCCCATAGAGAGTTTTTTAAGGCTTCTTGGTACATGAAAGAAATGCCAACATTTTTATGACACAATTCTTTTATAGCTATGATCTAACATTTAAAACATTCCCTAAGATGAATTCAATTAATATGGTTGATAAAGCTTATAATTTCTATTATAATGATTGAGGTAAGTAATATAAGTCCTTTTAATGTTTATACAAAGTGACTTTATATTTACCTACGATTGTTAAATATTAAACAATCTTGTTGAACAAATACATTCGACACAATAAAAACAAAGGAGCAAAATAATGAATTATAATGAAGAAAGTTTAAAGTTACACGAAAAGTATAAAGGCAAAATTGAAGTTACATCTAAAGTTAAGGTCGATACACGAGAAGACTTAAGTTTGGCTTACACTCCTGGGGTTGCAGAACCTTGTAGGCGTATTCACAAAAATGATGATGATGTATATAAATACACTTCAAAAGGCAATATTGTAGCAGTAGTAACTGACGGCTCTGCTGTACTTGGTCTAGGCGATATAGGTCCAAAGGCTGCTCTACCTGTTATGGAAGGAAAAGCTGTTTTGTTCAAAGAATTTGCGAATGTAGATGCCTTCCCTATAGCTATTGATTCACAAGATATTGATGTAATCGTTAATACTGTCAAGTTAATATCTCCTGGTTTTGGTGGAATTAATCTTGAAGACATAGCTGCTCCAAGATGTTTCGAAATTGAAGCTAGACTTAAGGAGGAAATTAATATTCCAGTATTCCACGATGATCAACATGGTACAGCAATAGTAACTTTAGCTGGCATTATTAATGCTCTTAAAATAGTTAATAAGAAAATGGAAGATCTTAAGATTGTTATTAATGGTGCAGGAGCTGCAGGTTCAGCAATTGCAGAACTTCTAATGGCTGACGGAGCAAAGAATATAATTCTTTGTGATAGAACAGGCGCACTATATGTTGGAAGAGAAAACATGAACCGTTCTAAGGAAGAGCTAGCAGCAAAAACTAATCCTAACAATGAAAAAGGAAGCTTGGCTGATGTAATGGTTAACTCAGATGTATTTATAGGAGTTTCATCTGCAGATACTGTTAAACAAGATATGGTTAAGTCAATGAATAGGGATCCAATTATTCTAGCTATGGCTAATCCTACACCAGAAATTATGCCTGACTTAGCAAAAGAATCAGGTGCTAGGATTATTGGTACTGGTCGTTCAGACTTCCCTAACCAAATTAATAATGTTCTAGTTTTCCCAGGTATATTTAGAGGAGCCTTAGATGTAAGAGCTAGCGAAATTAATATGGATATGAAACTTGCATCAGCATATGCTATTGCAAATTACATTAAAGAAGATGAATTAAACGAAGAATTTATTATACCAAGTGCACTAGATAAAAAAGTTGCAGATGCTGTAGCAGAGGCAGTTATGGAAGCAGCTAAAAAATCAGGTGTAGCTAGAATATAAGCTAACACTTAAAATTACTCATTAAAAAGACTAATAGCTCATATTATGTGAGCTATTAGTCTTTTTTAATGAAATAAATTAAATATCTAAAGTATCAATCATATTCTTAATAACATTATAGCTGTGTTTAAGTTCTTCTTGTTCCTCAGGTAATATTGGTGGAGAAACAATATCCTTTATTCCACTTCTACCTAGAACAAAAGGAAGGCTTAGACAAACGTCACTAATACCGTACCTATCATGTATCATACCTGAAATTGTAAGCACAGAGTTTGTATCACGAACAATACAATCACAGATTCGACGAACAGATAGGGCAATCGCATAATAAGTAGCTCCTTTTTTACTAATTATTTTTGAGCCTGAAGTACGCACACTTTCTTCATAAGTATCAAAATCAACATTGCAAAAATAGGAATCGTACTTACATCTTTCTTTATAATAAGCTTCAAGAGGCATACCTGAAATACTAGCTAAAGACCATGGTACAAATGATGAGTCGCCGTGTTCACCAAATACATATGAATGTACGTTTTGTGGATTTATATTTAAACTTTTAGATATATTTGAACGAAGCCTTGCAGAATCAAGTATTGTACCAGAACCAATTACTTGGTTTTCTGGTAAACCAGTTGTTTTTAATAAAGCATAGGTCATAATATCAACAGGGTTGCTTACAACAACATAGATTGCATCAGGAGCATGTTTTACAAGTTCTGGTCCCATTTTTTTCATAAGGTTTATATTGCTCTGTGCTAAATCTAACCTAGTCTGACCTTCTTTTCTAGGTAATCCTGAGGTAACAACAATAATATCTGAATTAACAATTTCCGAATAACCACCGGCATAGATATCTACTGGAGGACAAAATGCAGTACCCTGTCTTATATCCATAGCCTCTCCCTTAGCTTTATTCTCATTAATATCAACAAGAACAATTTCAGAAGCCATTCCATCAATAGTTAATGTATAAGCAACAGTAGCACCAACGTTTCCAGCGCCAATAATTGAAATTTTCATTTTTTTAATTTCCTTTCTTGTTTTGCTAATAAATTTTTCTTAATGTCAAACAAGTATAATATAAGATTATTTAATATACAAGTATTTTTTTAATAATTTATCGATTATGAAATCTTGATTGCTATTTAAAATGACAGTTTAGTAAATGATTGCATTGTTGTAATACATGATGTAAAATAAGGAAGTAAAATAATATTAAAACTATTTAAGAGCTTTTAATTTAGGGAGAACGTTTTGAAACTTATAATTTCCAATATGAAAAATAAAATTCTTGAACTATATAATAAGTATTTTGGATTTTTTCTATTAACCATTATATTAACATGGGGAAAAACCTATATTAGTTATAACTTAGATTTTTCTCTTGGAGTAAAAGGTTTTTTACAAGAACTTATTCTATTGATAAATCCTATAGGTATAACTGTTTTGATTTTTTCTTTATGTCTTTTTAGAAAAACTCAAAAACAAAGTTATATAACCCTTTTGATGATTTATATTTTAAACACTCTTTTACTTTATGCAAGTATTCTCTACTATAGAGAACATTCCGATTTTCTGACCCTTAATATAGCTTTTAGATTCAAAGGACTTTCTGAGGATGCATCTATTTTATCAAGTGTATCCAGTATATTAAATCTTGTGAAATGGTATGACTTTATATATTGGATAGATATAGTAATACTCTTTGTCATAAGTAGAAAGGATAATTCTACTCTAATTGCAAATGATAAGAAGGTATTACTATCAAAAAGAAGTGGATTTAAGGTAGTTAGAATTGCTATAGTATTTTTACTAATTAACTTAGCTATGGCTGAGCTTAGCCGCCCGGAATTATTAACTAGAAATTTTGATAGAAATTATATTGTAAAGTATCTTGGGATAAATGGCTTTTTAGCCTATGATAGTATCAAGAGCGTAAAAGCTACAATTCAATTCAATCCCCCAAGTGATGAAGATATTAAAGAACTTATAGATTATTCAGAAAGCAATTATGCCAAGCCTAATGCAGAAACATTTGGTATTGCAGAAGGACGAAATGTTATTGTAATACATCTAGAAAGTATTGAACAGTTTTTAATAGATTACAAACTAGAAGATGAAAATGGTAAACAGTGGGAAGTGATTCCTTTTTTAAATAAGTTATATCACAGTGAGGATACCTTCGCATTTCCCAATGTCTTTACTCAGATTGGACAAGGTAGAAGTTGCGATGCAGAATTGATGATGGAAACTTCCCTTTTTGGTCTGCCTCGTGGTGTGGCTTTTATGAATAATGCTGATAATACATACGATTCCTTTCCAAAAATTTTAAAGGATAAAGGCTCTTATACAAGTGCTGCCTTTCATGGTAATGTTGGTTCGTTTTGGAACAGAACAGATATGTTTGAAAACTTAGGGTATGATTACTTCTTTGATGCTGATGATTTTGTATTAACTGATGAAAACACTGCTGAATATGGGCTAAAAGATAAATTATTCTTTAAACAGTCATCAAAATATATTGAGCAACTTAAAGAACCTTTTTATGCAAAATTCATCACATTATCTAATCATTCTCCATTTCCTTATGATGAGAATTATGCTTTTCCAAAAGCAGATAGCAAAAGTAAGATAGTAAACAATTATTTCGCTTCATCAAACTATGCAGATCAAGCATTAGAAGAGTTTTTTGCATATTTAAAAGAAATTAATATATATGAAAACTCCATATTTATTCTCTATGGTGACCATTCTGCTATATCAAATAGTAGAAGGAAGTCTTTAGCACCATTAATAGGGCGTGACCCTAAAAGTTGGACAAAGTTTGATAATTTACATATGAAACGTGTACCTTTAATTATTCATATCCCTGGATATGAGCATGGAGAAGAGATTGATACTTATGGTGGTCAGATTGATATTATGCCTACTACACTTCGTTTGCTTGGAATTGATACCAGGTCATATGCACTAATGGGACAAGATTTACTTTCTGAAGAAAAAAAAGAAACTATTGTATTTAGAAATGGAAATGTAATTACACCGGAATATACTATTATTTCTGAAAATATATATAATACAAAAACAGGAGAGCTTATACCTAAAGCAGATACTTTATCCTATAATAGAGCACAAATTCTAAGTCAGGAAGCAAAAGAACAACTTAGAATTTCAGATATGATTTTAAAGACTGATCTTTTATCATACTTTAAATGAAGTAGTAGTTGATGGGAATATCATTAGTTCAAGAACGCCAAAATCTAATCTTTCATCAACAGCTAATCTTTTAATCAATGAAATATAAGGTTCATTTGATGTCTCTTCACTTATTTGAATCTTTTGTATGATTTTATCAAGTCTTAAACGTACGGTTGGTAGCTTACACCATATAACTTAGCGATTTCTTTAAGTGATCCAGATGAGAGTATAAACTTTTTTATAAATGCTACATCTTCATCATCTAGGTTTATCATCCACTCTGCTACAATTTCTATAAAAGGTTTTTGTAATTACTAGAATGAATTAGGGAGAGCCTTTAGTCCTACAGGACTTGATTTTGTTAGAAATAAATGAGACAATTACATTTATAATTTAAGATTAAATTACAAATAAGGTTAGGTATATAACTTATGTTAACTTATTCATTTGAAAATAGAGGGGATGACTTCCTTTATGAATGCCTATATAAACAAATAAAAAAAGATATAAAAACTAATAAAATTAAGCAAGGAGAAAAACTTCCATCTAAGAGAGCACTTGCAAAACACTTGGATATAAGTATAATTACTGTGGAAAATGCCTATGGCCAGTTAGTAGCAGAAGGCTATATATACTCAGTTGCACGAAGTGGATTTTACGTAAGTGAAATACCCTTAGCTAATATTGGTGTAATCTATAATGATTTAAATGAAAGTGAAAACACAAAGTTAGATAACTTAAATTGTAATAATTCGGAAAATATCCAAAACTATTTTATTGATTTTGTAAGTAATTCTACAGTTGCAAATAATTTTCCATTTTCAACATGGTCTAAATTAATGCGAGAAACTATGTCAAAAAACAAAAATGAACTTATGACAAAGTCCCCCTCAATTGGCGTTTATAAACTTAGATGTGCAATCGTTGATTACCTTTATGAATTTCGAGGTATGAATGTTTCCCCAGAACAAATTATTGTAGGTGCTGGAACAGAATATTTATATGGTCTTATTATTCAACTACTTGGATATAACAGAGTTTATGCTGTAGAAGATCCAGGCTATCAAAAAATATCTAATATTTATGAAGCAAACAATGTAGAATGTACTTATATTCCCTTAGATGATGAAGGAGTATGTGTTGACTCCTTATTAAAGTCCAATTCAAACGTACTGCATATTTCACCTTCTCATCACTTTCCAACAGGAATAGTGACCTCAATTAATAGAAGACTTGAGTTGTTATCATGGGCATCAAAATCCAAGGATAATTATATAATAGAAGATGATTATGACAGTGAATTCAGGTTAAAGGGTAGACCTATTCCAACTCTACAAAGTATAGATAAGTCTGACAAGGTTATTTATATAAATACATTTTCAAAAAGTCTGACTTCTACAATACGTATAAGCTACATGGTTTTACCAAAAATCTTAATGAAAAAATACAATAGAGAACTTGATTTTTATGCATGCACAGTGTCTAACTTTGAGCAATATACTTTAGCGAAGTTTATTGAAGAAGGATATTTTGAGAAACATATTAATAGGATGCGTACATATTATAAAAACATTAGAAACAACATTTTGAATTCTATTAAGAGCCTTGTGACTAAAAACAAGGTGTATATAAGAGAAGAAAATGCAGGCTTACATTTTCTTTTAGAAGTGGACACCGATTTAACTGATAAAGAAATAATTAGACTTGCAAGAAATAATGGTATTAACATTTCTTGTCTTAGCCAATACTATCATTACAAAAGTAATGCTATAGAACATACTTTAGTTATAAACTATTCAGGTGTAAGTGCTGAAAATATAAAAGAAGGTATAGAAAAGTTACTTAACCCTTTAATTAATTAA
>CAZJCV010000045.1:3236-15702 GCA_964544535.1 uncultured Lachnospiraceae bacterium | reverse complement strand
GAAACTTTTGATGAAGTTGAAGAAATATTAAAATCAAGGCATAGAAAGAGTTTTGGAGTAAAGAAGAAAAAATATAAAAACAGTCCTCTTGCAACTTTTATACGATGTAGTAAGTGTGGCTATAAGATAAGATTTAATAAAAGTTCTAATGGTAAAGAATTAGTAGGTATAAATCTTTACTGCTACCATTGTAGAATGCTTGAGCAAGAAGAAAAACTACCTCATTATAAGGAATTAGAAAAGGAAGTATTTGAAATTCTTAAGGGCAAGTTTCATACAGATAAGGCAGAAAAGAAAAAACTTCTTGATGAGCAAAAGGAACTTTATGACAGGAATGAGCAACTATTAAAAAAGAAAAGGATAGAGTTTGAAAATTATAAGTTTGGTAAAATTTCAAAAGAAGACTTTCTAGAAATAAAAAATCAGATACAGAAATCAGACGTAGAGACTAAAGAACGTATCCAAGCTATAGATGAAGAACTTAAACAAGCTGGGAACATAGATAATCTTACAGAAGATATTGTTGGGAAGTATATCAAAACAATCTATATTTCTGGAAAGGGTATAGAAAGAATAGAATATCAATAGTACAATATAAGGAGATCCACTAGGGTGGATTGGCAACCCTTTTTCAGACAAAACCTACTTAACATAGCATTGCTATTATTGTTTTTATATGATAAGATTCACAGTACAGAAAAATTTGAGTAATGAAAGGAGCTGTTAAATTATGTTTAACATTAACAAATTAGATATTGTAATAGACTGGGAGGTCTATACAAAATAATAAATGTATGAACCTCCAAAAAGTTAAGTTATAACTTATAGGAGGATAATAAAAATGAATAAAATAAATATGCAAGAATTAGGATTAGGCTATCAGTTTTTAGAGGAATCTAAGTTTTATACTGGATTTATAATTGGGAGAGTTATTTCCCAAAATAGGGATATATATAATGTTATATGTGAAAAAGGTGAGCTGTTAGCAAAAGTATCTGGAAAATTTCGATTTGATGTAAAAACTGTATCTGACTATCCTGCTGTTGGTGATTTTGTAGTGCTTGATAGAGAAGGTAATATAAATGGTAATGCCATTATACACAATATCCTAACAAGAAAAAGTGCTTTCATCAGAAAGTCAGCAGGAACATCAAATGAGGAACAGATTGTAGCAGCGAATATTGATAAGGTTTTTATCTGTATGTCACTTAACAATGATTTTAATCTCCGCAGGCTAGAGCGTTATCTTTCTATTGCATGGGATAGTAATGGGGTTCCTGTTATTATACTAACAAAGGCTGATTTGTGTGACAACTTAGAACAAAAGCTTTTAGAAGTGAACTCGATTTCAATGGGAGTAGACGTCCTTGTCACCACAAGTATAAGTGAGGATGGTTATAATCAAGTCATAGATTATATTAAGGAAAGTGAGACAGTTGTTTTTATTGGGTCATCTGGAGTAGGTAAATCTACTTTGATTAATCGATTACTTGGTGAAGATATACTTGCAACAAAAGAAATTAGAAATGATGATAAAGGTAAACATACCACTACAAGAAGAGAATTATTTATATTAGCAAGTGGTGGCATGGTTATTGATACGCCAGGTATGAGAGAAATAGGACTTGAAAGTATTGACTTATCAAAATCTTTTTCCGATGTTGATAGCATATCTAAAAAATGTAAATTTTCCGATTGCACTCATACAAGCGAACCTAATTGTGCTATACAAAAAGCAATTAGTGACGGAATCCTTTCTGTTGAAAGGTTGGAGAGCTATAGAAAACTTCAAAGGGAAGCTAGGTATGACGGGTTAAATTCAAAACAGATTGAAGAGTTAAAGTTAGATGAGATGTTTAGTGGTGTTGGTGGTATGAGAAATGCTAGAAAATATATAAAAGATAAAAACAAGAGAAGGTAAAAATTTCAGACAACCTTAAGTAAGGTTTTATAGAGAAATTTTAAGGAGATTCTAATGAAAAAATAGAATCTCCTTTTTCATTAAGAAATAATAAGTAATATAAAAAAGAAGATATTTGCATGAAAGAAAGTACAGAAACTCTTACTAATAATGACCAGACAAATAACTAGTAATATTTGAATAGAGAATATCATTTAGATATAATGAATTATTTGTATCATACCCTTGACACAATAGGGAACGGGTAAAACTGTAACTGCTGTAAGTGATGCAAAAGAAGTAGGCGGTCGGACTTTATTTTTAGCTCATACAAAAGAACTTGTACACCAAGCTAAAGACACATTTAAAGAAATATGGGACCAAGTGGAGACAGGTCTTTATGTAGCAGAAGAAAAGGATGAAGACTCATATGTAGTATGTGGCAGTATACAAAGTATATCTCAAAACATTGAAACATTTGAACCAGATGACTTTAGCTATATAATCATTGATGAATGTCACCATAGTGCAGCCAGCACTTACCAGAGAATACTTAATTATTTCAAGCCTAAGTTTACACTTGGCCTTACTGCAACACCTGAGAGAACAGACGGCGAAGACATACTAGAGCTCTTTCAAAATGTGGCTCATAAGCTAGATTTAAAAACAGCAGTAGAAATGGGAGAGCTAGTTCCTATCAGATGTATAAGAATAAAGACCAATGTGGACTTATCAAATGTTAGGATAAATGGAATCAAGTATAATTCTAGAGATTTAGAAAGCAAGTTGTTTGTACCAGAAAGAAATATAATAATTTTAGACACATATTTGAAGTTTGTTAAAGATAAAAAGACTGTAATATTTTGTGCATCCGTATCCCATGCAAATGATATAGCTACTCTGTTTAGGGAGAATGGTATAAAAGCAGAAGCAGTTTCAGGCACCATAAAAAATGATAAAAGAAATGAAATCTTAGATGAATATGAACATGGTGATGTAAATGTTCTTTGTGCATGTGATTTACTAAATGAAGGATGGGATAGCCCCCAAACAAGAGTCCTTTTCATGACAAGACCAACAATGTCAAAGACCCTCTATATGCAGCAACTAGGAAGAGGTATGAGATTATGTGAAGGCAAAGATTATCTCATGGTATTTGACTTCATAGATAATGCAAACCTATTTAACATGCCTTATTCATTACATAGATTGTTTAATATAAAAAAATATAGGCCAGGAGAATATGTGGTAGCATCAGACAAGCAAAGAAAGCTTGATAAGGATTTAACCACAAGAGGTGAAAAGCCTTCTGTTTACTTAGAATTTCCTATTAGCTTATCTGATTATGAAATAATAGACTTATTCAATTGGCAAGAAGAAGTAAAAGATATGGTATCACAAATTGAATTCGTCAAAATGGTGGATGTACAGTCAGAGACAGTAGATAGATATATTAGAGATGGGAAAATCATAGCAGACTTAGAAGTTCCCATGAGTGAAAATAGAAGCTTCAAATATTTCAAAGAAGATACCGTAAAAAGACACGCTACAGAATTTGGTTGGGAGCTTATAACTACAAAGAACATAAAAAATAAATTTATAAAAATGATAGAGCAAATGGATATGAGCTACTCATACAAACCAGTTCTTATCAAGGCAATGTTCGACCATGTAGATGAAAAAGGCAAAGTAAGAATTTCTGATATAGTAGATTATTTTATGGATTTCTATGAAGATAGAAAAGCTAAAGGCCTTCCAGTAGAAAAGGCTAACAGTATATATTGCAAGGATGATTATACAAGAAAACAGGTCGAAAGAAACGTTTTCTCCAATCCATTCAAGAGATTTGAAGACATGAAGATGATGAGTAGAAGCAAGAATCTTGAGTTCGTGGAGTTTAATAGGTATGTCTTTAAGAGACTGACAGACGGGGAAGTAAGGTGGATAGTGGAGCATTGTGATAGGAAGTTGGAGGAGTATTATGGGAGGGAGGTTTTTAAAAGATAAAGTAATATGAGATAAATGATTAGTAGGGAATGGAAAGACGACTCTAATAGATACTTACATATAAACTAGTTAATAAAGATGAAATTCCTAAGTATACAAAGATATAATTTGTAAAAACTGTAGGAATTTCTTTTTTATTTATAAAGTCATCTTTTTGAGACTCCTGGCTGTTGACAATAAATTTGTGGTAATATAAGGTAGAAGCATGCAATTTTAATTCTATAAAATGAAAGATTTTATAGAATTACTGTTAGTGGAATCAGAAACACTTCTATTCAGGTTAAAGCCAACAGTTTTAACAGTATGTTTAAATGCTAAGAATTTATTTTTTATAGTAGTATATGAAAGTGATGTACATATTGTTATGTTTTGAAGAAAAACTTGACGATCTGTAAATAGCTGATTTTAAGTATATAGAGGGGAGAAAGGCATTGAGTATAATTAATTACATAGCACATAAAAATGAAAATGAAGAGGAACAGGAATTGGCAGATCATTTAATTAATGTGGCTAAATTATGCAGTGAAAGAGCAATTGAAGAACTTAAGCCTTATGCATATATAATCGGAATGATGCATGATATAGGTAAATATTCGAAGGGGTTTCAGCGAAGAATTCGTGGAGAAAAGATCTCTGTAGAACATTCTACATCAGGAGCCCAAGAGGTCATAAATTTGTATGGTAAAGATTTAGCAACATATCTCATGGCTTACTGTATAACAGGACACCACACAGGGCTACCTGATGGTGGGAATAAAAGTGACTTAGATGAAGAAGGGACATTGGCTGGGAGATTAAAGAGAGAGCTTGAAGATTATTCGGATTATAAAAAAGAGATAGAACCTATAGAGCATGATAATGAACTCTTTAACAATTTTTTTATTAATGAAATTACAAACATAAATGATAAATTTGAACTTATAGAAAAGTATGCTTTTTTAGTTAGATACTTATTTTCATGCCTAACAGATTCTGATTTTCTTGACACTGAATTTTTTTGTAATTATACAGAACGTACTATCAAGGCGGATTTCTCTAAAGCTTTAGAAGCGGTAAATAATGAACTAGGAAACAAAAAAAACATAACTAAAGTCCAAAAGTGTCGTAGTATCTTACAATCACAAGCATTTGAAAAAGTGAATTCTAATGCAAATATTTATCTACTTAATATGCCAACAGGAAGCGGAAAGACCTTATGTAGTATTAAATTTGCACTAGAAAGACTGATAAAAACAAACAAAAAAAGAATTATATATGTAATACCTTACACTTCTATTATTGAACAAACTGCTGAAACATTTGCCAACATATTTGGTGATTATATTCCTATATTGCAGCATCACTCAAACTATAATTATGAGGGTGATTTTGTTAAAGAAGATAATGATAAGAAGGTAAAAGAAACAAAAAACAAGTTAAAAAAGGCTACTGAAAATTGGGATGCACCTTTAGTTGTTACTACAAATATTCAATTTTTTGAATCAATATATCATTATAGAGGAAGTAAGTTAAGGAAACTTCATAATATGTCGGATAGTATTATAGTATTTGATGAGATACATCTAATGCCCGTAGAATTTCTACAGCCTTGCCTTAGGGCAATAGGTCATATTACCCAGATGTTAAACAGTGAGGCAATGTTTTTAACCGCAACCATGCCAAATTATAGAAAGTTATTTGATAAATATATTCCAAAAGCAACAGTGATTGATTTGGTAGAGGACAAGTCTTTATTTCCAGAATTCAGCACCAGCGTTTATAAATATTTAGGAAAATGCTCTTTAGAAAGTATTATAGAAAGATCGAATAATTATAAAAGTAGTTTAATAATTGTTAATAACAGAAAAACAGCTAGAGAAATGTACGCTAAATGCTCAGGAAATAAATATCATTTATCCACATATATGACCAGTGTTGATCGTTCAAGAGTAATTAATAATATACGGAAAGATTTAGAAAAAGAAATAAAAATTACTGTTATATCAACTTCTTTAATAGAAGCGGGAGTAGACTTGGATTTTGATTCAGTATTTAGGGAGCTAGCAGGTCTTGATAGTATAATTCAATCAGGTGGGCGCTGTAATCGTGAAGGTAAACAGAAACAAGGAAATGTATATATATATGAAAGAGAAGAAGACTCAAAAAGACAATCAGATCTCGCTTTACGAGCTAGTGTAGCTCGGAGGATAATAAAAGATAACATGAACAGTAATAATGAAATTGATGTTGCTTCTTCACATATTGAATCCTATTATGATGAAATATTTGAATTTAACAACCAAGTTATAAGTGATAATAGTATAGCTAATATATGTAATCATCCAAGGAACATACCTTTTAGAACCTATGCGGAGAAATTTAATATGATTGATTCTGGCACTATAGCAATTGTTATAGATAAAGATAAGGAAAGCAGAAAACTGATAGAAGAGATGAAATATGGAAGTAGAAGTGCCAAACGAAAACTACAAAAATATTCGGCAACAGTATATTTGTGGGAATTTGAACAGTTATATGAGCAAGGAGTATTGGATGACTATGATACAGGGGTATATTGTCTTACAAATGCAAAATATTATAAATGTGATACAGGGCTACAAATTGATTATACTGAAAACTTGATATACTTAGGAGGTAAATTATGAGTTATGGTTTCAAAATCATTGTTGACGGAGATTTTGCTTGCTTTACTCGACCAGAGATGAAAGTTGAAAGAGTAAGTTATGATGTTCCAACGCCAAGTGCAATTGAGGGAATGCTAAAAAGTATCTATTGGAAACCTGCAATACGCTATGTTGTAGATAAAATTATAGTATTTAATCCAATTAATTTTATTAACATACGTAGAAATGAAGTTCAAAATAAGGTTAGTTTATCGACACTAAAGAATCAAATGAAAGGTGGAAAAAGAGATCCCAGTATATATTCAGGAGACAAGGATTATATTAGTCAACGAGCAAGTATGCTCCTCAAAGATGTTAGATATGGATTTGAGTTTCATTTTGAGATGACTGGAATATGTTCGGAAAGTGGGGATGAGACTGAAGAAAAACATTACAATATGATACTAAGAAGGTTAAAAAAAGGCCAATGTTTTAAACAACCGTATTTGGGTTGTAGAGAGTTTTCTGTTAGAAACATTAATCTTGTAAATGAATTTGATGAAAGCAAAATATCTGATAGTTTATCAGGAAAAGTTGATTTGGGGTATATGCTTTATGGATTAAGGTATAAAGACGAAGGCTTACCTATTAATAATGATTTTAAAAAGCCTAAATTCTCAGATGAAGCAGATGCTGTTTATTATAGACCATATATGATAGACGGTGTCATTGATGTCTCAAAATATAGGGAGGGGATCAAATGCTAATTAAAGCATTGTGTGAATACTATGACATTTTGGATAAAGAAGGACGGGTTACATCTGAGGGTTACAGCGAAGTGCCTATTAGTCATTTGATTTGTCTGACACCAGAAGGAAATATTGAAGAAATTATTGATTGGAGACAAGAAATAGAGGTAAAAAACAAAAAAGGAAAAATGAAAAAAAAGCTAGAACCTCGTCAGGAGATTTTTCCAGAGCGTAGTCAGAAATCTGCGATAGATCTTAATATAATTGAACATAGGCCTTTGTATATATTTGGTTTAAACTATGATAAAGGTGAACTAAAATCTAATGACGATACAGACAAGGCTAAAAAATCTCACGAAACGTTTGTATCAGGAAATATTGAATTTGTTGAGGGACTTGATTCGCCAATTATCAATGCGTATAGAAACTTCCTAAAAAAGTGGAATCCTAAGAAAGAGGTAAATAATCCGAAGTTGCTGAATCTTGGTGCAGGTTATAAAAAATATTTTTGTTTTTGTTTAAGTGGTGATATTAATAAACTTCTTCATAAGGAAAAGGCTATTATAGAAAGATGGGACAAGTATTATTTAAAGAAAAAATTAAATAATACAAATCAAAAAATGTCTCAATGTGCTATCGTTGGAGATGTTTTGCCGATGGCCAGAATTCATAAAAATAAAATAAAAGGGATTAAGGGAGGGCAACCAGCGGGAAGTGTATTAGTGAGTTATGACAGCAATTCAGAACACTCATACAATAAAAAACAGTCGTATAATAGCAATATTTCAGAAGTGGTTGCAGCTAAGTATACAAAGGCATTAAATTATTTGTTAAGTGATGAATTGCACAAATCGTATATAGATGATATGACAATAGTTCACTGGGCACAGGCAAAAGATAATAAAGAATTTGAACTTTTAATGAAATATATGGTTTTTGATGACAAACTAGATGATGAAGATTTAAACGTAGAGATAAAAGGAATATTTAATCATTTAATAAAGGGGTCAAAAGCTGATTATGAAAAGTTAAATATAGAAGCAGATACTACATATTATTTGGCTGGATTTGTACCCAACAATTCAAGGATTTCAATTAAATTTATTTATAAAGACAAATTTGGAAAGATTTTAAGAAATGTAGTACAGCATCAAAAGGATATGTTTGTTGAAGAAAGTAAAAAACAAATTCCGATTTGGAGAATAAAAAAAGAGTTAATATCACCAAAGAGTAAAAAGGATAAGATTTCACCGCCGCTATTAACAGGAATATTTAAATCAATAATTTTTGATTTAAATTATCCAGAACAACTATTGGATACAGTAGTCAGAAGAGTAAAGACAGACTCAGAAGACGATGAAAATAATTTTACTAAGCTTAACTCTACCAGGATAGGCATAATAAAGGCTTGTATAAATAGAAAGTGTAGATTAAATAAAAAAGAGGAGGTTATAAAAATGGCACTAGATCTAAAGAATATGGAACCCGCATATCTGTGTGGAAGACTTTTTGCATTATTAGAGAAAATACAACAGAGGGCTTCAAATGATAGGTTAAACAAAACTATCAAAGACTCATATTTTGCTACCGCTTGTTCAACACCAGCAGTAGTTTTTCCAAAACTACTTATGCTAGCACAAAATCATTTAGCAAAGTTAGAGCCACAGTATGAAATGTTTTGGAACAAGAAAATAGCTGAGGTAATTAACATGTTAGGCACAGATTTTCCACAAACACTTACTTTGACAGAACAAGGAATCTATATAATTGGATACTATCAGCAGTTCTATGAAAAAAAAGAGGCTGAAGTAGAAGGATAAAAGGAGGAAGTAAAGAATGGAAGCAATTAAAAACAGATATGAGTTTATAATGTTATTTGATGTAGAAAATGGTAACCCTAATGGAGATCCTGATGCTGGAAATATGCCACGCCTAGATCCTGAAACAAGTATCGGATTAGTAACAGATGTTAGCTTAAAAAGAAAAATTAGAAACTTTGTAGAGATTGTGAAAGAAAATGAGGCAGGATATAATATTCTTATTAAAGCTGACAAAGCGCTTAACACAAAGTTTACAGAAATCTATATAGAAAACAATCTAGATAGAGAAAAAAAGGGAAAAGAAAAGAAGACAGAAGATGTACAAAAAGCAAGAGAATATGCGTGTAGAAATTATTATGATGTAAGAACTTTTGGAGCAGTAATGAGTACTGGTGATGATCCATGTGGTATAGTTAGAGGGCCTGTACAGATTAATTTTGCAAAAAGTATAGATCCGGTTTTCCCTCAAGAAATTACTATCACACGTCAAGCAAGAACCACAGAAGAAAGACAAGCAACAGGAGAGACTGAAATGGGTAAGAAAAACTTTGTTCCTTATGGTTTGTATAGGGCAGAGGGCTATATATCTGCATTACTTGCTAAGAAATCAACTGGATTTACTGATGAAGATTTGGAACTTCTGTGGACATCAATTATAAATATGTTTGAGCATGATCGTAGTGCTGCTCGTGGAAAAATGTGCATGAGAAAACTATTTATATTTAAGCATGAATCTATTCTAGGGAATTGTCCAGCACAAATGCTTTTTGATAAAGTGCAAATTAAGAAAAAAGAGGATATTAATAATCCTAGGAAGTATGAAGATTACATAGTCTCTGTTGATGATGAGATGCCTAGCGGTGTCACGATGATAGAGAAATTATAAAATAATGTGCACAATAAATATTCGTTCTATTCAACATTTTATGTATTGTCCGAGACGCTGGGGATTGCTTGAGATCAATGATGATTGGGCAGAAAATGTGCACGTAATTAAAGCCAACCTCTTGCACAAGAGAGTTCACAGTGGTGAACATAATTACTCATCAACAAATAAAAAAGTAATCAGTTCCTTATCTGTGTACAATGATGAATTGGATATATATGGGGTAATAGATTGTGTAGAATTCAAACGAAATAGCAAAGGTGATTTTGTAAAGAGCCTAGACGATAAATTTAAAGTAACGATTGTCGAGTATAAGCCTACTAAACCAAAAGATTGTGATTTTTGGCCTTCAGATGCAATTCAAGTATTTGCTCAAAAGCTGTGTATAGATTATGTTTTTAAATGTGACAGTGATGCATGTATATTTTATGCAGATGTCAGGAGAAGAAGTTTCTTACCATTTCAAGAGCTTTACAATGACTATCTAGACGAGATAAATGAATATTTGAGGCAAATGAGAAGTTATAAATCCAACAATCAAATTCCTAAAATAAGAAAAGGACAAAAGTGCAGTGGGTGTTCCTTAAAATATCTTTGCTTACCCAAAACAAAAAATATTGATATTAAAGAACAAATACTATCGACATTAGGGGATGAAATATGAGAAAATTACTAAATACACTATATATATTAGATGAAACTGCTTATTTAAATCTTAATGGTGAAAATATTGTTTGTAGTATGGAAGATAAAGAAAAGTTTAGAATCCCATTTTCAAATATAGAAGGTATATATTGTTTTAGCTATGTTGGTTGTTCCCCTGCATTTATGGGAAAGTGTGTAGAATATGGGATACCTATTTCTTTCATATCACCTTCAGGGAAATTTTTGGCGGGGGTTTATGGAAAAGCAAAAGGAAATATATTTTTAAGAAAAAGTCAATTTAAGCTTTTTGAAAAACCTCAAGTTAAATTGGCTCAAAATACAGTTGCCACAAAACTTTATAATACTAGTTTTTTAATAAAGCGTTCCTTAAGAGATTATCCTGATTTAGATGATAAAGGTGAATTGACTCGTTGCCTTGAGCATTTAGCTAAAGGAATTGAATCGGTATACCAAGAAGAGAATTTCGACAAGATAAGAGGGATAGAAGGAAATTGTGCCAAAGCTTACTTTGGAATATTCGATAAGTTGATTTTACAACAAAAGGCTGATTTTTATGTTAAAAGGAGGACAAAAAGACCACCTTTGGATAGAGTTAATGCTGTATTATCTTTTTTATATACACTTCATACATCTGACTATGAATCAGCCTTAAATAGTGTAGGTTTAGACAGTTGTCTTGGGTATTATCATGTGATGAGGTCAGGAAGAAGTTCTCTAGCATGTGATTTAGTTGAAGAAACAAGATGTATTGTAGAAAGACTAGTACTTACAATGATTAATTTGAGAATAATTAGTAAATCAGATTTTGATAAACAGGTAAGTGGAGCAATTTATCTAAATAAAGAAGGTAAACAAAAAGTCTTAACTAAATGGCAGGAAAAAAAGCGTACTAAAATACTTCATCCTTTTTTAAAGAAAAAAATACAATTTGGTCTTTTACCTTTCGTCCAAAGTAATCTCTTAGCTAAATATGTAAGAGGAGATATTGATGAGTATCCATGTTTTTTAATGAAATGAGGTGTTGTTGGATTGTTGGTTTTAATTAGCTATGATGTAAGTACTAAAACAAAAGAAGGGCGAACTAGATTAAGAAGAGTGGCAAAAGAGTGTGTGAATTATGGACAAAGGGTTCAAAACTCTGTTTTTGAAGCAAATCTTGATTATGGTACTTTTTTAAAGGTTAAAAGTAAATTAATTGATATTATAAATGAAAATGAAGATAGTTTAAGGTTTTACTATCTCGGTAACAACTGGCAGAACAAAGTGGAACATATAGGAGCAAAAGAATCATACAATCCAGAGGGAACATTAATTTTATGACTGCGAACTATAAACAATATAAAAAACACGACTAACTTCGCAGTGTAAAAAAACATATAAAAGCATATTATAAGCAATAATTGGTAAAAAAATATTAAAAAGTCCGCTCTTTAGTGGTGGTGTTATAACTTTACACAATTTGTAGGGTCACGCTCCACACGGGGCGTGTGAGTTGAAATTAGATGTAGAAGTTGAAGAAATTTTTTTCGGCTAGTCACGCTCCACACGGGGCGTGTGAGTTGAAATATTGCTTGTAATTCTGTAGTTTTTGTTTTCTAGTGTCACGCTCCACACGGGGCGTGTGAGTTGAAATAAAGCCAACTATCCAAAAAGTTATTACTATAGACGTCACGCTCCACACGGGGCGTGTGAGTTGAAATGCAAGACTAACAGGGTTAACAGCTAGAACCATTTGTCACGCTCCACACGGGGCGTG
Source organism: uncultured Lachnospiraceae bacterium (assembly GCA_964544535.1). Classification (GTDB taxonomy): domain Bacteria; phylum Bacillota; class Clostridia; order Lachnospirales; family Lachnospiraceae; genus JAAYRG01. The sequence continues at coordinate 3,315 of CAZJCV010000045.1, read as the reverse complement.
TGAGTTGAAATTCGTTTTGGGCTGTTGATTTTAAATTGGCTGTCGGTCACGCTCCACACGGGGCGTGTGAGTTGAAATT
>CAZJCV010000045.1:0-3136 GCA_964544535.1 uncultured Lachnospiraceae bacterium | reverse complement strand
GTCACGCTCCACACGGGGCGTGTGAGTTGAAATTAGACATAAATAATACAGAAAATAAAAAACAATCGTCACGCTCCACACGGGGCGTGTGAGTTGAAATGCATATTCCATTCGCGAGCATTAAACATAATTTGGTCACGCTCCACACGGGGCGTGTGAGTTGAAATTCTATTCAATTGCCTTTACCCAACGTAAAATAAGTCACGCTCCACACGGGGCGTGTGAGTTGAAATTAACAAGCAAAGATTTTTACAAAACTGTATGACAGGTCACGCTCCACACGGGGCGTGTGAGTTGAAATTGTGCTAATGGAGGAAGAAGAATGAATATAACATGCAAGTCACGCTCCACACGGGGCGTGTGAGTTGAAATGACGAGCGCTAGACGTAAAAACAGAAATTGTTAATGTCACGCTCCACACGGGGCGTGTGAGTTGAAATTTTAAATATTCTTTCATTACAACAGTGCCGTTAGTCACGCTCCACACGGGGCGTGTGAGTTGAAATACTACTTCTTTATGCTTTGTATTATGTTCGATGGAATGTCACGCTCCACACGGGGCGTGTGAGTTGATATTTACGTTCTAGCGTGCTTGGTAATATTAAAATAACAATATTTTCGATACTGCCAAACTAACACTACAAATACCCATCAAACACCTTCGATCTAACCAAACACCCCACAAACCTCCCCACCATCACATTCCACACACAACCATACACAAGAGAAAACAAAATAAATCCCAAAATCATAATCCCCACCGCTACAGAACTTTCTAAACTTCCCATTTGAAACACACCAATAACATAAGTCAAAATGCTTATCCCAACACTAAGAGCCACACCTGAACATAGAGTTGAAACAAGCATTCCTTTTCTATAGAGTAATACTCCCATTACAAGGCCAAGTATTCCAGTGCTAAATATTAATATCAAGCATTCTTCTATACTTATAAAAGCAAGAAGTAAAGCAGATGCTATATACACAAGTAGTCCAAGGTAAATATTTATTATGCTAGCAAGTGCAATAGGCAGAGTACTTAAGGGACTTAGTGCCATTCCGATTACAGGAAGTAGTACTGCTGCTGCTTGGAATATTACAGCTAATCCCACAAATATTCCGCCTATACTTATTAGTTTTACTGTTAATTTATTTTTGTTATTATTCATACATACCCCATATGCAATAATTTGTTTATACAGTAATTCTTTACTTAAGTAGGTGGTAAAATCTCAAATACTGTTCCCTCATTATGATTGCTTACGTTAGCAGAAGCGTATACCCCTAAATAAATTCTAGTTTGGTCCATATTACTACCTAAGCAGGTGAAGTATGCGGGTAGATCTCCAAAGTCATAAGTAGGTTCAATTATGTAAAAATCGTTAGGATGGCAGTCTGGCCTGACTCTTGTATATCCCAAGGCTCCTCGTCCTGGCCCTTCATTTTCATTTCTTTTCATAAAGTCTGAGAAGACAATAGACCCTGATAGTTCAGGAAATTCATTTCCAACATACGGACATACACCTGTTATAGCGCTTCCCTCAAACTTATCTGGACGAGGATCTTCATGAAAATAACTCACCACAGGATAAATTCTCTTTGAAGAAAGATCAACCACTTCATCATAATAAGATATTATTTTTCTGTTTAAGGTGGAATTGTTAGGACAGGGAGATGGAAGAGCAGTAGGCAAATCACCTTCCCATCCGCGCCAACCTAAATTAATAAATCCTTCATTTTCAGGATTAATATCATCAAAATTACTTTCTACAATATTAACCACAGGTATTGGAGTGTAATAAGTAAAGAGATATATTGATTCAACCAGGTCTTGACCTACCTGACCTATATATTTTACAAATTGTTCTTCTGTCCATTGATAGACAAGTCCTGGAGTGTTTCGTATTCCTTTAGCTATTAGCTTAAGTGTTCCTTGAATATTAATAGGTAATTCATCAAAACGTGTAACTACTGGTGGATTTAGATTGTTTATTTGCATATCTACATCTATTTCAATTACTTTACCTGCTATTTCCATAAGATTTTGGCTTAAATTAAAGGGGTCATAAGCAGAGCCACCATCTCCAGTAGCAAGGATTAACTTAGCTGTTTCAGGTGAAAAAGTTAGACTATTAACTCCATTATGGTTCATAAATGGCCTTCTTAAATTAAGTATTATTCTAAGTTTTTCTGGGGCAGTGTTATTAGTCATAATGGTCCATTCTTCTACAGTATCTATATGGTCATATCTATTTTCACGATCCTGCCAGCTTAAGTTTAAAGTGTTTATGTCACATGGGTTAGGAGAGAAGGGTTGCTCTAGGGCATCTGGTCCTTGACTGCCAGCAACAGAGTAATGTATGTAAAAGAGTCCGTTATTGTGGAAGTTTGGATGAAAGGCCAGACCTAGAAGCCCACGTTCATCATAGCCGCCACTTCTTGTCCCTAGTTCGATAACTTGATCTGTGATATTCAAAAAAACTTCAACAGTTCTATTTCCAAGATAATATATTTCACCTACTTGAGTTGCAATAAATAATCTCTCATCAGTATCCCCAGGAAGAAAGGCGGTTTTAATAACTGTAGGAAGGTTTAGATTTGTTATTAGGGCTTGTAAGTCAACGCTAATGTTTCTCATATTAATACCTTTTCATAATAATTTCATTTATTAATTATATGCAAATAATATGATTGCATATCACACAAAATATATAAATTGTATGTATATTAAGAATGGATTTATTTAACTTTTATAATTATGTAGAAAAACTGATATATACTGTTTTTTTATTCTATTAACATATTGTTTTGATATTTTTAATTTTGCAGCAACTTCTTTGTCAGACATGTTTTTAATTGCTGATAAGTAAAGTATATTACTTTTCCTTGGACTAGTTAAATATAAATCATCAATATATTTTTGTAAGTCAAGATAGAATTCCAAATTGTTTACGCATTCTTCTTTGAAATGTAAATTTTCAGATAAGGCTATTGTATTATTTTTAGCTATATTTTTACTACATAATCTTCTATACTTATTTTGAATGGCATATTTCATATAACTCAGGCATTCGTACCTTCCACGTGCTGGGTCAATGTATTCTAGTGTTTCAATTAAGGTAACATATAATTCTTG
>CAZJCV010000044.1:0-16060 GCA_964544535.1 uncultured Lachnospiraceae bacterium | reverse complement strand
GAATAACTAAAAAATGCTTAAAAATTTCCTGTTCACATGGTATTTGTTATGCTATAATAATGTGTTGATATGAAAAATATTAATTTATACTTCCTTAGATAACAGGAGGATGAGTAAATGCCAAATGTAAGACAAGAGAAAATTAGAAATTTTTGTATAATTGCACATATTGATCATGGTAAATCTACACTTGCAGACAGGATGTTAGAGATTACAGGCGTTTTGAGTCAAAGAGAGATGGAGAGCCAAATATTAGACAATATGGATATAGAAAAAGAAAGAGGTATTACAATAAAAGCCCAGGCGGTGAGGATGTTATATAAAGCTAAAGATGGAGAGGAATATATATTAAATCTTATTGACACTCCCGGGCATGTGGATTTTAATTATGAAGTGTCAAGAAGTTTGGCAGCATGTGAAGGTGCAATTCTTGTAGTTGATGCTGCACAGGGAATAGAGGCTCAGACCTTAGCAAATGTTTATCTTGCATTAGAACATGATTTAGAAATAATTCCTGTAATAAATAAAATTGATTTACCAAGTGCAAGACCTGATTTTGTAAAAAAGGAAATAGAAGACGTAATTGGACTTGAGGCAGCTGATGCTCCTTTAATATCTGCAAAGAATGGGATAAATATAGAGGATGTACTTGAGCAAGTTGTTAAAAAAGTACCTTGTCCTGTTGAAAGCCCAGATGAACCATTAAGAGCGTTGATTTTTGATTCTTTTTATGATAGCTACAAAGGTGTAATTGTGTATATAAGGGTAAAACAAGGAGCTATCAAAGTAGGCGATAAAATAAAAATGATGAACACCAAAAAAGAATTTATTGTTACTGAATTAGGTTATTTAAGGCCAGGAGGTATGACTCCATGTGATTCTTTAATAGCTGGAGAAGTGGGCTATATTGTAGCAAATATTAAAAATGTAAAAGATACAAGAGTAGGGGATACTGTTACATTATTGGACAATCCTGCATCTGAGCCTTTACCAGGCTATAAAAAAGTTAACCCTATGGTGTTTTGTGGTATTTACCCTGCTGATGGTTCAAAATACGGGGATTTAAGAGAGGCACTAGAAAAGCTTCAATTAAATGATGCATCACTAATATTTGAACCTGAAACATCAATTGCTTTAGGTTTTGGATTCAGATGTGGTTTTTTAGGACTTTTACATATGGAAATTATTCAAGAAAGATTAGAACGTGAATATGATTTTGATCTAGTTACTACAGCCCCAAGTGTTGTTTATAGAGTGAAAAAGAAAAATGGTGAGGAACTTAATATTGATAATCCTACCAATATGCCTCCGGTGACAGAAATTGAATATATGGAAGAGCCCATTGTTAAAGCTTCTATTATGTCACCTTCAGAATTTGTAGGAAATATTATGGAACTTTCTCAAGAAAGAAGAGGCATATATAAAGATATGTCTTATATAGATGATAATAGAGTGATGCTTACATATGAGATGCCTTTAAATGAAATAATATATGATTTTTTTGATGCACTAAAATCAAGGACAAAAGGCTATGCCTCATTAGACTATGATTTACTAGGATATAAAAAATCAGATCTTGTAAAATTAGATATTATGTTAAATGGAGAAATTGTAGATGCTCTTTCTTTTATTGTTCATGAGGAAAAGGCATATTCAAGAGGAAGAAGAATTGCAGAAAAGTTAAAAGAAACAATTCACAAACAACAATTTGAAATACCTATACAGGCATGTATAGGAGGAAAGATAATTGCAAGAGAAACTGTAAAAGCATACAGAAAAGATGTTTTAGCTAAGTGTTACGGTGGAGATATTAGCCGTAAGAAAAAGCTTTTAGAAAAACAAAAAGAAGGAAAGAAGAGAATGCGTCAAGTAGGAAGTGTAGAAGTTCCTCAAGAGGCATTTATGAGTGTTCTTAAATTAGATACTTAAAAAGAGGACAGGCTTTTATATGCTTTTAATTTTTAATAGATAAAGAGAAATGGTGTAAGTAATGAAAAAGAGTATTAGTTTGTATATTCATATACCTTTTTGTAAGTCGAAATGTTATTATTGTGATTTTAATTCTTTTCCGTGCAGGGATGAGCTTATTCCTGCATATTTTAATGCGCTAAAAAAGGAATTAATTCAATATAAAAGAAAACTTCGAGATTACAAAATAAGTACTATTTTTATTGGTGGAGGAACACCTTCTGTAGTTGATTCAAATAATATATATAAGTTGATGTTATTATTAAAAGAAAATTTTGATATAGATAAAGATGGGGAAGTAACTATAGAATCCAATCCAGGAACACTGACAAATGAGAAACTTGATGAATATATAGAAAGTGGAATTAACAGACTTAGCATTGGACTTCAGGCAGTTCAAGGCAGGCTGTTAAGGAAATTAGGGAGAATTCATGGACTAGAAGAATTTGATACAGGATATAGTTTGGCATTAAAGGCAGGTTTTAAAAATGTCAATATAGATCTTATTTTTGGGATACCCCATCAAACTTTAGATGATTGGAATGAAACATTAGATTATGTTATAAAATGCAATCCAACTCATTTGTCTTGCTATAGCCTTAAAATCGAAGAAGGTACGGTATTTGGAGAAAAGCTAAATAGAGGTGAGATTACACCAGTTAGTGATGAATATGATAGAAAAATGTATTGGATGGCAATAGAAAAGCTAAAAGAGAAAAGATATCAGCACTATGAGATATCTAATTTTTCTAAAGAGGGTTATTGGAGTAGACACAATCTTGTGTACTGGAAAAACTTAGAATATATTGGCGTAGGAGCAGGTTCTCATTCCTTTTTTGACAATAAAAGATATAATAATATAGCTAATTTAGATAAATATATAGATAATATAAATAAAAACATAGCTATTAAGGAAAACCAACAATTAATAGAAAAAGAAGATAGAATTTCAGAATATATGATATTAGGACTTAGGCTAACAGAGGGCATCTGTTTAGAAGATTTTAAAAACAAGTTTAAAATGGAAATATTTGAGGTATATAATAAGGAGATTGAAAATCTTATAAAAAGAAATCTTCTTAAAATAGATGACAATATGTTAAAACTTACATCTTTGGGTTTAGACTTGGCAAATCAGGTCTTTATGGAATTTTTATGATGTCATAATATAATAAAACATCTTGACAAAAGAAAATTACGATGGTATTTTTAAAATAGAATTAGCACTCAACTAAATAGAGTGCTAACAAAGGAGAGATTCAGATGTTTTTGGACGATAGAAAAAAAAGTATATTACATGCTATTATCGACGATTACATCAATACTGCAGAGCCAGTTGGGTCAAGAACACTTGCAAGAAAACATGGACTTGGTTTAAGTTCCGCAACAATAAGAAATGAAATGGCTGATTTAGAAGACATGGGATATTTAACCCAGCCGCATACTTCGGCAGGAAGAATTCCGTCAGATAAAGGATATCGTTTTTATGTTGACCAACTAATGGAATTTAGTGAACTTACTGATGAGGAAATGTACAGTATAAAAGATGCAATGGAAACGCGGATAAATGAATTAAGTCAGTTTTTAAAACAGGCATCTGTTATTATGTCCCAAATTACCAAATATGCATCCATGGCTGCAGCTCCGGGAAAACAAAATAGCATATTAAAGACTGTACAGATAGTGCCAGTTGAAAAGGGAAAAGCTCTTATTGTTGTTTTAACAAATGCAGGAGTTATAAAAAATAGTTTGATAAATATCCCTGAAACAGTTCTTCCAGAAGAGTTGATAACTGTTTCTAATATATTTAATGAAAAGCTAAAAGACCTCACTATAGATAATATAAATGCATCTGTTATAAAAGAAATAGAATTATTATTAGGAAATGTCCGTGGTATTTTACTTCCTATATTAAATGGTGTAACCAACTGTATAAATCAAATTGATTGTCCTGAAATTTATCTTGATGGTACAATCAATATGCTCAATTATCCAGAGTTTAGTGATGTTATGAGGGCAAAAGAATTTTTAAACCTTATGGATGCTAAGGACGTTTGGAGAAGAATTCTTAATAATGTTTATAAAGATGGTGACTATATTACAATAACCATTGGAGAAGAGAATAAAATTGTAGAGATGAAAGATTGCAGCCTTATTACCACCACATATAATTTAGGAAATGTTGTGGTAGGGACAATTGGGGTAATTGGTCCTACACGTATGGAGTATTCAAAGGTATTGGCTGCCATGGATTATATGAGAAAAAAAGCAAATGAAGAAATTAGGAAGTTAATTGGAGAAAACGAAAAAAATATTTGATATGATATTGAATAGTTATATATAATTAAGTGAGGTTTTTACAAATGAAGTATAAATATAAGGAGGTGTCGATGTTCAAATGACTAGAGATAAAGATTTGCATGACAAAAACCAAGAAATAAGAAATAATGAAGCTGCTGTTGAAGAAACAGTAGAAGAAGATACTATAATTAATGAAGAATCAGAAAACAATAATTCTGAGGGAGTTGACCAGTTAAAGGTTAAACTTGATGAAAAATCAAAACAGTGCGAAGAGTATATAAGTATGTTTCAAAGAGTGGCTGCAGAGTTTGATAATTACAAAAAGAGAACTGCAAAGGAAAAAAGTGAAATATATGATAGTGCTCTAACTGATGTGGTAAAGGCTTTTTTGCCTGTAATAGATAATATTGAAAGAGCTGTTGAAGCATCAAGTAAAGATGCAGACTCTAAAACATTAAAAGAAGGTATTGACTTAATCTATAAGCAATTTAAAGAAGTACTAGGAAAATTAGAGGTTACTGAAATAGAAGGTGTGGGCAGCAGCTTTGATCCAAACAAGCACAATGCTGTTATGCATGTGGAAGATGATTCTTATGGAGAAAATGTAATTGTTGAAGAATTGCAAAAAGGCTATAAATGTAAAGATAAAGTAATACGGTATAGCATGGTTAAGGTTGCTAACTAAAAAATAAATTAAAATAGCTAATAACGTAAATTTACTTAATATTACTATTTAAAGGAGGAATGATTATGTCAAAAGTAATTGGTATAGATTTAGGAACCACTAACTCTTGTGTAGCTGTTATGGAAGGAGGAGAACCCGTTGTTATTCCAAATTCAGAAGGAAACAGAACAACAGCGTCGGTGGTTGCTTTTTCCAAAACAAATGAAAGATTAGTAGGACAGGTAGCTAAAAGGCAAGCTATAACAAATCCAGACAGAACTATTATGTCCATAAAAAGAGATATGGGTACTGATAAAAAAGTAAATATAGATGGTAAAGGCTACACTCCTCAAGAGATATCTGCCATGATTTTGCAAAAAATAAAAGCAGATGCGGAAAGCTATTTAGGTACAAAGGTAACTAAAGCTGTTATTACAGTTCCAGCTTATTTTAGCGATTCACAAAGACAGGCTACTAAGGATGCAGGAAAAGTGGCAGGACTTGAAGTATTGAGAATAATAAACGAACCAACGGCTGCAGCTTTAGCCTATGGATTAGATAAAGAGCAGGACCAAAAGATACTTGTATTTGACTTAGGTGGAGGAACTTTTGACGTATCCATATTAGAAATTGGAGATGGAGTCTTTGAAGTAATGGCTACAAGTGGTAACAACAAGCTAGGTGGAGACGATTTTGACGATAGAATAATTAATTATTTAGTAGATACTTTCAAAAAAGACAGTGGTATTGATTTATCAAAGGACAAAATGGCAATGCAAAGGCTTAAGGAAGCAGCTGAAAAAGCAAAAATAGAGCTTTCGGGGGTTACTACAACTAATATTAACCTTCCGTTTATTACGGCAGATGCATCAGGACCAAAGCATTTAGATGCTACTCTTACAAGAGCTAAATTTGAAGAAATAACAGCTGATTTAGTTGAACAAACTATGGTGCCACTAAAAAGAGCTATGGCAGACGCATCTCTTGAGCCAAATGAAATAGATAAAATACTTCTAGTTGGAGGTTCAACAAGAATACCTGCAGTTCAAGAGGCTGTTAAAAAATATTATGGAAAAGAACCTTTTAAAGGAATAAATCCAGATGAATGTGTTGCTATAGGAGCTGCTATTCAGGCAGGTGTACTTACTGGTGATGTAAAAGACTTACTTTTATTAGATGTAACACCATTATCTTTAGGTATTGAAACATTAGGTGGAGTATTTACAAAACTTATTGAAAGAAACACTACAATACCAACCAAAAAGAGTCAGATTTTCTCAACAGCCGCAGATGGACAGACAGCGGTGACTGTACGGGTGTTCCAAGGTGAAAGACAAATGGCTGCAGACAATAAACTCCTAGGTGAGTTTAACTTAGATGGTATTCCACCAGCACCAAGAGGAGTGCCACAAATTGAAGTAACATTTGACATAGATGCTAACGGTATTGTTAATGTTTCAGCAAAAGATAAGGGAACAGGAAAAGAACAAAAAGTTACAATTACAGCAAGTACCAATCTTAGTGAAGAAGAAATAGATAAGGCTGTTAAGGAAGCACAGAGATTTGAGGAAGAGGACAAAAAGAAAAAAGAAGCTATTGAGATTAGAAATAATGCAGACTCCATGGTTTTTCAATCGGAAAAGACATTAAATGATTTAGGTGATAAAATAAACGATGAAGAAAAATCAAAAATTCAGGGAGAAATTGAAAAGGTAAAAGAGGCATTAAAAGGTGACGATGTTGATGCTATTAAAAATGCTACTGAAAGTTTGCAAAAAGCCTTTTATGACATATCTCAAAAAATATATCAACAAGATCCTCAAGCAGCTCAACAAGACCCTAATATGGGAGAAAACGCTGAAAGTGGACAGGAAAACGTATATGAAGCAGACTATGAAGTTGTAGATGATGAAGAGGAAAAAAATAAATAGGTTTTATAGCATATATAATCCAAGTTACAAAAATAACTTGGATTATATATGAAAAGAAGGATTAACTTGGAGGAGTTGATTGGATGGATCATAAAAGGGATTACTACGAGGTTTTAGGGGTTGATAGAAATGCATCCGATGCCGATATTAAAAAAGCATATAGAAAATTAGCAAAGAAGTATCATCCTGATATGAATCCAAATGATAAAACTGCCGAAGCTAAATTTAAAGAAGCTGCTGAAGCATATGAAGTATTAAGTGATTCTCAAAAAAGAGCCCAATATGACCAATTTGGTCATGTAGCTAATGATGCAGGTGGGTTTGGTGGTTTTGGTGGCTTTGGTGGAGGATTTAGTGATTTTGATTTTGGAGATATATTTGAAACATTTTTTGGTGGTTCAGCATTTGGGGGAAGAACTAGAACAAGAAGAGGCCCACAAAAAGGTGCTGATTTACATTTTGCAATGGAATTGACCTTTGAAGAATCAATATTTGGAGTTGAAAAAGAAGTTCCTATAAATAAAATGCATGTATGTTCAAAGTGTGAAGGAAGTGGTTCAAAGGCTGGAAGTAAGCCTAAAACTTGTCAGCAATGTGCAGGTACAGGCCAAGTTCAATATAAGCAAAGAACCCCCTTTGGGCATTTTGTTAACATTAAAACATGTGATACATGTCATGGTGAAGGAAAAATTATAACAGATCCTTGTGAAGAGTGTAATGGAAGAGGAAGAGTGAAAAAAACTGTAAGATTAAAAATAAAAGTTCCAGCAGGAATTTCAGATGGGCAGACTTTTCCTTTAAGAGGAGCTGGAGAACCTGGTTCTAAAGGAGGACCAGATGGGGATATCTATTTTACAGTTAGGGTAAAACCTCATCCAATATTTACTCGTCAAGGGAACAATATTTTTTGTGAAATACCTATTACTTTTACTCAGGCAGCATTAGGAACAGAATTAGAAGTACCTACTGTTTATGGAAAAGAAAAGTTTGTTATACCTGAAGGAACTCAAACGGGTACAAGGTTTAGACTGAAAGGTAAAGGTGTACCTATTGGAAGAACAAATTCAAAGGGAGATCAATACTTTACAGTTAATGTGGAGGTTCCTAGAAAGCTTAATGAGAAACAAAAAAGTGTACTAAGAGAGTTTGCAGATTTAATTGGTGATGAAGTACATGAACAGAGAAAGAGTTTTTTTGATAAAATGAAAAATGCATTGGGCATGTAATGCTTAAGATGATTTGTCTGGAGGAAAAATAATGAAATGGTATGAAATTGTGATAAAGACAACTGAGGAAGCTCAAGATGCAATATGTGAAATGCTTTCTTCCATAGGGTCAGCAGGTTCTTCTATTGAAAATCCAAATGATATAAAAAAAGAAATTTTAAGACAGGATTCTTTAGACTATGCTGATGAGGAATTTATAAAAAGTTTAGGTAATACTGTAGTAATTAGAGCTTATTTTTCCCAGGAAAAAGATATATCTAAAATAGTGGATTTAATTGAGGAAAAATTGTGTTTTATTAAAAATTTTCTTGATGTGGGAGAAGGATTTTCCGGGTATTTTGAAGTTGATGAAGAGGATTGGAGTACATCATGGAAAAAATACTATAAGCCATTTCATATTACAGATAAATTAGTAATAAAGCCGTCTTGGGAAGTTTATAATAAAAAAGAAGATGAAATAGTTATTGAACTTGATCCCGGCATGGCTTTTGGAACAGGTACCCATGAATCTACAAGTATGTGTGCAGTGCTATTAGAAAGGTATATAAATAAAGGGGATAGAGTTATTGATGTGGGATGTGGAACTGGGATTTTATCAATAATTGCTTCTAAATTAGGAGCATCCCATATTACATCTCTTGACATAGATGAAGTAGCAGTAAGGATTACAAAGGAAAATTCTATAATAAACAAAGTTGAAAATATTCATGCTGTAAAAGGTGTGTTAAGTGATATAGAAGAAATAAAGTCGGATTTAATTGTGGCCAATATTATTGCAGATGTAATAATTGGACTTTCCTGTGATATTCCTTCTTATATAAAAGAAGGAGGTATTTTTATTACATCAGGTATTATAAAGGAAAGAAAACAGGAAGTTATTGATGAGTATACAAAAAAAGCATTTAGTTGTGAAGAAGTACTAGAATTAGGAGAATGGGTGGCGATTGTATTTAGATGTCCAAATTCTTTGTAAATAGTGAAAACATTTCATCTGACTCTATTATAATTACAGGTGAAGATGTTGTTCACATAAAAAAGGTATTGAGATTAAACAGTGGAGATAATATAATAGTATCTGACGGGTTAGGAACTGACTATCATGTACAGATACAAAAAATAGATTTGCACACAGTGGATACTAAAATTATTAGTTCTTTTAAAAATAATTCAGAACCACCTGTGGACATAGTTCTTTTCCAAGGGTTACCTAAGTCTGACAAAATGGATTATATAATACAAAAAGGAGTAGAATTAGGTGTAAAGAAAATAGTCCCTGTTATTACGGAAAGAACAGTTGTTAAAATTTCAAATAATAAAGATTATAAAAAGAAACATCAAAGATGGAACAGAATTTCTATGGAAGCAGCAAAACAGTGTAATAGAGGCATTATTCCTCAAGTAGAGTATCCAATAATTTTTAAAGAAGCAATAGAAACACTTCCTAATAATGGCTTTAGAATATTACCTTATGAAAAGGAAAAATCTCAAGGAATAAAGGGTATTTTAAAGGAAAAATCAAATAGTAAAGATATATTTATTTTTATAGGACCTGAAGGAGGATTTTGTGACAGGGAAATAGAATTAGCACTTAAAAACGATTTTAATATCATTTCTTTAGGGCCAAGAATACTGAGGACAGAAACGGCTGGAGTTGTTGTTTTATCAATACTAATGTATGAATTAGGAGATGTGGGCTATGTATGATCTGAGATTTGTTGTTGTTGATGATGCTGTTTTTATGCGCACTCTTTTAAAGAAAATGATTGAAGAAGTAGAAGGCTACAAGGTAGTTGGAGAAGGTTCCAATGGATTTGAGGCTATTGAGCAGGTGAAAATCCACAAACCAGATATTATAACATTAGACATTACAATGCCAGAAATGGATGGAATATCTGCTATAAAAGAAATATTAAAGTATAGTCCGAATACAGGAATAATAATGGTTTCCGCGATGGGGCAGCAATCCATGGTGGTTGAAGCTATAAAAATGGGTGCTAAAGATTTTGTTGTCAAGCCTTTTGAAAAATCCAGGGTTTTACAGGCAATAAAAAATGTTTCAGAAGGATAAGTTTATAGTGTTTTTATTTTGTTTGCAGCTTTAAAAAGGTTGTGTTATAATACGTATTGAAAAATACGTATAAATTTTGGTATTTATAAAATATTAATTAAAAACATAGATTTATATATATTTAGGTATATGTTTAGACATAAAGTCCATATAGAATATATATCTAGGTATTAAGTCCATATAGAAGAGGATAAAAAAAATGGTTTATAGTATGACAGGTTTTGGTAGAGGAAAATCTCAAGGGGATGGTAGGGAGTTTTTAGTTGAAATAAAAACAGTTAACCACAGGTATTGCGATTTCTATATAAAGATTCCAAGACAAATTTCATTTTTAGAAGATAAGATAAGAGAAAAAGTTGGAAAAGTAATATCACGAGGTAAAGCAGATATTTATATTAGCTATGATGATTTCTCAGAAGATTCTAAAAGTATATTAATAGATGAGGGACTTGTTAAAACATACATAAGAAGTATGGAAATTTTAAGAGATAAGTATGAACTAAAGGATGATATATCTGTATCTCTCATTGCAAAGTTTCCAGATGTTCTTAAAGTTGAGAAAGCAGAACAAGATGAAAAAAAACTTTGGGAACTGCTGTTAAAAGCTCTAGATAATGCTTTAGAATCATTAGTTGATATGAGAAGAGTTGAAGGAGAGGGTTTAAAGGCTGATTTAGTTAAAAGGACATTTTTAATTGAAAATATTATTAAAGAAATAAGCATAAGATGTCCCGAAATTGTGAAAGAATATAAGTGTAGATTAGAAAATAGAATAAAAGAATTATTGGACCAACAGGTATTAGATGACAATAGAATGATGATGGAAATTGCTATTTTTGCTGATAGATGTAATATTGATGAAGAATTAGTGCGTTTGACAAGCCATATTGGCCAATTTAGGGAGACATTAGAAATGGATATACCCATTGGAAGAAAGCTGGACTTTTTGCTTCAAGAAATGAATAGGGAAGTAAATACAATTGGTTCAAAAGCCAATGATTTATTTGTATCAAAAAAAGTTGTAGAAATAAAAAGTGAATTAGAAAAAATAAGGGAACAAACACAAAATATAGAGTAGTATGACGTGTAAACGGGAGGAATATTTGATGAAATTAATAAATATAGGCTTTGGCAATATTGTTTCTGCAAACAGGCTTATAGCAATAGTTAGTCCTGAATCTGCACCTATAAAGAGAATAATACAGGAAGCACGTGACAGGGGAATGCTTGTAGATGCTACTTATGGACGAAGAACAAGAGCGGTGATTATAACTGATAGTGATCATATTATACTGTCTGCAGTCCAACCAGAGACAGTTGCTCATAGATTAAATGCCAAAGATGTAGAAGTAGCAGAAGAAGATGTTAATGAGTAAATCTATTAACCCTACAGCTAAATTAAAGAAAAGGTCTATCTTATTTAATTTAGAAGGTAAATTTTAAACCCAAGTAAAATTTGCCATTGTTTTGTGTGTTGCATTTTAAGTATATTATATTTCTATTTTCAAATATAGAAGGAAGGAGATATGAGAGCATTATGAAAAAATATAGAACAATGATTGAGCCAGCAATAGGTTCATTGCTAGAAAAAGTAGATAGCAGATATACATTAGTAGTTGCTGCTGCAAAGAGAGCTAGACAGCTGACAGATGGTGCTCAAAAACTTACTGAATGTGAATCAGAAAAGTCTGTTACTATTGCTATTAACGAGATTGATGAAGAAAAGATTACATACATTAGAACAAAGAGCGGAATAAAATAGGTTGGTTTTATTATGGGGAGGAGCTGAAACTGTGCTCAAAGGAAAGACTGCAGTTATAGGAGTATGTGGTGGTATAGCAGCGTACAAGGCTGTTGAAGTTGTTAGTAGGCTAAAAAAACTTGGCTTAGATGTAAATGTTATAATGACAAAGAATGCTACTGAATTTGTTAATTCTCTTACATTCAGGTCTATATCTGCTAATCCTGTTACAATAGGAATGTTTGACAATCCTCTAACTTGGGATATAGGTCATATTTCCCTTGCTAAAAAAGCAGATTTTATTGTTGTTGTACCTGCGACAGCTAATATTATAGGAAAAGTTGCAGGAGGCATTGCTGATGATATGCTTTCTACTACTATAATGGCAACCCATGCTCCAGTTATTTTTGTGCCTGCAATGAATCATAATATGTATGAGAACCCTATTGTCCAATCTAATATGGAGAAGCTTAAAAATCTAGGCTATGCATTTATGGAACCAGATTCTGGCCTTATGGCATGTGGAACAACGGGAAGAGGACGTTTGCCAGAGCCTTCTGATATTGTAAATTACATAGTTGATTTTTTTGAATCTAAAAATAATGATTTTTCTAATGCAAAAAATGATTTAAAGGATTTAAATATTTTAGTTACTGCAGGTCCAACCAGAGAAGCCATTGATCCTGTAAGGTATATAACAAATCATTCTTCAGGTAAAATGGGATATGCTATAGCCCAGTGTTCATTAAAAAGAGGTGCAAAGGTAAAGCTTATTTCAGGTCCTGTAAATATCCCGGTACCTTTTGGTGCAGAAGTAGAAAATGTAACAAGTGCGCAGCAAATGCATCAAAAAGTAATGGAAAGTTATAAAGATTATGATATTTTAATAATGGTGGCTGCTGTAGCTGATTATAGATGTGAAGAAGTTTCACAAAATAAAATAAAAAAATCTCAAGAAGAAATGACCATTAAACTTGTTAAAAATCCTGATATAGCAAAAGAACTAGGAAAAGTAAAAGGCAATAGAATTTTAGTTGGTTTTAGTGCTGAAACTGATGATGTGGAAAAAAATGCACTAAAAAAACTTGAATCTAAAAACATGGATATGATAGTTGCCAATGATGTAACACAGGAAGGTGCTGGATTTTCTACTGATACTAATATTGTCAAAATTATAAGGGGAAAAGAATATATAAAAAGCCTTCCACTTATGGACAAGATAAAAGTTGCGGATAACATTTTAGATGAAATACTGTTAATTAAAAACACCAAGGGGTGCTAATATATTGCATTTCTTGGTGTTTTAATATAAATTTACAATAAAAACAATTATATAATAACATATTCTTGCTCATTTTATTAAGGAGGTATTTAAATGGAAGTAAAAAAAACTATGGAAAAAATAGTGGCATTGGCTAAAAATAGAGGATTTGTATATCCCGGTTCAGATATATATGGCGGTCTTGCAAATGCCTGGGATTATGGTCCATTAGGTGTTGAACTTAAAAACAATGTAAAAAATGCTTGGTGGCGTAAATTTATACAGGAAAGTCCTTATAATGTTGGAGTGGATTGTGCCATATTGATGAATCCCCAGGTTTGGGTGGCTTCAGGCCATGTTGGGGGTTTTAGCGACCCTCTAATTGACTGTAAGGATTGTAAAACTCGTCAAAGAGCGGATCAAATGATAGAAGAGTGGAATAAGGCCAATAATGTTGATGTTAATGTAGATGGATGGGAAAATGAAAAACTTATGCAGTACATAAAAGAGAATTCTGTAAAATGTCCAAAATGTGGTTCAGACAATTTTACAAATATAAGAAAGTTTAATCTTATGTTTAAAACATTTCAGGGTGTAACTGAAGATTCACAAGCAGAAATATACTTAAGACCAGAAACAGCACAAGGAATATTTGTAAACTTTAAAAATGTTCAAAGAACAACAAGAAAAAAGATTCCATTTGGAATAGGTCAAATTGGAAAATCCTTTAGAAATGAAATAACACCAGGTAATTTTATATTTAGAACTAGAGAATTTGAACAGATGGAACTGGAGTTTTTCTGTAAACCAGGAGAGGATTTAGAATGGTTTAAGTATTGGAAGGATTTTTGCTATAATTGGCTTGTGAATTTGGGAATTAAAGAAGAAAACCTTAAAATGCGTGACCATAGCAAAGAAGAATTATCTCATTATAGTAAAGCTACTACAGATATTGATTACAAATTTCCATTTGGATGGGGCGAGCTTTGGGGAATAGCAGACAGAACAGATTATGATTTAAAACAACATATTGAGCACTCTAAAGAAGATATGTCCTTCTTTGATCCAACAACAAATGAAAAATATATACCTTATTGTGTTGAACCATCAGTTGGAGTGGATAGAGCTGCCCTTGCATTTTTATGTGAGGCATATGATGAAGAAGAGATAGAAGAAGGAGATGTAAGAATTGTTTTAAGATTCCATCCTGTTATTGCACCTGTAAAAATTGCAGTTCTTCCCCTTTCTAAAAAACTAGGTGATGAAGCACAAAAAGTTTATGAAATGCTTTCTAAAAAATATGTATGCGAATACGATGAAACGGGAAGTATTGGTAAAAGGTACAGAAGACAGGATGAAATTGGAACACCATATTGCTTGACATATGATTTTGATTCAAAAGAGGACTTAAGTGTAACAATAAGAGATAGAGATACCATGGAGCAGATAAGAATAAAAATAGATGAGCTAGATGGGTATTTTAGTGATAAATTTGACTTTTAGAGGTTTTGTTAAATGACAAAAACTTTTAATAAAATTTAAAAAAATAGTGAAATATTATTTTTATATGTTATAATTATATGGGCTGTGGGAAATTATTCTTATTGTAGAGTCCAGCAGTCATACAGTCTAGGAGCAAATTTATTGGCTAATGCTTAAGACTATGACTTTTGAAGGAGGATATTACTCCATTTAGAAATTATAAATATAAATCCATTTAAAAAAGTAATTTATGTTACAAGATACTTTTTCTAAACAGAAAAAAATAATATAATAGGAGGTATTTTAAATGGCAAAATACGTATATCTTTTTAGCGAGGGAAATGCAACAATGAAAAATCTTCTTGGTGGTAAGGGAGCGAATCTTGCTGAAATGATTAGTTTAGGTCTTCCTGTACCAAAAGGTTTTACAGTTACTACTGAAGCATGTACCAGATATTATGATGATGGTAAACAAATTGCTAAAGAAATTGAAGAAGAAATATACGAAACAATGGCAAAAACTGAAGAAGTAGTGGGTAAAAAATTTGGTGATCCAAATAATCCTTTACTTGTTTCAGTTCGTTCTGGTGCAAGAGCATCCATGCCAGGTATGATGGACACAATACTAAACCTTGGTCTTAATGATGTTGTTGTAGAAGGATTAGCAAAGCTTACTAATAATGAAAGATTTGCATATGACAGCTATAGAAGATTTATTCAAATGTTTAGTGATGTGGTAATGGAAATTGAAAAACCAAAATTTGATGAAATTTTTGACGGGATTAAGGAAGAAAACGGTGTTGAACTTGACACCGATTTAACTGCTGAAAATTTAAAAGAAGTTGTTAAAAAATACAAAGAATTATTTAAAAAAGAAAAAGGTTTTGATTTCCCACAAGAGCCAAAAGCTCAGTTGATGGAAGCTATAAAAGCTGTTTTCCGTTCATGGGACAACCCTAGAGCTATAGTATATAGAAGACTTAATGATATACCAGGGGACTGGGGTACTGCTGTAAATGTACAGGAAATGGTATATGGAAACATGGGTGATGATTCAGGTACAGGTGTTGCATTTACAAGAAACCCATCCACAGGGGAGAAAAAACTTTATGGAGAGTTTTTGATGAATGCACAGGGAGAAGACGTTGTTGCAGGTATCAGAACTCCACAACCTCTAGATCAGTTAAAAGATGTAATGCCTGATGTTTATAATCAGTTTGTAGACATAGCTGAAAAACTAGAAAAACACTATAGGGACATGCAGGACATGGAGTTTACAATTGAAAGAGGTAAACTGTTCATGCTTCAAACAAGAAGTGGTAAAAGAACCGCGCCTGCTGCATTGAGAATAGCAGTTGAGCTTGTTGAAGAAAAAATGATCAATAAAGAAGAAGCTATTATGCAGGTTGATCCAAAAC
>CAZJCV010000043.1:2646-16754 GCA_964544535.1 uncultured Lachnospiraceae bacterium | reverse complement strand
TGCCTTGAGAGGTCAATAATGATGTCTTAGGGAGATAGTGCTCCCTTGGTGTGAAAGTAAGTCTTTCTACTAAATATATCTTCCTTCTTTGCAAATCCAAATTTTGAAAAATTCATCTTCAACAATAATAGATTCATATGGTGGTGATATATGATGTTAGTATCCTTATTTTGTTATACTGTTCATACTATCAATAAAGCTGTTTGTTTTAATAGTTATTTGAATCCAGGATGGCACAAATCCACTTTTTATTGCATTTCTTACAGATTTAATATTTGACCATGCACAACAATAAAATGGAACAATACCCCTTGATAATATTTCAAAAGATAATTGATTTGTCAATGCCGAAGCTATGCCTTGTTTTCTATAAGCTGGTAGCACATCAACTCCTATTTGCCACATTGTATCACTATCGGCAGAACAGCCAGCAAGACCAACAAGTTGACCATTATGGTATGCTCCTACTCCTAATACGTCTAAATGCTTACGATTTTCACATAATGCGTTACTCCATTCGGGTAAATATAAGTCGACAAAATCACTTGCTTCCAAAACTTTTGTTTCATATTTACATTCAAGCACTTTAATTTGAGTCATATTAGGTAAGAAATATTCTGCCATGAAACACACATTCATATCAAAGGGTTTCAATTTTTCCATTAAAATATGTAAGTTTGGAGTTTCAAAGCAATGCTCTATCGCATATTTATTGATATAGTCGGAAACGACTGACTCCAATTCTGCTGAAACAGAAGCTACAATATTATTCCCATATGAAGTTAAATCACATAAAAACGGCAATTCAAGATATCTCCGAGCACTTGGGTTGTTCTTGGATATTACGACCTTATTATCAAAGCTACAAAAATCATTTACAGAACAATTGCTATCAATGGCGGATTGCTTCATAGCAATCTCTAATATTTCTTTGTTTGTCATGGTTAACACCTTATCCATTATATATATTTCCCCTTCATATTAATATTTCATATTTGTTTTGAAGTCCATTTTAGAGTGTTATTTCCAGCCACTTTAAAGTTTGTTATTCTTTTTATTCCCATAAAGAATCATTCAAAGTTTATAGAAGGTTTTATATAAAACTCAATAATTAATATAACACCCTTAATCATTGTACCACATGGGTTTTACCAAACAAACTTATATTTTCTTATTTATATATCTTTAGAATAATTAATCTTGCTTCAGCATATACACCACATATCTTTTATGGATATGTTCCCTCGAACAGCAAAGGCATTGAATGTCATCTGTCCATTCAACGCCTTAAACTCTTGATATCACAACATTCTATAGCCTTTCCAACTTCACAATTGCCTCAACATATTTTGAGTTGAATTGATAGCTATCAATATCACTTTTTCAACCCCTATGGTTATGGGAAATATATCCACACTCGTAGATGGGAAAATATCAAAGGCTGACTATCGTTCGAACGAGGCGGGTGATTATGCATCCCCACCTTGTTTGAGTAATCGATATCCGCCACCTATGGATTTAGGAGATATCTTCACCTCGTTATGATTTTCTTACATATTTTCTACAAATTGAATCTTCAATCCATTAGGATCCATTATATAAAAAAACCTTGTATATGGGTTTGGGTGAAAAGGCCCGCTCTCAACAGCAATGCCTTTTTCTCTTACAAAACTCATCATCTCATCTACTGAATTAACTTCAAATCCCCATGAAATATCAGTCCCTATATTTATATCACTACAATTTTTATCACATATAAGTTCCACCTTTGTTTCCCCCTCCCCTAAAAAGGCAATTTCTATACCTTCCTCAGCTTTAAATCTTTTATCTACCTTAAGGCCAACTACTTCTTCATAAAACCTTAATGATTCATCCATATTTTTAACGTTTAGTGTACTCCAACAAAACTTCATAATAAACCTCCATTTAATCTTTGATATTTATTCAACTCACCACAACATTATTACATACTTGCTTTTAATATTTCTATAATTTCCTCATAAGAAAGCACCTTGTATCCGCCTTCTAACACAAAGGATCCAGAAGCAATGCCAGCCAGCATATCCTCAGTAACGCCCAGTTCTTTTATGCTCATCACAAGACCCAGCCCCTTCATGTAGCTTTCCATTCGGTCAAGTCCTTCTTTTACAACTTCTTCGTCCGTCTTTCCCTCCGAATTAACATCCCATACATTAACAGCATAACGCTTAAATTTTGCAGTTCCATATTGGCAAATATATCTGTAATAAGCCATTGAAATGGCCGAAAGTGTCATGCCATGGGTAGCGTCAGTGTAAGCACCCACAGATTGGCCAATCATATGGACCATCCAGTCTGTGGTTTTTCCTTTTGCGACCAAGGTATTAAGAGCCCATGTTGCTGTCCACATAATATTGCTTCTTGCTTCATAATCCTCAGGATTATTAACTGCAATCTCTGAACTATGAATCAGTGACTTGAGAAGTCCCTCCATAATGTAATCGGAAGTATTGTCATCTTCACCAGAGAAATACTGCTCCAGAATATGAGACATAATATCAAAAAAACCTGCTACCATCTGATATCTTGGTATGGTAAAAGTAAACACTGGATTCAAAATCGAGAACTTTGGAAATACATTGTCGCCAAAAACATGACCAATTTTTAGCTTGCTTTCGTGGTTTGTGATAACCGAACCACCATTCATCTCTGAGCCTGTGCCTACCATTGTTAGAATACAGCCCACAGGAATAATCTTGTTCTCTACATCTTCCATTCTTAGATAATATTTATCCCAAGGATCTTCCTCACAGTATGTGGAAACTGAAACAGCTTTCGCATAGTCACAAACTGAGCCACCTCCAATTGCCAAAATCAGATCGACATTCACTGCTTTGGCAATTCTGCAACCTTCATACAACTTCTCAACAGTGGGGTTTGGCATAACACCTGGGTCTTCAAATATCTCTTTTCCATTGGATTTTAAGATTTCCATAACCTTATCATAGATACCATTCTTTTTAATTGAGCCACCACCGTAGATAAGCAACACATTCTTTCCGTATTTAGTCAGTTCTTCATTTAGATATTCTAGTGAGTCCTCCCCGAAATAAAGCTTTGTAGGGTTTGAATAAGAAAAATTTCCTAACATGATTATTCTCCTTTAAATACTTGCACCAAGCTCATAAGCCTGATGTAAAAATCTTTCATCAATAATTTTATTTTTTAAATCACTCTTGCATCCACCAGCTAAACACATCCCAATATTCTTCCAGTCAATTGCTTTTGTAACAAAACTGTAGTAAGAAATCGGCTGCTCAAATGTCCAGAAGTCATCATCTCCTGCTGTCATAAGCAATATACTATCTTTATGTGGATAGGTATCCTTTACTGCAATTGCGTATAGACGCTCAATAAAAGCTTTTATTTTTGCGGTTATAGTCCAAAAATACAGAGGAGAGGCTAATACTACTGTATCGCACTCAGCAAATAATGGATAGATATCCTGCATATCATCCTTAATGACACAAACATGATTTTTCCCTTTACATCCTTCACAGCCTTGACACCCACTTAGATTCTTGTCACCTAGAAAGACCTTATTTACCTGATGCCCAGCTTTTGTGGCACCTTTACAAAAAGCATCTGCTAATTGAGAAGTGTTTCCTTTATTCGTGCCACTTCCCACTATTACTAAAATATTTCTCATATATAATTTCTCCTTTCTCCTAACTTAAGTCAAAAGTCACTTCAACGCTACCATTTCCAAGAGCATCAGCCAATCCTGTTACATCCTCAATATAACCCAGCCTTGTATAGCTGTAAGAAGTAGAAAAGTTTTCATAGAATAATACCAGACAATCAGAGCCATAGAGCATTAAATCACCGGTCTCAACATTTCCCACCTTTTCGCTATCTGTAGGTAAATTCTCTGAGAAAAAATAGAATTTTTCATTCCCATTTAGTTCCCCCATATCCAGAGTTAAAGGGAGCTTTTCTATCAAGGCTTGTGTTGAAACATTATCATATAAAATTGCCTTAAAATTGATGTTTCCTACTTGAATACTTAAGTTTGACATATCATTGCTTTCTGCTTGTGTATCTTCATCTTGTTTGTCTGTTTCTTTAGAAATAATGGGAGTTTCAGTGACTTTTTCATTTTACTAATTTCCATTCCGTATTATAGTGTTTTCCCTAACTGGTAGGCTTCTTGGAGAGCAGAATTCCCCCTGATATCACCAACATCTGTTACACTGTTGCTTCGTACAACACCCTTTAGTCTTGCCTTTTCAAAACAGTCAATCCAGCCCTGCAAACCCTTGATAGCACCGTCCATTGCGCTTTCTTCTTCCTCTGCAGCAGCTGCCAAGAGATAAATGTCACGAAAAGCATAGTCGGTTGTGTACAACGGATTGGCACGATCTAACATGGTTTTCATTTGTCCGCTCATTTCATAATAATAAATCGGCGTGGCAAAGGCTATGACCTCAGCTGACAGCATTTTCTGCGCGATAATGTCGGCATCGTCATGAATGACACAACGCTTTGTTCTCTGACATACAAGACAGCCTTTACAAAATCCTATGGTTTTATTACGAAGACTAACTGTCTCTACCTTGTGCCCTGCTTCTTTTGCGCCCTTTACAAATTCATTTGCTAGAGTCTCAGAATTACCATCTTTACGTAAACTTGTTGAAATCACCAAAACTTTCTTACTCATTTTTAGCCTCCTTTGAGCTATCAATTTTCTTGATAAATTTAGCCGGAACACCGCCTACTACTATGTTTTCTGAAATATTCTTTGTTACCACTGCTCCGGCTGCAATAATAGCTCCCTCTCCAATGGTTACACCAGGTAGAATTGTTGCGTTAGCACCGATCCATACATTTTTCCCAATTACAATTGGGGCAGGATGCATTGTTCCCCTATTATCAGGAGCAGTATCATGGTTAAGAGTAGCCAAAACCACATTGTGTCCAATCAGGGCTCCATCTCCGATGGTGATTCCACCTTGATCCTGAAACTTGCATCCTGAATTGATAAATACATTTTTCCCTATGATGATGTTCTTTCCACAATCTGTGTAAAAGGGAGGAAACATAGCAAAGGATTCATCAATTTTCTTACCTGTAAGCCTTTCCATCAATAACAGTATTTCCTCTGGAGTATGATAGGTGCTGTTCAGCTCCATGGTAATACGAAGGGCGTCCTGACTTAACTGATGCATAAACTGATGGGCTTCTGAACCTCCAATTACCGAAATCCCACTATTTAAATGGTCTAAAAATTCATTTAAATTCATATAACACACCTTCCTTACCATAAATCAAAAAAATATATATATAAATTTGAAGGTCATATTGTTGCCTTATTTATTTTCATTATAAGATAAAGAAGTTTATATATCAAATACTTATAAAGAATAGTCTCCCATAGTTTACAAGAATACTAATTTGGGATATACTATAACTAAAGATTGGAGGATTAAGAAATGGAATTTCGAGTTTTGCGCTATTTTTTAGCAGTTGCAAGAGAAGAGAGTATTACTGGAGCAGCTAATGTACTGAATGTAACACAACCCACCCTTTCAAAACAGCTGATGGAATTAGAAGAAGAACTGGGAAAAAAATTATTTATACGTGGCAACAGAAGGATTACCCTTACAGAAGAAGGAGTACTGCTTCGTAAACGTGCACAAGAAATCATGGAGCTTGTTGACAAAACTGAATCAGAAATTAGCAGCAATGATGAAATTATCAGCGGAGATATTTACATTGGTGGAGGTGAAACAAATTCCATGCGCCTCATTGCAAAGCTAGTAAAGAAACTCCAAGAGAAGCATCCCCATATTCAGTATCATTTGTACAGCGGTAATGCGGATGATGTAACTGAACGTTTAGATAAAGGATTATTAGACTTTGGAGTTCTTATTGGTACAACAAATATCCAAAAATATGACTATCTTCATCTCCCTACAACTGATACTTGGGGTCTGCTAATGAAAAGGGATAGCCCATTGGCTAATTTAAACCGCATCCGACCAGAGAATCTATATAATATACCGCTGATCTGCTCTAGACAAGCTCTTTCAGGGAATGAAATATCGGGATGGTTCGGTAATAATTTTGAGAAGCTTAATATTGTAGCTACATATAATCTAATTTATAATGCCACACTAATGGTAGAGGAAGGAATCGGTTACGCCCTATGCTTGGATAAGCTAGTAAATACCACCAGTGCCAGCAATCTGTGTTTTAAGCCTCTGGAGCCACAGTTAGAAGCACATTTGAATATTGTATGGAAGAAATATCAGGTATTTTCTAATGCTGCAAAACTATTTCTGAATAATCTGCAAGAGGATATAATTTAGTAATAGTTTACTAACAAGAATTTCAGATCGCTTTATCAGATAATTCTTTGTTACAGTCGCAAGGACATAACACTTTGTAAGAAAATTCACTGTTACGGTCTTTTGCAGAAGGGCATCCCCGATGTACTTTTCATTTTGAAGCATTTTATTAATGCTACTTCCATACCACTTAGGTTTTCCACTCCAGTTAGGGATTCTCTCTTCTTCAAGTTCTCTAGCTATCCTATTAGTACCTTTTTCATTCAGGTAGTCTTTGTATATTCTTTCTATTATCTTACCTTTATTTTTGTTTATTGTAAGTTCTCCTTCTTGATCTTTATAATATCCCAAGAACTTCTTGTGATTTAACCTTACCTTCCCTTGTTCAAATTGTCTCCTTATTACCCATGTGCCATTTTCACTAATGGATCTACTCTCATCCTGGGCCAGACTTGCAAGTATTGTTATTAGTACTTCTCCCTCAGAGTCTAATGTATTAATTGCTTCCTTCTCAAATATTACCCCAACTCCTAATTCCTTAAGTTCTCTAACATAGTTAAGGCAGTCCAGTGTTTTTCTAGCGAATCTAAATATTGATTTAGTTATTATCATATCTATTTTCTTAGACTTACAGTCTCTTATCATTTTATTTAACTGATCCCACTCTTTAGCGTTTGTAGCTGATATTCCTTCATCTGTATATATTCCAACCATATCTTAATCAGGATGATTTTCAATATAACTTGTATAATAATTTACTTGTACTTCATAGCTATATAACTACACTAAGTCGTCTGTCGACACTCTGCAATAAGATACCATTTTAAAAATATGGTAATTGCATGAAATAGTTTTAAGGCCAATAATTTATTAAGCCTAAATATTTTGTTTTTAATACTATTTTTAATTCTGTAGAATAAATATTTTTTTCAATTTTAATTAATAGTTTCGCAATTACTTATAACTAATCTCTATATAGTTAGGTTGTCCTTTTGACAAGTCTAAACCCTTAAATGCAAAAATAAGCAAGCTTTTTATTCATTGCTGATTCTTAAATTTCCATATTTTCTTGTGTCCCCACTAACTAGGTCAATAACCACTGAAACCTTAAAATGTTTTTTTAGGACTCTTTTCTTGAATTCCTGCCCATCTTCTACAAAAACAAAATAGTCATGAAATAGCTTAAAATGAAGGGTTTCTATATATTTGTTCTTTGTATCAACGCTATAATCTCCACGTGCATCGACCTGTCTGGATTGATGTTTCATACTTTTTCTACTGTACTTTTGCATTTTCCTTGTCTATCGGTAATCGGAAACAAGTCATTAGCTACTTTTGGGGTATCAGTAAGTGGGAATAAGTCCAGTAGTCCTAGTAAAGAATTCAAACCAACTATAAACGAACAGGAATATCATAATATGTACCTTTTGATGTCTCACTTATATAGATTTCATATTGTTGGTAATACTTAATAAACAAATCCACTTAATATATAAATTCATTTACTAATTCATTTCCTGCAACTTCTTGCTTTTTTATTAATTTATTGTTCTCGATTATATAAATATTTAAATCTGTTATAAGGTATATTTCATTGTTTAATTGGTATATAGCCCTTGCATTTTCATTTGACAGGTCAAAAAGTTTTTCTGCCTTTTTATTAAATAAATCATACTTAACAATTGATGAATTAGTAACACCTTCAATTCCGTATATTGTCCCAGCAATGTTAACTATATAAACCAATTCTTCACCTATGGTCATAACCTCTTCCTCTATACCAGCATTATTTACTTTGAGAATTTTATTAATATTTTCATTTTCGCCGAAATTAATATTTTTGTTTTTGATTATATAGATTGTATCATCTAGTACAAATGGAAAAACTTGCTCAGGAGAATCGTATGAATATATTTGAGTATTAGTAGCTGTTTCTGCGTCATAACAATATATAGAGGTAAAATTATCTTCAAGGCTATGAACAGAATAGTAGAATTTCTCATCTTCAATGTAATAGTTGCCAAAAGTACCTATAACACTTTCCTCAGCTATCTTATTCTTAAACTCTTCTGAATACATTTTAAGGTAGGCATTCTTTTCGTCTTGACATATTATTAGATAGGTCTCCCTAACTTTTGTAACATATATAATGTTATCTTCAATATCTGTATAACTCTTTATTCCATCATCTTTAAGAAGGTATATATTATTGTAGTTGTCAACAGATATTGTTTCTTCTTCCCCTACCCTAGATGTAAGGCAAAAGTATTCTGTATTTTTTCCTAGCTTTTTCTCATACTTTCCTTTGCTATGTTCTTTTTCTTTTTCCTCTTTGTGTTTTTATATGCCATTTCAAATACATCTACAAACTTCATCTTAGCTTCTCCTAACTTCTTGTTTCTTCAATTAATCTTCCATCTGATAGTCTATATACTTTGTCAGCAAATGTTTTTACCACTTCACTATGGGTGACAATAACTACTATTTTACCTTGATTGACTATTTCTCTAAAGATATTTAATATATGCTCTTCATTATCACTATCTACATTTCCTGTGGGCTCATCCGCAAAAACAATATCTGGATTATTGATTATAGCTCTAGCAATAGCAACTCTTTGTTGCTCCCCTCCTGATAAAGTCTTAGGTAAATGTTTCTTTCGATCATACAAGCCTACCTTATCTAATACTTCATCAACTTTTTTATCCCTATCTCCTTTTTAATATCATTATTTACATAAAGGGCAATCTTAACATTATCATCAGCTGGCATATCATTTATAAGGTTATATTGTTGAAATATAATTCCTATGTTGTTTGCCAAAAAGTTTTCTTGCTTCTTCTTACTAAATGAAAAAATATTATTACCCTTCCACAAATACTCACCAGCAGTAGCATCATCAAGCGTTGACATAATATTTAATAAGGTGCTTTTACCACTTCCTGATTCTCCAACAATTACAACAATCTGCCCTGATTGACATGTCATGCTAACATCTTTCAATATGGATATCTGCTGATTATTAAATAAAACATTCTTTTTTATATTTCTTAATTCCAACTTCAATTTTCTTCCTCCGTTTTATTATAAAAGATCTACAAAGTAATAAGTTGCTTGTATGTCAAAGCAATCGTCTAGAAGTTTTTGCAAAAAATATATTCTCTCGATACCCTCAAATAAATGTAAAATATTATTTTTGATAAATTCTAGCTTAAGCAAGTACATATTTCAAGTGTAAAAATCTTAAATTTTTCTAACAAGCCTATATTTTGTCAATTCTCTTCATATTTTTTTGAATTTTTGACATTATATAAACCGATTTCGCACTATCTATAACTATATTTCCTAATATATTAGTTTCTGTAATCTTTCATACATTCTACCATGTTTATGCTTAAAACTTTCTTCTGTAAAAGGAATAACGAAATGAAATAACTTACTAAAATACATACTACATAAAGAACAACACTTAATGGACTTATATATGTATTAATTTTCAATTGGAAATCTGTAACACAAAGAATAAAATATGCATATGCAACTTATTTCCATGATAATATTTATCTATTGTTTTAAATATTGATTGAACTTATAATTTTAGGTATAATTGTACTATATGAAGGGGGTCATCAATTTGTCATTACTTGAATTTAAAGATGTATTTTTCAAAAATAACAACCAGTCTATATTAGAAGATATAAATTTATCCATTAATTCTGGAGACTATATTTCTATTGTGGGACCTTCAGGCAGTGGAAAGAGTACCTTTCTAAAACTATGCTCCCACCTCATCAGTCCTAGCAAAGGGTCAATATTTTATAAGGGAAAATCTATGAAAGAATATAATCCTATAGATTTAAGAAAAGATATATCCTATTGTTTTCAAACTCCCTACCTTTTTGGTGATTCCGTTAAGGATAATATATCTTTCCCCTATGAAATAAGAAATCTTAAGGTAGATTTTAATAGGGTATCAGAGCTTCTAGATGTATTTAACCTTAGTAAAGATTATTTAGATAAAAGTATAAAGAATCTTTCTGGTGGCGAAATACAAAGGATATCACTTATACGATCCCTATTATTTTATCCTGAAATACTTCTTTTAGATGAAATAACTTCATCTCTTGATATTGATAACACTGTGATTGTAGAGAATTCAATGAATCAATTAAGCAAAGAAGGGGTAACTATTCTTTGGGTAACACATGACTTAAATCAGAGCATGCGAGATTCCAATAAGTTATTAACTATTGAATCTGGAAAAATAAAATCCTTGGAGGTTTTAATATGAATGAAGCCACTGTAATAAGCACATCTTCACTTATTATATCCTCGTCACTTGTACTTATATCCATATTATTTTCCTATTCTCAAAAATTAAAGCTTGAGAAAGATACAATAATTGGAGTAGTTAGAGCCATTGTACAATTAACCCTAGTTGGATATTTACTAAATTATATATTTGGACTTAAGAATCCAATATTCACTAGCTTATTACTATTAATTATGATTTTTAATGCTGCTCTTAATGCTTCAAAAAGAGGCAAAGGCATTAAAAATGGACTGGTAATATCCTTTATATCCATAATTGGAGGAACTACAGTTACTTTAGCGGTTCTTCTTTTATCTGGAGCTATTAAATATGAGGCTTATCAAATAATTCCTATTAGTGGAATGATAGTAGGTAATTCCATGGTGGCCTTAGGACTTTGCTTTAAACAGTTAACTTCCGATTTTAAAGACAAAAGGCAAGAAGTTGAAACCAAACTTGCCCTTGGAGCAGATATTTTACCATCTTCAATTGAAATAATTAGAAACTCTATTAGGACTGGCATGATACCAACTATTGATTCTACTAAAACCTTGGGTATAGTTTCTTTACCAGGAATGATGACAGGACTTATTCTTGCAGGTACACCACCTATTGAGGCAATAAAGTATCAAATCATGGTAACATTTATGCTTCTTTCTACAACATCAATAGCATCTTTTATAGCCTGCTATTTATCCTATAAACATTTTTTCAATGATAGAAAACAATTATTATAAAATAAGATTAAACCTTACATTAACTAAAGCATCCATTATGCACTCAACCCCTGTTCTATCAAGGAATCCAACAATTATCTTTAAATGGGGTGTCCTCTACATTTATAAAGTCTAGTTGACCTACCCCATGGCTCTCCAACCTTGCTATTCCAACCTATTCCTTCTCTAACAAGACCACACACTCGATATGGGTTGAGGCAAAGGTTTGATATTAATACGCAAAAAGGAGGACTTTTTCGTAAAAGCCCCCCTTATAAAAAGTTTATAAAAATATATATCCTTAGACTTTAGCTGGATTGTAAAAATGAATCCAATAGCTTTATATCATTCTTCTTGTATACTCTCAATATCATCTTTTTCCCTAGCTTTTATTATGCAATCTTTGAGCATATTTCTTTTAAGGCTAAAGCTCTGATCTTTAGTGTTTACACTATAGCAGTATAAAATCATTGATTATTTTTTAAATAAACCATACAAAAGCAAAACTATACTTACTATAAGAATAATTATTTTAATAATATTGAAACCACTAATAAATCTTTTAGATATTAAGTATATTCCTAAAAGAACCAATCCCATTATTAAGAATTTATTCATGTATATTCTCCTTATCCGAATTGTTTTATAAATTTGGTTTTTCATATATATCTAAACTTAATTTTTTTTGTATTTCACCATTCTTTTTTTATACATATTATACACCCCTCTTATTATTTCTTGAAAATTTTTCTATTTACTTATATATTATCAAATATTACCATATTAAACAATACAAAAAGCTAGTCAATATTTAAACTATTAATCATGACTGGCCCAATTACATACAAACTATTCAATTATAATCATAGGTTTAATTGCAAAAACCACCCTAAAGTTCTAATCACTTTAAGGTGGTTTAAATTATTTGTATTTATTGTTTTTTAATAAGCAGTCCATCCTGCATCTGCTACTAAAGCAACACCGTTTACAAAGCTTGATTCATCTGATGCTAAGAATAGTAGAATATTTGCAACTTCATCAGCTGTTCCCACTCTTGGTGCATTGCCAAATCCTGACATTATTTTACTGAGGCCTAACTCATTTGGAGGGTTTGTCCCAGCAATTTCTGTAGGAACAGTTCCTGGACATAGGGCATTACAACGAATACCTTTGTCTGCATATACAAATCCAGTGTTTTTAGTAAGGCCAATTAATCCATGCTTAGTAGATACATAAGCTGCTCCACCTCTACCACCATTTAATCCTCCTACAGATGATATGTTTATTATATTTCCTTTACCTTCTTTTAACATAGCAGGCAATACTTCTCTAGTAAGCTTCATTGGTGCAGTTAAGTTAATGTTAACTACTTTGTCCCACATTTCATCAGTCATATCCACAGCAGTCATATGTTCGTCAATTATTCCAGCGTTATTAATTAACACATCAATTTTTCCATATTTTTCTAAAGCAAAAGCCACAATCCCTTTTATTTCCTCTCCATTACCTACATCACCTTGATAAGGAGTAACTTCACCTGAAAAGTCTTTGGTTTCTTCTGCTAATTCTTCTAAATTATTCTTTCTTCTTGCTACTGCAACTACCTTTGCCCCATGCTTGGCAAATAGAGCAGCTGCTTCTTTTCCAAGTCCTGAACTTGCACCTGTTATTATAACTACTTTGTTTTCTAGCCTCATACTGGTTCATGTCCTTTATAATAGACTTATTATTATATTCTGCTAGTTTAATATTAACGTTTTATTAATAAATTGTCAATTTGTCTTTTATTATTAATTATGTTTTTACCTTATGTGTAGGCTATTCTACATACCAAGGTAAAACAATATTTAGACTAATATCCATGAGAAACATGTTTCCATTGATCACCTGTGTCTCTTACTAAAATCCACATCCAATCATCATATGTGCTATTAGGTTAGTGCTGGTATAAACTGTACTTTTGGATTGTAAGTCAATTTTATCAACTCCATAAAACCCTTATCCCTTCAAACGCAGTTATTTCGCCTTGCTTCCATTTTTAAAAAAATTCGCATATAGAGATATGTTATAAAATCAGCATTTATAAATAGGTTTTTTTACTTAACTCACCATCAACAATTATGTATACCTTGTCACAAAACTCTAACATTCTTTCATCATGAGTAACCATGATAGTTGCCTTCTTTTGTTCTTTGGTTTCTTTTGCTAATAACTTAACAACTTCAAATGCCCTATTGGTATCTAAACTTGCTGTTGGTTCATCCGCAAAGATTACAGATGGTTGATGATATAATGCTTTGGCAATAGCTGAGCGTTGTCTTTCTCCTCCCGATAATTCATTCGGGTATTTATCTTTTAGTTTTTCCACACCAAGCTTTAAAAACAGTTCATTCATCCAGGATTGATTTATTTTTGTTTTTGTTATTTTATTATACAAAACCATTTGTTCTTGAATCGTTAAAAAAGGAATCAAATTAGAAGCTTGTAAGATGAAACCAATATTCTCCAAGCGAATTTTTGATTTTTCCTTGATATCTAATTCACTAAAAGGTTTGCCATTTAATAAAACTTTTCCTGTTGTTGGTTTTTGTAGTCCACCTAAAATAGTCAAAAAAGTTGATTTACCAGAACCAGATGGCCCCACAATCCCAATTAATTCTCCTTCATAAGCGCTAAAACTTGTTTTCTTAAGAGCATTAATAACATTATCACCTTGTAAAAAATCTTTTGTCACACAAACCATTTCTATTA
>CAZJCV010000043.1:0-2546 GCA_964544535.1 uncultured Lachnospiraceae bacterium | reverse complement strand
TTAATAACATTATCACCTTGTAAAAAATCTTTTGTCACACAAACCATTTCTATTAATTGTTTCATATTAACCTCCTATAGCCTTTAAAGGATCTATTTTTAATACTGTACTCACTGAGAACAATCCTCCAAAAAGCGCAAACAAGAAAAAAGCAGCCGTGATTACTAAATAAAACATAAGATTAACTGCAAATGGAATAACATCAGATAATAATGCCCCTGTTAATAAAGTTAGCCCTAATCCAAAGATAATTCCAAATGCCACCAATAAAAATGTTTGTATAATAACGGATCCACCAATATACCTATTAGAAATACCTTGTGCCTTCATGACACCAAACATACTTGTTTTTTGAATCGTTAATACATAAATAAATATTCCTAATACAAATGCAGTTATAATAATCAAGAAAACTATCATTACTGAAAAAGTTAGTACTTGAGCAGTATAACCCGGTAATGTGGCAATATAGTCTTTTGTTGTATAAGCAATCAAATCACTTGCTAACTTATCCGTTTGCCCCCTAACTATTATACCACTATATAAATCCGGTGTATTGCTAGATCCATAACGATAAGTTTGCCATGTGTCTAGATTCATATAAATGACAGGCGCTGTTTGATATGTAGTCTTTTTAGAAAAACCAATTATTTCAAACTGTTGTGTACTTCCAGTGACACCAAACAAATCTCCAATTTCATATCCTTCTTTTTTTAGCTCTTCATCAACGATAACTTGATTACCTGTTAAAGTAAGGTCTTTTAGCTCATCGGGTTTAATAAAACTATCATTATCAATTCCTAAGAAATACACATTAAGTCTTGAATTTAAAATGTTATCTGCAGATGGATTATTAATAACCGCTGGGAATAATCCTAGTTTTGCCTTAGAACCAGTTGTTTTAACTGATTCAAAATTCTCTTGATCCATATAGGACATCATCATATTATCATTAGCATCAACTGTTAATATAACTTGATCAGAATTCCATTTTTCAACCGCATTTGTATAAGAAGAAGCAAGACCGCTGGCTAATGACGTTAAAAAGTATACTAAATAACTAATCATAAAAATTACGGTTATTATTAGTGCAAATTTCATCTTAGAGTACTTTAATTCTTTAAATGCTAAAAACATAAGCTTTCTCCTTATTGTTTATTTTCTGTAAGTAACTTTTCAATATCTTTGGCGATTTTTTCAGGTTTGACACGTGGAGAATACCTTTTTATAACTCTTCCGTTTTGATCAACCAAAAACTTTGTAAAATTCCACTTGATTTTTCGATTGATAAAACCTTTTTCGTGTCTCTTTAAGTATGTAAATAAAATTGATTCATCTTCTCCATTAACATTAACTTTCTGAAATCTTGGAAATGTTGTTGTGAATTTATCCACACAAAATTTATTAATATCTTCAATCGATCCCGGTGCCTGTTTACCAAATTGATTACAAGGGAAATCCAGCACTTCAAAACCGCGTTCATGAAACCTGTTATAAAGTGCTTGAAGTCCCTCATACTGTGGGGTAAAAAAACATTCTGTTGCAGTATTAACAATTAAAAGAACTTTACCTTTGTAATGTTCTAATACAATAACATTATTATTAATATCTTCAATCCTGATTTGATATAAGCTCATATTGACCTCCATTTTCTCTGATTAATTGATTTTTCTTTATGTAAATATATAGCTAAATATTGTATTCCTAGTTTTTCATTATTTAAACAAGCAAGTAATTATGAAAAGTCTTATACAAACCCTTTGCTTCTTACTTGTCTAAATCTATATAGAAACGTGAAATTTAACCTTTGCAATCCCCCTCCCCAAAAGTAGAACTTTATTTAATTGTTTATGTTTTATCCTGTATTTATAATTATTTCTGGACTATATTTCAATAAATATAAACCTTTATATAACTGCCTGATTAATTCTGTCCTTGTATTTTAGGATCTCCTTGTCCTTCTGTAATAAAATAATTCTAAATAATTTGAAGCTAAAAATATTAAGCATAACACTGCTTCTATTGCATTGCCACCATGCACATAACAATGATAGCGTCAATTTACTTTCGGAAATGAATGGAGAGAGTCCACCCGTATGATATGATTAAGATTTACATTAGTTACATTATACTATATTTCGCATAAGTTCGCTATATTTTATTTTTATTCTTTTGTGGCATCTGTCTTTTATAGTTAAGCAATAAATGAATATTTGTAGGTTTAACCTACCTGAATATCTATTAAACTTCTCATCCATTTCATGCTACTTTCTTCCAGACCTGGTATTGTTACTTGAGTGCTTTCTTATTTGAAGTATAAACGTTTTATAATAACTTGGACCGAGTTTTTCCCTCGTTTTTACCATATTATTTTAAAAATCATACAACTTCCTAAGACATATCGTTGACAAGCATATCACTAAAGAAAAAAACATCAACATAAAACACCCTGCAATCACTTACGTAATTACAAGGTGTTTATGATGATGCTATTAAATTAAACTATGAATTGCTTCGTGTATTTTTCGGGCAATATATGGGTTATT
>CAZJCV010000042.1:5327-16800 GCA_964544535.1 uncultured Lachnospiraceae bacterium | reverse complement strand
CAGTGTGGCATCTATTTTTTCAAAGTTCATTTATTTTCTTTACAGGAATGCTCCTTATAATATAAAACTTAATTTAAAAAATTTAAAATAATATAAGGAGAGCCACACTCTTTTTCAAGTTTTTATTTTTTTACTATCCTATTGTCATTAAGTATTGCCCATATATAAGCAGGTCCTCTTACTAAGTCATTAATTCTGCCAGGACCTTCAACAGGCATTATATTAAAAACCTTTTTAATGTCATTTTTAGATAATATATAATTGGTTTTATTCGTTACTATACCATTATTTATCACACTATATATAAACTCTTTTCCCGTCTTTGTTTAAAGATTTATCCTTCATTAGAAACAATTCTATTCCATATTTCATCAAATGAAATAATTTCCATAGTAAATCTCCTAACAATTTACCTTATTTTTTCGATAAATCCTTCAAGCAGTTCAATAATCTCTTTAAGTTTTCCTTCCTTTAATACTGCCAAATCGTTATTCTTAATTATGTACTGAAAAAGATTGTTTCCTTCTATATAAAACTTCCTAATATTTGCAATAATTTCATCTCTAACTTTAAGGTAATTATCAATCTTGTAATCGTTAGTGCACTCACATGACTCTGATAATTTCAACCATCTAGTCTTCAATGATTCTTCCTTTTTTTCCCTATCCCTCTCTTTCGCATCAGGAAATCCTTCTAAAAATCTTTTAGGTTGGAAACAACTTTCGAAATTATTCTTTTGATTTTTACCATTCATCGCTTCTTCCAACTGCTTCCTATACTGACATTCGTAACACTTTATTGCATACTCAAGTTCTATGTTGTCAGATGCAAATTCTGATAAAAATTTATTTTCAACAAAGTAATATTCAATTGAATGTTCATTTAAAACATAAATGCTTTCTTTTAACTTTTCTTTTTTATATTCTAATTCTTTTTCTTCAAGGTTTGCATATTGAGGTTCATTTAATAACGTAAAGGCAACTTCCTCATATAGATTATCCTTTAATTCCTCAGGTTTCTTTATATCTGCATCTCTTAAAATTAGCACAGGAACACTAAAGTTAGTGTTTATTAACAGTTCAGCATTAGCATAAAACTTTAAATTTTCACACGAGTGTGCCTGTATAATATTTATTTTATCAATTATGCTTTCGTCTATTTTTCTAATTAATTCACTTATAACTTCTATATCATCTTTACCCTCTACAAAGATAATTCCCTTGCTATATAAAATATCGTCAGGCTTTATACCCAATTCATCTATTACTCTTTTCGGGCTTATTGGCAGTACTTTAGCCTCTCCGTTATTTTTTTCTACAATTTTTACGTTATTACTTGCTAATTTACTTACCGTTATTGGTGAGTGTGATGTAAAAATAACTTGGTTCTTTTCTGAAATCTTTAATAAAGTATCTATCATTCTTCTTTGAAGTTTAGGATGTAGGTAAACTTCTGGTTCTTCAATGAGTAAAATATATTGTGTATTTGACTGTGAAATTTGTACATATGTCTCAAGTATTGATAGTATTACCATACTCTGATAACCTGTCCCACAATTCAGTATGTCATTAGATATTCCAGTAGTTGTATCTACAATAGTTGTAGTATATGTAGTCCCTTTAGATATATTAACAGAAGCATCTATAATTATTTTAAAATCTCTGCTACCAATTGCATCATTATAGTAAGAAGTAATTGTTTCTGCTAATGTATTGCATCTTTTCTTAGTTTCTTCTGATAATACATTATTTAATTCACTATATGTAAGAGGCCTATTATTTAAAATAATATCAGTTTTAGATTCATCATCTAACATCTGTATTATGTCTTTTAAATATGAATTATTTCCTGCTGTACTTTCATTTTTAGGGTCACGCAAAGCAGGTATTACTTTGATTTGAGGAAGTATTTTTTTTAAATCTGCTTCTTTTAATTCTTCATCATTTTTATTGTAATATTTTTTACTGATACTACTGCCTTTTTTAGCGACCATTTTTATATAGAGTTCTTCGTTATCTATTCCATATTTTTCTATCGTTGTATTTAACTCCTTAGTTTTAATTTCTATTAATTTCTCTTTCTGTTTCTCATACTTTTTTAAGTTAGCATCTGTATTTTCTTTAATGTATAAATCATATGCCTCCTTTATCTTTTCATTTTGTTTGTCTATTTTATCTTTGTAAATATTTGCCTCTAAATAGGACTCATCAACATTTTTAAACCATAATTCTATTACTATATCATCCTTAGTTCCTTTATGAAAATCTTCGCCTGAAATACCTTTTTTACTGGTGGGAAAAAATGCTTGTATTGAATCTAAAATTGCTGATTTCCCCGTATTATTTTGACCTATAAAAGCAAAAATATCTTCTTTTAAATCAATATCTCCTGAATCTAAAAAAGATTTGTAATTTTTAATATGCAATTTACTTATGTACATACTTATCCCCCTTTACCCCTTAAGATACAACTTGTTATAATTCATTATTTTACTTAAAGTATATTCCATATTCCCATATATTTCAACAAAACCTGTCAACAAAACAGGTTTTTTGTGGATAATATAATTAAAATTTACCCCTATATGGTTTAGTTTTCACACAATAAGGGCTTAAAAATTGGGCACAAAACTTTTTATCCCATATTTATCATTGAATTCATACTACTATATAGACTTGAAACAAGCCTCTATCCTTTCCTAAAGTACAACAAAATATAGGAAAGGAAGTTTAGTCATGGATACAAAGGAATATTATTTAGATGCTTTTATCAAGCATTTAGAAGCAAACGATAAATCATCTGGCACAATTGAAACATATGGGAAAAACCTCAAAGACTTTATCAAATACTACATCGGGACATATGAAACGGAGTTTACCCCAAATGATGTTATTATGATGGACCTAAAGGATTACAGGAATTATCTCCTAAATGTAAAACGTCAGAAAGCCACCACAATAAACAATAAGTTAGCAGCAATAAGAGAATACTTTTTATTTTTAGAAAGTAAGGGAATTGTCAAAGACAATCCTACTGCAAATTTGAAGAAAATACGAACCAATAAACCTACTGCACCAAAAAGTTTTTCTAAAAAGGAATTCAGGAAAATAAAGAGGTATGTATATAAAAGTCAAAAGGAACTATGGATATTGGTTTTTGAACTCTTATCCAAAACTGGTGTAAGGGTCTCTGAACTAATTAATATCCATATTGTAGACATAGCAATAGGTGAGAGGTCTGGAAATCTCCGAGTAATTGGGAAGAATAATAAAGAACGTAATATCCCTTTACATGTTGATGTAAGAAATGCTATTGCTTCATATATGAAAGTTAGAACTAAAATGGCTGTTTCTTCTGACCTTCTTATAATTAGTGAACGTAAGGCTCCTTATACTCGGTCTGGAATATATAAGATGCTAAAGCACTGGGAAAATGATACGAACATTAAGATTCACCCTCACAAATTCAGACATTACTTTGCTGTTAGTATCCTAAATAACCCCAATACAAATGCTGATATAAATACTATTCAGTATCTTTTAGGTCATGAATCTATTGAAAGTAGTTCAGTCTACCTTCGGCTTCAGCAAGAGGATTTAGAAAAAAGCATTGATTCAATTGACGATTATTAAGAAAATAATAAGCAGTATACTCAACAGTTAATTACTTGAGTGTATTGCTTTTATATTTATACATACATTACTTCAGTTCAAAGAAAAATACTTAATAGCATTGATTGTAGATTTTAATGACGAATATGTAATCTTAAATGTATAAACTCCTTCACTCGTCACTAAAAAGCCACTAGAATAGGAAATACGACCATATACCCTATTACTTATACCTATCCTTTTATTCCTTAACCCTATTTCCTATTCCCCATAACCTACCCTAACTCTTCCATCAACTCATCCAAACTCCTATAACACCTGTCTAATAATCTATAGTCAACACCATCCCTGTCATTTTCAGTACAAAAGCGGACTTGGTAAAATATCTCCAAATTTTCAGTAAATCCTTTATCTACTATCATGTTCTTAATTTTAAATGTCTTCAATACAGTAAACTTTCCAAAAATCATTGTACCTTTCATATAATTCACTCCATTCGTTTTAATTTAGGAGCATTATACAGATTGCACTTGTAGATTCAACTTTTGACGTGAATTATTTTATAAATAGTTTCAGACAATAAAAAAGAGATAAAGGCTTAGCCCTTACCCCCTTATATCTTACCCCTTATTCCAAATTCCTTAATACTATACCCTTATCACTTTTATCCTTGCTCCTTATCCCTGCCTCTGCTCCTTTATTTCTCTCCATTCTTTTTTATTTTCTCTTATAATAAAACCAGTAATGATTGCAAACGGTATTGTCGCAAACCAGCGATAGATTCCTAAATCTACTTTAAAAAGATTATAGAGTATAAAAAACGAAGCGTATGCAACTATAGTCGGTAAAATGATACCAAGAACAATTTCTATTTTCATTTTCTTATCCAATTCAAACATCTCCTTCTCTTGTTTATATTATTATCATAGCGCGTATGGTTAAATTTGTCAGGTCCCAACTCCTAAAAATTTTAGGTCTAATAATTTGCTTTCCATCATACAAATCTCTATAATACGCAAAAATATGATAAGGAGATGATTACATGATAGATTTAGAAATCTTACGATTAGAACTGAATTACTTAATAGCAGGAGTAAAGGAAGTGATAGGGAAAAGTGCTGCAGAGGAAATAGGTGAAGCAATCAACCTTTTAGTTTTTTGTTTCCTCAATCCTTCCTCCTATACCTCTCCTGAAATCCCCAAAGAAATACAACTAATCGAAGAATACCTTTGCGTAGTACAGGAATCAACGGAACCCAATGAATACGGAATTTTTAGAAGCAATATCGTTACCATAGAAACATTGATAGATAAAACCAAAGTAGAAACATCTAATATTTTTCAGTCAGATATAATAGTGCTTGAAAAGCATAAAGCATATTATCCTAGCACTATCCTACCTACACCCTTAACCCTAGAAGTCCCATAATACCTATACCTTACTGTGATACTATCTGGTAAACTCCATTCGTATACCTATAAACCTTATCACTTATTTTATTGGGGTCCCTATCTATTTCAACAAGCGACTCTAGAATTCCTATATGTTCAGGCTGATATCTTGCAATCACTAATGTGGTCGATGAAGAAATCATAAAGAGATAGTCACTTCCTACCCTTCTTATTATTTGTTTCTGAAATTCACTACTAAGCACTAAACTTGCATTATAATCTGTCGCATATTTAAATGTGTAGATATCTCTAGATTCACTCAGTTTTATGAGTGGATTCGTTATTGTATTAAGATTATCCCAGGCTTTTTCCTTTACCTTTTCTAAATTAACTTCATCACTAGTAAGTATAAAGCGAAAAACTTCTCCCATGTCAGAAACAAAAAATGTATTGATATCTTCAAATGCTTCCTCATTATAAAAGGATAATTCGCTATCTTTAGCAAAATCATTTTTCTTTAATAAAGGAAATATATTATCATAATCTATCTTAAATTTATGCTGTCCAAGAATTTTCTTGGTAATTCCTTTGTACGTCTGTAAAGTTTCTTCATAATCCTCACCCAACTGGTACTCACTAAAAATAGTCTCAATTGGTATATTCATCTTTGCTGCATCCCATTCAATTACTATATCGTCGCCGTACTTGAATGCCTTTGTAAATTCATGGTTTAAATCATTAATTAATTTTTCTATAAACTCTTTAGTTGTAAGCACTTTGCTACCTCCTCTAAATTAAAAAAAAGCACATTCCCTTCTACCTAATCCAGTACAATGCCTGGCAGTAAAAGAGAATATACTCTCATCTGTGTTTGCTTTCTATATCTTATTAGAAATAGTAGCGCAATTTATTACTATTTGCAATGCTATCTTTAATATTATTAATTACTATTACTTAACTTTTCATAAGTCTCTACCAGCATCATATTCATAAGTGCTGTTTTAAATTGTTCATCATCCAAGATACGAGTAAAGAAAGATTGATTCTGGTCCATTCTATCAATTACCTTGTTTAAGAATACCTTTTCAAATGCCAGACTAAAATCATCAATTGAATTGGTTTTTGCCTTTAGTACCAAATCCTCATCTGTTGCAAAGTCTTCCTTGATTTGCTCAACAGATAACTGGTCTGACTTGGTAAATTCTGTCCCAAACCTTTTATTTAACCTATCAATGATACTAGATAAATATTCTGATTCACCTTCATTAACCATAGCACCTGCAAATCTTACAGGTGTAACAGGAACATTTTCATCATCAGAACTTAAAGAAGCACTTCCTTCAAAAGTCTTCTTATTAACATAATACTCCA
This sequence comes from uncultured Lachnospiraceae bacterium, assembly GCA_964544535.1. Taxonomy (GTDB): domain Bacteria; phylum Bacillota; class Clostridia; order Lachnospirales; family Lachnospiraceae; genus JAAYRG01. The sequence goes on along the minus strand of CAZJCV010000042.1, from coordinate 10,426 downwards.
AGGCAATCTCATCGGACAAATGAACAGTTGAACCTTTCCCTTTAGGCAACTTCTTTAAAAGGTAAGTAAGATATACAAATAGTTTATGAAGTTCTACATCTTCAAATGGTGTTATTTGGAGAATGAAGGAGTAAAGTCTAACATATTTAACTGACTGACTTTTAAATTCCTGTTGTATCTCTTCACCTTGTTTTTTAAATCTTTCTACCGCTACATCTACATAATGATTTAGCATTGCTCTATCTTTTGAATTCTTTTTAGCCTTTGGCTTATAATATATCTGAATAAATTTCTCTAACTCTTCTTGTATGTAGATGCCATAGGCATTCAATTCGTTTTGAATATCATATAGTAAGTTTGGCTCAGTTACTTCCTCTACAATTGTCGCTTGATAATATGGTTTAAAAGATTCTTGAATATCTTCAGCACTATTAACAAAATCAAGAACAAATGTATCTGATTTCCCTGGACAAGTTCTATTTAATCTTGATAAAGTTTGAACCGCTTTTACTCCTGATAGTTTCTTATCTACGTACATAGTATGTAACAGGGGTTGGTCAAAGCCTGTCTGATATTTTTCTGCAACTAATAGTACTCTATAATCATCTGTAGCAAATCGTTTTGGAAGTTCTGATTCCTTAAACTTATTCATTTCACTTTCTGTATAGTCTTCACCATTATCTTTTACTGTTCCAGAAAAGGCTACTAAGGTTTTCATATTTTTGTAGCCTTTCTTCTTGATATATTCATCAAATGCATGTTTATATCGAACTGCATGTAGCCTAGAACTGGTTACTACCATTGCTTTTGCTCTTGCGCCTATTTTTTTACTTGCAACATTTCTAAAGTGTTCTACTATAATTTCAGTTTTCTGGGCAATGTTGTGAGGATGGATACTTACATAGCGTGTTAAGGCCTTTGTGGCTTTAGCCTTATCAAAAGCAGGGTCATCTTCTACTTTCTTAGCCAGTTTAAAATAGGTCTCGTAAGTTGTATAATTTTGAAGAACATCTAAAATAAAATTTTCTTCTATAGCCTGACGCATAGAGTATAGGTGAAATGGATGCGGCAGACCATCATCACCAATTGTTCCAAACATTTCTAGTGTTTTGGCTTTTGGTGTTGCTGTAAAAGCAAAGAAACTAATATTAGCCTGTTTCCCTCTTTTCTTTATTACTTTTAAAATTTCTTCATCAGGGTCATATACTTCCCCCTCTTCATCTAGTTTTGCTGCTTCTTCTAAAGTGTTTGCTGATAGCACTTCTCTTAAAGAAGCCATATTCTCTCCTGCACTACTGGAATGGGCTTCATCTATAATGACTGCGTATTTTTGATTTTCTAATTCTCCTACCTTTTCAATAATAAAGGGGAACTTTTGTAATGTAGATATTATAATTCTTGTTCCATCTTTAACTGCATTAGCCAATTGAGTGGAGTCTTTATCAATTTTTTGAACGACTCCATGTTTATGCTCTAACTGATAAATACTATCTTGTAGTTGTTTATCTAAAACTCTTCTGTCTGTAATGACTATAACAGAATCAAAGACAGGATTATCCTTATCATCATGTAAATTAGATAGTCTATGAGCAAGCCATGATATGGAATTTGTTTTACCTGAACCTGCACTATGCTGAATAAGATAATTTGTACCTACGCCTTTTTCCTTGGCATCGGCTTCTAATTTCCTAACTGAATCTAATTGATGATATCTTGGGAAAATAACAGTCTCTGTAGTATATTTGTTCCCGTCTATGTCTTCTTTTTCTTTTGTTTGAATGTATACAAATCTATGTAGTAAATCCATTAGACTATCTTTTTGAAGAATCTCTTCCCAAAGATATGCCGTTTTAAACCCATTGGGATTCTCTGGATTTCCTTTTCCACCATCACAGCCCTTGTTAAAAGGAAGAAAGAAGGTCTTATTTCTAGAAAGTCTTGTAGTCATATAAACCTCGGAAGTATCTACTGCAAAGAAAACAATGGCTCTTTTCTTAAACTGAAACAACAGTTCATTAGGGCTTCTGTCTTTCTTGTACTGCATGATTGCATCTTGATATGTTTGACCAGTGAAAGGATTTTTAAGTTCTAAAACAACAACAGGAAGTCCGTTCACACAGATAAGCATATCTATACTGTTTTCATTTTTGATACTGTAGTGTACCTGCCTTGTGACGGATATCCGATTCTTTTCATAAAGTTTTATCATTTCATCATTTAATTTGCTGGCAGGCTGGAAATAGGCAAGGTCTAAATACACGCCATAGTCTTTAATTCCATGCCTTAATACATCAATCATACCACGGTTATTTAATTCTCTATTTAACCGGCTTAATACTTTAAACTGATACTGTTCCTTATATATCTCTCTTAATCTCTCCATCTTCTTTGGTTGTGTATCTTCTAAAAAACCAAAAAGAAGTTTAGTATCAATGGCAAATTCTTTGTTATAGTCATCAGGATTACCCTTAATATATCCTGATTTTAATAAATGTTCTTCAACATATTCCTCAAAACCCTTTTCGCTAAGTTCTACTGGTGTTTTAGCCATTTTCTCACTTCCTTACTAACTATTTGCTAATAAATCAATTTTATTTACATCCCATATCTTTTTGCATATTTCTTTATAGAGAGATTGCCTCTCTAATAATGCTTTCTTATCAAACTGTTCATATGGTTTAAAAGACAGTTGTGTTTCGTTCATAAAACGTAAAAATAGGGGATTATTACTATAGCAATTCTTATTTAATGTTCGAGCCAGTAGGTTTTCACTATCATATTTTACTACTTTCTTACTGTATTCCATGTCTTGAAAACTCCTATTCTTATCTTTAGGGAGGATTAATAGCCCCCCAAACATATTCCTAAACTGTCTAAATTCTTCTTCTGTAAAAAAATCATTTTGATGGTTTCCCTGAGTATAATCATCAGCCCAAATATGCTCAATATCATATGGATTTTTTTGTTCTCTATTTACATAGTTGGCAAAATTACTGTTAATACCACTTTGTTCCCCTATGTAATGGGTCATTCTTGCAAGAATATGAAGCATATATCTTTTTGTAAACTGATTTAAATAAAAACCATCAATACCTTCAAGAGTTAAGTCCATACCATTTATATAATGCTTTAATATTTCCGCCAATTCACTAATATCCTTATTGCGTATCATTTTTGTTATATTAAATACTGTATATCTAATAGAAGAATAATCAACCGTCTTGAAATTAAAAACTCTGATGGATATAAATTGGTCAACAAAGCAAGAAACCATTTTAATCTTCTTATCAATGATGTCTCGTGTATCATCACTTCTTATAGCAGATAGTATAATCTGATACTGTAGTGTAAATCCTCTGTCTGCATTATAAAATACGTACTCATAATCTTTATTGAAGTTACGTGAATAATCCTTTAAACGTATATAGATATCTGAATACATTTGAAATTTTTTCAATATAAAATTCTCAAAGTCTATACTACTATTTAAACCTATAGCAGACCTATTTTCTTGGACCCATTTGTGAAATGTTGTACCAATGTTATCAAAATCCTTGTTTTCTGCATCTTTCTTACCTTCTCTAATGGTTTCTGCATACTGTGCTCTCAACCAGTTCTTTATAAAGTCTGCATCGCCATCTTTTTCGATATCTTTCAACTGTACCACTTTACTCTTCCATAAATCATTCGCCTTATTTCTAATAGTGTTGTCATCAATCATCGAAAGAAGATAGCCTTTTAACATCTCCGTAGGAGTGAGTCTCAACCCTCTATCATTCATAGTTACAAAAACTTTATGTGCATCTTGCTCTGAATCAGTCCGTATCTGTACTAAAGATACATTATCAATTAACCATTCAATAAATACCGGAAGAGGGTCCCCTTTTAATTCATCCGGAAAAATCCGCTCAATATCTTTATAACGATTATAAAGATTTCTAACACTCTCTGATTGCTCATTAGCAATATCGTAATCACCTGTTTCAAATAAGGATGCTAAACACTCCTCCCTTTCAGGAACATTAATACAAAATGTCTTTTGTCCATACATTTCAGAATAGATATAGTTATCAATATTGACTTTAGGTAAATTCGCCTGCTGTTTCTGTAGATTATTTAGATAAATAAGAAGCAGTGTTAATGATGACAATCTCTGCTGTCCATCTATAATTGCATTGTCATTGGTAAGGATAATGGGACCGAGAAAGTAATTTCCATAATTCCTTACATCAATCTGCCTGTCACCTTCTTTATAGAACTCAAAAAACTCATTGGTTAAATCCTCTATCAACTCTTCAATCTGTTTTGTTCCCCAATTATATTCTCGCTGATAGTATTGAACCGTATATTTGTTATTCAGCAATGTGCGTAAATTTACTGCATGGGCAGTTATCTTGTTCATCCTTATATCACCTCGCTTATACTTCCAAATTCCCTCACATCAATTTTACCTGTTACTGCTTCTGATATAAGGGATTGGCGGTATTCTTTTAGTTTTTGGATTTGTAGCCTTATTTTTAATATTAAATCATCTATTTCGCTAGTTTTTTGGTTAAGATAATTAACTATTGCTTGTTGCTCATCTAATGGTAGTGATAAACATTCAAAGTTTTTTACAAACTCATTATTTATGATTGGCAAAGTTGTATAGTTAGAGATATTTTTTATAGTTTCTTGATTAATATATAACCAATAATATAAATAATCACAATTCAATCTTTGTTCATTAACAATTAAACCTGTTATCTGCTGATTAAAACTACCCTCGACCCCTAATTTAGCAACTTTGCCAACAGTTGCTCCAATACCAACTATCATTACAGTATTTTTCGGAAATAGTCTCGCCTCATTATCAATAACAGCCAAATTACTAATCTTTCTGCTTGCTTCATACAATTCTTTACTTCCATGAAAATCTCCAGGAGTAAACCATTGAATATCTCCATCAAAATAATCATCATTCTTAGTTGTTGGTGTTGTACCTGTCTGGATTGTTTTTACCATATACTTTATAGGTTCTACATTCCAATGCTCTGGTATCTCACCTATCCACTCAATCCCTGAATCCTTCATCCTAACATTCGGATTAAGCCCTTTAG
>CAZJCV010000042.1:0-5227 GCA_964544535.1 uncultured Lachnospiraceae bacterium | reverse complement strand
CCTATCCACTCAATCCCTGAATCCTTCATCCTAACATTCGGATTAAGCCCTTTAGTAACGGCTTCAGTTATAATAGCCTGCCGTTTTTCCTGCAATAGTTCAATCAATTTTTCCTTATCGGCAATCAAGCCGTCTATTTCAGCAGTTTTTTGGTCAAGGAAATTGGCAATTGTTTTTTGTTCGTTATAACTGGACAATGTCAATATCATGTTAGCATATTTATTGCCATTAAAATTACTTATAGTCGATGATACTAAAGCCATTTGAATTTGTATATAAAAAATATTTGATTTACTAAAATAAAATAAAAATTTGGGATGGTTCTTGCTATTTGCCCGAAATTTAACTAAATATCCTGCATAAGAACATTTACCATATTTGTTCTCATCAAAGTATAAGGATGTACCTAATGAACCACTTCTTGATACTAATAAATCACCTGTTTTTAGAATATACCCTTTTGTTTTTTCTTCGGGCAAGAACACCCCTTCCTCATTACTATCCAAATTTCCTTTATCATCAATGTCAGTAGTTCTAATAAATCTAACTCCTTCTTCTGCATAATTTTCTGCTGATTCATTTAAACCATAAACTGCCGATTCAGAACAAATATATTTTAACTTTTTTATTTCCCAATGCTCCGGTATCTCACCTATCCACTCAACCCCTGAATCCTTATACTTTTCATACCTCTTATACCTACTCATTCACCCATCACCTTCTTCAACTTCTCTGAGATGCTCTTTTCAAGTTCTATAATCTCTTTCATAATTTCTTCAGAAGGCCTTAGGGGCTGGTATTTATAAAAATGTCTTGTGAAAGGTATCTCATATCCGATTTTAGTCTTGGTTTCGTCTATCCAGGCATCAGGCACGTGGGGTTTTACTTCCCGTTCAAAGTACTCATGTATATCTTCTTTTAGAGGTACGTTTTCAGTATCCCTCAAGTCTGGGTCTGGCTCAGGGTTACCTTTAGTATCTGTACAGACATCAGCGGTTTCATCTTTTTCAGATAGGGCAGATAATATAGCCTTTAATAAGGGACTTTTCAGATTGATGTCTTCTGCTTTAAAAGCCTTTTTAAGCATCTTAGTAAAGGTATTTCTATTTTTATAAATAGCAGTATCATCCATTGTCTTTAACACATCTATAATTTGTCCCTGAAGTTTCTTACCTTCATCTATTTCTTGTGCTCCTGATGCACCTTTCTTCCTAGATTTTGCAAGATTATTAAAGGCTGTTTCATTATATAGATTATTAATTCTTTCTTCCGTTACTTGAAAGTTAAGTCTTAATGGCCTTTCCACGACTATCTTTTGATATCCAAAGTCTTCATTATCGAAAATCTTACAGTATTCATTTTCTTTAAAGTCACCATAAATCCTTGTAATCTCTTTTATCTGTTCTTCACTAATTTCGTTTCTCTTGTTTCCAAGGCTCTTTCTCATTTTCTGATAGAAGTCTACTGCATTAACTAACTGTATTTTTCCTGTTCTTACAGGTCCTTTCATTAAGTCATCATTTTTACGATTCGTTACTATCCATATATATGTGGAAATACCTGTGTTATAAAATAGTTGGTCAGGTAGTGCAATAATACCTTCAAGCATATCATTTTTAATTATCCAGCGTCTAATTTCAGATTCCCCAGAACCTGCATCCCCAGTAAATAGTGGCGAACCATTAAAGATAATTGCTATACGACTACCAGTTTCATCTTGCTTCATCTTGGATATTAAATGCTGTAAGAATAATAAGGAACCATCAGATATTCTAGGAAGTCCTGCACCAAATCTACCGTCATATCCTTCACTTTCATTTTCATCTTTTATGAACTTTTGTGCTTTCTTCCACTCCACACCAAACGGCGGATTGGTAAGCATATAGCGAAAGGTTTGTCCTTTATGTCCATCCTCTGTAAAACTATCTCCTAAAATAATATTATCTGCCTTGTGTCCTTTTATAAGCATGTCGGATTTGCAAATACTAAAGGACTGAGGATTTATCTCTTGTCCATATAATTCAACCTGTATACCAGGATTTAATTCTCTTAGATATTGTTCTGCTACTGAAAGCATACCACCCGTTCCAGCACAACAGTCATATATAGTTGTTATAAGACCTGGCCTTGTTAATTCTTCATCATCTTCACTTAGAAGAATATTTACCATAAGCCTAATAACTTCACGAGGTGTATAGTGGTCACCAGCCTCGGCATGTTCATTAAATCTTCTAATAAGTTCTTCAAATATGTAACCCATCTGTGTATTACTAACCACCTCTGGATGTAAGTCAATTTTGTTAAACTCAGATATAATAAGGTATAGAAGATTATTATCATTAAGTTTAGTTATTTGCTTATCAAAATCAAAATGCTCAATAATTTCTCTAGCATTCTTAGAAAAGCCATTAATATAATTTCTCAAATTGTTGGCTATATTATCAGGGTCAGCAAGCAACTTATCAAAATCATATTTACTGGTATTGTTAAATTCTTGCTTTGATATTCGATTAAGCACCGGGTCCATATTCTGAAGACCTGACTTCTTTAATGTCTCATATTTATCTAAAACCTCCTGCTTAGTTTCAGTAAGAACACAATCAAATCTTCTTAGTACGGACATCGGCAAGATAATATCTCCGTATTGTTCCTTTTTATACGGCCCTCTCAGTAGTTCTGCTATACTCCAAATAAAGTTTATTTTTTCTTGAAAGTTACTCAATTTTAGTTCTCCTTCTATATTAAATTTTCTATTACAATTAATATTTATCTTAATTATATCAGTCAACCTTTTATTTATCTATATTATATAATTAGGCTGTTCTTAAATAGGACTCTATCTGAAAAAGTTCATCTAAATATAATATCAGTTTTAATGAATTTACTTCACTATCATAATTTATAGCCTGTCCATGGAACATTTTATGCCTGCTAAAGTCGTCTACTTCATCTGGATTTTGAGGATTATATCTAATATAAAATAAGTCTATACAGTTAAATGTATATTTTAGTATAAATTCATCTAACTCTTTCGCTTTTTTCTTAAAACCATTATATAGAGGACTAAATTTATAATGTGTTAAACTATAAGTATCACTCATAAAATCCCTAATAATTCCCTCTAACATCATTCCCAATACTGGAATCGATAAGGAGTATAATCCCAATTTATGGGCATAAAATGCATCTCTTATTTGTTTCCTTCTTGTAGCATAATAAGGCAATTCATTCCATGACTTTAGTATTCTTTCTAATCCACTGTATTCATTGTTTTTATAATATTCACATATTATGTCATCCACATCTTGTTTGGTTAAATCATCTCCATTATCATAAATATAATTAATTATGCTTATTGGAAGTGAATCTATAAGCCACCATTCATATCGAAACATAATCTTGGCTCTATTAGTTAGATTATTATTTATGTTTTTTCTGGCTATAAGGGTTTTTTGTGCTGAAAGAATAAATGGAGTTATATTGTTGATTAAGTTTTGTTGTAATTCATTAATCTTAAAGCCTGCGAGTTCAGGCCCTAATATGCCTTTTATTCCTTCCGTGAATATCTTTATGTTATTTTGAAAGTTTATATTTAGTGACCTTTTAACTGATTCTTGTGTTTCTATTATCCTTTGCAGATAGTCCATATTGATTGGCAATAGTATATCACTTATGCTATCTATACTAGAATAAATATTTTGAATCGCTGGATTAACCATACTAGAAATCGAAGCCAATGATGATTGCATTTGATATATTGACTTGCTCACACTTTCGTTAATTGGGTTAATTATATTTATATGTGTACCGATGGAATTCTCTATATTACTTGCTATGGCAATCGTTTCTACTAATGCAGAATTTCCTACAATATTTTGATAGGCTTCTATTGCATTAACCTTAACAGGTTTTATTGTTTCAATAATTCCAGTCATCTTTTTAGTTGCCTCTAGAAATGTTGAAAACTGTTTTTTATAACCTAATTCAAGTTTTTGAAGGCTCTTTTTTATTTGTTCAGAATATTGCTCAGTTTCTGTCTTATGTATTGCGTAGAAAATTTCAAAGAAATTATCGCCTTTTATTGATTTTTCTGATTTAATTTTCTTTAAATCTTCTGAACTATTTATAACCTCATTACCTATCTTTATTAAATCATCATTCGATAATTTATCTATATCACTTAATTCCAAAATGGGAAATTCATCTTCCTTGTAAACAAAACTTTTATTACTATCAATCATTTTAAGAATCATGATACAGAATGACTTTCTATAATCTTTAGTTTCCTCATATGCCCTTTCATATGTAATTGCTGCTTTAAAACTATAAAAAACAGGAATTTCTAATTGATTACCCTTCCAATTTACAGATACTAACTTAATGGCTCTTTTATGAGCCTTAATTATTTCTTCTGTACTTAATGTTTTATTTGTATCTTTAGATTCTTCAATCATATATATAACCACCCTTTTTAGTACGCTCTTTATTATATTTTATGACATAATATCATAAGATTCAATTGATTATATACCTAAACATCATACAAACTACTTCTACCAATTCAATTAGTTCATTGAATATGTTTTTTAATATCATCTTCTTCTGTAAGGCTATTACTTATTTCTTCATGACCTTCCATGTCTTCAGTTTCAAACATCATATTGTCTAATCTAGGAATATGACTATCAATACCACCATCATAAACTCTAAGTCAATTCTTCATATCTCCCTATATTTCTGAGAATAACACATAAAAAAGTATAGGGTCTGATTCTCCATAGGTTTAACCCTACTTTCACAATATTTCTTCGCATTATCTAATTAATTTATTGATTTCATCACATTAAAAAACTGCCTACATATTAAAGCAGACAGTTCTTGAAGATGAAGCCTATAATGAAACCACTATTAGACTTTAGCATTCTATATATAATTTAATAACTATATCAAGTTTAATTACCCTTTAAGCCTTTATTCTTTTAATTCCTTACCCCTTTACTCCTATTATCCCTATTAACCTACTATACCTTAACCCTTAACACCTAATATATGTATATAGTTAATTGGGTATAAGGCTCATGGATTAAGGATTCCTGCCGATTTTCATACGACAAAATGATATTTTTACCCTGCTATTCCAAATACTTAACGATTAAGTCATCTAATCTTTGGCTTGAACTTATCGCCCTATCGGGCGGACTTTTTTAATCCACACATTCATATGTTA
>CAZJCV010000041.1:0-16994 GCA_964544535.1 uncultured Lachnospiraceae bacterium | reverse complement strand
AGTGGTATTATTGATACCACCACTGGTATTATTGATACCACCAAATGCTCTAACTGGTATTATTGATACCACCACTGGTATTATTGATACCAATTTAACTATAACTATATTAAACTATAAACTATTATAGAGTTCTTAAGTGGATGCGGCAAGGAATGTAAACATTCCTACCCCATCATTGAAAAAAAGGACAAGCCTTTTTTCAATATGGTCTAATGATGTTAAAACATCTTTTACCTAAAGTAAGTTAGATGTTACCCTAAAAAGGAAAATGTGGTAAACCATCTAAAGAACCAACTAAAGTGGACATAATCAGTAACCTACTACATAGACGTTACAGGACTTTAGTCTATAGTCTATTGAGTAATCATACTGTAAATTAAACTTGCTTTAAAGATACTTTATAGTTACTTTATAGATACAGTAATTAACTAAACCTTAATAGGCTTTAGCTAACATTGGTAATACATCTAATGTAATATTATAGTAAGTATAAATACAATTATAATAAAATATAGTAAATCATTAAATGACTTTAGCCTAACTAGGAATTGAGTAACTACTAAACACTATTTGGTATTCTTCTTAGGAAACCCAGTAATCTTTTTACTTAACGTGTGGGCGAAGATGCTATATTTTTTAAGTAAGTTACTTTAAACTTTGAAATAAAACTTTAAAAAGTATATTTAAAATAAAAATAGTATTTAACTATGTCAGAGTATATCTTTAAATTATGTATAGTCTTAGCGGCTTACTTCTCTCCAATAGCACCTTTAGTTCAACTGGTGCTTATCTTTATAGCAATTGATTTCTTATGTGGTATGTATGCTTCTTATAGAAGCAAAGAACAAATAGAATCTAATCGTCTGCGTAAGACTCTTGAAAAATTTGTTTTTTATTCAGTAAGTATTATAGTTGCTTATATGTTCCAAATAGGATTCTTAAATTGGAGTAACTTAGCACAAATTGTAGCAGGTTTCATTGCTTCAACTGAACTTTTATCCATTTATGAGAACGTTAAAAAAATAACTGGGTTGGATTTAGTAGCAAAAGTAAAGGAATATATAACAAAAATGCTAAAAAATAAATGAAAAATTAAATAGAACTTATGGCTAAACAGGAAAACGTAAATGTAAAAATAAACATTAACACTTCTAATGCGACTCGAACCATTGCTGATTTGCGTCGAGAATTTAATGAAGTATCAAAAGCAATGCAAGATGCAATAGTTAGTGGTAATAAAATAAAACAGCAAGATCTTGCTGCTGAGTATACACGATTAAGTGGTGAAATAAAAAAAGTAAAATCTCATCTCGGAGCTTTGAATCCTGGAGCATTAATGGAAGGATTTGTTAATTTAGCGTCTGGTGCTGTTGGGGCTATATCTGCAATAACTGGTGCGTTTATGTTATTTGGAGATGAAAATGAAAGAATCCAGGAACTTGAACAAAAGTCTATGGCTTTAATTCAAACAATGATGGGATTACACGAGGCAAGAACAGTTCTAATTAGTGCAGAGGCTAAAGCCTCTATGAAAGCAATGACACAAACTATTGCTTTGCGATATAAAAAGATTTCTGCTCAATTAACTGATACTTTATCAATTCAAGCAAATACAAAGGCAAGTAAACTCGCAACAGCTGCCCAAAAGCTATGGAATAAAGCAATAGCTGCTAATCCTATTGTTGCATTAGTTGCTGCAGTTGCTGCATTAACTACGGGAGTTGTTCTTCTTGCAAAGAAGATGAGAGAAGTTTCCGAAGAAGAACAAAGACTAAATAGAATACGGAAAGCAAATATTGCGGTAACTAATAATGCAAATAAATCATTTGCAAATACTGAGGTAAAATTAAGAACATATCAAAAAATTGTTAATGATACCACTAGATCTGAAGAAGAACGTCTTGGGGCGTTGAAAGAAATAGAAGAAGAAACTAATGGTGTTGTTACTGCTACTGATTTATCTGCTGAATCTTTAAGGAAGTTAAATACTGATCTTACGACTTATACCACAACCGCTCATTTGGCTGCTATGGCACAGGCTGCGCTTGAATTAGCAACAGAGGAATACAAGAAGCAATTAGATGCAACGGCAAATGCAGAACAGTTTAAACCTGGTTTCTGGAAAAGAGCTTGGAATGCAATTGAAGGTTCTTTTAATCCTAACAAAATAGAGGGATATGTTCATACTGGGAAGAAGAATGCTCAGGATATGCTTGATAATCAAGCAGAAGCAGTTGCCGAAGCAGGTAAAAATATGCAGGCTTATTTAGATATTGCTGAAGAGAATATGAAAGCAGTATTTGAACTGCAAGAAGAAGCTGCAAAAAAGGCAAAAGAAAGATTAGAAAAAGAAAAAGAAGAATTAGAAGCTCTACGTGAAAAAGAAGAAGCTGAAAGAAAATATATACAGTGGCTTAAAGATAAAAAAGCAGCAATAGCCGATTTAGAACGTGCTGAATTACAACTACAATTATCAATAGCTACTGCTAATAAAGATTATATAAAAGAATTAGAAATTAGAAAAAAGATTGAAGAATTAAACCATAAAGAGACACTTGCCAAATATGAAAAACAATTAAAAGACAAATTGATTACTCAAGAACAATTTGATTCTCTTGTAGAGTTACTTGAAAAAAACCATAAGAATAATTTAGCTGCAATTGATGAAGAATATGCAGATGAAAAAGCAGCTGTTCAACAACGTATAAATGAAGTGATTCGTTCAGATATGGAAAATGAAATTGCTGCAGTTGAGGAAAAATACGAAGAATTAAAAAAGGATGCAATTAAAAATGGTATTGAAATAAAGGAAATAGAAACGGAATTAGAAGCTGCTTTACAGGCTGAGCTTAAGGAAATTCGTGATAGATATGCAAAAGAAGAAGAGGATGATGCGGCAGCACATAATGAAAAGATGATTGATCTTGAAAGATCTCGGTATAGAGAGCTTTGGAGATTGCGTATTGAAAACGCAAAGACTATTAAAGAATGGCAAGATGCCGCTATTGAGGCATCAAAGCTCGAAGAAGAAGCAGCATTAGAAACAGCTCGTTTAGCATACGAATCTGAACTTGAACTATATAAAGACAATGAAGAAAAGAAAAAAGAAATAACAGCAAGTTATGAAGAACTTAAAACAGAAATAACTCAGAAAGCAGAAAATGAAAGAGAAAATATCCAAAAAGAAGCAACTCAAAGAAGTTTGGATAATGCGTCAGCTTTAATGGGACGAATGGTTGAAATGACAAATGCATTAATGGATGCTGAATTAGAAGCAGCTGGAGACAATGAAGAGAAGAAAAAGGAAATAAGAAAGAAATATGCACATAAACAAGCGATGATGACAGTATTACAAATAGGTGTTGATACTGCTGCTGCAATTATGAGAGCATTGTCTGACCTTGGTGCTATTGCTGGTGGAATAATGAGTGTAGCCATCGGTATAACTGGTGCTGCTCAAGCTGCTCAAGCTAAGATTCAAGCAGACCAAATAACTAGGATGAGACGAGGTGGTTTGATAACAGGACCTTCCCACGAACAAGGTGGAGTGATTAGAGAACTTGAAGGTGGTGAAGCTGTTATAAATAAAAACAGTATGGCTATTCCTGGTGTTCCTGAAATGCTATCAGCAATAAATCAAGCAGGTGGTGGAGTTCCAATTACATCAAGTAATTTAACCACAGGTTCAAAAAGTTCAGTGCTGACGTCAACTATTGACCCATCAGTAATTGCTACTATTGTAGATTCTTTAGGTGAAAAGATTAAATCAATTCCTGTGGTTGTTGCTGAATCTGATATTACTGAGACACAAAGACGAGTTGAAGTAATAGAATCAAAAACAATCTTCGGATAAGTAATATATAAATAAAATTATTTGAATTATGATAAGACGTAAAAAGAAAATTAAAGAATACGAACTACAGTATAATGATGTTGATAACGGAGTTGAGGCAATATCATTAGTAGAGAAACCAGCAATTGAGATTGACTTTATGACATTCAGTAAACAAAAGGAACAAAAGGTTCGGTTCTCTATCTCAAGTGAAGAAAAACAGATTCTTACAGGACCTGCTTTAATACCAGAAAAACGTATTTACAGGTATGATGAAGAACTGAATGAAGAATATTATGTGTTTTTTTCTGCTGAAACAATTGAAAAGATTTCTCAGAAATATTTAATTAATGGTAACCAATCTAATGTTAGTCTTGAACATCTTATTCCAGTAAATGGAGTAATACTTGTTGAGTCTTGGATTGTAAAAGATCCAAAAAAAGACAAAGCCTGCGCTCTTGGTTTTGATGTACCTGCTGGAACTTGGATGATTAGTATGAAAGTATTAGATGAAAAGATTTGGAATGAGTTTGTCAAAACAGGTATTGTAAGAGGCTTTTCAATAGAAGGTTATTTCACACAACGTTTAACTGTTGATAAAGACAATGAAACACTAAACAAGATAAAAGAATTACTACGTCAAATTGAAGATTAAATGTCAAAAATTGAATATGGTATATTCTTTTATATATAATTTAAAATAATCATAATTTAATGAAAGCAAAAACTGTTTTAAATCGAATCAAGATTTTATTAGGAATGGAAGTTAAGTTATCTGAGTCCAAACTCAAAGACGGCACTATTGTTGTTTTTGATGAATTGGCTATCGGTAGCAATTTTCTAATTAAGGAAGATGCTGACACAATAGTTCCTGCTCCAGCTGGAGAGTATGAATTAGAAGATGGCACAATTATAGTTATAGATGAAGATAGTTTAATTACCGAGATTAAAGAACCTGAAAAGCCTGCTGAAGAATTACCAGCAGAAGACCAAATGGGAGATGAAAAACCAGAAGGTGAAGAAAGAGAAGAGGTTAAACCTGAAGAAGTTGAAATTGTTATTGACAAAGCAAATGATGAAAAACCTGAAGAAATTGTAGTTGTTGTTGACGACGCAAAAGGTGAAACACCTGAAGAAATTGTAGTTGTTGTTGAACACACAAACGGAGACGCTACAGAAGAAATTGTTATACCTATAGGTGAAGATAAAAAAGAAGAACAACTGCAAGAATCAGATGATTTAAATGAGAGAATTTCAACTCTTGAATCTAAGGTTGCAATGTTAGAAGAAGCATTACAATTACTAACAGGTGGCTATTCAGAATTGAAAACTGATTTATCTGCAATTGCTGGTGCACCTGCAGGTACCCCAGTGCATTTTAGAAAAAAACTAAATCCTAAAAAAAATTTGTTAGAAAGACGTATGGAATTTCTTACAAATTATAAAAAGTAATAATTTAAAAAAAATATTAAACAATGGCTTTTAATGTATCATCAATTAATGCTTATACTAACGAGACTGCTCAGCAGTTAGTACAAAAAGCAGTACTTGCAGGTAAAACAATGAGTATGGTATCTGTTGTTCCTGGTATCAAGTACAAAGAAACTCTGAACATTTTAGACAATACTGTTTCTGTTCAGAATGCAACTTGTGGTTTCACTTCTAATGGTTCCGTTACTTTCAAGCAACGTGAAGTTGAAGTAACTGCACTCGAGGTTAAAGAATCACTTTGTGAAAAAACTCTCGAACAATATTTTATGGGACAATGGATGAAACCTGGTTCTCCTAAAGATCCAGAATTAGGTCCAATCTTAGCTGATTCATATGTTGAGAAAATTAAAGAATATAATGAATTGAATATTTGGAAAGGTGGAATAGGTTCTCCAGGTTATGGAAAAATCGACGGTCTTATCAAAATTCTTTCAGATGAAGATTCAAGAGTTACTGTTGAGTTAGGTTCTCCAAACATTATGACAGGTCCTTTCACAGCAGATAATATTGTATCTGCAGTTGACGCAATGGTTGCTGCAATTCCTGAAGCAATTCTTACCGAACCTGATTTGACATTATTTATGTCATATGCAAATTACAACCTTTATACAGCAGCATTGAGAACTGCAAACCTTTACCATTACAAAGGTGAAGTTGGTGCTGATTTTGAATGTTATATTCCTGGTACTTCTGTTAAAGCAGTTGCTACACACGGTTTAATTTCAACTGACTATATGGTCCTTACATATGGAACTAACATCGTTGTAGGTACAGACTTAATGAATGAAGAAGAAAAATTTGACATCTGGTATTCTAGAGACAATGACGAAGTACGTGTAAATATACAATGGAAAATTGGTACTCAATTATACTTCCCTGAACACTGTGTTTGTAATTTCTAAACAGAGGGTAAAATCATTTTACCCTCTCATTTATTAAACTTTAAAAAAAATTAAATAAAAATGAGTTGTTTACTAACAAGCGGAATCGCAAAAGGTTGTAGAGATAATTCTGGTGGTTTGAAGCGTGCACTTATTACTAATAAAAGTAACATATCAAGCATCACTCCTGTGCAAGGTTCAGTAGGTACTCCTGCGGATGAAGGTATAATTACAGAAATCACAATGAAAGCAGGAACATATTTCTATGAATTTATCCCTACAAAAATGTCATCTAACTGGGTAGAGAATATTCAGTCAAATGTACAAAACGGAACAATCGGATATGAACAAGTTTTAACTTTAATATTCGGTAAAAACGAAGCATCTAAAAGAAACCAAATCAAATTGATGGGTCAAGCTGAAATGGTTGCTATCGTTGAAGATTACAATAATAAATATTTCTTATTAGGCGAAATAAACGGAATGGAATTGAGTGGTGGTTCATCTGCATCTGGAACTGCGTTGACTGACCTTAATGGTTGGAACATAACTTTGACAGGTATGGAACACGAACCTGCAAGAGAGGTTGACAGTTCTATAATTAATGACCTATTAGAATCTTAAGATTTTTATAAGTAATCTCTATTATACAAGCGGAATAATCTCGGTTATTCCGCTTTTGTTGTAAATAAAAACGAATAATATATATTTAAATAAAAATACACTATAATGATAAATCTAAAACGTAATCAAAACAACGACGTAATATTTACATTGTCTGAAAAGGAAACAACATATAGTGGTACTTATAAAATGAAGTTAACCAATTGTCAGTCAAATGAAGTCATAAATGATATTATCTTAAATGACATAAGTACTCACACAAATAGGTATAATGAATTTTATATTGTGTTAAGTACATTACATAATGAATTTGTTGTAACAACTAATACTACTTTAGAAGAGAACGCAATTTATTTTATCGCAGGTGACATTATAGTAAAAGAAGACGTTACTTTAACAATTCCTGAAAGTAGTTACATAATTAAAGCCTGTGACTCAGAAATAATAAATAGTGGTAAAATAAATAATGAAGATAACATAATTGAGGATATAAATGTTACTCCTCAAACTAAGACATTTACTGAAACAAATGTTACTTACATATTTGATTTATTATCTGGGTATTATGAATATGAAATAACTTCAGTAGATAATAACACAACATTAGAAATAGGAAAGATGTTGGTAGGACCCGATCCTGATATTCCAGTGACAACTTATACACCTACTGAAAACACATATGTTTACAATGATTAAAAATAATTTCATAAAATGGAAGAAAAACAAAAAATATCTGTTATTAACGTAAATTTTTCTCAAGTAGATTTACCTACATTCAATGAACAGAGAAATCTTGATTGGATAAAATATGGAAGTGATAATTTATTCCCAAATAAACTTCAAGATCTTTCGAATAGATCTGCATTGCATAATGCAATTATTTCATCTAAAGTTGATAACGCGTGCGGTGATGGCGTAACATATTCAGGTGAAGAACATAAGAAAACTGAAATGTTTATCGCAAGTGTAAATGGATTAGAATCTCTTGAGGATTTTATTAGAAAAATTACATATGATTATATTCTTTATGGAGGTTATGCAATTAATGTCATTTGGAGTAAAGATCGTAATACCATTGCTGAAATTCACCATATAGATTTTTCCAAGATTCGTTGTGGTAAACAAAATGAACGTGGTGAAATTGAAACATATTGGTATAGTAAAGATTGGGCTAACTATAGAAAAGCTGAGTATGAACCTCAAGAAATACCAGCATTTAGTTTTGATGAAAAGAAACGTAAAGCTGCTTCTCAATTAATGTATGTTAAAGAATATAGACCTGGTGCTGATTATTATCCTTTACCTTCTTATGTTGGTGCTCTTGCATATATTGAGATAGATACTGAAATTGCAAACTTTCATTTGGCTCATATTAAAAATGGTATGCAACCAAGTATTATGTTTAACTTCAATAACGGTATTCCTACTTCTGAAGAAAGAAAGAAAATAGAAAAACAAATTGAAAATAAGTATAATGGAACAGACAATGCAGGTAAATTTATTTTAACGTTTTCTGAAGATAAAGATAAAGCACCTACAGTTGTTACTTTAACGCCTCCACAATTGGATAAACAATTCATTCAATTACAAGACACAGTATTACAGAATATTCTATCAGGACATAAGGTTGTTTCTCCAATGATTGTAGGTATCAAAACCGAAGGACAATTAGGTGGTGCAAATGAATTAGAAAATGCATTTAATATTTACGCAAATACTGTTATTAAACCGATACAAGAAATCGTTCTTAGAAGTATAAACACAATAACAAAAATAAATGGTTTAAAGGAAATTTCTATTATACCTTCAACGCCTATAGAGTTTACGTTCTCAGAAGGAGTTCTCACAACTATTATGACTAAGAATGAAATGAGAGAAAAAATAGGTTTACCAAAAATAGAGTTTCCTGACCCATCATCAGTAGATAACGAAGAAGAAACAGAATAATATAAATAAAGACAATGGCAAAAGTATATTTTATTTCCGAAACATATTTCAAGAATAACACTCCTGTGAATATGAATGTAGAGCCTCAGCTGATTAATATTGCTATTATGGATGCTCAGGTACTACATATACAAACAGCTTTAGGTTCAAAGCTATACAAGAAACTCGAAGACTTGATTTCAAGTAACACTATTGGGTTAGCAGCAAATGCTAAGTATAAATCATTACTTGATGACTTGGTTAGACCTGCTGTAGTTCAATGGTCTCTTGTGGAGAGTTTGGCTTATATTCGTTATAAGATAATGAACAAAACAGTAGGTGGACAAAGTTCAGATAACACAACACCAATTGAATTAGAAGAACTGAAGTATTTAACTGCTCAATTAAAAAACAAAGCAGAATTTTATACACAAAGAATAGTTGATTACTTATGTGCAAACAGTTCTGATTATCCTGAGTATACCAGTGGGAATGCTATTGATGATATTCTTCCTGAGACAAATGCTTATTTCGGTGGAATGCAACTTGATGATGTTGATGATGCATATGAAAGATTCCTTGGGTTAAATAGTAGAACAACTGACATAAATATATAAAATAAACACTATGGGATTACTTTTATTTATAATTTGTGCTATTTCAGCAACTAATATTATCGTTAGAGAATATATTTTTCATTGGTTACGTTATTTAATCAACAGATTCTTTCCATATTCTTTGTTGAATAAGATGATTAATTGCGAAACTTGTACAGGTTTTTGGGTTGGTGTGGGGTTAACGTTATTATTTCCTTATTTAGGAATAGAAATTGGTATACATTGGCTAATTGGAGGTTTAATTAGCAGTATTTTTAATAAAACTTATGCACTTTTGATATTAAAATTTTAAAAAAAAGAATAAAAATGTCAACATATAACAAAATTATAGATGCTTTTGATGCTTTTTGTGAACAACATAAGCAGATAAACACATTTTATAGCGGTCAAACTTGGAACTTCCAGACACAAACCAATGTTTATCCTGCAGTAATTATGCTTCCAACAACAAGTATTATAAATAAAGGACAGATTGTTTTATCATTTAACTTATTTGTTGCTGATATTCTTAACGATGACAGAACAAACCTTGATGAAATCTATTCTGATACCCTCCAAATACTTGCAGATGCTGTTAGTTACTTTAGTGATATGTATGGTGAGGATAATATTGACTTTTATTTAGATGAAACCAATGTCACTATTGAGCCTTTTGAGGAAGAGTTTGATGATGTATTGGCAGGATGGATGGCAACTATTGATATATCATTTCCTTATTCAGGTTCTATTTGTAGCATTCCAAAATAATAATTAACGATGAAAAGCGAAAAAGATGTAATTGATACTCCATTAGTTAGATTCGTTAAGAAATGGGCTAAAGAAACCGAATCTGAAATGAAGATGAGATTATCCAAAAAAGGAAAATCTGATACTGACATATATAAAAAACTAAAATTGGTAGTTAAACCAAAAGGCAGTGGTGTTGAAGTTACTAATAATCTTCCTGATTACGCAATCTTTGTAGATAAAGGAAGACGACCTGGTAAACAACCACCTCTAAAAAACATTAGAGAATGGTGTAGACGAAAAGGTATTAACCAAGATGCAGCATTTCCAATAGCAAGAGCAATTGGAAAACGTGGTATTAAAGCTACAAACTTTATGGAACCATATCGTGACTTTAAAAGGTTAATACTTGGACTACAAGAAACTGTTGCTGACGCAATAACAGACGATATTAAAGATGTTGCTAATGAAACAATAGTTGACACATCTAAAAAACAAATAAAAATATAAAAGAATATGGCATACACTATACAAAGAGAACCTGATACGTGGTCACCAGCATTTAATTATCTTACATATAAGGTTTATAGTTCTAATTGCGATAAACCTAATATGAAGTATATATTTGATTTATATGTAAATGATAAATTAGTAAACACAAGTAAAATGTTTCCTGCTCCAAATGGAACTTGTATTTATGACCCTTCAAAGATAATCCAAAATTACTTAACTGAATATGAAAGTTTGTTTATATCTGAAGGTACATATAGTAATGCAACAGAGACAGCAACATATTTTGTAGTATTCAGAGAAGAATATTATGTAGGTTCTATACTTACAACTTTCTTACGACACACAGGAACGACCAAATATACTTGGTATGCTGCTGCTGATTGGATGGCTGCTCGATCGTTGTTAAGATACACAGGTGAATATATGCCAAATGCTTCTCACACAACTCAGACAACAGCAGCTAAATTTTTAGGACCTAATAAATATCTTGTATGGTCTAATATAAATAGAGCTGACTTAAAAGAATTTTATAAGGTGCGACCTGATGAACATAGAGTGTTGAGTTTCTTTACACGAAATGAAGCAAGAGATTACTATGCAAATCGTATTTACGTTGCTTCAATTTTGAAAGAACCTGTAGGTTCTACACCACGTAAATTATTCTATAAAGATATTACATTTTCTTCATCACCAGAACCAAGTTACCAAATGTATCATTTACCTGTTGGTATCAATGAATTGAATAATATGTCTTGGACAGGAATGGAAATCCCAACGGGTAGAACACCAAACATTAATCCAAATGAAGATGTAGCATACTTTATTTGGTTAGCTAATGGTGCATTAAAGCCAACACATAGAGCAGTAGGTTTTGAAATAGACACTTGTTCTTCACGGTTTAAACACTACACAGTTTATTACCAAAGTCCTAAAGGTGGATGGTGGTATATAAATATGGATAAACGTAGTGAAAAAACTACAAACGTTAATAAGACAACAATGAAAAACTATTTATCTTATAATTATATAGAGAAAAAAGAAATTAAAGTAATTCATACTGAGACTCAAGGCCTATATAAATTACAAACTGATTGGCTTAGAAATCAAGCAGATGTAGAAGATATTAAAGATATGTTAGAATCTCCTAATATATACTTACTTGATGAAGATGAAAATATTATACCTGTCACAGTAAATAACTCTACATATGAAATAAAAAATGTTGCTCAAGATAAGTTAGTAAACTATACGATTACTTTCAATGAAGCATTTAATAAAAATGTAATGAAATAATGAGAACAGAATTATTTATTAAAGAAATTTCAAATGAAACAGGATTCCTTACAAATGCAAATTTCGCAAATGGTTTAATTGGATGGGCTGGTGGTTCATCATCTCAAGTTTACGGTAATGCCGTTTACTTAAACGGTGATGCAGTTAATGGAGAAATATACCAAGATAATATTGTATTTGCTACAGGCAACTATAAACTTAGTGTAACAGTTACACCTCCTATCGATCCTTCTGAAGCCCTACAAGGATTCGGTAGAGTAAGTATTGGTAATACCTTTGTAGATTTATCAAGCGTTGGAACACACATATTTTATTTAACTGTATCAGGATTACCGAATAGACTTCTTAAATTATCTGCTTCGGGTGAAACTTTAGGTGGTACTAAATTTAACGGCGGATTAACTAACATAACAATAGAAGGTATAAGTGGTGATTATAAAAATGTTAGTTTATATGATGATGTTGATATTCCTTTAACATATAACATTGCTGACATTAAAAATATTGATAAAAGAAATTCATCACATAGTAAGACAATTAAGATACCTGCTACAAAAGAAAATAATAAACTATTTAGACATATTTATAACATCACAACAGACGGTGCATTTATTATGAACAAGCCTGTTGATTGTTATATTAAACAAGATACTTATACAATCTTTGAAGGTTCTTTTGAACTTTTGAAATGCAATAATAGAAATGATGAGGTTCATTATGAAGGTGTGGTTTATTCTAAAACATCTGAATTCTTTATTAAATTAGGTAACAAAACATTAACAGGAAATGCTTCAATAAATGACAATATTACTTTCTATGAATACAATCATATATATAATGTAGATAACATTGTAAACTCATTTACTACTACACCTGGGTCAGGGTATACTTACGTGCCTATTGATAAAACGGATAGAAATTATGGTTCTGATCCAAGATTATTTAAAACTGACGAAATGTCTCCAGCATTATTCATTAAAGAAATATGGGACAAAATATTTGAAAAAGCAGGTTTTACTTATGAGTCAAAATTCTTAACAAGTGATTACTTTAAACGATTAATATATCCTTTCACAGATTCTTATATGCGATTAGAAGAGGATGATAGATTATCAAGATCATTTAGCGGTAAGGGTGGAGGTGGAATGGAACCTATTTTGATTGACCCAGCAACAAGTACTTTCCCTCCTTATTATGGAGAACATATCACTGAATATATGTCTTGGACTATTCTTAGTAATGGTTCATTAGAACCTTTCAGTAACGATTACCCATCAGGAGGTAAATTTACTTGCAAAGCATCAGGTTACTATAATATAGATATTAAGTATAAATACAAATCAAGATTTTATGTTCCTGTAGAAGGGTTTGTATATCCATACTTTGATTGGACAGTTAAGACAAATGAAGTAGGATATGTTGTAGAATCTAAAGTGATTCTTAGACGTGCAGGCGGTGCTGAGAGAACTCTTGAAACACGATATAATCATAATCATTTTCCTCAATTTATTCTAATGAATGGGAGATATTCAGTTGAGCCAATTTGTGAGAATGAGCTAACATATTCAAATAGTTTGTTTTTAGGATTTGGTGATGAAATAATCATTAGAAGAAGAGTATTGCTTCCTTGGAGATGGTCGACTGTAGATACGGGATGGCTAATTGAGGATGCAAATACAGGTCAAGATCTTAGAGCAGGTATTACTATGGAAACTGTAGATGGTGAAAATAATTTCTTTAAAGTTGAGTCTACTAATGTTTTAACTGAAGGCTGTTTAGTTAAACTTGATGCAATTCTACACAATAATATTAAACAAAGTGAATTTATCATCAATATCATTAAAATGTTTAACTTATATCTTGAGCCAATTAGTGAAAATAAATTCCTTATTGAACCACGAGATGATTACTATAACATTGACACAGCTCCATTAGATTGGACAAATAAGGTAGATTTATCTCAAGATATTAAAATTGAGAGAGGTTCTGACCTCATCGAACATATAGTAAACTTTAAATATAAGTTTGATGGTGATCACTATTCAATAAGTTACAATAATGCTAACCCACTTCAGTATGGAGAATTTTATAGAAAATATGAAAGAAATATTGATGATAAAAAACTAATTAAATTTGAGTCAATATTCGCAACTTGTCCTAATGTTCCAGTTAGAACTGGCTCAAAAATAGAGGTTCCAAAAATTTTTACTCGTAAAGATGATTGGACTATTGATGATACTAAAAAATACAGTCCACGTATATTATGGTGGGGTGGATTAATGTCAGGTTCTGGAGAAACATTTAAAGTTTCTGATATGTTTCAAACTGATGTTCGTCCTTATTTTAATATGTATCCTTATTGTGGTCATCTTGATGGATTATACGGTAATGAAGAAAATGACTTGATGTTTGCTTCAAATAATTGGTATTGGTCTTATCCACAAACTTCGGTAACTGCTAATAATCTTATAAATAAATATTATGGTAATATGCTTGCAGAATATTTAGACGACAACACAAAGATTGTTACTATGAAATTGAATCTTCAACCAACTGACCTTGAGAATCTAAAGTTTTATAACATAATATTTATAGATGGTGTATATTACAGACTAAATAAAATTACTGATTATGTACCAAATAAATTAACTGAGGTGCAATTTCAGAAAATTAAAAAACAAGTTATAACGTTTCCAAGAAAACCAAAACCTATCAATAGTATTACTAAACCTGAGATTGCCGCTATTGATAATCTAATACAAACAAGAATATTTATAGACATTATAGATGGTATGGAAGATAATAATTATATGCGCAATGAATTTATAAACATTGATGTTGTCGATGCAGGCAGTGCTGAAGTTGCAAGAGATCCTCGAATAGCCGATTCTCAGTATTTATTTATTAAACACGGTGATGCATATGTTGACATTGTAAATAATAGTGATACTATAGATCCATTAAAACCACGTATTAATGTTTATGAAATGAAAAATAATGTAAAAAAATCAAATACTAACGCAACATACAAATCGTTATAAAAATAATTTGGTTGTTTTTATATTTATATTAAAATAAAGAATATAATGAATACACAATATTCAAGAATACTTACTAAGAGAACATCAACTACAGGCATCGTGCCTACAATTCCTTCATCCGATTCTCACTTAGATGGAAGTTGGAGAAGTACTGACTTGTATGATGGTGAATTATTTATTAACACAACGGATAAACGAATATGGTATAGAAGTGGTGATGCTATTATAGAGATTGTATCAGGTGGTTCAAGAGATAATGGCTTCGGAAGTATTCGTATAGTAGGAGTTTCAGATACAGTTTATTTACCTTATAAAAGACAAAACTTTGTATTTGGAACATTAAACGTACAAGGCTTATTTACCAATGACGGTGAAATAGTTATTCAGGAAGGCGACTTGTTCATTGCTGGTGACGGTGAAGTAATTGGAAAAGGTGATGTAATAATTACTAAATAATAAGTAATATATAAAATAAAAAATAATATAAAAATGGCAAAGTTTACAATTTTTCAAACAACAAATCCAACGGCACCACCTGAAAATTATACATCTCTTTTTGTAGACTCAACAGATGGTCACATAAAAACTATAGACGAGAACGGAACAGTAGTAGATTTACAAAAACAATCTGAATGGACATATTTGGGTGAATATACTGGTAATTCTATCGATTTATCATCCATACCTACAGGTTCACTTGTAAGAATTGTTTATTATCAAAAAAATGATTACGGTTATGGTGCAATACAAAGTTTTGTAGCACAGTTTAATTCATTATCAAGTGGATATGAAAATAGATATTTAGGTCCAGCTAGTAATTCGTTTGTGGTTAAAAAAGGTGAATCAGCAATAACAGTTGCAGAAGTTTCAAGTCCAGGTGTTGACATTGCAGTTAGTGGTGAATTACTATTTGGCATTGATTGTATGTATGATTCAAGACGATCTATTTATTCTGTTGGATATTCTAATAATAATCATACAAGTACAGAAGGTTCACATACAAAATTCTTAGAATCTGGTCTTAATGAAAAAATACGAGATAATAGAGTAAACTCAATTAGTTTCACTGAACATTTAGACCACGTTAATTATAAAGTTTATTACAAATGCATAAAAAATAATTTATCATAATGAATCGTACTTATGATACTAACTATATACTAAATGATGTTTATATTCACGGAGACGGAACTGTCCGTCTCCGTCGATTTGACACAAACTTCATTTTTATTTATATATAGCTTTATATGTTCTTAGAAATTAAAATAGTGCCTTAGATGAACTTTTTATTGTGTTGTTTGTTGTACTATTTAAAATATTCTCAAGTTCTGTTATGTCCTTTGTTATCCACTTTTTAATAGAAGCATCCCAGTAGAAGATTCCTTTAAGCCATATTCCATTTTCATCACACGGCATACGTTTAAGTTCTTGAGCAGGTCCTACACAAAGATTGATGTCCTCACCAAAAATGTAAATTAACTTGATTGCGGAATCTACATTAAACTCATTGAACCAATGTTTATATCTAAGATATGAAGGAATATCAAATGCAGGATGCTCATTTGCAAATTTTCTAAGGATTCTAATTGTAAATTGTCCGTGGCCTGCACAGAGATCCATATTGAATTTTGTATGCTTAGGTTTAGAAATCTCTATCATTTTGTCTACGAGTTCTAATGGCGTAAATACTTCTCCGTTAGCTTTCTTTTCAGTCATACGGATTGCAAAACCTATATGTTCAGTAAGAGGATACTGTGTAAGATCAGTTCCTTGTGGTAGGAGAGTGACTTCCTTAAACCTCTTTTCTATACTAAATATGTCCATTTGTTTCATACCTTCTATTTTATTTTATATATTCCATATTTTTCTTTATCTTCAGGGTAGTAGTCCGGAATCCAGTTTATAGCCCAGGCAAGTTCCTCATCAGTTAAACCTAATTCTTTTGCAACATCTTCATCGGTCCAAGGACGAGTGTATGTTGGCATATATGGAACGGAAGCAATTGCACCATTTTTGAAATTATTTTTTCTGTTTACTAAATTTTGAT
>CAZJCV010000040.1:0-17335 GCA_964544535.1 uncultured Lachnospiraceae bacterium | reverse complement strand
CTTTGAACCTTTTCCCCTCTTTTTACGACTATACAGTGGAAGGGTTGATAAAGATGACTTTTGAAGAGGTATATAAGGACTATATTGATATTGTCTACAATTATCTCCGCCAGAGATTAAGAGACAGCTATCTGATTGAAGATATCCTCCAGGAAACCTTCTATGCAGTTTATAGAAGCCTGCCGGATTTAAAGAAAAAGGACTCTATTAAGTCCTGGATCCTCAGTATCGCCCATAATAAAATGGTAGATAAGCTGCGCAAAGAAGGCAAAGAAACCCTTCCAGATCTAACAGATAAAGGGATAGGACCTGCAAGTAACCCTATGCCTGAAGAGGCTCTTTTCCTGGAAGAAATGCTGCAGAAACTTCCCGGAGAAGACAGGCAGATCCTCTATGGCCTTTATGTCCTCCAACTGAAATATAGTGAGCTGGCAGAAATCATGCAGCTGCCAGAGGGGACTATCAAGAGCAAGGCCTATTATGCCAGGAAACAACTCAGGGAATGGCTGAAGGAGGGAGCAGGATGAAAGACGACAGGGAAGATTTAATAATCAAATATATCCAGGATGATTTGACAGTAGAAGAAAAAATGGACTTATTTGATCTAACACTCAAAGACGAAGGCTTCCGGACCAGGCTAAAAGAGGAATTAGAATTTGCCGGCAAGCTCAAGGGCACCAACCTTATACTGGACCAGAAAGTAAAAGACAGGATCTATCAGGAAATCAGGATAAAGGTAGTCAAGGAAAATCTGGCCCAGGTAGATATCGGTAATTTAGTGACAGAGGGAATCTTAAGTTTGTTTAAGCCCAGGCTAAATTTGCCTTTGTTTAAATTGCTTAAAAAATAATAAAAAGGAGTTGATTTCATGGGTGAAGAAATTCCAGTAAAAGAATTATCAGAATTGCTGGATACTGTAAGTGAAAAGGTACCAAAGCTGATCAAAGAATTGATGAGTTCCTTCTACTCTGAAGAAAGCGGAAAACAAATGGGTAGGGCGGTTGCGGCCATGTATAAGGAATTAGTAGATTCCGGAGTACCAGCAGAGGAAGCCCTGAAAATGGCTAAAGATTATCTTAACACTGCCAGGGATGTTATCCCGAGAAATTTCGGATAAATACGGAACCATGAAAATACTGAAGATAATCTGGAAGGCCCTCCTCCTCGCCGGTAAATTTATAATCACCTTACCTGGTCTTTACTTCAGGCGTAAGAAGGGGGTAAAGGCTTTTAGCAAAGAACTGATCAAGGCTGGTATGAATAAGGAAAAGGCCAGGGAACTGGCAAATGAGTATAAGGATTATATTTCTGACTTCCGCAGGATATTCAACAAAAAGAATATTGGTATCAAAAAGGCCGATAATTAAATCGGCCTTGTTTTTATCTTCTTTCCAGATAAAAGCTAATCCCCTTGCTATTGCCCCTGCCATCAACAACCTGCAGCTGGTGCCAGCCAGGTTCCAGGGCCAGGTTTAGCTGATGCTTGTTAACTGTCTCCCCCAGATAATGGTTATCCAGATACCAGAATAACCTGCTTTCCTGATGGGCATGGGCTACCTCCAGGTTCAGCTGCTGATATTCCCCATCAATACCCCTCGGCAGGAAGATGAGGCTCCCTTCCTGGGGATAAATGAACTCAATGGGGTTGTTTTCCCTGACACCAGGACAGGCCGGATTATGGGCTGGCAGGGCATAGATTTCTCTATTGCCCAGGTACTTATAGACCTGGGGCGGATAGACTAGCTTCTGGACCAGCTTGAGATCCTCCCTATCCCAGCAGAGGGAGCAAACCTCCATGGTTTCAGCCTGATTCAGGTAAAATACCCTTTCATAGGGGGAATACTGCAATGGTTTGGCAGCAGCAGGAGCCAGGGCAGTTACCAGTTCTGCAGGGCCATCCTTCAGCCTGTAGCCGGTACTGGCAGAAACCTGGATTGCCTTCAGGCCCTCTTTCGGTAGCTCAAACCAGTTTTTCTCCTGCCTTTTTTCCAGTTGATTAAAGACTTTAAATAAAAGGGGGGCAGCAGATTCCAGGCCGCTCATCCCCTTTATCTCCCCGCCGGCAAAGTTCCCCACCCAGACTGCAATGGTCCAGTCCGGGGATACTCCCACTGCCCAGCCGTCCCTGCTGCCATAACTGGTCCCGGTCTTCCAGGCAATGGGGGCACTGGATTGAAAATCCTGCCAGTAATATTCCAGCCCCGGCCTCCTTAATTCCTTCAGGGTCTCCAGGACCAGATAGGCAGAACCCGGTGAAAGGAGCTGTTTTTCTGTGGCCTCTCCGGAATCTTTCAAAACCCGGAGTCCAGAAAACCTGCCATAATTACCTAATCCCCGGTAAAGCCGGCTTAACTCCCAGAGGCTGATTTCTGCTCCTCCCAGGATCAGGGACAGGCCATATTCCTCCGGGGTGCGGAAAAGGCTCTCCATTCCCGCTTCTTCCAGGAAGTCATAGAATTTTTCAATACCATAGTGGTAGAGCAGGTTTACCACCGGGGCATTGAGGGAACGGATCAGGGCCTCATCTGCCCTGACCACCCCGGAAAACTTATTATTGGCATTATAGGGGGTATAGCCTCCATAACTGATAGGGATATCCAGCAGCCTGCTCTCCCGGATAATCATCCCTTCATCCATGGCCAGGGCATAGAGAAAGGGTTTCAGGGTAGAGGCACTGGACCGCCTCATCTGGATACCATCAATCTTGCCCAGGTTATCATCATCGAAAAAATCCTGGGAAGCCACATAGGCCTTGACTTCCCCTGTCCCGGTATCCGTGAGCAGGAGGGCGGCATTCCTGATTCCCCGCTTCCTGTTCTCTTCAATATAATCCTTCAGTATGGCTGTAACCTGGTCCTGGATCCCTTTATTGATGGTAGTCCGGATTATATCCCCCTCCACTTCCCTGGCCAGTTTTTCTGCCAGATGGGGGGCAGAGAGGGGGAAGGGGTAGAGCCGGTCGGCCACCGGTTCGGCAATAGCCAGTTGATAGGTGTTCCTGTCGATTTTCCCGGCCTCATAAAGGCTGGCCAGGAGTTCATCCCTCTTCTCCTTCAGCCTGGCCGGATTCTGCAGGGGATTGACATGGGCCGGATTATTGGGCAGGACCGCCAGGGTGGCTACTTCCGCCCAGGAAAGATGCTCCGGCTCCTTGGCAAAATACCTCAAAGATGCTGTCCGGTAACCGATAATATTCCCTCCATAGGGGGCATGGAGGAGATAGGCCTTCAAGATCTCCTCCTTGCTGTATTTCAATTCAATCCTGACAGCCTGGAGCATCTCAATTATCTTGTTCTTGATAGTCCGTTCTTTGGGTTTCATCAGCCGGGCCAGCTGCATGGTAATTGTACTGGCCCCACTGACTGTTTCACCACTCTTGATATTCTGGTAGAGGGCCCGGAAGACAGCAGCCAGGTCTACCCCGTGGTGTTGCTCAAACCTCTTGTCTTCAAAATGCAGGACTGCTATCTTCAGGCGTTCCGGTACCTCCCGGCCATCATCGGGAAAAATCCACTGTTCCTCACTATTTAAGAAGACCCGCAGGTACTTTCCTTCTTCATCCAGTACCAGGGTGCTATAATCAGTGGAAAAAAGAGGGTCGGGAATCCTGCTGACTACAAGGAGTGTTATAAATAAGGCTGTCAGAATTATTGGTATCAGGATAAGAAGCTTTTTTCTTATTTTCATCTGGGTAATACCTCTACCTTTCTTCCCTCTGTTACAACTCTATAATCATTATTATACATGGCTTCCACCAGGGTTGGCGGCAGATAGAAGTCTCCGACAGTAACCGGATTAATCATTACAATAAAGTCATATCTGTAAACATAGCCTGCCATGTCAAAGAACCACATGATCCGGTCATCCCTGATATCCAGGTATTTCTCCTGGTTCAGGTTATAGTGGTTACTCCACTCTGGCAGCTCTCCCCCCAGGAGGCGGAGGTTCTGGATCTCCCAGCCGGCAGGTAAGATCTGGACCAGGGCCACTTCACTGATATCCTGATTACCTACCTGGCCAACCCGGTAGAGGATATAGAAGCTTTCACCCTGTTTTACCTGGTCAACTGTTATCCTCTTGCCAGCCTGATCAAAATAGACGGTCTCCAGGACCAGGTTGCTCTGGACTGGTTTCAGGTCTCCCCTGGCCGGAACCCCTTCCCATTCCAGGGTCACATATAAGGGGATTTCTGATTTATTCCGGAAACTGATCTTTGCAGCAAAACTATCTTCCAGTGGGATAATCTCCAGCAGGTCTTCTACTTCCACCTCTCTTATACTGCCATCAGCCAGGGTTAAGTCTCCCCTGAGCATCTTTTCCCTGGAGGCTACCTCCTGCAGGTACTTGGTCATGGCCATTAAGGAATAGGCTGTAGCCTGGGTAGAAAGCCACTTATCAGAAGAAATCTCTTCAGCAATCTCATTATATAATTTCAAGGCCTGGCTATAGTTGCCTACAACTGTCAATAGATCCAGGATAATGGCCTTATCCCGCAAAGTGGAACCAAAGGTGCCGCTAAATTCTTGGTAATCAGCCACCTGCAGGTCTGCGCCGGCCAGGATCTCTCCTGCAACCTCCTCATAGCCGGCCAGCTGATAGGCTGCTGCCAGGTAATATTTCTCCGGATTATTCAGGGCCTTTAGCTCACTCTCCCGCATGTAGTTCATGGCACTGAGGAGGGGGTTGTCAGCCAGGGCCAGCAGATAGAGGCGGTAAGCCCTGGTCAGGCGGTCACCCTGGTTGCCCCGGGCTGTTTCCAGCTGGTAGTTCAGCCAATTATTAAATAAATCCTCCGGTACATGGTAACCCTTCTTCCTGGCCTCCAGGAGGAAATGGCCCACATAATTGGTTGCCCACTGGTTGACTGTATTGGTAGCCGGCCAGTAGGAAAAACCGCCATTCTTTAACTGGTATTCCCGGTACCGGGCAATACCGGCATTAATATTTTCATCTATCTCCCTTAATTCTTCTACTGTAAACTTGTAGAGTTCCGGTAAATATAGCTGGGGGAAAACAATGGAGGTTATCTGTTCCACACAGCCATAGGGATAGCGTAATAACCAGTTGATCCGGTGATTGATATTTAAACCCCTTACACTAGATACAGTCAAACGGGCCCTGGCTGTTCCCCCTACACCTGCTGCCGGAACAGTAAATTCTACCTCACCAGCAGTATCCACAATCTCCTCTATACTGGCATAAATATAGGGGTTATAGGGCCGGACTGCCAGTTCAGTCTCCTCTTTACTCCTATAGCCTATTTCTCCAGCTTCAGCAGAAATAGTCAGGTCCAGTTTACCTACCATGTTTTCTGCCTCCAGTTCAAAGTAGGTCTCCTGCTCTTTTGCCTCTGTAAAGTGGAGGACCTTTTCACCATCTCCTCTTATCCTGGCAGGCCCTTCTACTTCCAGTTTTACCTTTACTTCTCCCAAACCCTCTTCCAGGGCAAAGACAGTAACGGGAATCCTGATTTTATCCATGGGCCCCAGGACCCTGGGTAGGGTAGGCATTACCATCAGGGGTGATTTTACTGCTACCCTGCCTTCTGCACTACCATAATTGCCCTTATTTGCAGCCACTACCATTACCCGCAGGCTGCCGATATAATTGGGAATCTGGAAACTTAGCTCTGCATAGCCATCCTCATCGGTCTCCAGGGGCCCCTGAAAAAGGCTGACAGGCTTAAAGCGGTCTGCATCCCCGGAAAGGGCCTGCTGGCGTTGGTAGCTATACTCCCTGTCCTCTTCCTCCATGCCGCCACCAACAGAGAAACGCTGGTGGATATAGCCATGAGCCAGGTCAATGATATCAGCAAAATTATCATAGGTCCTGCTTAAAAACCTCTGTTTGGAGAAGAAGTATTTCCAGGGATCCGGTGTTTTATAACCGGTAATATCCAGTAAGCCTTCATCAACTACAGCCACGGTGAAACGGGCTGGCCGCTTATCCCTGGTCTGGATCTTTATGGTTAACTCCTCCTCTGGCCTGATTTCAGCCGGTAAGTCCAGATCCAGCTCCAGCCTGGTGCCTTCACTGGTTACATGGAGGGGAATAATCCCATAGATCCGCAAGGGCAGGTCATTATCCAGTTCCCCATAGGGTTGGTAAACAATGACTGAAATATAGGCATTGGGAATATACTCTTCCTTTACCTCCAGTTCAAAGGAGGTCTCAGTGCTATTGAGCTCTTCCCAGGCCTGATAAAGGATCTCTTCACCCTTTTCCACAATAACCAGGGCCCTACCCCTAGCCGGTGTATTCAGGGTAACCACTGCCTTTTCACCTGGCAGGTATTCCTTTTTATCCAGTTTCAGGTTTACCACATCGGCACTCCTGTCCTGGCCGCTGTCACCCCAGTAGTAGGAACGGAAGAAGTAGCCAGCCTGATGGCCGCTTTCTGGATCCCTTACCTCCAGCAGGATCTCACCATAGTCATTTAAACTGTATTCCAGACTGGCAAAGCCTTCACTATTGGTAGTGATGGTACCTTCTGCCACCAGTTCTGTCTGTTCATTACTCTTGTAATGGCGGCGGAAATCATTCTGGTTGCTGAACTCCCACCACCAGTAGTGGCGCAGGTGGTAAATCCGGTAGGTCAATTTCTTATTGGCCAGAGGTTCACCCTCTTTGCTTAAGTTAATAATATTGAAATTAAGCCTCTCTCCCATGCCGGCTTCAGGATTCTCCAGTTTCATGATCCCCACATAACTGTCATAAATCTCTATGGGGATTATCTTGCTGGCAGGAACAGCCCGGCCTCCACTCTCAAAGACCTTGCTATTTATCCTGAGCCGCAGGGCAGAGGGGACATTACTATAGGGAGGAATAGTCCAGGCCAGGTCCACCTGGCCTTCTTCATCCAGCTCTGCCCTGAAGGTATTGCTCTCAATCTTTCTGAAATCAATACTCTCATTAGCAAAGGTAAAGTTCCCGTAAGCCGGGAAAGAGATTTCATAGGGCTCAAGGGCCAATACCGTCTCACTTGCCAGGCCACTGGCAGATGCCCCAAAAAGGTATTCAGAACTGAGCCTAAAATTAATAACCTTATCCTCTCTGGACAAGATTTCCTGGCCAGGATCTATATTTACCCGGATCCGGTAGGGAACTACCTCCTCTATCCTGATCTCATGGGTAAAACGCCGGCTGCCAATTTCCAGTACCCCCTGCCAGGTACCGGTCAAGGCCTCTTTTTCGGTCTGGAACCTGAAACTATAAAAACCATCTTCACCCCTGGTCAGGACCTGTTCGCTGGCCAGTATGCCCCGGGGGTTATATAGTTTCAGGGCCACAGGATGATCTGTGGGGAAACTATTATCTTCATTCCGTACTATTGCTGATATATTAATCTCATCTCCGGGCCGGTAAACCCCCCTTTCTGTATAGATAAAGGCATTTACCCCATCCTGGAGCTGGATCCCCCCAATATCAAAGAAGGAATTATTGATTACAGAAGAAGTAAGATCCATAATGGCATAATCCTTTGCCCTTCTGACCTCAACATATTTGGCACTATTATCTGCCGGTAAAAGGGCCAGGCCCTTTTCATTGGAATAGGCAGTAGCCAATAACTTGCCTTCTGCATTTTTCAGCTCTACAATGGCATTGGCCAGGGGCTCTGTACTGAGCAGGTCTGTCAGGAAGACATAGAGCTGTCCCCCCAGCTCCCGGGCACTGATGCCAATATCACTTAAGAGGATATATTTCACAGCCCGGCCATACTGGTTGAGGTAATCACTACGGTACCAGCCGGTCAAGTCCTCGGAGAAATAGAGGGCCTGGTTTTCATCAAAATCCAGTTGCAGGATATAGAGGGCACTCTCTTCTTCAGTAAGCACATTACCCAGGTCCAGTTCAGACTGGATCCATTTATTCCTTTCCTGGCCAATTTCCAGGATCCGGTCTTCAATGACCTCTCCATAACGGCGGAACTGATAACGGTCAAAATCATAATTATAATAAGGGCCAGGCCGGTAGGGGTTCTCCGCAAAAAACTGGATCAGGTTTTCTTCCCTGACCTTCTTTACCTGGAGCCTTAAGCGTTCCACATTCAGGGTCCGGAAAGTGACCTTCTTGTCCCTGGCACTGGTCAGGAAAAAGCCAGGATTAAGGAATTCTACCACCGGATTCAGGTCAGAGATCTCTATCTCCAGCTGGGCCTCTGCCTCCTCCGCCAGCCGCTGGCCAAAGATGCCCTCTATCCCCGGGAAAAGCTGGATAGTATACTTCTCCCTGGGCCGGAACTTGCCAGTAATCAGGAGGCTGTTTTCCTCTGCTGTCACCTGATAATCAATTGAGGGGCTAAGATGCAAATAACCCTGATAATCCCTGTCTTCCTTCAGCTTATCAGAAAAAACTATTCTTATCCGGGAAAACTCTCCACCCTTTTCCTCTTCAATCCTGACCAGGGTCAGGGGAGACTCGATAGCCTTCAGGCTAAACTTCTCTTCTATATCCCCGGAAAGGCCTATACCACTACCAGCCAGGCGGAGCTTTAATTCCCTGTCCTGGAGGCGGTATCTCTTAATATCCTCTGTTTTGATGGTATAATGCCGCTTATCTTCTGATTCCAGAGTAAAGGAAAGTTTCTTCCCTTCCAGTTCCAGGAGGAGGGCCTCCTGGAGCTTTTCCTGGCTGACCCGTTCTGAAAGAGTTATCCTGGCCAGGAAATAGACCTTTTCCGGTTCCTTTTCCTCTGGCAGGAGAAAATCCCCCTTCAATTCCAGCAAGTGCTGGCCAGGGGTCTCCAGGTGGAATTCCAGCTTTTCCAGGTCCCCCTCCCCTAACTCCGGGAAGATTACTCCCAGATTCAGGGTGCCATGATAATTCATCTTCTGGTAAAGGGGTTGGGCCGGAGCAAAGACCAGGGTCCGCTCATCTTCCCAATAGGCCTTCCCCTCAATCTCCGGTGTAAAACTAAAGATTGCCTGGGGCAGGTCCTTACCCAAAAGCTCCTCCTTAACCTGTTTTTCCCTGAAACGGACTGCAATCAGGGTATCGGCCTGGATCAGGCCAGAAGTCAGGTGGGTAATTTCCTGTTCTGTATCCTGGAGGAGAAAAACAGCCATATCCTCCTCCCTGGAATAGTTGCTTATAAGAAAGGCAATGGCTATAACAAGCAGCAAAAAAAGGGCAAAGCCCAGACTGGTATAAAGCTTCTTTTTCATTTTAAAACCCTCCCGGTTTTTTAAATATTATCTATGCTAAACTTATATTCAAGGGACATTCCTTTATTCCGCTTAAAATATTTCCAGCTCCAATAATATAATTCTTCATAATTTTTCTTAGTCCTTTAGCAAGAATAAACTAATTTTTGACAGCAGAGAAAAAGGCTCCTAATAGAGGGAGCCTTGAAATATCCAGTCTTTAAAACCTATTATCTCCATCCAGGAGGTTACCCAGGCCTCAGGATAGATCCTTCACCTCTCTGCTTGCCGCCTAAGTTGGGGGCACTCTCAATAATTCTGTTGGCCAGCCTGGAGAAGGGCAGGCTCTGCAAATACACTGTTCCTGTCCCCCGCAGGGTAGCCAGGAAAAGGCCTTCTCCCCCAAAGAACATTGATTTTAACCCTTTGACCATCTCAATATTATAATCTATTCCCCCGGTAAAACCGACCAGGCAGCCAGTATCTACCTTAATCAACTCATTGTTCAGATCCCTCTTAACTATGGTACCACCAGCATGGAGGAAGGCCTTGCCAGTACCCTCCAGCCTCTGGAGGATAAAACCTTCACCACCAAAAAGACCTGCCCCAAAACGGCGGTTAAAGGTAATATCTATCTTTGTACCATAGGCAGCACAGAGAAAGGCATCCTTCTGGCAGGTAAACCTCTTATAGGGGATCTCTGCCAGGTCCAGGACAATGATACTGCCGGGATAGGGGGCAGCAAAGGCAATCTTTTTCTTGCCCCGGTCCTGATTGGTAAAGTGGGTCATAAAAAGGGATTCTCCTGACAGCATCCTCTTTCCGGCACTGAAGAGTTTACCCATTATACCCTGATTAACAGCACTGCCATCACCCAGGCGGGCTTCAAAGCTGATCCCCTCTTCCATCCAGTTCATTGCCCCTGCCTCGGCAATTACAGTCTCCCCGGGATCCAGTTCTATCTCCACTACCTGCATGTCATGGCCAATAATATTATAATCAATCTCATGAGCCTTCATTATTATTCCTCCTTATTTACTCTTAACTGCCAGTCTTGCTATCCGCCAGGACAGAACTATCACAGGCAGCAACAAATTCCTTTCCATCCCTTACACAGAATTCCCGGGCCAGGTTCCGGCCGCCCAGGGCAGCAGGTGGTAAACCTCCACCAGGCTCTGTCCACTGGCCCAGCATATAGAAATTGCTCAAACCAGGCAGCTCTTTTGGTACATCTTTGCCCAGGGTTTCCGGGGTAGGGGCAAAGCCTTCAAAACTGCCCTGCCAGTTACCGGTATAGCGGTGAACAGTATAGGGTGTTGAGACATCTATAATTTCCACTGCTTCCCTGAAGCCGGGGATTCTCTTTTCCAGAATTTCCATGACCTGGTCTGCCAGCTCATTTTTCAGTTCCTGATAGCGGGCAGGGTCTTTTTCCTTCATTTCCTGCCAGAAGCTATAATTCCAGGTAAAGAATAATCCAGTCAGGACTGTTTTACCTTCCGGGGCCAGAGTAGGGTCAAAATTATAAATACGGAGATCCAGGTACTGGTGCTTGCTGCCATCTGGCAATTCTAACCCTTCTGGCAAATAAATCAGTTCTTTAGCAGGAAAACCGCTAAGGTCTCTGGCAAGGCCAAAACCCAGGTGTATTGTGGAGGGGAAAAGGGGATACTTGTCGTAGATTTCCTTGATTTCCTCTGACAGGTACTTGCCCTCCAGCAACTTATAAATAGTTGTATAGCCATCTGCAGCTGAAACTATCTCATCTCCATAAATCTCCTCTCCACTGGCCAGCCTGATCCCAACAGCCCGATCCCCCTCTACCAGGACCTTCTCTACCCTGCTATTATAATTAACCTTACCCCCAAGGGCCAGATACCTCCGCTCAATATTCCTGGCAAAGGCCAGGGAACCACCCAGGGGATAACCGGCTCCCTGAATATCCTGCATGGCCAGGCCCAGAACAAAGGCAATGGCTGACCAGAAAGGAGGTATTAATGCCCGAAAAGCCTCCTGTAATTTCTGGCTCTTCCACTGTCGGTTAAATTCCTCAAAACTCATCCGGGAATACTTCATCAACCTGGAAAAAGAACCGGCATTCCTGGTCAGGAAAACTAACCAGTCTTTTTTAACCCATTGCTCTGTATTCACAGGTGTCTTCAATCTGGCAATAGACCGCAAATCCTTAATAAATCTCCGGATAGCCTTTTTATCCTCTGGAGCTACCCTCAATAATTCTTCCTCTAATCTTTCTGTATCTCCATAAAAGGATATAATTTCACCATCAGCCAGTTCCACCCTTTCAAATACTTCCAGATTACAGATAGGGACCTCTTCCCCCTTTTCATTGACCAGGGCACCCAACTCATCCCAGACAATATCAAAACCTGTCTCCTCCCTGGTACCCATCAGCCAGTGGATACAGTAATCAAAGGTATAATCACCCCTTTTCCAGGATGTACAGAGTCCCCCAGGGAGACTATGAGCTTCAAAAATCTCTGTCTCATAACCATTCCGCTGTAAGTAGGAAGCGGCGGAAAGGCCGGCAATCCCGGCACCAATAATCAAAACCTTTTTTCTCTCCAAGTTCAGTACCTCCAGATTTAAAAATAAATGAATAAAGATTTTTATTTTTTGTATTCTTTTTACTTCATCATATACTGAAAATTTCCTGCATCTGATAATATTTTTATTTCCAGTCTGGAAAATAAGAACCCCTGCTCTTATATTTCCTCTGCTGAACTGGCTGCTTATTTTGAGGTTTCTCCCCGGACTATCTATAGAGATATTGAGACCTATCTGTCAGGCTGGTATCCTGTCGTCTCCCTGGAAGGCCTGAAGTCTATGCCAGCCTGGGCAGAAAAATAAGGCTTGCTGGACCCAGCAAAAAAGCCCTGAGCATTAATGCCCAGGGCTTTATCTTAACCCAGGTTCTTCTGCCGTATTTGTGTGTAATAACCAGGCTCAAAGCCTGATAAACTTACAGATACCATTCCTCCGGCACAGGCTCATTATCCTTAAAGAGATTAAGGTCCTTTTCCAGGAACTGGCTGGTCAGGTCAGCCATGCCTACAACATCACAGAGATAGCTTTCGGCATCTCCGATCTGGCCTTTTCTGGCTATCCCCTTGTGGAGGAAGGGTTTCAGCAATTTGCCGTAGTTCTGGGAAACATCTCCATAGGAACTATGGTGGCCATGGAGGTCCACATAATAGTCCTCCCCATAGGAGTTGATAATCTTGATGTGTCTGGCATTGGGATTAATCCTGTCAGGTACATCAAACCATTCCTCAACACTGTGGATAAAGGTATTTCTGGTCAGGCTGCAACCCAGGAAGAGAATCTGGGCCTCCATATCATATAAATGGCTCCAACAGCCATCTCTGGGACAGGGTGTATACTTAGACTTCCCTTCTTCAAGCTTGATATATTCCAGGGCCCCCTTGCCAATGGCTGCCACAGAATGTGAGGGATGTAAGGACCTGACAACCCCTTCTCTCTGCCGGAAGATATTGGTCAAGATACCCACACAGGAAGGTTCTGTCTCTGGATCATAGATATTATCCTTCAGATTTTCTGTTGACCAGGAATGGGTCGGGAAGATCAGCAGGCCGTCTTTCATGTATTCCATAAAGGCATCGATAACAGTATCTGCTCTCCCTTCCACCTCTCCTACAGCTTTCATGGAAGAATGGATTAACAGGACCCCCCTGGGATCAATACCCATTGCTGCAATATGTTTTAAAAGATCCTCTTTTGTATACATTAAAAGTCCTCCTATTAGGTTTTTTAGTAAATCTTTTTTCGCTACCTGTAATATATTCAATAGTAAAAGCAATATCCCTTCTTTTTCTTGCTATATTTCCTGCGAAAAACTAGGAATTGATCCAGCCCTCATCTGCCGGGTTCTCCCGCCATTTTCTCAATTTAGCCAGGTCTTCTTCCTTAATATAATCCCTGGCCAGGGCCTCTTCAATCAGGGTATCATAATCTGTCAGGGTATAAAGGGGGGTGTTTTCTTCCTGGAAATTCACCCTGGCCTGGTCCAGATTGTAGGAGAAAATAGCCACAATCCCCAGGACCTGAAAACCGGCCTCCCGCAGGGTTTTTACCACTGCCAGGGATGACCCCCCTGTTGAAATGAGATCTTCTACCACAACTACCCTGACCCCTTCCCTGATGACCCCTTCAATGCTGTTTTCCTTACCATGGGCTTTGGCACTGGCCCGGACATAGCCCATGGGGAGATTTAAGTTTTCTGCTACAAGGGCAGCATGGGGGATACCTGCTGTAGCTGTCCCCATGATCATTTCCACAGCAGGGTATTTTTCTTTTATCAGTTCTGCCAGCCCCCGGGCGATCTCCTTTCTGAAGCCAGGATAGGATAGGGTTAAGCGGTTGTCACAATAAATAGGTGATTTAATGCCAGAAGCCCAGGTAAAGGGGTTATTGGGCTGCAGGGTAACTGCCTTGATTTTCAGTAAGCCTTCAGCAATCTTTCTTTTCATGGCTTCCCCTCCTCCCTTCATAGGCTCTCTTCCCCTGTAAATTGGGCCTTCATCTGCCGGTAAATGGCCAGGGGGTCTTTGGCCCTGGTAATTGGCCTGCCCACAACTATATAATCTGAGCCCAGTTCCCTGGCCTCCAGGGGAGTGGTTATCCGGACCTGGTCATCCTGTGCACTATCCTTTAAACGAATCCCCGGGGTTACAGTAATAAAATCCTGTCCGATATCTGCTTTGATCATTCCTGCTTCCAGGGGTGAACAGACCACCCCATCCAGGCCAGCCTTTCTGGCATTCCTGGCATAATGGAGGACTGTTTCCTTTAAATCATGGCTAACCAATAATTCCTCACTCAGGATTTCGGGAGAGATGGAAGTTAGCTGGGTTACAGCAATACAGAGGGGCCTTTTGCCAAAAGCTCCTTCCTCTAAACCTTCCACAGCTGCCTCCATCATCTTGATTCCTCCACCAGCATGGACATTGACCAGGTCAACACCCAGGCCGGCCAGGACAGCCATGCTTCTTTTTACTGTATTGGGGATATCATGGCATTTCAGATCCAGGAAAATCCGGTGGCCTTTTTCCTTCAGGGCCTTAATAATGGCTGGCCCTTCGCTATAGAATAACTCCATACCCACTTTCAGAAAGGGTTTTTCCTCCTGAAAGACCTCCAGAAATTTCTCCGTTTCGGCCCTGTTCTTAAAATCCAGGGCAATAATAAGCTCTTTTTTCATCCTGTCTACTCCTTTTCTTATATTTATGCCTCTCTATGGCAGAAGTATTAATCTTTATAAATGAACATAGTGGCTCCTCAAGCCATGTCAATTTACCTTATTTATGGGCATAACCGACAGCCTCCTGAACACTGGTGAAACCATGTCCTGCCAGTAGCTCTGGTAATTCCCTGATAATCCGGGGACAGACATAAGGGTCAATGAAATTGGCAGTCCCCACACCTACAGCACTGGCCCCGGCATATAAAAATTCCAGTACATCCCTGGCCTGCTGGATTCCTCCCATACCTATAATGGGGATCTGGACCTCTTTATAAACCTGGTAGATCATCCGGATGGCTACCGGTTTGATGGCCGGGCCTGACAGGCCGCCAGTACCATTGGCCAGAATGGTTTTACCACTTTTCAGGTCAATCCTCATCCCCAGTAATGTATTGATCATGGACAAACCATCAGCCCCTGCCTCTTCTACAGCCCTGGCTATCCTGACTATATCTGTCACATTGGGGGATAGTTTTACATAGACCGGTTTACTGGCTACCTTTTTTACCCGGGCAGTCAGTTCAGCAGCTATATCCGGGTCTGTCCCGAAGGCCAGGCCTCCCTTTTCCACATTGGGACAGGATATGTTTAATTCCAGGGCCTTTACTACCTCATTATCCGATAATCTCCGGCCCAGCTCTTCATATTCTTCCATGGTATCCCCGGCTATATTGGCTATCACCGCCAGATCAAATTGAGCCAGCCAGGGTAATTTGTCCCTGATAATGGCCTCTACTCCGGGATTTTGTAAGCCGATGGCATTTAAGATCCCCCCATAGGTCTCGGCAATCCGGGGGGTGGGGTTACCTATCCGGGCTTTTACCGTTGCCGCCTTAATCATGATACCCCCCAGTTGGTTCAGATCATAGAGTTCAGCAAACTCTTCCCCAAAACCAAAACAGCCGGAGGCTGGTATAATGGGGTTTTTCAGCTCCAGGCCTGGTAAAGTTACCTGCAAATCTACACTCATAAGCTCACCTCATTTAAGGAAAAGACCGGCCCCTCTTTGCAGACCCTTTTCTGGTAAGGGGGCTCTCCTTCTTTGTCACAAACACAGCCATAACAGGCTCCTATCCCACAGGCCATCCTTTCCTCCAGGGAAATATAGCCCCTTTTCTGCTGGCTATAGGCCTCCTGTATACTCTTTAACATGGCCATGGGGCCACAGGCATAGAGGATGTCAAAGTCCTGTTGGAGATGGCCGATTAATTCCAGGACATTCCCCTTATAGCCATAGGAGCCATCCATGGTAGCCACATGCAGCTCTGAATACTGGCCAAATTCCTCTACATAGAAAATCCCTTCTTTATCCTGAAAGCCCAGTACACTGATAACTTTATTTCCCCTTTTGTGGAGCCTTCTGGCCAGTTCATAAAGGGGTGGTACCCCTATCCCCCCACCTATCAGGAGGGCCACTTCATCCTTTGCCAGGCCAGACTCAGGAAAGCCTGTCCCCAGCGGGCCGAAAACATTGAGCCTTGCTCCTGCTTTCAGCCTGGCCAGCTCTTCTGTACCTTCCCCCAGGACACGATAGATTATTTTAAATTCCTTTTCCGGATAATTTATCTCACAGATAGAAAAAGGCCTCCTTAAGATTAGACCCTTCCTTTCCAATTGTATATTGACAAACTGGCCAGCCTCTTTCATCAACTGGACATTCTGGCCCTTTAAAACCAGTTCATAGATATCCCGGGCAATTTCCTCATTCTTGATAACCAGCATATCCTCAGTTAATTTCATTCCTTCTCCACCCCATTTCTGCCTTCCCCTGGATAAACCTCTTTACCCTGGACAAAGGTCCTGATGATTTTACCCTTACACTGATAACCTTTAAAGGGAGTATTCTTGCCCAGGGAAGAAAACTCCTCTACATCTATCACAAAGCCTGCTTCCGGATCAATGATAGTTATATCTGCATCCCGGCCTGGCTCCAGAACCCCTGTGTCCAGATTAAATAAACTGGCTGGTTTCAGGGTCAGCATCTCCACCAGTCTCTCCAGAGAGATAAGGCCTTCCAGGACCAGATAGGTATAAAGGAGGGGGAAACAGGTCTCCAGGCCAACAATACCAAAGGGGGCTTCTGCAAAGCCCCGGGCCTTTTCCTCTACATGGTGGGGAGCATGGTCAGTAGCTATAATATCGATACTGCCATCCAGGACTCCCTCCAGCATAGCCAGGCGGTCTGCCTCACTCCGTAAGGGAGGGTTCATCTTGTAATCTGCATCCTCAAGATCAATATCC
The DNA here is from genome assembly GCA_964544535.1 of uncultured Lachnospiraceae bacterium. Lineage (GTDB taxonomy): Bacteria > Bacillota > Clostridia > Lachnospirales > Lachnospiraceae > JAAYRG01. Next base: position 670 of record CAZJCV010000040.1, on the reverse strand, counting down.
TGGTCAGCAAGGAGCAGGTGGTGAGGGGTTACCTCACAGCTGACAGGTAGCCCTTCCCTTTTGGCCTCCCTGATTAAGTCCAGGGCTTCCCTGGTGCTGATATGGCAGAGATGATAGCCTGCCCCCGTTTCCCTGACCAGGTCCAGGTCCCTGGCCAGCTGTTGATATTCAGAAGCTGAGCTGATACCCTTTATGCCCAGTTTCCGGCTCAAGTCTCCTTCATGGAGATAGGCCTGATTGTTCAGGCTCTCATCTTCACAATGGGCCAGGATCTTTTTATCCAGTTTCTTTGCTTCTGCCAGGGCCTTTTTCATCAGCTCCCTGTCCTGTACCCCCCGGCCATCATCAGAAAAGCCCAGGACCAGGCTGGCCATGGCCCCAAAGTCAACCAGTTCTTCCCCTTTTAAGCCTTTAGTAATAGCTCCATGGGAATATACCTTGACCACTGCATCCCTGGCTATCCTTTCCTCCTGTTCCTCCAGCAGGCCCGGCTGATCGATTACCGGCTCTGTATTGGGCATGGCCGCTATGGTAGTAAAACCGCCTCTGGCAGCAGCCCGGCTTCCGGTGGCAATGGTCTCCTTATGGGTAAAACCAGGTTCCCGCAAATGGACATGGAGGTCTATAAAACCAGGGCAGACCAGTTTGCCCCTGGCATCAATCACCCTGG
>CAZJCV010000039.1:0-18030 GCA_964544535.1 uncultured Lachnospiraceae bacterium | reverse complement strand
AAATCATTTAAAAATCTTAAAAATTAACTCTTGACATTACACCAGATTGCTTATAATTTGCTGATTAATGATGGTATAAGTAATTAATAATAGTTTGTACTATTATCTTGAATTATTCAATGTTGTTATATATAATTAATTCAAGTTATCACTTTTAACACTTCTATTAATGAATATCATACCATATTTTAACTAGTACGTAATCACTATTTGTGTAAAACGTGTACAAAATTATTGTTAATCAACAAAATATAATATAGGGGGGTTACATCATGACACAAAAACCAATTTCGACCCCGGATTTATCCGAATTTCAAATGTATTTATTTCATGAAGGGACAAACTATCAAGCATACGAAATGCTAGGATCTATTTACGTTCCAGCTACAAAAAAGCAAGATGAAGGGTTTAGGTTTGCTGTTTGGGCACCTAACGCTTCGGCTGTGAGTCTAGTAGGTGATTTTAATAATTGGCAAACAGGCAAGCATCCTATGGTTAGAGTCAATGATTCAGGTATTTGGCAAATCTTTGTTCCTGGCATGAAAGAAGGCCAACTGTATAAGTATGCTGTTACCACCCAGCAAGGTGAAATAAGTATGAGGACAGACCCTTATGCTTTTTATAATGAAATTAGGCCTAATAGCGCATCTATAACATGTAGAATAGATAAATATATTTGGAATAATGAGCTTGAAACAAGAAACGTTAAGCAAAAAAGCTATGAATCGCCTATAGTAATTTATGAGGTTCATGCAGGCTCATGGAAGAGACATGAAGATGGTTCCTTTATGAATTACAGGGAATTGGCCAAGGAATTAATTCCCTATGTTGTCGATATGGGGTATACACACATTGAGTTGATGCCTATTCAAGAATATCCTTATGATGGATCATGGGGATATCAGGTCACAGGCTATTATGCAGCAACTAGTCGTTATGGAAATCCAGAAGATTTGATGTTTTTCATTGATAGTTGCCATAGTGCTGGATTAAAAGTGATTATGGATTGGGTTCCTGCCCATTTTCCAAAAGACACTCACGCTTTAGCACGTTTTGATGGAACATGTTTATACGAGTATGAAGATCCTCGCTTAGGTGAGCATGCCCATTGGGGAACCTTAGTTTTTGATTATGGAAAACCAGAGGTACAGTCCTTTTTAATATCTAATGCAATGTTCTGGCTTAAAGTCTATCGCTTTGATGGTATTCGAGTTGATGCAGTATCTTCCATGATCTATTTAGATTATGGGAGAGAAGATGGACAGTGGGTAGCAAATAAGCATGGGGGGAACCAGAATCTTGAAGCAATAGCCTTAATACAAAATCTCAACAAGGTTGTATTTGCTGAGTTTCCAGATGTACTTATGATTGCAGAAGAATCCACAGCTTTTCCCAAGGTTACAATGCCTATACATGAAGGCGGGTTAGGATTCAACTACAAGTGGAATATGGGATGGATGCACGATTCCTTAAAATACTTTTCAATGGACCCTATATATAGAAAGGGTAACCATAATCTATTAACATTTCTTTTGGTATATGCCTTTTCAGAAAACTTCATATTACCACTTTCTCATGATGAAGTAGTTCATGGCAAAAAATCACTTTTAGATAAAATGTATGGGTCTTATGAAGAAAAGTTCGCTACACTAAAGGCATTTTATGGATATATGATGGCCTTACCAGGCAAAAAGTTAATGTTTATGGGTGGAGAATTTGGCCAATTTATAGAATGGAACTTTGATTCTCAACTAGATTGGAATCTACTAGAATATGATAGTCATAGGCAGCTAAAGGAATTTGTTAAGGATTTAAACCATGTATATAAAGAAAATAAAAGTTTATGGCAATTAGATACTTCTTGGGAAGGATTTGAATGGATTGAAGCAAATGATGCAGACAACAGTGTTATTTCTTTTATGCGTAAAGGTAAAGAAAAGAAAGATTACTTAGTTGTTGTTTGTAATTTTACACCAGTAAGAAGAGTTAACTATTCTCTAAGAGTACCAATTCCAGGAGAGTATATAGAAGTGTTAAACAGTAACTGGGAGGAATACGGAGGTATTCAAGAAGAAGGAATGGCTTACGTATCTGATTATGCTAAGGGGATTGAAGAGGAAGAAGAAAGTGTTATTTATGCCGATCTTCCACCTTTGTCAACAGTGTATTTGAGAAAAAAGTAAAAAGTACAAAAGGGAAAACTTTAATAAGTGAGTAGTCTAATTATAAGGAGGATGAAAAATGGCAAGGACAGAAACATTAGTGATGATACTTGCAGGAGGACAAGGAAGCCGTTTGGGAGTTTTAACTGATAAAGTTGCAAAACCAGCAGTTCCTTTTGGGGGCAAGTATCGTATTATTGATTTTGCTTTAACTAATTGTACGCATTCAGGAGTTTCTACAGTTGGAGTTTTAACACAATATCAACCTTTAGATTTAAATACTTATATTGGCAATGGGGGACCCTGGGATTTAGATAGAAATAACGGAGGGGTATATGTTTTGCCTCCATATGTGAGTATGCAAGAGAACAAATGGTATAAAGGAACGGCTAATGCCATTTACCACAATATATCTTTTATTGAAAAATTTAATCCCAAATATGTATTAATTTTATCTGGAGACCATATATATAAGATGGACTATAAAAAGATGATTAAGTCTCACAAGGAAACAAAAGCGGCGGCTACGATAGCTGTAATGCCTGTCCCATGGGAGGAGACAAGTCGTTTTGGAATAATGAATACTGATGATGACGGTAGGATTACAGAATTTCAGGAAAAACCCACAAATCCTGTTAGCAACCAAGCATCTATGGGTATTTATATCTTTGATTGGAAAGTTTTAAGAGAATATCTTAATCTTGATGAAAAAAATAAAGGCTCTTCTAATGATTTTGGTAAAAATATTATTCCAAATATGTTAGAGAATGATGAAGAGATATATGCATATAGGTTTCAAGGTTATTGGAAGGATGTTGGAACAATACATAGCTTGTGGGAAGCAAATATGGATATTATTGCATCACCACCAATATTCAACCTGCAAGACAAAGACTGGAAAATATATTCCAAAAACCCTATTCAACTACCTCATTATGTATCTAATGATGCAACTATTACAAATAGTTGTGTAACTGAAGGATGCTATATTTATGGTGATGTTGATCATAGTGTAATTTCTGACGGAGTTGTAGTAGAAAAAGGTGCAAGAATTAAAGACTCCGTTATTTTTCCTAATGCTCATATCTGTGAAGATGCTGTATTAGAAAAGACCATTGTGGGAGAAGGGACGGTTATTGGTAAAGGGGTTCAGATTGGCCTTGAATCATCAGAAGACAATCCATATAGTTCGCACCTTTGTACTAATGAAATTGTGCTTATTAATAATAATATTAAAATAAGAGATGGCGCAAAAATATACAAAAATTCTATGGTGAGAAATTATAACACAACAGGAGGTGTGGAAGTATGACAAATGTAATGGGCCTTATACTATCAGAAAGCAACCTTTATCTTAGTTCACTTACTGAAAAACGTTCAATAGCTGCATTGCCTATTGCAGGGAGATATAGGTTGATTGACTTTACCCTTTCGAACATGGTCAACTCAGGTGTTACCAATGTGGGTATTATTTTAAAGTATAAATATTCATCACTAATGGATCACTTAGGCTCAGGCAAGGAATGGGATCTAAATAGAAAAAAAGGCGGACTACATATTTTGCCACCTTACATAGGGCGTAATGTGCAAGGTCTAGGGGAGGGTGATATAGATTTAATAGCAACAGCTGAAGATTTTATTAGAAAAAGTAAGCAAAAACATGTTGTTATATCAGAAGGAAACATAGTGTTAAATATTAACTTAGATGATGTAATGGATTTTCATATAAAAAATAATTCTGATGTAACTTTAGTTTATTATGAAGCAGAAGAGGCTGATAACAGAAAGCTTTCTAGCCACACGATTTTATCAATAGATGATGATGATAGAATTACAGGTATTGAGGTTAATCCACGTAGACCGAAAACAAAAAAGATTTTTATGAGTCTAATGCTTATGGAGAGAGAGTTCCTTCATTATTCAATTGACGAAGCTGTTGCTAGAGGCGATCATGATATAATGAAAGACATATTAATCAAGAACTTATCTAATCTTAACATTTGTGGATATAAGTTTAATGGCTATATAGGGTGTGTAGATGATATTCGCTCATATCATGATGTTAGTATAGATATGTTAAATGAAAAAGTGTTAGAAGAGATTTTTAATCCTGAAAGGCCAATATATACAAAAATTAAAGATCAAGTACCAACAAGATATGGAAATGATGCATCTGTTCATAACTGCTTGATTGCTGATGGATGTAATATTGAAGGAGAAGTAAAGGACAGTATTATTTTTAGAGGTGTTAATATAGGTAAGCATGCCAAAGTAACAAATTCTATTATTATGCAAGATTCTGTAGTTCAGGCGGCTTGTGAGCTAAATCATGTAATATTAGATAAGGAAGTAACTGTACGTGAGGCAGGAAGATTAATAGGTGAAACAAACCATCCAATGATTATTGGAAAAGGTGAGGTTGTTTAGGATTAATTTGACGGAATATAGGGTGGTTTTGTTTGTCTTCCCACTATTTTAAGTAGTGGGAAGTCAAGCAAAACTGCCCTATTTCCAATTATAGAGCTGCTAGTGATTTCTCTAGGATTACTAGCATTTCATCAATTTCGTCTTTGTTAACATTTAGTGGTGGTAGAAAACGTATGGTGTTATTTCCTGCAGGAACTAAGAGAAGACCGTTTAAAAAGCAAATTGTTTGAAAATCTTTGGTGTTTGTGCTTATTTCCATTCCTATCAATAAACCCTTGCCCCTAATGTCCTTAATAATTGAATATTTATCTTTTAGTTCTTCTAATTTATCTATAATGTATGTGCTCATGGCATTTACATTGTCTAGTAAGTTTTTGTTTACTATTTCATTTAATATGGTTAAGGCAACAGAGCATGCAAGAGGATTTCCACCATAGGTGTTGCCGTGGTCGCCAGGAACGAGGGCTTTAGCGGCTTTCTTTTTAGCTAAACATGCTCCTACTGGGAAGCCACCACCAAGGCCCTTGGCCATAGTGATAATATCTGGAACAATTCCAAAACTTTGATAGGCAAAAAGTGTGCCCAATCTGCCAATTCCTGTTTGAACCTCATCAAAGATCAGTAAAGCGTCATACTGATCACAGAGACTACGCGCTTCCTTTAGGAAGGTATCATCTATTTGAATGATTCCACCTTCTCCTTGAATTACTTCAAGAAAAATGGCACATGTGTTTTCGTTAAAAGCAGCTTTTAAATCCTCAATATTATTAAAGTTAATGGCAACAGTATCTGGAATTAAAGGTGCAAAGTCTTTTTGGTACTTTTCTTGACCAGTAATGGACAAGGCTCCCATTGTTCTGCCGTGAAAGGAGTTGTTGGTGTAAATTATTTGAGTTTTATCCTTGCTACCATGAAGTTTGCCATACTTTCTTGCTATTTTTAAGGCGACTTCATTTGCTTCGGTTCCGCTATTACAGAAAAAGGTCTGATCAAGATCGCTATATTCTGATAGTTTTCCTGCCAAATCAATTAAGGGTTGAGTCCAAAAGTTGTTACTAACATGCATTACTTTTTGACTTTGTATTTTGATGCTTTCAATTATTTCGGGGTTTGAATGACCAAGAGTGTTAACTGCAATTCCGGAAATAAAATCGATGTATTCCTTGCCGTTTATATCTTTTATCTTTGAACGATAACCGCTATCAATGTTTAGATTAAATCTACCATAAGTATTCATAACATTTTCTTTTGACATTATATTTTGCCTCCTGTTTTTATCATGGTTCCAATTCCTTTATGGGTGAAAATTTCTAGTAAAAGGCTGTGTTTCTTTCTGCCATCAATTAAATGTACACTTTTTGTGCCACCTTCTAGGGCTTTTATGCAACAGTCAATTTTAGGTAACATTCCACCAACTAAAACTTCATCTTCTATATAAGAATCTATTTGGTCAGTTTTAATTACAGATATTAAGGAAGAAGGATCGTCAATATCTCTATAAATACCCTCTACATCTGTTAGCAAAATTAACTTTTCTGCTTTCAATTCGCTACTGATTGCAGCAGCAACATAATCAGCATTTATATTATAGGTGTTGCCTTCGGAATCTGAACCTATAGGTGAAATTACTGGGACGTAATGTTTTTCTATTATATCTGATAGAAATTGTGTGTTTACACTTACGACTTCCCCAACATAGCCCAAGTCAATTTTTGTGTTATTTTTGTTTAGGTATTTCTTTTTAGCTTTAATAAGATTTGCATCCTTTCCACTAAGACCAACACCCGTAATTCCTTGCCTACATATACTAGAAGAAAGCTCTTTGTTTACCGCTCCTGAAAGAACCATCTCTACAACCTCTATGGCTTCCTTAGAGGTTACTCTAAGTCCGTCAATAAATTCACTTTCTATATTCATTTGCTCAAGTGTTTTTGAAATATATGGACCTCCACCGTGAACAATAGCCAAATTAATACCTACAAGATTTAGTAAAACGATGTCTTCTATAAAGGCTTTTTTAGATTTCTTATTACTCATAATACTTCCACCAAATTTAATTACAAAGGTTTTACCGGCAAATTCCCTTATATATGGTAAAGCCTCAATTAAAATGGCAACTTTTTGTTCGTTCATGAAATACTCTCCTTAAAGATTTTAGATAATTATACAATTAAATTAATAAATATGCAAGAAACTATTGCAATTTTATTTAATCATATGTATAATTGAAAAATATTAAACTAATAACAGGAGGTTAAAAAATATGATTAAAGCTGGAATTATTGGTGCAACAGGTTATGTGGGTCAACAATTAGTAGGTTTTTTAGTTAACCATCCTATGTGTGATATAGGATTTATCTCATCGAATAGTTATGCGGGTATTCCTTTTTCACAAGTATATGGTCAATATAAAAATGTAGTAGACATGGAGTGCATAGATACAAATAAAGTAAATGATCATTTGTCTGAAGTTGATGTTGTGTTTATTGCATTGCCACATGGAATGGCTTTTGAAACAGCTAAGTTGTGTTATGAAAAAGGTGTAAAGGTAATTGATATTGGTGCAGATTTTAGACTAAAAGACATTGATGAATATAAAGAATGGTATAAGCTTGAGCATAGGGCAGAGGAATTAAATGAAAAAGCCATATATGGACTTGCAGAAGTCTATAAAGAAAAGATAGCAGAGACTTTTCTTGTGGGAAATCCAGGATGTTATCCAACAGCAAGCATTTTAAGTTTGATGCCCTTAATGAAGACAGACTTAATAGATAAACAATCCATTATTATTGATGCCAAGTCTGGTATTTCTGGAGCAGGAAGAAGTACTAAGGTAGATAATTTATATGGGGAACTTAATGAATCACTAAAAGCATATGCTGTAGCTGGTCACAGGCATACGCCAGAGATTGAGCAGGAGTTATCCAATGTAGCTAATGAAGATATAAAGGTGTCATTTACGCCTCATTTAATTCCTATGAACAGGGGAATCCTAACAACTTCTTATGTTAAGCTAGAAAAAAGAGTGACTTTAGAAAAATTGTATAAGTTATATAAAGAAGAATATAAAGAAGCTCCTTTTATAAGGATTATAGATGAGTTGCCAGAAACCAGATGGGTTAAAGGAACAAATTTCTGTGATATTGCTCTAAGAATAGATGAAAGAACAAATAGAATAATCGTAGTATCAGCAATTGATAATATGATAAAAGGTGCAGCAGGTCAGGCTATACAAAACATGAACCTTATGTTTGGATTAGAGGAAAGTACAGGACTTCAAGCACTAGCAATGTTACCTTAGTAAAATAAGAACGGCTTAAAACTATAGGAGGAAAGAATTATGAAGGTTTTGCCAGGCGAGTTTATTGGCGACGTCTCAGGATTTATGGCAAGTGGGATTAGTGCAGGTTTAAAGAAAAGTGGAAAGAAGGATATGGGTCTTATATATTCTGCAGAACCTGCAGTTTGTGCAGCTGCGCTAACAACTAATAAGTCAAAGGCTGCACCAATTTATTTATCTTCAGAACATTTACAATCAGACTTTATTCAAGGAATTGTTGTTAATGCTGGAAATGCAAATGCATGTACAGGTAAGGAAGGTATGGATAATGCCTACAAAATGGCAGATGAAGTAGCTAAGAACTTGAATATAAATAGTGAAAATGTATTAGTTGCATCTACAGGGATTATTGGTGTGCAATTAGATATGGATATAATAACAAAAGGAATAAGAAAAGCTTGTGCGAAAGTATCAACAGACGGAGGGCAAGATCTAGCAAATGCAATTATGACCACAGATACTGTTATTAAGGCAATAACTGTTGAGATAACAATTGGAGGGAAAAAAGTAAAAGTAAGTGGAGTAGCAAAAGGCTCTGGTATGATTCATCCTAATATGGCAACTATGCTTAGTTTTATAGTTAGCAATGTAAATATTTCAAAAGAACATTTAAATAAGTTATTTAAGGAAAGTGTTGCTGATTCCTATAATATGATTTCTATAGATGGAGATACAAGTACGAATGATATGGCTGTAATACTTGCTAATAAAACAGCAGGAAATCCTATAATAGAAGAGGATAATGAGGATTCAGGGAAGTTCAAGGAAGCTTTAGATTTTGTAAATCAAGAGTTAGCAAAAATGATTGCAAAAGATGGAGAGGGAGCAACAAAGTTTATAGAAGTTACAGTAAACAATGCCTTTACGAAAGATGATGCAAGGAAGATTGCACGTTCTGTTGTATCATCTAGCTTAGTAAAAACAGCGATGTTTGGTAGCGATGCAAACTGGGGAAGAATCATTTGTGCTGTTGGTTATGCAGATGCATCTTGTGACCTTTCGAAAGTAGACATATCATTTAAAAATGAGAGAGGGACTGAAAAAGTACTTGAAGATAGCGAGCCTTTAAATTTTAGTGAAGTAAAAGCCGAAAACATTTTAAAGGAAGATTTTATAAACATAGACATAGATTTAAAGAATGGTGATTATAATGCTAAGGCATGGGGCTGTGATTTGACTTATGACTATGTAAAAATAAATGGAGAATATAGAAGTTAGTAATAATGTTCTAATATAAGGAGGAAGAGTCATGACATTCGATTTTAAAGGAAGAAGTTTATTAACACTTAAGGATTATTCAACAGAGGAAATTGATTTTCTTTTACAACTTGCAAAAAAAGAGAAAGAAAACAGTAAGTCTGGAAAGGTTGAGCAAAGATTTTTAGGAAAGAACTTAGCAATGTTGTTTGAAAAAAGATCAACTAGAACAAGATGTGCATTTGAAACAGCTTTTGGTGAAGAAGGTGGTAACCCAGTATTTTTATCAAGTGATGATATACAATTAGGAGAAAAAGAATCTGTTGAAGATACAGCAAGAGTATTTGGAAGAATGTTTGATGCAATAGAGTTCAGAGGATTTAAACAAGAGACAGTTGAATTGTTGGCAAAATATTCAGGAGTACCTGTTTATAATGGATTAACTGATCTTTACCATCCAACTCAAATCCTAGCAGACTTCTTAACTATCATTGAAGAGTTTGGAACTTTAAAAGGTATTAAGTTAGTGTATGTTGGTGATGGAAGAAACAATGTGGCAAATTCCCTACTAATAGGAAGTGGGAAAATGGGCCTAGATTTTACAGTGGTAGCTCCAAAAGATTTGTGGCCAGATAAAGAGTTGGTAGAATATGCAAGGGAATGCTGTAAAAAATCACAAGGTTCAATAACAATCACTGACAATATATCTGAGGGAGTAAAGGATGCGCAGGCAATTTATACAGATGTGTGGGTATCTATGGGAGAAGAAAGTCAGCAAAAAAGCCGTATAGAAATGCTTTCTCCTTATCAAGTGAATCAAAAACTTATGGACGCTACAGGAAACAAAGAAACAATTTTTTTACACTGTTTGCCTGCAGTTAAGGATATGGAAGTTACCTTTGATGTAATAGAAGGAAGTCAATCAAGAGTTTGGGATGAAGCAGAGAACAGGAAACATACAATAAAGGCTATTATGCTTGCAAGCCTATAGAATAGAGATTATTTAATTGTGGAGACTAAGTGGGGGACTAACATGGCGAATCAAATTATTAATGAAAACTGGGATGATAAAAGATATTATTACGATGGTAATGATCTTGGATTAATTTATTTGCAAGAGAGTAGTCAATTTAAAGTGTGGGCACCAACAGCAACAAAGCTTAACCTTGTTTTATATGATGATGCGGGAGTATATAATAAAGATGGTTTAGTAACTGACCATACTGATGGTGAAGAAATGCCAATGGAGAGAAATGACAATGGTGTTTGGCAAATAAAGATTTCTGCTGACTTAAAGGGCAAGTATTATATGTATAAAGTAGAGTTTGCTGATGGAAAAGTTAATTACTCAGTGGACCCCTATGCAAATGCCGTATCAGCTAATGGACAAAGAACTGCAATAATAGACCTAAAAGATACAGACCCTGAAGGATTTAGGAGTTTAAAAAAACCAGCTATGATTGAAGCAACAGATGCAATTATTTATGAGCTGCATGTTAGAGATTTTTCCATAGATGAAAACTCAGGAATTAGTGATAAGAATAAAGGAAAGTTTTTAGCTTTTACAGAGGAAGGAACAACAAATAGCTCAGGAGACTCTACCGGTATAGATCATTTGAAAGACTTAGGTGTTACTCATGTCCACTTACTTCCAACTTATGATTTTCAGACGGTTAATGAGTTAGAGGTAGATAACCCGGATTCAACACAGGCTAAATATAACTGGGGATATGATCCACAAAACTTTAATGTTCCAGAGGGGTCATACTCAACTAATCCATCAGACCCGGCGACCAGAATTACTGAATTCAAACAAATGGTTAAATCTTTACATGTAAATGGAATTCGTGTTGTTTTGGATGTTGTGTATAACCACACCTATGTAACTGAAGGTTCAAATTTTAACAATATAGTTCCTGGCTATTACTTTAGGAGTGATGATACTGGCAAGTTTACAAATGGGTCTGGCACAGGTAATGAGGTTGCTTCAGAAAGGCCAATGGTTAGAAAATATATAAAAGACTCTATTCGTTACTGGGCAGAAGAGTATGATGTTGATGGTTTTAGATTTGACTTAATGGGCTTAATAGATATCGAAACTATGATACAAATAGAAAAAGAGTTACATGAGGAAGTGGACAAAAACATACTTATATATGGAGAGCCATGGCAGGCAGGAGGCTCACCCCTTGCTGAATCTATGCAAACATTAAAAGGAAGTCAAAAAGATAAGAACTTTGCAGTCTTTAATGACAACTTCAGAGAAGCTATAAAAGGTGGTTCTGATGATGCCACGAAAGGATTTGCAACAGGTGAGCTTGGTAAAGAATCAAATATTGCAATAGGTATTAGGGGAGCAATTGATGATTTTACTAATAGTCCAACAGAAAGTATTAATTATGTTACGGCTCATGACAATTTAAATCTATGGGATAAGGTTATTAAGACCCAAGGGCTAGAAAGTGAAGAGGGATGGGTTTATTTAGCCAATGGTATACTAACGGGTGAATCTACAAGATATTCAAATATAGAAGAAGCAGTGGAAGCAGCCACGCCCCATGCTGTTATTACTGAGGAGAATGTACTAGATAATGAAGCTGTAAGACGTTCCCTTTTATCCAATGCAATTGTAATGACTGCACAAGGAATTCCTTTTTTTCATGCAGGTGATGAAATATTAAGGACAAAATATGGAGATCATAACAGCTACAGGAGTCCAGATGCAATTAATAAGATTAGATGGAATGATAAGACTACCTATAGGGAAGTACATAATTATTACAAAGGCTTAATAGAACTTAGAAAAGAACATCCAGCGCTTCGAATGAGCAGGGCTGATTTGCTAGAGGAAAACTTAGAGATACTTAAGCAGTCTGATAATCTTGTTGCATTCCAATTAAAAAACAATGCAAACGGAGACAAGTGGAATAACATAGTAGTTATCTACAATGGAAATACAATTGCTAAGAACTTAAGTATAGCTAATAATAGTTGGAAAGTAGTTGTTAATGACCAGAAAGCAGGAACAGAAGTATTGGATGTGATTAATGATGGAAATGTTAGCATAGAAGCCCTTTCAGTAATGGTTCTATATGATGAGACAGTTTAAGAAAAAAAGAAGCCCAACTTGCTTCCCTATGTAACAAAAAATTGGGATATTTTTATTGTGGACGCCACTGTTAAATAATGTTAGAATAACAGTAAGGGTGAATTGACTAATAAGAACGGCATTAAACATGTTTACACGAAAGAACAATGTCCTAGGAGGGAAGCACATGGAAGAAAACATATTAAATGGTGGAATAGAAGGACTTCAATTATTAAGAGATAAGTTAGTTCAATTAGACAGGTATCAAAATGATAATTCTTTGCTTAATATAGACGAAAAGAAATTAGAAAAATCTATAGTTAGTAAAGAAGCAGCTATAGAAGAAGAACTTAACCTTACAATAAAAAAAAGAAAAGAAGAAATTGAAGCTACATATGATCAAGAAATTTATAAGACTAAAGAACAAATAAAAAAGGTTGAAACGCAAAAGAATCAGTCAAAAAATGCACAAATATCTGAGCGTATAGAAATAGAAACATCAGATTTAAGAGATGAATATGAACAGATGAGATTAGAGACTGTTAATAGGTTCAAAAAAGAAAAAATATCAGTGTCCTTAAACACAAGGTTGTTTTTTGCCTTATACATGCCTAAGGATGCTAAAGATTACGGGATTATAGCAATTGCTTTAGCGCTTTTATTACTAGCTTTGCCTTGTGGAATTTATTTTTTTATTCTTCCAGAACAAAAGGCCTTATATTTAGTTATAATATATGTTTTAACAGTTCTTGTTTTTGGTGCTTTATATTTTGTGATAGGAAGCAAAACAAAAGATAAACACTTGTCTACCATGAAGGAAGTTAGGCAAATTCGTGATAACATGTCAAAAAATAAAGCAAAAAGAAAAAAGATAGAGAGAAGAATCAGAAGGGATAAAGATGAAAGTGTTTATTCCTTAGACCGTTATGATGAGGAAATTAATAAACTTCAAGATGACATTGATATAGTTGCAAACAGAAAGAAAGAGGCAATTGCTACATTTGACAATAATACAAAAGCGATAATAACAAAAGAGATAAGAGGGCGTCATGAAGAACAGTTGCTTGATTTAAAGACGAAATTAAAGCAACTATCTGAAAAAATTAAGCACAATAATGAAAATATAAAGTACTTATCCCTTGAGTTGGTTGATAATTACGAAGCGTATTTAGGAAAAGAATTTATGTATGTAGAAAAGATTGATCAACTAATTGCACTTATAGAAGATAAAAACCTTCAAAACATATCTGAGGCTATAACAATGTATAGGAAAAGTAATTCCTAATATAGAAAAGAAATAAGCTGGACATGTCTCATATATAGACAGAGTCCAGCTTATTAATTAGAATTCAATGTGTATAAATCAAGTGTTTAGTTTTCGATAACAATAATGAATGCCAGAACAAATAAAATCAGCTAAAACCATAACAATATTCAATCTTGTTGTTTGCAGAAGCATGCTATCTAAAATACCAGAGAAATTAACAATCCCTGTTATAAAGATATCTCCTACAGATGGTAAGTTCTTACTTACACCAGCGCCTGGTAGTAAAGGTCCCTCTCCTAGGGTAACGAAACCAATATGTGGTGATGAGCCAAGAGAAGCATCAATAGCTACGATAAAGGCATTAGGGTACTTGCCATATATGTTTTCAATAGTTTCTGATAGGTTTTGAGCATGAACGGGTTGATTTAAGGTTCCGTATAATAATATTTTTTTGTGATAAGTTTTCATCAATTTGTAGCCGACAATAGGGCCAAGGCAATCACCAGTAGCACGGTCAGTTCCAATACATAGAAAAACGATAGGTTTATCGTGGGCTTTGTTTTTTATAATCAATTCATATAAGTTCTTACTAAAGTCATATACAGAGTAGTACTCATTGCTATCAAAATAATAAACTTTTTGATCAATTGTAGATCCTTTATTCATAAGACCTCCTAATTGCCTGTACTAATACAATTTATTCAGTATTAACTAGAGTATTACCAAAATTAAGTGGAATAGTCAGAATAATGATTGAGCATTTACGACAAAACTCATCAAAAGTAAATGATAAAAAAAGATAAAACAATTTGTAATCAGAAATTATCCCAAAAAACAATAAGAAAATGACGAATAATAGGGCAAAAAAGTAAAAATCAATTTTGAATAACTCCTTGTTTTGACATAATAATCGTTCTCTTTATGATAATATATGTTAAATATGTTCAGAGAGGGGAAGTTTTATGGGAGATACAAAGACAGATAAGGCCAAGAACAAAACGAGGGAATCAAATTATGAAAACTTTAGAATGCCAAAAAATATCAGGCAAATCGGAAACATAAATGATTTATCAAGAGTTATATATGTTGAAGATTATGTAATGTCTTACATGAAGCAGTTGTCAAAAAAAGAACAAAGTGAATACAAAGTAGCAATTTTCTTAGGTAAATATATTTACAATAATAAAGATGAAAAGAGTATTTTCATAAAGGGCGCCATTGAAATGAAAGATGTAAATATAATGGATGGGGATATATTTACAGATGGACTATGGACTAATGTTTATGAAGAAATTAAGAAGTATTTTTCGGATGTGGAAATTGTAGGATGGGCTATAGTAGGATTAGGCACTATGCTTAATGTTGAAGAGCAAATTAAAAGCTTGCATATAAATAATTTTTATGGACCAGACAGACTTCTGTTTAAGATTGACACAATGGAAAATGAAGAAGGATTTTATGTTTTTGAAAGCAATCAGCTTATTAAACAAAGTGGATATTATATTTATTATGAAAAAAACGAAGAAATGCAAAACTACATGATTGCTTATAATCAAGAGGAAAGAACACATGAAGAATATAATGATGTTACAACTAAAAAAATTAGAAATATAATCGATGAAAAAGAAAATCGGAAGAAAAGCAAAAATGATAGGAATATGGCGCATTTGACATATGCAGCAGGAACACTGATGACAGTGATAATTTTAGTTGTAGCTTCTACTATGCTAAGAAACTATCATCAGATGAAAAACTTAGAATCAGCATTAGAATCTCTATCTAATAGCATTAAAGCAACAAGTGAAACTAGAGGGGAACTTGAGGTTACGGCTGATGGTTCTAAAGTTTTAGATGAATCAAATGACTCTAATAATGACTCCGATGATTCTGAAGAATTTGATAATGATAAAGATGTTAATAATCAAGAGACTGTAGATTTAGAAACTATTCCAGGGAACGTAGAACATAGTGAGGAAACAGTCCCAAAAGATAAAAGTAATCATGAAGAAGAGACAATAGAAGAGACAATAGAGAAAATGACAGTAGAAGAAGAGATAAGCACAGAGCCAGAAGCTGAAACTACACAAGTTCTAGAAGAGACAGAAGCAGAGGCTTTAGAAACAAAATATTATACGGTACGCCCAGGAGATTCATTAGTGAGCATATGTAGAAAGTTATATAATGATGAATCCCAAGATAAGGTAGAAGAAATTATAAATCTTAATGAAATAGATAATCAAGACAAGATATATGCTGGTCAACAACTTATCATTCCATAAAAATTAATAATTTTAGTAAAAACATATGATATTATAGTGATATGAACAAAAAAATCAGTTATAATACTATTGAGAAAAATTATACTTACTAAAGGGAGAAGAAATGGCAATTGAACTAGAGAAGAAAGATAAACAATACTTTGAAAATAGAAAACGTAGATACAAGAGAATGCTTACGTTCTTAATTTTGACTCTACTTATTATAGTAGCATTTGTGATAGCATTTTTTATTTATCAACAAAAAAATATTTATTATACCGACTACATATTAACTGATAGTTCTGAACGAAACGATAGTAGCTATACTAATTATCTAAGATACAACAAAGGGATTCTTCGTTATAGTAAAGACGGAGCTATGGCCATGGATTTTAAAGGCAATTCCATTTGGAATTCTACATATGATATGCATAATCCTATAGTAGATACATGTGGCGAATATGTGGTAATTAGTGACAAGGGTAATAAGAGCTTGGAATTAATTAATGAAGCAGGACACGTTAATTCTTTAGAAGTTTTATATCCAATAATTAAAGCAGAAGTTGCAAACCAAGGTGTAATAGCGGTTTTAATGGACGGAGGAGATGAAAACTACATTCAATTTTTTAGCCCTACAGGTAAGAACTTAGTTGACTCTAGAACAATAGTTGAAGAACATGGATTTCCAGTTGATTTTTCACTATCTAGGGATGGACAGAAGTTTGTAACTAGCTATATATCAATAAATGGTGGGTTAGTACAAAGTAAAGTTACATTTTACAACTTTGGAGCAGTTGGACAAAATTATGAGGCTAAAATTGTAGGAGGCTTTGACTATGGACAAACCTTAATATCAAAAGTAGAATTTATTAATAATGATACAGTATGTGTGTTTGGTGATGATAAATTTAATATATATAATATGGAAGAGATTCCAAAGCTAATATTTGAGGAGCCTTTTGAAACTGAAGTAAAGAGTATTTCTTTTAACGAAGACTATATTGGAATTATTAAAAAGAGAATAGAAGGAAATGGTCAAAACAATCTTAAGGTTTATGATAATCAAGGAGATATAATGTTTGATGAAGATATAAGTTATAATTATAATAAGTTTTATATAAATAAAGAAGAGTTTATTTTCTTTTCAGATACAGAATTAAATATCTTAAGACTAAAAGGTAAAGAAAAGTTTAGCACTACATTTGAACAGCATATTGATCACGTTTTTCCTATGACTTTTCAAGATGAATATATAATAATAGACAATTCTAAGATTAGTAGGATAAAACTTATTAAGTAACAGAAGATAAAGTGATATACATATTATGTTAGGAGGATTGAGAGTTTTATGAACTGGGTACTTGTTATAGTAATAGCTATTATTGTTTTTTGCTCTTGGAGAGGTAGAAAGAAGGGGTTTGTTAAAACTGCATTTACTATATTTTCTACAATCATAGCAATTTTAATTACTATGTGGATTAGCCCTTATGTTAACAAATGGATGAAAAGCAATGATGGATTAAATGAATATGTAAATAGAAAAGTTTCGGAAAAGATAGCAACTGATGAAGTAGGGGATAGTGTTAGTGAAGAAGTAAATTATATTGAAGAACTAGGAGTACCTTCAATTATAAAAGATGCCTTAATAAAAAACAAAACACCAGATGTTTATGAAGCCATGAATGTTAATAACTTTAAGGGGTATGTGGTTCAACTTATATCAACTTTTATAATTAGTGTTGCTGTATTTTTGGTGCTTTGGATTATTGTTAAAATAATACTTGGTATTATAAGTATAACCTTAGACTTGGTATCTTCACTTCCTATAATAAGCGATATAGATCGTGTAGGAGGTCTTTTAGCTGGATTGGTAAATGGATTTCTTATTGTGTGGATAGGGTTATTGTTAGTTACTGTTTTTGCAAGCACTCAAATTGGTCAAAACATATTCGCACAAATTAATGATAGTCAATTTTTAAGTGTTATTTACAACTATAACTTAATATTGATTTTTCTTTCAAACATCGGAAGGGTATTATTTTAAATTTTAATAAATAAAAGAAAAAATAAGAGTTGACAAGTAAGTTACATTGTGTTAGTATATTTCTTGCTGACGCAAAAGCATAGGCCAAGGGAAGAAATAAGCAAACCCTAGTAATGCCAAGCTTTACCAGCAAAATGAACCTTGATAATTAAACAGTAAAACAACCCTGAAAATAATAACTAATTCGTTTACGAATTAGTTAATAAGCTAAATAAATTTACACATGAATTTATTTAGAAAATTTCAG
>CAZJCV010000038.1:0-18061 GCA_964544535.1 uncultured Lachnospiraceae bacterium | reverse complement strand
ATTTATTAATTTTAGTATAACTGTTGATATCTTGAGATTATCCTGTGATTATCTTTCCTTTATCGGCGTTATAGATAAAAGAGTTGATTACTATTAAAGTAGATGTTAAAATAAAGGGTAGTTAAATTAAGTAGAAGAACTGTTTTGGAAACTAACTTTCATCTACGGATTTATTTATATAAAGGTAACATGAGTGAATAGAAAAACAGGAGTGAGATAATGAAACTTTTTAGTAAAATTTTTGGAACGCATAGCGAAAGAGAATTGAAAAAGATATATCCAATTGTTGATGAAATTGAAGCTCTAGAACCAGAGATGAAGAAATTTAGTGATGAAGAATTAAAGAATAAAACTAATGAATTTCGAGACAGACTTAAGAATGGTGAGACATTAGATGATTTGTTAGTGGAAGCTTATGCTGTTGTTAGAGAGGCGGCTATAAGATCACTAGGAATGAGACATTATAGAGTACAGTTATTAGGTGGTATTATTTTGCATCAAGGTAGAATTACTGAGATGCGTACAGGTGAAGGAAAAACACTAGTAGCAACCTTGCCGGCTTACTTGAATGCATTAGAAGGTAAAGGTGTTCATATTGTTACAGTTAATGATTATTTGGCCCAGCGTGATGCTGAGTGGATGGGACAAGTTTATGAATTTTTGGGCCTAACTGTAGGCGTTATTCATAGCAGTTTAACCAAAGATGAAAGAAAAGTAGCCTATGGGTGTGATATAACTTATGCAACTAATAACGAATTAGGATTTGATTATCTTAGAGATAATATGGTTATTTATAAAGAACAATTAGTTCAGAGAGACTTGAATTATGCGATAATTGATGAGGTTGACTCTGTCTTAATTGATGAAGCTAGAACACCTCTAATTATTTCAGGTCAAAGTGGTAAGTCTACAAAGTTATATGAAACTTGTGATATTTTAGCAAGACAATTACAAAGAGGTTCAGATGCCAAGGAACAATCCAAGATGGATATAATTATGGGCGAAGAGATGGAAGAGGATGGAGACTTTACAGTTAGCGAGAAAGATAAGAGCGTTAACTTAACAGATCAGGGTATTAGTAAAGTGGAAGAATTTTTTCATATTGAGAACCTTGCTGATCCAGAACATCTTGAAATCCAACATAATATAATTCTTGCTTTGCGTGCTCACAATTTAATGCATAGAGATCAAGATTATGTTATAAAGGATGACCAGGTTCTTATTGTAGATGAGTTTACTGGTAGAATTATGCCAGGAAGAAGGTATTCTGATGGACTTCATCAAGCAATTGAAGCAAAAGAGAAGGTAAAGGTAAAGCGTGAAAGTAAGACTCTAGCAACTATTACATTTCAAAACTTCTTTAATAAATATAACAAAAAGTGTGGTATGACTGGTACAGCCTTAACAGAAGAAACAGAGTTTAGAGAAATCTATGGTATGGATGTTATTGAAGTACCTACTAATATGCCCATTATTCGTGAAGATCATCAAGATGCAGTTTACAAAACCCATAGGGAAAAGCTAAATGCTGTTATAGATGATATTATTGAATCCAACAAAAAGGGACAGCCAGTCCTAGTTGGTACTATTTCAATAGAGGCATCAGAAGAGATAAGTGCTCTTTTAAAGAGAAAGGGTATTCAGCACAAGGTTCTGAATGCTAAGTTTCATGAGCTAGAAGCAGAAATTGTAGCAGATGCAGGACAACTAAATTCGGTAACTATAGCAACCAATATGGCTGGACGTGGTACTGATATTAAACTAGGTGAAGGCGTTGTTGAAGCTGGAGGTTTAAAGATTATAGGTACAGAACGTCATGAATCTAGACGTATTGATAATCAGCTTAGAGGTCGTGCAGGACGTCAAGGTGATCCAGGAGAGTCACGCTTCTATATTTCTCTAGAAGATGATCTTATGAGACTGTTTGGTTCCGAAAGGCTTTTAAGCATCTTTAATTCTTTAGGTATTCCTGATGGGGAGCAGATTCAACATAAGATGTTAACTGATGCTATACAAAAAGCACAGCAAAGGATAGAGAGTAATAACTATGGTATTCGTAAAAACTTACTAGAGTATGATGAAGTTAATAATGACCAAAGAGAAGTTATTTATGCAGAAAGAAAGAGAGTTCTCAATGGAGAAAGTATGAGAGACTCTATATATAAGATGATTACTGATATTATTGAATACATAGTCAATACTTACATTGGTGATGATCAACCTAACTCTGAATGGGATTTAAGAGAACTTAACAATAGACTTACTCCTATTATTCCAATAGAACCTTTAACTAAGGAAAGGATCCAAGGAATGGCAAAGAAGAACTTGATTCAAGAGATAAAAGAAGAAGGGGTTAAGTTATATGAGCTAAAGGAAGCGGAATTTCCAGAGAAAGAACATCTAAGAGAAGCAGAGAGAGTTATATTATTAAAGGTTATAGATAGAAAATGGATGGACCATATAGATGATATGGATCAACTTCGTCAAGGAATTGGCTTACAGGCATATGGACAAAAAGACCCATTAGTAGAATATAAGTTTATGGGCTATGAAATGTTTGATGAAATGATCTTGTCAATTAGTGAAGATACAATAAGAGCACTAATGCATGTAAAGATTGAACAAAAGGTAGAAAGAGAAGAAGTGGCAAAAGTTACAGGAACTAATAAAGATGAATCTGCAACGAAAAAGCCTGTTGTAAGAAAAAACAAAAAGGTAATGCCAAATGACCCATGTCCATGTGGCAGTGGTATAAAGTATAAGTTTTGTCATGGTAAGAATTAGGAAGGTGATTTAGTGGTTGAATTAGATGGTTTCAAGCAAACTCTAGAGTCCTACAATATTCCCCTAAAAGAATTGGGTGATTCACTTTGACCTGTCTAATAAAACAGATAGGCTAGAGTTTATTAAAAAGGTAATGGAAGAACCGGGATTTTGGGATAATCCTGAAGAAGGACAAAAGCTTTCAAAAGAAGCAAAAGATCTAAATGTTATAATTGATGATTATAACTCATTACAAAGTAGCTACGAAGATATTGAAATATTAATAGAGTTGACTTATGAAGAAGAGGAAGAAGAACTGCTTCATGATATAGAAAAAGAGCTTAACTCATTTATTAAGAAGTTTGAAAACTTACGTCTAAGTACGCTTTTATCTGGCAAATTAGATAAATATAGTGCTATATTAACATTACATGCTGGAGCAGGAGGAACTGAAAGCTGTGACTGGGCAAGCATGTTAGCTAGAATGTACCAAAGATGGGCAGATAAAAAAGGTTATGGTGTTGAAATATTAGACTTTTTAGATGGAGATGAAGCAGGGCTTAAGTCTATAACAATGCAGATTTCTGGACTAAATGCATACGGTTACTTAAAGTCTGAACATGGAGTTCATAGATTAGTTCGTATTTCACCATATAATGCTGCAGGTAAGAGACAGACTTCATTTGTTTCTTGCGATGTGATGCCAGATATTGAAACGGATATAGAGATTGAAATTAACGATGACGACTTGAAGATTGACACATATCGTGCAAGTGGAGCAGGAGGACAGCATGTTAACAAAACCTCTTCAGCAGTAAGAATTACTCACTTGCCAACTGGTATAGTTGTACAATGTCAGAATGAAAGATCTCAATTTCAAAACAAAGATAAAGCTATGCAAATGTTAAAATCAAAGTTATACTTATTAAAAGAAGAAGAAAACCTCCAAAAGGAATCAAAAATTCGTGGTGAGCAAAAGGAAATAGGATGGGGAAATCAAATACGCTCCTATGTTATGCAGCCTTACACCATGGTAAAAGACCACAGAACTGATGAAGAAGTAGGTAATACAAGTGCTGTATTAGATGGAGACATTGATGATTTTATTAATGCCTATTTAAAATGGATAAACACAAATGAAAAAAAGAAGTAATTTAAAAGAAGGGGGAATGCTACAATGGATCAATATTTAAATGAAGCAAAGGACAGCTATGTAATATTTACAATTGGTGAACAGCGGTTTGGTCTTAGTCTAGAAGCGGTTAGCGAGATAAGTGGCATAGATGATGTAATCATTCTTGAAGATGCTCCAGCAAATGTAATAGGTATAATAAGAACAAGAGATAAGCATATTCCGGTTTACAATTTAATTAAGAAGTTTAAAATTCTACCAGCAAAAGACAGCGAAATAGGAAAAAAGAGGATTGTAACCCATTTTTATAACAAAAGTGTAGCCTTTGAAGTTGAAGAGGTAATAGGAGTTGAATTGATTCAAAAAGAAGATATTTATCCAGTACCACGATTCTTAAAGTTTGATTCCAACCGACATATAAAGCAAATAGCAAATAAAGATGAAGAAGTAACTCTTCTATTAGATGAAAATGCGTTAATAGATGAGAGAGAATATGATGAAATTCTAGATTTAATATCCAATATCCTTCAAAAGCATTAAAGAGGGGACGTAGGGACAGGTTCATCGCCCCACTATTTACAAATAGTGGGGCGATGAACCTGTCCCTACGTCCCACGCCATAACAAGCTTAAAAAAAGTATTGCATTTGGAGAACTTATGTGATAACATCTTCCTAGTAAAGACAAGTGTATCCCTAGCAAGAACAAAAGATGAAATAAAGGAGGATGAATTATGGAAAAGGATCAGTTTTATATTCTTAAGCAAAAAGCGGTTCCTGAAGTGTTATTAAAGGTAGTAGAGGCAAAGCGTCTACTAGAAACCAACAAGAATATGACTGTTCAAGAAGCCACTGATTATTTGGGAATAAGCAGAAGTTCATTTTATAAATATAGAGATGACATTTTTCCATTTCACGAGAATGCAAGAGGAAGAACAATAACATTTATGCTCCAAGTAGAAGATAAGCCTGGTCTTTTATCTTCTATTATAAATAATCTTGCAGAACACAGATTTAACATATTAACAATACATCAAAGTATACCAGTCAATAATTTAGCCTCTATTACATTAAGCGTTGAGGTACCAAATGATATAGACAACGTCACAGAAAACTTGAAGAAAATTGAAGGAGTACATGGTGTATATTATTTAAAAATACTAGCAAGAGAATAATTAAAAAGGAAGGTGCACGATATGATTAATATAGGAGTTTTAGGATATGGTACTGTAGGCTCGGGTGTTGTAGAAATCCTTGAAAAGAATGGAGAGAACATTAAAAAGCGTACAGGTGGTAAAAGGATAAATGTAAAATATGTTTTAGATATAAGAGACTTCCCTGGTGAAGCTATTCAAGAAAAGATAGTTCACGATTATGATGTAATTTTAAATGACCCAGAAGTTAAGATAATTGTTGAAGTTATGGGAGGAGTTGAACCAGCTTATACTTATGCCAAACAAGCCTTGCTTAATGGCAAAAGTGTTTGTACATCAAATAAGGAACTTGTAGCAGAGCACGGACCAGAATTGTTAGCTATTTCAAAAGAAAAGAATGTAAATTTCTTGTTTGAAGCTAGCGTTGGCGGAGGTATTCCTATTATAAGGCCGTTAAATCAATCCCTAACAGCAGATGAGATTGAAGAAATAACAGGGATTCTTAATGGAACAACTAATTATGTTTTAAGTAAAATGACTAAAGAAGGATCGGATTTTCATTCAGTACTTAAGGAAGCGCAAGATTTAGGATATGCAGAAAGAGATCCATCAGCAGATATTAATGGACATGATTCTTGTAGAAAGATTGCAATCTTATCTTCACTAGCTTACGGAATGCATGTGGATTTTGAAGATATATATACAGAAGGTATTTCAAATATTTCAGATGTAGATATTAAGTATGCAGAAGAAATTGGTGGAAGTATTAAATTACTTGCTACAAGTGAAAAGAAGGGCGATAAAGTTCTGGCCATGGTAGCACCTATGATAATTAAGCCTGAGAATCCACTGTTTAGTGTTAACGATGTATTTAATGCTATATTTGTAAGGGGCAACTTTATTGGTGATGTAATGTTTTACGGAAGTGGTGCAGGAAAGCTTCCAACAGCAAGTGCTGTAGTAGCAGATGTTGTAGATGCAGCTAAGCATATAGGTACAAACATAATGACTATATGGAGTAGCAAAAAATTGGATTTATGTGATGTAGGACAAGCCAAGCATAAGTTTTTAGTAAGAGTTTCAACTAAGGATGTAGAAGCTACAAGAGAGAAAGTTGCTAATTTGTTTGGAGTAGTAAGAGAAGTCCATGCAGGTATTAAGGGAGAATATGCATTTATTACTGATAAAATAGAAGAAGGCGAATATAATGAAAAAGCAAAAGAAATAGAAAAGATAATCAATATGATTCGTATAAAAGATTAATTTCTAGGAGGAGAAAACTTGAAGTATATTGTTGTGTTAGGTGATGGTATGGCAGATGAGCCTCTAGAAGAGCTTGCAGGCAAAACGCCATTAGAATATGCTAATATAAAAAACATTAATAAGTTAGCAAAACAATCAGAAATAGGATTGTGTAATACAATTCCAGAGGGAATGACTCCAGGAAGTGATACTGCTAATTTATCTGTACTTGGATATGATCCAGAAAAATATTACACAGGGCGCTCTTCCTTAGAAGCTTTAAGTCTAGGTGTTGATATGTTAGAGGCAGACATATCTTTTAGGTGTAATGTTGTAACATTATCAGAAGAAGAGTCTGATTATAAAGATAAGACTATTATAGACCATAGTTCTGGTGAAATATCAACCCAAGAAGCGACTATTTTGATTGAAGAGGTAAAAAAACATTTTCAAAATGAAGACTATCAGTTTTATCCAGGAACAAGTTATAGACACCTTACTATATGGAATAAGGGAGAAGCGTTGGATTTAACCGCTCCCCATGATATTCTTGGTAAAAAGATAGGAAAACATCTGCCTGATGATAATAATTTAAAAGAAATGATGATAAAAAGTTATGAAATTTTAAATAATCATCCCATTAATATTAATAGGGCTAAGAAGGGTTTAAATAAAGCAAACTCTATCTGGTTTTGGGGAGCAGGAACCAAGCCAAGCCTAGATTTGTTTGAAGAAAAGTATGGAAAGAAAGGAACTATGATATCAGCGGTTGACTTGCTTAAAGGAATTGCTGTTGGGGCAGGAATGGATATTGTAGAAGTAGAAGGTGCAACTGGTTCTATTGATACTAATTTTGAAGGCAAGACAAAAGCAGCCTTAAAGGCACTTTTAGAAGATGATCAAGACTTTGTATATATACACTTAGAAGCTCCTGATGAAATGGGACATCAAGGTAATGTTAAAGACAAGGTTAAAGCAATTGAGCATATAGATAAAAAAGTAGTTAAAGTATTGCTAGAAGAACTTAAAGATGCAGGTGTTAATTTTAAAATGTTAATTATGCCAGATCATCCGACACCCATTAAGTACCGTACCCATACTAGTGATCCAGTTCCGTATTTAATTTATAATAGTGAAAAACAATTAAATAATTTATGGAGTTATAATGAAAAGGATGCAAAAGCTAGTGGGAACTTAGTTGAGACAGGATATAAAATGATGAATAAATTTTTATAGGAGGCCCTATGTTAATTGTAAAAAAATTTGGTGGCACATCAGTCGCTGATAAAGAGAGAATATTTAACGTTGCACAAAGATGTGCTGAAGATTATAAGGAAGGCAATGATGTTATTATAATTTTGTCTGCTATGGGTAATGAAACAGACCGTCTATTGGACTTGGCTAAGGAGATTAACCCGGATGCACCAAAGCGAGAGATGGATATGCTTCTAACTACAGGAGAACAATCATCGGTTGCTTTAATGGCAATGGCATTCAATGCTATAGGAGTGCCAGCAATATCATTAAATGCATTTCAAGTAGCAATGCATACAAGTTCTACTTATAGTAATTCTAAAATAAAGCGAATTGACGCAGACAGGATTAGAAGAGAACTTGAAATGAGAAAAATAGTGATCATTACTGGATTTCAAGGAATTAATAGATATGGTGACTATACAACTTTAGGAAGAGGTGGCTCTGACACTACTGCAGTTGCAATAGCTGCAGCCTTACATGCAGATAGGTGTGAAATTTTCACAGATGTAGATGGCGTTTATACAGCTGATCCTAGAGTGGTATCTGATGCAAGTAAAATGTCTGAAATTACTTATGATGAAATGTTAGAACTAGCATCTTTAGGGGCTGGAGTTTTACATAATCGTTCAGTGGAAATGGCTAAAAAATATGGTGTACAACTTATAGTACGTTCGAGTTTAAATAAATCTGAAGGAACAATAATAAAGGAGGAAGTAAGAATGGAAAAGTTAGCTGTAAGAGGAGTTGTTTCCGATAAAAATACAGCCCGTATAGCTGTAATTGGCTTAAAAGATATACCAGGAGTAGCCTTTAAGCTATTCAATCATTTGGCAAGATATGATATAAATGTTGATGTTATCCTACAGTCAGTTGGTCGTGATGGTACAAAAGACATAAGCTTTACTGTGGCAAAAGACAAGGTAGATGAAGCTGTAGAAATAATTGAAAGACATAGAACAGGTAGTTTACAATACCAAACTTTAGATGTGGAGAAATCAGTTGCAAAAATTTCTGTAGTAGGAGCTGGCATGAACTCACATGCAGGAGTTGCAGCGAAGATGTTTGAAGCCCTTTATGATGTAGGAGTAAATATTAAAATGATTTCTACTTCAGAAATAAGAGTTACTGTTTTGATTGATGATCAATATGTAGATAAATCATTAAAAGCAGTACATGAGAAATTTGCCTTATCTGATATTAGATAGGATTATTATGAAGGAGACACTATGGATATTGTTAAACAAATTAGTAGCGAACTTGGTATTAGAAAAGAACAAGTAGAATCTACAATTAAGTTAATTGATGAAGGTAATACGATTCCCTTTATTGCTAGATATCGTAAAGAGGTTACAGGTTCTTTAGATGATGAGGATCTTAGGAACCTTAGCGAAAGGCTTGAGTATTTGAGAGGTTTAGAAGATAGGAAGAAGACTATCTTATCTAGTATTGAGGAACAAGGAAAGCTTACAAAAGAGTTAAAGAAAGAAATTAAAGCAGCCTTGACCATGGTTGTACTAGAGGACTTGTATCGTCCATATAAGCCAAAAAGAAGAACTAGAGCTACAATAGCAAAAGAAAAAGGGTTAGAAGCACTAGCTAACATTATTATGTTGCAAATGACGGATAAGCCTATTGAAGAAGTGGCTAAAGAGTATATTGACGAAGAAAAAGAAGTGTTTAATGAAGAAGAAGCTATAGCTGGTGCCCTTGATATCATTGCAGAGAGTGTTTCGGATGAAGCTGATTATAGAAGTTATATAAGAGAACTAACATATAATGAAGGTTATATAATTTCAAATGTAAAAGAAAAAGAAACAGAAAGTGTTTTTGAAATGTACTATGACTATAGGGAAGAAATTAAAAAAATACCAGGTCATCGTATTTTAGCAATAAATCGTGGAGAAAAGGAAAAGGTTCTAACCATAAAAATAGAAGTTCCAGAAGAAAGAATTTTTGGGTTTTTGGAAAAGAAACTTATTGTTAGAGAGAATCCATATACTAAAGATTTAATTATTAGTGCATATGAGGATAGTTATAAAAGACTAATTGCGCCATCTATTGAAAGAGAAGTTAGAAGTGAACTTATTCAAAAGGCTGAAGATGGTGCTATTGAGGTGTTTGGTAAGAACTTAGAACAGTTACTTATGCAACCTCCAATAGCAGGTCAAGTTGTACTTGGTTGGGACCCAGCATTTAGAACAGGTTGTAAGTTAGCAGTTGTTGATCCTACAGGTAAGTCTCTTTATACCATAGTTGTTTTCCCGACCGCACCTCAGAATAAAGTTGATGAAACTAAGTCAATAGTTAAAAAACTTATAGACAAATTTAATATAACTCTAATTGCAATTGGTAATGGTACAGCTTCTAGAGAATCAGAACTAATTGTAGCAGAGATTATTAAAGAAATTAAAAAAGATGTTAAATATATTATTGTAAATGAAGCAGGAGCATCAGTATATTCGGCTAGTAAGCTTGCAGCTGAGGAATTTCCTGATTATGATGTTGGACAAAGGAGTGCAATTTCAATTGCAAGACGTTTGCAAGATCCTTTAGCTGAACTTGTTAAAATAGACCCTAAATCAATAGGTGTGGGTCAATATCAACATGATATGAACCAGAAGAAATTAGGAGCCACACTAACAGCAGTAGTCGAAGACTGTGTTAATAGGGTCGGTGTGGATTTGAACACAGCTTCTGCAGCCTTACTAGAATACGTATCAGGAATAAGTAAAGCAGCGGCAAAAAACATAGTTATATATAGAGAAGAAAAAGGAGTGTTTAAATCTCGTAAAGAACTTCTTAATGTTCCTAAAATTGGCCCTAAGGCATATGAACAAAGTGCAGGGTTTTTAAGGATTTTTAATGGAACAGAGCCTCTTGATACAACTGGAGTACATCCGGAATCTTATAAGGCAACAAAAAGCATACTAACTAGTCTATCATTTTCTGCAAAAGATATTGAATCAGGTGGAGTAGGGGATATAAGAAAGGCTATAAAAGATAAGGAATCATTAGCTAGGGAACTAGGAATCGGGGAAATAACCTTAAATGATATTATAAATGAATTAGAAAAGCCAGGTCGTGATCCTAGAGAAGAAATGCCAAAACCTATTTTACGAACAGATGTATTAGATATGGAAGATTTAAAAACCGATATGTTATTAAAAGGAACAGTTCGAAATGTGGTTGACTTTGGTGCTTTTGTGGATATTGGTGTTCACCAAGATGGCTTAGTTCATGTTTCACAACTATCTGATAAAAGATATGTGAAGCATCCATTAGATGTAGTAAGTGTAGGGGATGTCGTAGATGTAAAAGTAATGAGTGTTGATGTAGCTAGAAAAAGAATTCAACTGACTATGATAATTTAGAATGAACATGTCCCTGTGTCCCGTTCGACAAATGATGCTAATATCTCTGATTGTTGAAGTTAAGTGAACGTGGTAAAATATTCTTATCAATGATTTTATTTATGGTAGGAGGGTTTTACATGAATGGTTGGACTGACATCCACAGTCATATTTTACCGTGTGTAGATGATGGTTCTGTAAGTTTAAAGCAAAGTAGAAAGATGTTAGAGATTGCGTATAAAGAGGGGATTACTTCTATGTTTGCAACACCTCATTATTCTGTTGGTTGCGTGAATATGGAAGTTAAAGAACTAAAGAAAAGGTATGAATCGGTAAGCGATATTGCAAGGGACATTGATCCAAGCTTTAAGGTTTTGCTAGGCAATGAATTATATTACAGTGAAGATATTATAAGACATTTAAGGCAAGGAAAGGCCTTAACTTTAAATGAAACAAGATATGTTTTGGTCGAGTTTCCAAGCAAAGAATCTTTTGATAATATTAAAACGGGGATTCACAGACTTTTGATTTATGGATATTTACCTATAATATCTCATGTAGAAAGATATACTAGCCTGATGGACAAGCTAGAAAACATACAAACACTAATAGATTTAGGAGCCTATACCCAGATTAATATTTCCACAGTACAAGGTGATGTAGGCAAAAACAAAAGGAAGTTTTGTAAAGACTTAATTACATACGACATGCTTCATTTCCTAGGGACTAATTGTCATAGTGATTATAGGCGTGCTCCTTATATGAAAAAGGCTGTGACATATCTAAAAAGAAAGTTTGGAGAAGAAGTGATTAATCGATTATTAATCGATAACCCACAAATCTTATTAAAAAACGAATATATTTATTCTTATTAATTGACAACAATATAAGTAAGAATTATAATGATGAATATAATATTTGGATGTATACATTTATGCTAATTTAAGACCTCGAATTTTATTCGGGGTTTTTTAAAACTAACACTAAAGTTTTTATAAACAGAAGGGTATATGTGAATTGGATATGATAATTGAAAGTTATAAAGCAGAGGATACATTTGAAATAGGACGTAGATTAGGAGAGACTGCAAAGTCAGGAGATGTTTTTTGTCTCTTTGGTGATCTTGGCACTGGTAAAACTGTATTTACTAAAGGTTTTGCAGTGGGTTTGGGAATTAAGGAACATATCAATAGTCCTACCTTTACAATATTACAAGTCTACGAAGAGGGAAGACTTCCCCTATACCATTTTGATGTTTATAGAATAGAAGATGTAGAGGAAATGTATGAAATAGGATATGAAGATTATTTTTATGGTTCGGGGATATCTTTGATTGAATGGGCCAATATAATAGAAGAAATTCTGCCGTCAGAACGAACAAGTATTATTATAGAAAAGGATTTAGAAAAAGGATTTGACTATAGAAAGATTACAGTGACCCCTAACAAATAAATTATAGAAAGGCGTGCTTGTTATATGAAAGTTCTAGCTATAGATAGCTCTGGCTTAGTTGCATCAGTTGCTATAGTAACTGAAGATGAGCTACTTGCAGAGTACACTATTAATTATAGAAAGACTCATTCGCAAACCTTGCTCCCCATGCTAGATGAAGTTGTAAAAATAACAAATATAGATTTGAAAGATATTGATGCAATAGCAATTTCTAAAGGGCCAGGTTCCTTTACTGGACTTAGAATAGGATCAGCTACAGCAAAAGGTTTGGCAATGGTACTAGATATTCCAATAATTCCAGTAGCAACAGTGGATGGTCTGGCTTATAATTTATATAAGTCAGATAATATTATTTGTCCTCTAATGGATGCAAGGAGGAATCAAGTATATACAGGGTTATACAAGTGGATTGATGGTGAGTTTGAAGTGTTATTAGAACAAAGGCCTTTGACTATAGAGGAAATATCAGAAGAAATAAACAAAAGAGCTGAGGAAGTTATTTTTCTTGGGGACGGAATTAAAGTCTTTGAAGATCAACTAAAAGAAGCAATTGAAGTAAACTTTAGTTTTGCACCAGCCCATTTATCAAGGCAGCGTGCTGGTGCTATTGGAGCATTAGGAATTGAATATTATAAAAAAGGCATTATGATAGATGCCGATGAATTTATCCCGACTTATTTAAGGAAGTCCCAGGCAGAACGGGAATTAGCAAATAAAAATAAAAAATAATCCCAAAAAGAGGAATGAATATGATCATACGAAATATGAAAGAGAAAGATATACCTCAAGTATGTATAATTGAAAATGAGACATTTTCAAGACCATGGAAAGAACATGATTTCTTAGCATCGATTAATAGTGAAGATAATATCTATCTTGTAGTGGAAGAGGATGAACAGATTGTAGCCTACTGTGGTCTTTGGGGAGTTATAGAAGAAGGTCATATTAATAATGTTGCAGTTGTAAAAACACATCATAAAAGGGGTATAGCCTATAAAATGCTAAAGGAACTAATAGAAAAAGGTAGAGATAAGGGATTAGAATCATTTACATTGGAAGTTAGAGTTGGTAATGTAAATGCTATAAACTTATATAAAAAATTAGGATTTAAAAAAATAGGTATACGACCTGGTTTTTACGACAAACCAAGAGAAGATGGATTGATTATGTGGCTATATTAATTTGTGTACCAAGTTTACCGTCAATTCCCACTATAATTTTGCTGAAAGTCTTGTTATAATACATATGTGGTGTGAGTGATAGTTTCATAGGAGGGGATAAGTATGAGACAAGAAAACACAAAGTCAGACAGCGTTATTTATTGTAATATGTGTGCTAAGCAAATAAAAGCTGTTAACGGAATCTATCAAGAAGATTTTATAGAGGGGTATAAAGAATGGGGCTATTTCTCAAAAAAGGATTTAGAAATCCATAAATTCAACATTTGTGAAGCTTGTTATGGAGAATTAATTCAAGCATTTCAAATTCCAGTTGAGGTTTCTGAAAAAATAGAAATTTTGTATCCAAGTAGGTAATATAACATTTTAACCGTTTCATTAATGCTGACAATATTAATGAAACGGTTTTCTAATTTGCACTTAAATAGAGCATGAAAACGTGGTTAAATCAGCTAGTTTAAAGTCTTGATATTAAGGAAACCATGTGATAATATGTTAAAAAGAAGAAAACAGGAATATAAATTTTATTATGAAATGAGGGAAAGTTCGTGTTAGATGTATGTTTATTAGGTACTAGTGGGATGATGCCTTTGCCTAACAGGTGGCTCACCTCTTTGTTGACAAGATATAATGGAAGTAGTATTTTAATAGATTGTGGAGAAGGAACACAAATAGCTATAAAGGAAAAAGGATGGAGTGTTCATCCTATAGATTATATATGTTTCACTCACTATCATGCAGATCATATAAGTGGATTACCAGGCTTACTTTTATCGATGGGTAATGGTGATAGAACAAAGCCTGTTACTTTAATAGGACCCAAGGGTTTAAAAAGAGTAGTCAATAGTTTAAGAGTAATTGCGCCAGAACTTCCATTTGAAATTAAGTTTATAGAATTGAGTGAGAAGCTTGAAGAATACAAGGATGAGAATCTTACAATTCAAGCTTTTAAAGTACAACATAATGTAGTATGCTATGGTTATAATATAATAGTTGAAAGAAGTGGAAGGTTCTTTGTTGATAAAGCTGTTAAGGAGGATATTCCACAAAAGTATTGGAGCAGATTACAAAAAGGTGAGATTATAGAAACCAAAGACAGAATACTTACTCCAGACCTGGTTCTTGGACCTGCAAGAAAGGGAATCAAGTTAACTTATTGTACAGACACTAGACCCATACCAATCATTTCTGAAATGGCAAAAGAAGCAGATTTATTTGTATGCGAAGGTATGTATGGAGAAGAAGGCATGGAAGAAAAAGCTAGCCAATACAAACATATGACATTTTATGATGCTGCTAAACTTGCAAAGCAAGCTAGTGTAAGGGAACTTTGGTTAACCCATTATAGTCCCTCTTTAGTAAGACCTCAAGAGTATATCAGGGCAACAAGAAAAATATTTAGTAACACGAAGGCTGGAAAAGACGGGATGAGTAAGACTTTAACTTTTGACAGTGATGAATAGTAAGAGGGTGGTATAATGGATAAGAAAGGAAATCTCAAGGAATACTTAGCTAAAAACACTTTACTAACAGTTCTTCTAATGTCTGTTTTTGTAGTTGTAGTTATTTATGCTTATTACTATATAAATAATGTCACAAAACCTATTATTCCTGATACAATAAGGAAAAAGACAGAGGCGGAGATACTAATTGAGAAAGATATAGAGCTTGCCTATCCAGCAACCCCAACAGAAGTTTTACGCCTGCATTTGAGAATCACAAAGTGCTTATATAATGATAAATTAACCAAAGAAGAAATTGATGACTTGGTTAATCAAGAACGCATACTTTATGATGAAGAACTATTAGAAAAGAACCCTGTAGAAAGTCAGATAAGAATTATAAACGAAGAAATTGAAAGATTCCATGAAGCTGATAAAGAAATTACAAATTATTTAATAGAGAATAAGGAAAATATTAAATATTGGACAGAAGAAGATATAGAATATGCTTCAATAGTTGCATCCATTTCATTTGCTGAATCCAAAGAAATTATTAAAGTTTTTGAGGAGTTTACCTTGAGAAGAGATGAAGATGGACAATGGAAAATACTTGGATGGGAGCTTTCTGACAAGGATTCCATAGAGATATAAGATTACTGTAAGATTGAAGGAAGTGTAACATAAATGGAAAAAGAAGATATGATAGTGTTAGGAATAGAGACGTCATGCGATGAAACTGCAGCAGCTGTTGTAAGAAATGGAAGAGAAGTGTTATCCAATGTTATATCATCTCAGATACCCCTTCATACAATATATGGGGGAGTGGTGCCTGAGATAGCATCAAGAAAACATGTTGAAAAGATTAATCCGGTTATAAAAGAAGCGTTATCACAAGCTAATATGACATTAGAGGATATAAATATTATAGGAGTTACTTATGGCCCTGGATTAGTGGGAGCACTTTTGGTTGGCGTAGCTGAAGCAAAAGCAATAAGCTATGTAGCAAAAAAACCTTTGGTTGGTGTTCATCATATTGAGGGTCATATTTCTGCAAACTATATTCAATATCCAGAATTAGAGCCACCATTTTTATGTTTAATTGTATCGGGTGGACATAGTCATATTGTCAAGGTGAAAGATTATGCTGATTTTGATATATTGGGCAAAACAAGAGATGATGCAGCAGGAGAAGCATTTGATAAGATTGCAAGATCAATAGGGCTTGGGTATCCTGGTGGGCCTAAGATAGATGCCTTGGCCAAAGAAGGAAATAGACATGCAATTGAATTTCCAAGGGCTAGCATCGAAGGTGCCCCATATGATTTTAGTTTTAGTGGTTTGAAATCATCAGTGCTCAACTATTTAAACTCCGCTGAAATGAAAGGTGAAAGTATAAATAAGGCTGATGTTGCAGCGTCATTTCAAGAAGCGGTAGTAGAAGTATTAGTAAACAAAACAATTCTTGCAGCAAAAGATTATGGAATGGATAAGATTACACTAGCTGGAGGAGTAGCTTCTAATTCAGCATTAAGAGCATCTATGAAAGAAGCTTGCAATAAAAATAATATACAACTATATTATCCAAGTCCAATTCTTTGTACAGATAATGCAGCTATGATTGCAAGCGCAGCTTATTATGATTATTTAAAAGGTATACGTTCAGGTCTTGATTTAAATGCAGTTCCCAATTTAAGACTAGGTGAAAGGTAGTAAGTTCATGAGTTTGTTCTTATTATTAAGCACAGAAAAGAATGTGAGGATTTTAAAATGAAATCTGTAGCTATAGTGTTGGCTGCCGGAAGTGGTAGCAGAATGAACAGTGATATTCCAAAACAGTATATGGAGTTAAGAGGCAAGCCATTAATTTACTATTCCTTACAAACATTTGAGGATAGCAGTGTTGATGAAATTGTTCTTGTCGTTGGCAAGGATGAAATAGATTATAATCGAAAACATATTGTTGAAAAATATGAATTTAGTAAAGTAAAAGAAGTTATAGCAGGTGGAAGCGAAAGATATTTTTCGGTTTATAATGGATTAAAGGTAATTAAAAAAGCTGATTATGTCTTGGTTCATGATGGTGCTAGGCCATTTATTAGTCATGATTTAATTGAAGGTATACTAGAAGATGTTAAGCAGTATAAGGCTTGTGTGCTAGGGATGCCTTCGAAGGATACTATAAAAATAGTTAATGATAATAATCTGGTGACTAATACTCCTGATAGAAAACACACTTGGATTGTTCAGACTCCTCAGGCATTTTCGTATTCCCTAATAATGAAAGCATATGAAGCAGCTATTATGGAGTTAAGTTTCTTAGGTGAATATGATACAAAGTTTAATATCACTGATGATGCTATGGTAGTTGAACATTATACTAGTCATCCTATAAAACTATTAGAAGGTAGTTATACAAACATCAAGATAACAACACCGGAAGATATTATAGTAGCTAATACATTAATGAAAAATCATTAGACACATATTGATAGGTGTGTTTTAAGGCTTGAAATAAATACCTGTAATATAGAGATAAAAATATTTGAAAAATACTTGACTTTAAAAAATCATTTTGTTATACTATTCAAGCAACCTTGGAGAGGTGTCCGAGTGGCTGTAAGGAGCTGGTCTTGAAAACCAGTGACTCCGTCAGGGGCCGTGGGTTCGAATCCCACCCTCTCCGTTTTAAATAAAGCATTATTTATAATGCCTTATTTTTTTGAATTAAATTAATTGTAAATATAAGCATTCTTATAATGATATAATATACAGGTTTTGGAGAAGTACCCAAGAGGCTGAAGGGGCTCCCCTGGAAAGGGAGTAGGTCGTTTATAGCGGCGCGAGGGTTCAAATCCCTCCTTCTCCGTTAACTTTGATTTTGGTAATTTATAAAAACCAAAACAAAGTGTTGACAAAGAATTAACCGTGTGTTAATATATTTGAGCTGGCCTTTACCAAAACAAATAGGTTAGCAGTAATTTTTTGATGAACCTTGATAATTAAACAGTAAAACAACCCTGAAAATAATAACAAATTCAAAAAAGAATTAGTTATAAACAAATTCACAAGTGAATTAGTTTTAAACAAATTCAT